>NZ_JBWLPW010000099.1:0-306 GCF_056521845.1 Pseudomonas sp. PF05 | reverse complement strand
GGTCGAAGTTCAGCGAAGTCGAGAACAGGGTTTTCGACAATGTGGCGTCATCGAAGGAGCGATGGGCCCAGGTCAGGAAGTTCACTGTGTTGCGGTGTTCGATCATCACGCCTTTAGGCAGACCCGTCGAACCCGAGGTGTAAATGACGTAGGCCAGGTGCGAGGACGTCAGCTCCATAATCTCTGGATTCTGGACGGATTCGTCCTGCCACAGCCCGCTGTCGAGGTTGATCACTGCCATGGGGGCATCACTTAACAGCCCGACCGTAGCGTCCTGTGCCAATACCGCTGCCGGGGCGCTGTCCT
>NZ_JBWLPW010000098.1:0-326 GCF_056521845.1 Pseudomonas sp. PF05 | reverse complement strand
CGGTGGCCTACATCATGTACACCTCCGGTTCCACCGGCACCCCGAAAGGCGTGCTGGTGCCGCATCGGGCGATCAACCGACTGGTGATCAACAACGGTTACGCCGACTTCAACGCCGAGGACCGGGTCGCCTTTGCCTCCAACCCGGCCTTCGACGCCAGCACCCTCGACGTCTGGGCACCGTTGCTCAATGGCGGTTGCGTGGTGGTGGTCGACCAGGACGTGCTGTTGACGCAGGGACGTTTTGCGGCCTTGCTGCAAGAGCAATCGGTCAGCGTGCTGTGGATGACCGCTGGCCTGTTCCACCAATACGCCGCCGGGCTGATG
>NZ_JBWLPW010000097.1:0-327 GCF_056521845.1 Pseudomonas sp. PF05 | reverse complement strand
CCAGATCAACGGCACCTACGGCTACCTGACCCTGGACGCCAACGGCAACGCCGTCTATCACAGCAACCCCAACACCGTCAGTGCCCCAGGCGCGACCGATGTGTTCACCTACACCGTGCGCGATGCCGACGGTGACGAAAGCACCACCACCATCACCATCGATGTTGATGAAAGCTGCATCGTTGCTACGTCGGACCACGAAATCAGCGTCTACGAAAAAGCCCTCGACCTGACCCAGGACGGCCAGGACCTGGCCCCTGGCACCGTCACCGGCAGCGACCCGAGCGCCACCAGCGAAACCGCCAGCGGCAGCCTTGTCGGCTCGGT
>NZ_JBWLPW010000096.1:0-329 GCF_056521845.1 Pseudomonas sp. PF05 | reverse complement strand
CCGGTGTTCGCCCAACTGCGCTACCTGATCGTCGGTGGCGATGTGCTCGACCCGGCGGTGATCGGTCGCGTTCTGAAGGAAGGCGCGCCGGCTCACTTGCTCAACGGCTACGGCCCGACCGAAGCCACCACCTTCACCACCACCCATGAAATCAAAGCCGTCGGCGAGGGTGGCATCCCGATTGGTCGTCCGATTGGCAACACCCGCGTCTATGTGCTGGACGCCAACCAACAGACGGTGCCCATCGGCGTGGCGGGTGAGTTGTATATTGGTGGAGACGGCGTGGCGAAAGGGTATTTGAATCGCCCTGAACTGACCGCCGAGAAGTT
>NZ_JBWLPW010000095.1:0-334 GCF_056521845.1 Pseudomonas sp. PF05 | reverse complement strand
CATGGGTTGCCCACTGGTGATCAGCCGCATTGAGCTCGAAATCAACTCCGCCTATGGCAAGGACTGGAGCGATATCAGTCAAGACTCAGCCAACGTCGTGATTCGCGATGAGCTGGAAGCGCAATACAAAGGCACGTTCAGCGAAGCGGGTGAAAGTACTTTCTATGGCCAATGCCAGTGGTTGTTCCGCACTTCAGGCAAGCCGCGCATTCTCAGAAAAATCCTCGACTGCAAAAAAACCAACCCGCAGGGCGAGCTTGGGCGTGGGCGTCCTTTCGCGGCGTACACCCTCGATCAACTACCGGGTAAGACCGTGAGGATGAAGATCAAGTTG
>NZ_JBWLPW010000094.1:0-358 GCF_056521845.1 Pseudomonas sp. PF05 | reverse complement strand
GGCCGAACGCGTAGGCCGTCACGATCATTTCTTCGAACTGGGCGGGCATTCGCTGCTGGCGGTCAGCTTGATCGAGCGGATGCGCCAGGCCGGCTTGAGCGCCGATGTGCGCGTGCTGTTCGGCCAACCGACCCTCGCCGCGTTGGCGGCGGCAGTGGGGGGGGGCAGTGAAATCGACGTCCCGGCCAATGGCATCCCGTTCGGCTGCGAGCGGATCACGCCAGACATGCTGACGCTGACAAACCTTGACCAGGACGCTATCGACCGTATCGTGTCGACGGTGCCGGGTGGCGCCCGCAACGTGCAAGAAATCTACCCGGTGGCACCGTTGCAGGAAGGCATTCTTTACCATCACCTG
>NZ_JBWLPW010000093.1:0-376 GCF_056521845.1 Pseudomonas sp. PF05 | reverse complement strand
GCAGTTCTGGGGCATGCCCAAGCGCGGCCTGGCGTTCCTGTTGGCCAACGTCATGTTCTGGCAACCGCTGTGGGCCCAGGCCGACGGCATCGTGGTCAGCGCGCCGGGCACCAGCCTCGGCCAGGCCGGCAATGGCGTGCCGGTGGTCAACATCGCCAAGCCCAACGGCAGTGGCCTGTCTCACAACCAGTTCAAGGACTATAACGTCGGCAGCAACGGCGTGATCCTCAACAACGCCACGTCCCGCACCCAGTCCACGCAATTGGGCGGCATCATTATCGGCAACCCGAACCTCAAGGGCACGGCCGCCAAAGTCATCCTCAACGAAGTCAACGGCGGCAACCCGAGCCAGCTGCGTGGCTACACCGAAGTGGCC
>NZ_JBWLPW010000092.1:0-376 GCF_056521845.1 Pseudomonas sp. PF05 | reverse complement strand
CGCCTTCTGGGGCATGCCCAGGCGTGGCCTGGCGTTCCTGTTGGCCAACGTCATGTTCTGGCAACCGCTGTGGGCCCAGGCGGGCGGCATCGTGGTCAGCGCGCCGGGCACCAGCCTCGGCCAAGCCGGCAATGGCGTGCCGGTGGTCAACATCGCCAAGCCCAACGGCAGTGGCCTGTCTCACAACCAGTTCAAGGACTACAACGTCGGCAGCAACGGCGTGATCCTCAACAACGCCACCAACGCCGCCCAGTCCACGCAACTGGGCGGGATCATCCTCGGCAACCCGAACCTCAAGGGCACGGCCGCCAAAGTCATCCTCAACGAAGTCAACGGCGGCAACCCCAGCCAGCTACGTGGCTACACCGAAGTGGCT
>NZ_JBWLPW010000091.1:0-378 GCF_056521845.1 Pseudomonas sp. PF05 | reverse complement strand
GTATTCAAGCCGCCAATCGCCGGGGTCGAGGTGTCGTCGCCAGCGCGCACGCCGATCACGGCACCACTCGCGGCCGGCCCGTCGGCACCGCCTTCGTCGTTGTTCAGGACGTTGCCACTGACCGTCCCGCCCTCATCCACCGAGGCGGAATCAGCGTGAGCGGTCGGCAAGTCATCGACGATGTTCACGTCCAGGTTGCCGTTAGCGGTGGTGCCGTTATCGTCGGTGACAACGACCGCAAATTGCTCGCTGAGGCTATTGGCGCCGTTGGCGTTTGGATGGGTTTCATTGTCCAGCAAGGTGTAGCTGTAGCTGACCACGCCCGTGGTGGCGTCGTAGCCGGTGATGGTCAGGGTGTTGCCCAGCGCGGTGGTAATT
>NZ_JBWLPW010000090.1:0-394 GCF_056521845.1 Pseudomonas sp. PF05 | reverse complement strand
CGTTACGCAACAGCGCATGTATTTTTGAGTGGGACGTAGTCACGGGGTAGGGCCTTATTCCGTACAGCCGGGGTAAATGGTGCATTTCTGTCCGTCGGGCATTTGAAATGTGCTGAAGTCTTTGAGGTTTCCGTAACAGAATGCATGTTGATCCTCGAAGCTCTTACCCATGCAGCGTTTATATCCATTCTTGAACTTCACCCATTTACCTGTGAAGTAGGGCGCTTCCTCAGGAGCTAACTTGATTTTCATTTTTACAGTCTTACCCGGTAGCTGATCGAGGGTGTACGCCGAGAAAGGACGCCCACGCCCAAGCTCGCCCTGTGGGTTGGTTTTTTTGCAGTCGAGGATTTTTCTGAGAATGCGGGGCTTGCCTGAAGTGCGGAACAACCAC
>NZ_JBWLPW010000009.1:0-278369 GCF_056521845.1 Pseudomonas sp. PF05 | reverse complement strand
GCGCCTGGAGCGCCTGGGCTTCTTCAAGGAAGTCAACGTCGAGACCCCGGCCGTGCCGGGCGTCGATGACCAGGTCGATGTGAACTACAGCGTCGAAGAGCAGGCTTCCGGCTCGATCAGCGCCAGCGTCGGCTTCTCGCAAAGCGCCGGCCTGATCCTTGGCGGCTCGATCACCCAGAACAACTTTCTCGGCACCGGCAACTACGCCAGCCTGGGCCTGACCCGCTCGTCCTACCAAAGCAAGTACAACATCGGCTTTACCGACCCCTACTTCACCCCGGACGGCGTAAGCCTGGGTTATAACGCCTTCTACAACGCCACCGACTACAACGAATACTACGACGACGATAATTCGTACTATTCCATCAATAGCTATGGCGCCGGCACCTCCCTCGGCTACCCGATCAACGAAACCTCACGGTTGAATTTCGGCGTGACGGTGCAACATGACAGCATCGAACCAGGGACCTACAGCGCCGATGAGATCTACGATTTCATCGAGCGCGAAGGCAAGGACTTCACCAACTTCAAGGCCAACCTCGGCTGGTCCGAATCGACCCTGAACAAGGGCGTGCTGGCCACCCGTGGGCATTCGCAAAGCCTGAACCTGATGGCGACGGTGCCCGGCAGCGACCTGAGCTTCTACAAGATCGACTACACCGGGCAGACGTTCCTGCCGGTCAGCGACGCCACCTCGCTGCGCTTGCACACCAAACTCGGCTACGGCAACAGCTACGGCTCGACCGACGGCCTGCCGTTCTATGAAAACTACACCGCCGGTGGCGAAGGTTCGGTGCGCGGCTTTGAAAGCGGCACCCTCGGCCCGCGCAACACACCGGCCACCGGCACCTACGCCAGCGCCGGCCAAGCCTATTACTCCGACCGGGACACCGAGTCACTGGGCGGCAACATACTCATCACCGGCGGCGTGGAATACCTGTTCCCACTGCCCTTCATCAAAGACAACAAATCGCTGCGCACCTCGGTGTTCTGGGACGTCGGCAGCGTCTACTCCGACAAGTGCTACCTGAGCACCACCCAGGGATGCGACGGGGTCGATCTCAGCCAGATGGCCAGTTCGGTGGGGGTCGGGGTGACCTGGTATAGCCCACTGGGCCCGTTAAGCGCCAACGTGGCCTTTCCGGTACGCACGCCTGAGAACGCGGATACGCAGGTGTTTCAGTTTTCCTTGGGGCAAACGTTTTAAGCGGGTGGGGTCAGTCATGAGCAGGGGTTGCTCCTCACCGCCCAGATCCGCAATAAACGCAGCTCATCAATAAATCTCAAAAAAGGAGAATAACGGCCGATACCCAGGATAAGACCCCGCAACCGGGGGCGCAGGACAGAACGGTAGGTCAGTCATGACAGAGATTTATTTGCTGATAGCGCACGGCACGGACCAGGGCGAAGCTTACGTCCTGGGCTGGTTCGATGACCGGAGCAAAGCCCGGGAAGTGGCCGAACAGAAGGAATGGGAAGCGTACCGCGCCAGCCTGAAGGAGAAACATCCTTGGTCCAGCCACAAACCGCTGGCGCCGGACCAGACGGACTATCGCCGCTACTGGATCAAGACCATTTCAAAATTCGAGCATGTGCCGGTGCCAAGGTCCTTTGCGGTTCATTGATCACCACGAATGAATATTCAACGAAACGAGCGTTATCGGTAGCGGTCTAGACGATTAAGCCCATCCGATGAGAGCGTTCTTATGTTGAAATTCCTTGGCGGTACCGTAGGCATCATTTTCCTGATTGGCCTGATCGTGGTGATTGCGCTGTTCAAGTTCATTTTTTAAGCGTGGTAGCGGCGATCTTTGGCCTGGCCCTGTAGGAGCTGGCGGAGCCTGCGATCTTTTGATCTTTCGCTTGGGACTCAAGTGGTAGGGAAAGATCGCAGCCTCGTTCGGTTGGCGGCGAACGCCTAGAACTGCGTTACAACCGTCACCCCTGCCGTGTCAAACCGGTCCATGTTCATGAGCGCATCGATCGATTGTTCGAGGCTGATGGTCTTGCCCACCAGTTTGTCAGGCGCAAGCTTGCCGGACGTGATCATTTCCATCATCGCGCCGTAACGGTGAGCCTGCATGCCATGGCTGCCGCATATCTCCAGCTCATAGGCAATGACCTTGCTCATGGGGATCGCCGGCGTGCTGTGGTCCGCCAGCATCAAACCGACCTGGACATGCCTGCCGCGCCGTCTCAGATTATTGATGGAGTTGAAGCAGGTGGTTGGATGGCCCAGGGCATCCAGCGAAACATGAGCGCCGCCCTTCGTAATCTCGAGTACCGCCTCGGTGACATCCGCCACCTGGCTTGCGTTGACCGTCGCGACGGCACCCAGCGACTGGGCAAGCTTGAGCTTATCGTCCGCGATATCGATGGCGATCACGTTCGCCCCGATAGCGTTGGCGATCATCACCGCGGACAACCCCACACCGCCACAGCCATGAACCGCCACCCACTGGCCCGCCGTGACCTTGCCTTGATCGACCACCGCGCGGAACGAGGTGACGAAGCGGCAGCCCAGGCTCGCCGCCGTGGCGAAATCCATGTTTTCAGGTAGCGCGACCAGGTTCAGATCCGCCTTGTGAATCCCCACATACTCGGCGAAAGAACCCCAATGGGTGAAGCCCGGCTGAAACTGGCTGTGGCACACCTGCTGGTTGCCGCTATTGCATTGCGGGCAAGCCCCGCAGCCACCTACAAAAGGAACGGTAATGCGATCGCCCACCTTCCATCTTGTGACCTCTTTACCGACCTCAGCCACGATCCCTGCCAATTCGTGACCGGGCACATGAGGCAGTTGAATGTCAGGATCATGACCTTTCCAGCCGTGCCAGTCGCTTCGGCATACACCCGTGCCGAGGACCTGAACAACCACACCGTGACGCTCGGGGGTCGGGTCTTCGACGGTCATCAAGCGCGGGGGTTGGGAAAAGGCTTCGTAAACTACGGCTTTCATGAGAATCCCTCTACTTTGGATAAGCGCCATACAGGATCAAGCGGCTTGGGCTCAATCTACTATCAGACGGCTTGATCACGCAGCACTGATCCGCCCCTGCCTGACATTGCATCATGGCTCTCTGCCACTTATTTCAACATCCACGCTTTCAATCGAACGGTGGATTCACTACATTGGGCGTAACCCTGCTCTGTCGACACGGACTGTCATGACTACCCTATCCCCGATCAGCTCTGCTATTGCCATCCAGACTCGCTCCGCCGTTGCGTCATCGCCTGCAACGGTAATCGAGAGTGCTGATGCCTTGCCGGCTCGACCATCGGCAACTGTCAGCCTGGGCAACCCCGGGGTCGATGTCGAATCACAGACCTACACCCGACTCGGGCAACTGCCTGGCCAGGAGATTGTTCGTGTCTGGGAAAAGACAAGTCAGGATGCCGTCACTCGCGTCATGGGGACCAACCCCAGGTCGCTGTCGATCGCCAACCGCTTCCAAGGCCTGGGTGCGGCCCTGGTGGAGCAGTTCGCCAAGAGTGGTTCGAGCATTTCCCAGTCAGTGTTCCATACCACCCAGGACAAGGCTCATAACGCCGCCGAGATAAAATCCGAACAGACGCTGCTGCACAATAAAGCCGACAACCTGATCAGTCTCAGCATCAAGACCGCCAGCGGCAAGACGGTCACCTTCAGCCTGACCAGCCAGGACGATGGACTTGGCGTTCAGGCCACGGTAGACGGTGGCCCGCTGAGCGAGGACGAACTCAAGGCGATTGGCGTTCTGGGCAGTGCCTTCCAGGCCGCTGTCGATGGGTTGACCGCCGAGCCTCCCAAGCTCGACCTGGGCAAGCTGACGCAGTTCGACTCCAGCGTATTGGCCTCCATCGACCTGAACGCCAAGCTCAAGGGCATGGACGGTGAGGACCTGACCCTCGCCTACCGCGCCGACAGCCAGAGCCGGACCACGCAAATGCGTGGTCCGGATGGCGAATTGAACCTGAGCGTAGATCTGAAGAACAGCGCAATCCTGGGCGATGCCAAGCAACAGGCCAACGCACTGAACAGCTACCTTGCCCAGTTTGATCGGGTGCAGGAGCGTGGCAGTGCCAAGGCAGCCCTGATGGAGATGTTCAAGGACGCCTTCAGCGCCATGAACAGCCACTATCCACAGGGCGCTACCCCCACAGAGCCACTGACCCGTAACGCGGCGGACAAAGGGCTGCTGACCGGACTGGCAGACTTCGAGGCATCCATCACTCAGACCCACAACGCGTCCAACCCGATGCGCCTGTCTGAAGTCGATAGCTTTGCCTATAACCTGTCGCAAAAAACGCTCGTCAAAGGCTCCATCATGCGCAATCGCAGCATCGATCAAGTCCAGCAATCGAGTCTATCGGCCAGTTATCACAAGAGCCTGAAGGGCGGGAAAGCACCCGTGCTCGGCACAACTCCCGACTCGCAGAACTATCGCTACGTAGAAGTGAATGACAAGGCCAGCAGCTCGGCCAGCCTCGCCTACAAGGACGGCCGGCTGACCAGAGCCTCCGTCACGCAAAACGCCAGCCAGGACACACGGACACAACAGTACGTCATGGGCAAAATGGTTGAAGAGACAGTGGTGCCGAAGGAGGCTTCAACCAGCCGCAGTCATTTGGTATTGCTGGAATACGCCGCCAAGGAAAGCAAGAAATCCAAGGATGCGCAGGAACAATCCTTATTGAAGGAAGCGCTCGCTACCCTGCACAACTCGGTGCTGCTGCAGGAAAACCCTTCGGCGCTGGCGCGCTGACACACCAGATTGCCATGAGCCGCCCTCGGCGCCGGGCAATATCTGGCAAATTACGCAAAGTTTTTCTGCATGCAACTGATCTACGTCAAGCCCATTCAGCGCACAGCAAATACCTTGAAACTCGACTTTCAATGATCTTGCTCCAGGGTTTGCCATGGACCTCCTGCTCAAGTTAGCCAATGGTGGAGCTGGCAGTCTGGCTTCCTACCTGGCCGCTCACGTCCTGCTCTGCCTGTTGCCAGCGTTTTTCATTGCCGGGGCCATGGCAGCACTCATTCCTAAAGCCAGCATCACGCACTGGCTGGGTCGACATGCACCTGTCTATGTTTCCTACCCTGCGGCGGCACTGGCCGGGTCATTGATTGCCGTCTGCTCCTGCACGATTGTTCCTTTGTTCGCGGGCGTGTACCGCAAAGGCGCGGGTATCGGTCCGGCGATCACCTTTCTATTTTTTGCCCCGGCAGGAAATATCATGGCCCTCGCCTATACCGGCAACATTCTGGGAGCGGAGTTTGCAATCGCCCGTTTGATCCTGTGCCTGATCTTCGGCATCGGTATTGGCTTGATAATGGCGACTCTGTTCTGGAAAGACGACCTGGCCCACGATGCACAGGCAGATGCCTTGTTCGCAGAGAAGGCCCGCATTGGCGGGCCTGCCCTGGGCATACTGCTGTCTTTGGTAGTCCTGCTGATCGCGGGCACCTTGCAACTGTGGCCTTTGACCGCAGGCCTGATCAGCATCGAAGTCCCGCTGTCCTGGGCCCAAGCGTGGCAAGACACCCTGTTTGAATGGGTTCCCTATGACGCCAGCAAAGGAGAGGAAGGCGTGAGCTTGCAAGGGTCTGTACTCATCGTCCTGCTCCTGATGATTGCCGCCACGGCCAAGCGTGGCCTGGATAACATCACCGAAGGTGCCAATGGTTGGACATGGGTTGCACTGGGCCTGGCCGCGAGTACTTTGCTGATTGCCTCGATGCGCCTGACGCCAGAACCTGGCACCTTGGTTTTCATCTTCACCGGTCGCGTGTTCGGTGTCGCATTGGCCCTGTTGTCCGTTTGGCACTTTGCCCGAAAACTGCCAGCCGAAGACTGGCAAAGCTGGCTGTGGGAAGCCTGGCGCTTCGTCAAGCAGATATTCATTGTGCTGGTGGTGGGTGTCTTCATCGTCGGCATGGTTCGCCAGGTGATTCGACCCGAATGGATTGAAAGCCTGGCAGGCAGCAATTCAGTGCCCGCCAATGCCACGGCAGTAGGGTTCGGCGTGTTCATGTACTTCCCAACGTTGGTTGAAGTACCCGTCGCACGCATGTTCCTTGATCTGGGCATGCATCCTGGCCCGCTCTTGGCCTACCTGATGGCAGATCCGGAACTCAGCTTGCAGAGCATGCTCATGGTGGCGGCGGTGATGGGTCGCAAGAAGACCGCCGCCTATGTCGGGTTGGTCGCTGCATTCAGCATCGTGGCAGGCCTGCTCTACGGTGCCTGGGTCGATGGCACCGGCTGGCTGACCCTGGGTGCGGGCGTGGCGGTCTTGCTGGCCATGACCGCTGCGATTTTCCAGTTGATCCGTTTTCAGCGTAAACAAACAGCAAGCTGACTTTCACACTCGGGAGCTTCCAATGCTGAACATCAAAATCCTCGGTTCAGGGTGCGCCAACTGCAGGAAACTGGAGGCCGTGGCCCGTCAAGCCGCGCAGAATCTGGGTATCCAGGCCGAATTCGAAAAAATCACCGACATGGGCAAGATGATCACTTATGACGTCCTCTCCATGCCGGCGCTGGTGATCAACGAGAAGGTTGTAAGCAGCGGGAAGATTCCGACGGTTGCGGATATCCAGGGCTGGATTTCGACGGCGCAATGACAAGGTCACAACGGCCTGGCATCCCGTCAGTCGGAAATGTCGACAAAACCGGACGAAATAGAGGGTTATTCAAGCCATTAGGGCCAAACAACCGAGCGGTCTACTACGCTCACTAAATTGAAGTAAAAGCAGCTGACGACAGAGGTGGGGGCCGACTGCATCGCAAGCGCAATGTGGAGGCGGAAATGACATCGATATCCAGAAGGCTCTTGCTAAAAGCAGGAGGCGGCATTGCTGCAAGCGTGGCGATAGGTCTGCCCAAACTCACACAAGCCGCGACACCCAAGCCAACGGCAGAGGGACGAGTCAATCTCCCCTACCCCATGAACGCGCTCGCCAAAGCGCAGGATTTGCCGGTCAATACACCCGTCCTGTTTTCTTATCCCGACGCGGCATCACCTTGCGCATTGATCAAGATGGGCGCTCCCGTTCCAGGGGGGGTCGGTCCGGAGCGCGACATCGTGGCCTACAGCACCTTGTGCACGCACATGGGCTGTCCAGTGGCCTACGACCCAGGACAAAAGGTGTTCAAATGCCCCTGCCATTTCAGCCTGTTCGACCCTGAGAATATTGGCCAGATGGTTTCCGGGCAGGCCACTGAGAACTTGCCAAGCATCGTGCTTGAGTACAACCCCAAAGACGATTCGGTACGTGCAGTTGCCGTCGAAGGGTTGATCTACGGACGTCAGTCCAACCTCCTTTCATAAGGAGATTCAAAATGGCAACCAACAAAGATCGTGTGGCACTGCCCCCCACAGATGCCCAAAAGACCAACCTGACCTGCCACTTCTGCATCGTGGGTTGCGGTTATCACGTGTACAAATGGCCGGAAAATCAGGAAGGTGGACGGGCGCCCGACGAGAACGCACTCGCGCTCGACTTCCGCACACAATTACCTCCCCTGGCTGCCACCCTGACGCCCGCCATGCAGAACACGATCATCGACAAGGACGGTAAGCGCTACAACATCATGATCGTGCCGGATAAACAGTGCGCCGTTAACAAAGGGCTCTCGTCCACACGAGGCGGACAACTGGCCAAGGTCATGTACAGCCCCGACGGAGTAGGCAGGGAGCGCTTGCGCAGCCCACGCATTTATGTGGCTGACCAGTGGGTCGACACCAGTTGGGATGATGCTCTGGCGCTCTACGCTGGGGTGATCAAGAAGATTCTTGATAATGACGGGCCTGCCCCGCTCGCCTTTGACTGCTTCGACCATGGAGGCGCCGGAGGCGGATTCGAGAACACCTGGGGCACCGGCAAATTGATGTTCACCGCACTGCAAACCCCATTGGTGCGAATCCATAACCGCCCGGCCTATAACTCCGAGTGCCACGCCACCCGCGAGATGGGCATTGGCGAACTCAACAACAGCTACGAAGACGCAGAGTTGGCCGACGTCATTGTGGCCATCGGCTGCAATTCATACGAAACCCAAACCAACTACTTCCTGGCGCATTGGCTGCCCAACTTGCAGGGGCAGACTGTCGACAAACGCAAACAGCGTTTTGCTGGAGAAACCGTAGTCCCAGCCAGGATAATTTTTGTCGACCCTCGCAGGACGCCAACCATCGCGATAGCGGAGCAGGCAGCAGGTAAAGGCAACGTGCTTCACCTGGATATCGAACCGGGAACGGATATCGCCCTGTTCAATGGCCTGCTGACCTATGTGGTCGAGCAGAAATGGCATGACGAGGCATTTATCGCGGCCCATACCAAAGGGTTCGAGCAGGCATTCCAAGCCAATCGAATGTCGCTTGAAGAAACCAGCCGCGTTACCGGTATATCGGCGGACAAGCTCAAGCAAGCAGCCGAATGGGCCTACAAGCCGAAAGCTTCCGGCCACCGCCCCCACACCCTGCACGCTTATGAAAAAGGAATCATCTGGGGCAATGACAACTACCTGATCCAGTCTGCATTGGTCGACCTGGTCCTTGCGACCCACAACGTCGGACGACGAGGTACGGGCGTGGTGCGGATGGGTGGGCATCAAGAGGGTTATGCCCGCCCCCCTTATCCTGGCAATACCAAGATCTATGTCGATCAGGAGATCATCAACGGCAAAGGAATGATGTATACGGCATGGGGGGCCAATCCCTTCCAGACCACACTCAATGCCGAGCAGCATCGTACGGTCATTCTCAAACGCGCCAACATCGTAAGGGAGGCCATGGCCAGTATTCGCGGCGGCACAACCGCGCAGAGGGTGGATGCGGTCTACGACGCGGTAAAAAACAAAGGCGGGCTCTTCGTCGCCAACATCAACCTCTACCCGACCAAACTGGCGGAAGCCGCCCATGTGATGTTTCCGGCAGCCCATCCAGGCGAAATAAATCTCACCTCCATGAATGGGGAACGGCGGATGCGCCTTTCACAGAAATTCATGGATCCCCCAGGTTCGGCGAAAGCCGATTGCCTCATCGCAGCGGCTATCGCCAACACCCTTCGGCAGATGTATACGGACGAAGGGAATCTGGACATGGCAGCGCGTTTTGCAGGGTTCGACTGGAAAAGCGAGGAGGACGCCTTCAACGACGGCTTCCGTATGGCCGGCCAGCCTGGTGCTGGCCCCATCGACAGCCAGGGCGGGACCACGGGACATCTCGTCACCTACGAACGCCTGAAAGCCATGGGCAACAATGGCGTCCAATTGCCCACCCAAGCATACCGAGACGGCAAGCTGATCGGTACTGAGATGCTCTACACCGATTACAAGTTCGACACGCCGGACGGTAAAGCAGAGTTCAAACAAGCAGCATGGCCCGGGTTGCCAGAACCGGTGGCGCAACAGAAGGCCAAGCACCCGTTCTGGATCAACAGCGGACGGATCAACGAAGTATGGCAAACGCTCTACCACGACCAGTACAACGATTTCGTACGGCGGCGTGTGCCGATGGCTTATCTGGAAATCAATCCCGACGATGCAAAGACGCTGACCATTGAAGCCGGAGACGTGGTCGAGGTGTTCAACGATTACGGTTCGTCCTATGCGCTGGCCTATCTGGAGCCCGATATCAAACGCAATCAGACCTTCATGCAGTTTGGACACTTCAACGGCGTGATGGGCGACCTGACCACGCCCTGGACCGACCGCAACGTGGTGCCCTACTACAAAGGAACATGGGCGAGTATTCGCCGTATCGGAAAGGTGGACGAGTTCAAAGAGACGATCAGCTTCAAGACGCGCAGGTTTAGTACCTAAGGACAATCGTGCGGGAGATTGATTGGCTCATGGCATGCCTGCGACATGTGCTGATTCTGGCGCTGCCATTTTCTTCACATGCACGTAGCGCGCAGGAGGCCGTCCAGTCTGACGGTTTCATATCGCCTCGGCATGCCTGGGTAAAGCAACAGAGATCAAGGCGGCCAGACACACAAATGCGCTTGATATCCATAGGCATGCGCCCAACCCAAAGTCCTGGTAAACCCAGCCGGAGAGTACGGTGCCGATCAGTCGTCCCATGGCGTTGGACATGTAATAAAAACCCACATCCAACGACACGCCGTCTTCCTTGGCGTAGGACACGATCAGGTAGCTGTGCAGCGACGAGTTCACGGCGAACAACGCCCCAAAAACCATTAATCCACCCAACAGCACGACCTGTTGCGACAGCCCGGTGTTCAGCCCCAGCGCAATAGCCGCGGGCAAACCCGCCAGTAGCAGCGCCCACAGGAACGCCGCTCGACCGTCCGGCACGTGCCCTCGCTTCTTTCCAGTGATGTTGGGCGCGAACGACTGGACGATGCCGTAGCCGATCACCCAGGCCGCCAGGAAGCCGCCAACCTTCCAGAAGCCCCAGCCCAAGACACTGCTCAAGTACACCGGCAAGGCCACCACGAACCAGACATCACGGGCGCCGAACAAAAACATCCGCGCCGCCGAAAGGATGTTGATCGCCCGGCTCTTGGACAAGATGTCACGAAACTTGGGCTTGGCTTTGGCCTTGCCCAGGTCCTTCTTCAACAGGATCAGGCTACTGATCCAAATCAGCGCCAGGCCACCCGCCATCGCCAGCAACGCGCCTTTGAAGCCGATCAATGCCAGCAGGACGCCGCCAAGAAAGAAGCCGACACCCTTGAGCGCGTTCTTCGAGCCGGTGAGGATCGCCACCCATTTGTAGAGTTTGCCCTGCTGCCCATCAGGAACCAGAAGTTTGATGGAGCTTTTGGCGCTCATCTTGTTCAGGTCTTTGGCGATCCCGGACAACGCCTGGGCACCCATCACCCAGGGGATGGTCAACCAGGCGACCGGCACCGTCAGCATTAGCAGGGCCGCGACCTGCAGGCCCAGCCCGATGTTCATGGTTCGGTTCAGGCCCAGCCGGGCACCTAGGTACCCCCCCACCAGGTTGGTGATCACGCCAAAGAGTTCGTAGAACAGAAACAACGCCGCGATTTGCAGTGGGCTGTAGCCCAACGCATGAAAGTGCAGCACCACCAACATGCGCAAGGCGCCGTCGGTGAGCGTGAAGGCCCAGTAGTTGCCCGTCACGAGCAGGTACTGTCGCACGGGCGGCGCGAGGGCTGACAACGCTTTCATGGCCGCCCCTCAGACTGCCAGGCCGACCATTTTGGCCAGTTCGACGGCGCGGTTGGCATAGCCCCACTCGTTGTCATACCAAGCGTAGAGTTTGACCTGGGTGCCGTTGATGACCATGGTCGACAGCGCATCGATGATCGATGAGCGCGGGTCGGTACGGTAGTCGATGGACACCAGCGGGCGCGCCTCGAAACCGAGGATGTCTTTGAGCTCATTCTCGGAAGCGTCCTTGAGGAACTGATTGACCTCCTCCACGGTGGTGGCCCGTTCGACTTCAAAAACGCAATCGGTCAGCGACGCATTGGCCAGCGGTACACGTACGGCGTGACCATTGAGGCGCCCACGCAGCTCCGGGAAGATTTCGGCAATGGCGGTGGCCGAGCCGGTACTGGTTGGAATCAGGCTCATGCCGCAGGCACGCGCACGGCGCAGATCCTTGTGTGGCTGATCGAGAATGCTCTGGGTGTTGGTCAGGTCGTGAATGGTGGTGATCGAACCGTGGCGAATGCCCAGCTTTTCATGGATGACTTTCACCACTGGCGCGAGGCAATTGGTGGTGCACGAGGCAGCGGTGACGATGCGGTGTTGCGCCGGGTCGAACAGGTGCTGGTTAACGCCCATGACGACGTTCAACGCGCCTTTTTCCTTCACCGGAGCACACACCACCACACGTTTGACGCCCTGATCCAGGTAAGCCTGCAGCACCGCCACGGTTTTCATCTTGCCGCTGGCTTCGATCACCAGGTCACAACCCGACCAGTCGGTGTCGGCAATCGTTTTGTTGGCCGTGACTTTGATCCGCTTGTTGTCGATGACGACGTGGTCGCCTTCGGCACTGGCTTCGTTGTTCCAACGGCCATGCACCGAGTCGAAGTTGATCAGGTGAGCATGAGTGGCCGCGTCACCCGCTGGATCGTTGATCTGCACGAACTCGAACTCAGGCCAATTCCAGGCAGCTCGCAGAGCGAGGCGACCGATCCGACCAAAACCATTGATACCAACCTTGATAGTCATGTTGTTGTGCTCTGTTGTCAGTGGCGTCCGACTGGCTGTCGAACTGGCCTATGCAGGAAGAAAAGGCGCCTGTTGCTCATGATCAATGTTCCTGAGGCTACAGCGTGCCAAATCAGCGTAATCAGGCGGTCTGGCTTTCGCAGCACACGGCTGCACGCTCAGGGCGATCACCCATTCCCTCAAGGCGTTTGGCATATGGGCTTAACCAGTGCTTGTTGCTTTCCAGCGTAGTGGCCAGCACTTGATGAACCCAATCGGGGAGATTCGGGTGCAGTCGGTAATACACCCATTGGCCTTGCCGACGATCCGAAAGCAGACCGCAGGTGCGCAACTGCGCCAAGTGCCTGGAGACTTTTGGCTGACTCTCGTTCAGCGCGCAGGTCAGCTCACACACACAAAGCTCTCCTTCGCGAGTGATAAGCAGCATGGTGCGCACGCGGATGTCATCCGCCAGGCATTTGAAAACAGTGGTCGGTGTCAGATGGTCAGCCATATCGATTCTCAGCGGACAGAACATGGACTTTGCTGGTCATTGTGAAGGCTCGTCATATATATGGTTTTCCGAATATATTAGCTTACGAATAATAGATAAAGCCCGCGCATCGAAAATCTCGAAAAAACCAGGTACTGGCGAACAGACGCCCGTAAGAACCCTTTTTTATAGGTCACACCGGATATTCATTCAGCAGAACGGTTCGGGACATCTTGGAAAGTGCATATACCCATAGAGGTTTCCCGGCGCGAAGGGGTCAGCGAAATGTCTTTGTCCAACTGGCGCAGGCCGGTCAGCGCTGAAGGAAACGCAGTGCCCGAAGACACTCCATCGGCCCAGAACTGGACCGCCGAAACATGCGTTGCCCCAGTGACATCGTTAGCTGAAGGCCGCCTGCGGGCGGGCGTTTTAACCTTGGCCGCAGGATAAAACCGTACCCAGCAACGATTTTGCTCAGATACCTGATTCCACCGTTTTCGTTCAGTTTGCGGGCACGGTAATCACAGGCGTCTGTGGTGTCACGCCCGTTTCGGCCAGCGAAAACAGGACGAGAACAAACAAGAACTCCGATTTGGATTTCATGTCACGGTCATCGATCCAGAACCAATAGTCGCGATAGCGAACGGCTGTATGGGCATCGATCGGCCGCTCCTTGCTTGAGTGAATACGCACTAATGGTTCGTCCCATGGGCTTGGATGCTCAGGCGTAGCAGGCGCCGGGTTTGCACGCCCTTCCTGCAGATGTGCCGGTGGAACCTCGATGGTTGCGGCCAGCTCCACGAAGATTTCCGACATGGAGCGAGTCAGTAGCGCGACCTCGGTGTCATAACGTTGCACCATGCCAAACGTTAGATTCAGCTCGCTGGCATCGGGGTTCAACTGAAGGATTTTGCGAACCTTTCGACGATCGTTCTCGACGTCGTCGGAAACGTCCCGCGGGATCAGTACGAGCATGCTTTCATCGCTGCTTCGTTGATTGATGCGCATCCCCAACGACTCGGAGCGCTGGATTCGCCTGAAGGCCTCCAATAACTCGTAGAAACGCGGATCCGCTGCGCGAAAACGCGAAGGCGATGTGGATCGGTTATAGACGCCGTTAACGGCACTTGTGGTCAATTGCAGGACGCGATCGATGGGATAGCCTGCCTGAATCAGGGAAAACACGGCAGCCGGCGATAGGGGTTGCAGTAAATAGCGAGAGAATTTTTCCCCGGAAAGCGGCGTGTAGCTGATCGTCGGACGATCCGTATACACGCCGGAAGCCCCTATAGCCTGGCTGTTTCCATCACTGGGAAGTCCCGAATACCAACTCGCCGCGAAGTTGACCTGGCTCTGCATCGCGCTGGAGGCGATAACCGAGGAAACCTCAAGGAACACGGGTGCATCTGCGTAGCGTAATTTGACGATATTGAGCAGTGTCTGTTCTTTCCAGGTAGTGGCAATGACCGCGCTGTAATCCGTTCGGTCACGCTGAATCGAGCTGGGTCCCATCGTTGTGCACCCGGTAACCCAGCAGGCAATCACGAAGAGCGCAATTTGACGAGTACAGCCCGGTAATGGCCCGGTCCTCGCCGCTGAAAAATCGTGATCCATGACCTTGCCTCACAGCGTATTGTTTTGTCGCACCTGGCAATCGGGTTTGGCATGCGAGGCGATTGCCAAGCGTTAAATCCGTTTCATAAGTCTTCTTCTCTCAACGCTTTGATGCGCCCTGATTTTTCAGCAGCCACCAACGACGCATGATCTTTCGCGTTTTGTTCTGCATAGCTTCGGGCAAATTTGCCAATAGCCTGATCGAAGCTGTCCGATTTTCCCAAATAGCCACTGATGAGCGCGGCATCACCGGATTTGGCATGGGCACGGGCCAAGGTCATACCGCACAACTCACCATACAACTTCATTTGATCGACCGTTGCGCCTTCCACAGGAGCCGTCATTTTCATATCCCGCAACTGCCGAACGAAGAAATGCCGGCCATTTTCCCCCTGCGTCCAACCCAGGAAAATGTCACTGGAGGACTGCATCAGCCGTTGTCCGGTGACTACGCGTTCACCCTGATTCTCAAAGTCGCTCTTGCCCGCAAAAGGGGCCAGCACCGAGGGACAGGCTTCCTTGAATTGCAGGAGCAACGGGTGGTTTTCCGCGGAAAAGAACAGGCCGACAAAACAATAGGTGCCGACGCTGCCGATCCCGACAGCCTTTACGACAAAGTCTTCGAGTCGGTAACGATCCAAAAGCAAACGTCGTTCAAGGGGTAGCGACAATCGATAGTCTCGTAGTGCCATCTGCACACGTTGCGCGAAGTTCTTTTCATGGATATGAAAAATGATCGGTGGCTGATCGAGTAGGCGTCGACGCCCCGCAACTTCGTTGGTGATCGTCGGATAGAGGTAATCACCGAGGCGTTCTTTGGCCTTGGCGATCAACTGAACGCGGTTTCTTTTGATTTTTTCGTTTGGGGCCATGTCGACGATCATTTGAGCGTCCAGGTGGTCATACCAGACCTCCAGCGGGCTCATCTTCGACAGTTTGCGCAGGCGCTCGCGATAAGCACGAACACACTCAA
Source organism: Pseudomonas sp. PF05 (assembly GCF_056521845.1). Taxonomy (NCBI): domain Bacteria; kingdom Pseudomonadati; phylum Pseudomonadota; class Gammaproteobacteria; order Pseudomonadales; family Pseudomonadaceae; genus Pseudomonas; species Pseudomonas sp. PF05. The sequence goes on along the minus strand of NZ_JBWLPW010000009.1, from coordinate 263,149 downwards.
CCGCTATCGCCTGGGCGTCTTTGTCGCTGAGCCGGTTGTCCCGGGCGGCCACGACAAAACTTATTGCCAGGCGTTTCACATCCCATTCCCAGGGGGCAGGAAGCGTTTCGTCGAAATCGTTAATGTCAAAAATCAGGTTGCGCTCAGGGGTCGCAAACAGTCCGAAGTTCAAAAGGTGACAATCCCCGCAAGCTTGGACCTGAATGCCTGTGTTCGGAGTAGTAGCCAAGTCATGAGCCATCACGCCGGCAGAACCGCGCAAAAAGGTGAACGGGCTGCGTAACATGCGCCCGTAGCGGACAGGAATCAGATTGGGCAGACGATATCGGTTCGACGCTTCCAGGATTTCAATTGGATCGCGGTGCTTACGCTTTGGCTTCCAAATGGCGTGAAGTGCGTGTGGCAAACTCTCGGATAAACGTTCACCTGCTTCCAGGCGTTCTTTGCGCGAGCGAAAAATCGGTTCATCGCTCTCCATGCTCTTCGCGTTCTTCAACGTACCTTTGATAGAACTCTTCTTGCTGTGAGACATGTCCGCTCCTTTGTTCAACGCTCTGGGTCTTGGCAACGAACTCAAAAGTCACTGGCGTGTCGTGGGCGGTGACCGTCATGACCGTTACTTCAGGCGGCTCGCGCACTGGGGATGCCGGTTCTTTATCACAACCAAAAAACTGCCTCAAAGCCCCCAACACAGGGCAAATGGTATGACGGCAACCTGTCTCTCATTGTTCATGTTCGCCCGCCTCCCCCTGCTCCATAACGGAGACTCGAACCGATGCGCAGCCATTCTTATCAAAACGCTAACACCACTCGACATTGGCATTTCTGACAAAAATCAATGCAAGCAATGGGACGGATGCGGAAAAGACGGATTGGGGGCACTCAAACCCTGGACAGCACGGTGAGAAAACGGCAAATAACGCAGCAGTTGGAGGTTTGGAAAGAAACTCTTGAGTACGCGACGAATAGTTGATTTAAAGCAAACCACGCCCCCCGCAGCGCTCCCAAACTGAGGATTTGAGAGCTTTTGCAAAAAAGTGAGTCACGCTCGGGAGTTTTCAATGAGTCGACGTCCCTCTGAATCGAATACCCCCCAACAGATTGACCAGTCGGAAGTCACATTGGGGCATTCGAGTAGCAGCTCGCAAAAGCGCTTGCTGGAATGGATGCACAACTATCGGCATAGCTGGCTCAAAGGCGATACGGTCGCAGGTCTGACCACAGCGGCGGTTGTCATACCCAAAGCACTGGCATATGCAACCATTGCCGGTCTGCCAGTCCAGGTAGGGCTCTACACGGTCATGGTGCCAATGCTGATTTATGCCGTGCTCGGCTCGTCGCGACCACTCAGTGTGAGCACGACTACGACACTCGCCATCCTTGCTGGTTCGGCACTCGATCAGATTGGTGCGTCTGGCGATCTGGCAGACTTGATGGCAGGATCAGCCACGTTAGCCTTGCTGGTAGGGGGATTCCTCGCTTTGGCGGGGCTTTTGCGCATGGGCTTTGTCGCCAACTTCATCTCCGAACCTGTACTAGTAGGATTTAAGGCAGGAATTGGCATCGTAATAGTGCTTGACCAAATCCCCAAACTAATCGGCATCCATATTAACAAGGGCAACTTCCTCCATAATTCCTTGGCCACATTACAGGGTATCCCTGATGCGTCGTTGCTAACGGTTGCAGTCGGGGGGCTCATGCTGCTTATCCTGATCACCATGAAGCGCTTTACGCCGGCCATACCAGCACCACTGGCAGCAGTGGTCATCGGGATTCTGGGGGTGAGCTGGCTAGGGCTGGACAACCATGGCCTTGCGGTAGTCGGTCATGTTCCAACCGGTTTACCTGCCTTGACGTTGCCTAATTGGGAGTTGGTGACAAAGCTCTGGCCTTCTGCAGCGGGCATTGCATTGATGAGTTTTACTGAAACAATAGCCGCGGGGCGTGCCTTTACTCACAGCGATGAGCCCTCTCCTCAAGCAAACCGGGAGTTAATCGCGACAGGCATCGCCAATATAGGAGGGGCCTTCCTGGGCGCCATGGTTGCCGGAGGGGGCACCACACAGACTGCGGTGAATCGCCTGGCGGGGGCTCACACTCAGTTGGCTGGATTAATAACAGCCATTTTAGCTTTGGGTGCCTGCATGTTTTTGGCCCCCTATATTGGCTTGATGCCCAATGCCACATTGGCTGCTGTGGTTATCGTCTATTCAGTTGGGCTTATTGCCCCTTCCGAATTTCGAGAAATTCTCAAAGTCCGTCGCACAGAGTTTATCTGGGCACTTGTTGCAACTTTGGGCGTCATGATGCTTGGAACACTGCAAGGCATCATCGTTGCAATAATCGTCTCACTTTTGGCCTTAGCTCATCAGGTCTCCAACCCGCCGGTATATGTGATGGTTCGCAAGCCTGGCACTAACGTTTTTCGTCCAGAGAGCGACGCCAACCCCCTTGATGAACATTTCACTGATTTACTTCTACTTCGTCCCGAAGGCCGCATCTTCTTCGCAAATGCTGAGCGAGTCGGACAAAAAATGCTCGCCTTGATCGACCAGGCGAAACCACGCATTGTGGCTCTTGATCTCAGTGGTGTATTCGATCTGGAATACACCGCGCTCAAAATGCTGGCGGATGGTGAGCGCCGACTGCGCGATCAAGGAGTGACACTTTTGCTCGTAGGCATGAACCCCAGCGTATTGGCTATGGTGATGCATTCGCCTTTGGCAGAACTGGGCCGCACACGAATGTTCTTCAACCTTGAGCAAGCTGTTGCAAATTACCAGGCATAAGCACTAGAGGGACTCACCTACGCCTGGGTATGAAACATTGCATCTAACCTCTGAACTAATCGGCTGGGACGACCAGGCCGCATCCTCAGGGAGGACTGGCGCGGACCTCAATCCGGTGTCGTCTCTTACGACAATGGAACAACCGTGAGCCTGTTTGACTCGACCGTCGCAGTCATCTGCATTGCCTGCGGATAAGCCAGCAAACACTCAGCGATGGCAGGCTCCAGCTCAACCCGCACTCGCCTTGTCAGGGCCCGAGCACCGAAGCGTGGGTCATGCTTTCGGCACAGCCAGTCGCTTGCCGCAACGTCCAGGACCAGCGTACGGCGATGCTGACCGAGCCGTTGGTTGAGTTTGTTCAGTTCGATCTGCAACAACGCTTCCAGCCATTGGCTTTCGATGCGTTGGAAAACCAGGATGCGATCAATCCGGTTTAGAAATTCCGGTTCGAACCAGGCGTGCAACGCTAGCTCCAACATAGCCTGCTCACCTTGTGGGGCGATGCCGAGCCAGCGCCGCCAACCGCGGGAAAAACGTTCCCTGTAGGTGGTCGCTTGCCGGGCTCCAATGTTGCTGGTCATGAAGATCAGGCTATTGCGGAAATCCAGCGTTCGGCTACCGCCCGCCAAGGTCAGTTGGCCGTTCTCAAGAATACCCAACAAGCTGCGCACCACTTCCTTGCTGGCCTTTTCCAGCTCATCGAACAGCACGATGCCAGGGCGACTGTAGGTACCTTGAATCAATTCGCTATTAAACAGGCTAACGCCCTCTTTACTCCCCACATAACCAGGTGGCGCTCCGGTGAGCGCCGCCGAGTAATGCTCCTGGGCCAAGGTGTGCATGTCGATGCGACAAAAAGCATCGGCGCGACCGTGTATGGCGAGTGCCAGCAGGCGGACGATTTCGGTCTTGCCGACACCGGTCGGCCCCATGAACAGGTTCACCGTCAATGGCCTTTCACGTTCACCAATATCGACCTTGACCACGTTCAGCAACGCCTCGACCGCGCTCATGGCGTGTTCTTGGCCGACAATTCGACTGCGCAACAACGCCATGACTTGGGCGGGATTGAAGACGAAGCGTGAGGTCAACAAATCTGCTGCCGGTGATGCGCTGGTCAGGCCAGGCTGTGGGTGGTTTGGGTCGATGCGATCATTCACCAAAGGCATGGTTTAGCCTGCGTGTTTTTCTTTACCGTCGTGGGGAAGCTCTCCCACCGGGCAATGAGCCACGCCGACGGTGCTACGGGTAAGTTTTTCGACGTTTTCCTGGGCTTTCTGCGCATCCAGTACCCAGGTGCGGTAAAAGTCGAACGGGCAGTCAGCCACTCCCTTGTCGCCGTCCCCGGAGTTATAGACTCCGGTGTAACCGCGATGCAGCAGCTTGAACAAATGATTCTGTGATTGGTCGTTCGCTCGCGCATCGCGGATTTGCGAAACGGATAATTGTGCGTACTGAATGCCCATTTCCTCTTCACCGCATTCGCCCAGGGTGCGACCGTCGAAGCCAATAATCGCCGAGTGGCCAAAGTAGGAATAAACCCCATCGAAGCCGGCCGCATTGGCCACTGCCACATAGCAATTATTGGCCCAGGCCATGCTTTTGGACATCATCACCTGCTGCTCTTTGGCCGGGTACATATAGCCCTGGCAACGGACGATCAACTCCGCCCCTTTCATTGCACAGTCGCGCCAGATCTCCGGGTAGTTGCCGTCATCACAAATGATCAAGCTGATTTGCAGGCCCTTGGGACCCTCGCAGACATAGGTCCGATCACCCGGATACCAACCTTCTATGGGGCACCAGGGAATGCACTTGCGGTACTTCTGGACGATTTCGCCCTGGTTATTGATCAACACCAACGTGTTGTACGGGGCTTTGTGGGGATGTTCCTCGTGCCGCTCACCGGTCAGTGAAAACACCCCCCACGTGTCTGCCGCACGGCACGCGGCGGAAAAGATCGCAGTCTCTTCGCCTGGAATACTGGCGGCAGTCGCCATCATCTCATCGTGGTCGTACATGATGCCCATGGTGCTGTATTCAGGAAACACGACCAGGTCCATGCCGGGGAGACCGCTTTTCATACCGGTGATGATGTCGGCAATCTTGCGGGCGTTTTCAATGACCTCGGCTTTTGTATGCAGCCGCGGCATTTTGTAATTGACGACGGCGACACCCACGGTGTCCGGGCTGCTGGAAATATCACCATGACGCATGAAATTCACCTCTGTTAATGGCTGATCATCCAAGGTCTGGAGCCGGTTTTACTCTTGAGCCCCTGTGGATTTTCTTTGGTCGGGGCCAGCGGTTTGTTCGGTGCGCAACAACTGCACCCACTGGGATGGCGACGGTTCTGCTGGTACTCGCCAAGCGTCTGCGGCGCGTGGGCACTTCGCTCGTTGGTCGCCATGGCCTGGCGTTGGCTGCTCGACAACGTCGCCAGTGCCGGCGCAGATAACAGCAACCGCCCTCCCGGGCCCGCGCAAGACGGGCACTGGCACGACTCGTGCCGTTGGGCCATAGGCCGCAACATTGTGAAAGAGCCGCAGGTTTGGCATTCGTACTCATAGGTCGGCATGACGCTCTCCTGGCATTGATCGGGCTCGGGCGTGTCTCACAGGTCCGGGGCGATCGGCAGATCGATACTGCCGTCGAGGTGTTTGATGGGACCGTTGGCGTTGGGGTTGATGTCGAACTCGAAGATTTCGGTGGGTAACCAGAGGGTCGCGCAGGCGTTGGGGATGTCGACCACGCCACTGATATGCCCTTGCACCGGCGCAGAGCCCAACAGTGCATAGCCTTGGGCGGGCGAATAACCAAACTTGGTCAGGTAGTTGATCGCATTCAGGCAGGCCTGGCGATACGCGACATTCACGTCCAGGTAGTGCTGTTTGCCGGCTTCATCCACCGAGATACCTTCAAAGATCAGGTAGTTCTGGTAGGTCGGGATGATCGGGCTGGGTTTGAACACCGGGTTCTTGATCCCGTACTTGGCCATGCCGCCCTTGATCAGCTCGACTTTCATATGGACCCAGCCGGCCATCTCGATTGCGCCGCAAAAAGTGATCTCGCCGTCGCCCTGACTGAAGTGCAGGTCTCCCACCGACAACCCGGCGCCGTTGACGTAGACCGGAAAGAAAATCTTCGAGCCCCGGGACAGGTCCTTGATATCGCAGTTACCACCATGTTCACGCGGCGGCACGGTGCGTGCGCCGGTGGCCGCGGCATCATCCCGGGCCTGGCCTTTGAGCTTGCCCATGTGCGCGGTGGCGGCCAGCGGGGCGTTGGCCAGGGGCGGCACGCGGGTCGGCTGAGTGTCGATCAGCTCCTGCTCACGGCGGTTCCAGTCGGCGAGCATTACCGGGTCGGGCAGGCAACCGATCAATCCGGGGTGGATCAGGCCGGCAAAGTTGACCCCGGGAATGTGCCGCGAGCTGGTGAACATGCCTTTGAAATCCCAGATGGCTTTCTGTGCGCTGGGAAAGTGATCCGTGAGGAATCCGCCACCGTTCTGCCGCGAGAAGAAACCGTTGAAGCCCCACATCGATTCGGCCTTGGCGCCGATGTCCAGCAGGTCGACCACCAGCAGATCCCCCGGCTCGGCGCCATGCACGCCCACTGGACCGGACAGGTAGTGCACGGTGGACAGGTCGACGTCACGCACATCCGAAGCGTCGTCGTTGTTCTTGATCGCGCCGGCGGTCCAGTCGTAAGTCTCAAGAATAAAGTCATCCCCTGGCTTGACCCAGCAAGCCATGGGAATGTCCGGATGCCAACGGTTATGGATCTGTTCGTTCTCGGTGGCGGGCTGGTTGAGGTCGACTTTGATCAAGGTATCGGTCATGGCGAAGCTCCTGAACATTAGGGATGTACCGCGTTGGAACCAGTCTCGAATGGCGGCACGAATAGGCCAATACGTTGGATGACGTACCCCTGTGAGCTGGCTTGCCAACTGCTACAAGGGGGGCCGATAAACCATCGCGCCGCCCGGCCGCGTCTATACGGATAGGTAGCGACTGATGGTGGCTTCGTCGACCTTGTCCCGGGTCTCTTCAATCACGAAGCGACCTTTCTCGATCACCAGGAAGCGGTCGGCGATTTCCAGGGTGAATGACAGCACCTGCTCGGAGACCACAATGGTCAGGTCGCGCAGGTTGCGGATCTCTTTCAAAGTGCGGGCGATGTCCTTGATGATCGACGGCTGGATGCCCTCGGTGGGTTCATCGAGCAACAACACCTTGGGATTGGTCGCCAGTGCCCGGGCAATCGCCAGTTGCTGCTGCTGCCCGCCCGAAAGGTTGCCACCCTTGCGCGAGCGCATGTCGTAGAGCACCGGAAACAACGCATAGAGGTCTTCGGGCACCTGGCCCCGGGCCGATGCCGGCAGGCCGGTCTGTATGTTTTCCAACACCGTCATGCTGGGGAAAATCATCCGCCCCTGAGGCACATAGGCGATGCCGTGCTCCACCCGCTCGTGGGTTTCCAGGTTCGAGACTTCCTGGCCATCGACGCTGACCTGCCCCCGCCACTGCGGAAGGATGCCCATCAAGCTCTTGAACAGCGTGGTCTTGCCCATGCCGTTGCGTCCCATCACGGCGACGATTTCGCGTTTGGCCACGGCCAGGTCGAGGTCGTGGAGTATCTGACTCTGGCCGTAACCACAGGACAGCTTGTCTACGTTGAACATGCCTGCTTCCTCAATGGCCTAAATAGACTTCGATGACTTTCGGGTTGTTCTGCACCGACTCCATGCTGCCCTCGGCCAGGACCTTGCCCTGGTGCAGCACCGTGACCTTATGGGCGATGCTCTTGACGAATTCCATGTCGTGTTCGATCACCAGCACCGAGCGTCCCTGGCTGATACGCTTGAGCAGTTCTGCGGTCTGGACGCGTTCGTTGACGCTCATCCCTGCGACCGGTTCATCGAGCATCAACAGGTCAGGGTTCTGCATCAGCAGCATGCCGATCTCCAGCCACTGCTTCTGGCCGTGGGACAGCAGGTCGGCCTGCTGCTGCAGCAGTTCGCCGAGAAAGATCTCCCGCGCCACCTCTTCAACCCGGGCAATCACTGCGGCACTGCGTTTGAAGAACAACGCGCCAAACACCTTGCGCCCCGCCGGGTAGGACATCTCCAGGTTCTCGAACACCGTGAGGTTTTCGTAGATCGACGGGTTCTGGAATTTGCGCCCGACGCCGGCACGGACGATGTTGTACTCGCGCATCTTGGTCAGTTCCTTTCCATCGAACTGGATGCTGCCGCTGGTGGCGCGGGTCTTGCCGCAGATCAGGTCGAGCACCGTGGTCTTGCCTGCGCCGTTGGGCCCGATCACCACTCGCACTTCATTGCGGTCGATGTACAGGTTGAGGTTGTCCACGGCCTTGAAACCGTCGAAGGACACCGTCAGCCCCTCGATAACCAGCACCGGCTTGTTCATTTGAAAACCCACGGCGGTCATGGCTGCGTCTCCAGCGAAGGACGTTCAGGAGCCGGAGTCGGCGGCGCAGTGCGCGGTGTCTCCGGCAGGGGCGCGGCAACGGCAGCTTGCTGCGGGGTACGCCGCAATAAACGGCCAAGGGTCTGGCGGCCATGGCTGTCCCAGAGTCCGGCCAAGCCATTGGGGAAGTACATGACCACGGCAATGAACAGCCCGCCCATCAGGTACAGCCACAATTCGGGGAACGACTCGGAGAAATAGGTCTTGCCGTAGTTCACCAGCAAGGCCCCATACACCGCGCCGAGCAGTGACATGCGCCCGCCGACAGCGGCAAAGATCACCATCTCGATGGACGGCACGATGCCGACGAACGAAGGCGACATGAAGCCCACCTGCAAGGCGAACATGGCGCCGCCGATGGCCGAGAAAGCAGCAGCGATGCAGAACACGAAAATCTTGAAACTGGCCACGTCATAACCGGAGAAGCGCACCCGCTCCTCTTTATCGCGCATCGCCATCAGCAGCCGCCCGAGCTTGGACGCGAGGACGAAGCGGCCGATGAAAATGCAGCCGAACAACAAGGCCGCGTTGATGAAGTACAGCAGCAGCTTGGCGCTGTCACTGCGCAGGTCCCAGCCGAGCAGCGTCTTGAGATCGGTGATGCCGTTGACCCCGCCGGTCAGGCCCTGCTGGCCGACGATCAGCACCGTGAGAATCAGCGCGATGGCCTGGCTGACGATAGAGAAATAAACATCCCCCACCCGCCGTTTGAACAGCGCCATGCCAATGATGAAGGCCAGCACCACCGGCACCAGGATCACCGCCAACAGGGTGAAGCTGAAACTGTGGAACGGCACCCAGAGCCAGGGCAGTTCGGTGATCTGGTTCCAGTCCATGAAATCCGGAATGCCCGGCGTCGACTGGATTTTGGTGCTCTGCGGGTCGGAGGCTTCGAGCTTGAGAAACATCGCCATGCAGTAGCCGCCGACGCCGAAGAATACCCCTTGCCCGAGGCTGAGAATGCCGCCATAACCCCAACACAGCACCAGGCCGACAGCGACGAAGGCATAGGTCAGGTACTTGCCCACCATGTTCAGGCGAAAGGCATCCAGGGTCAGCGGGAAGACCACGAAAATCAGCAGCGCCAACAGGGCCACGCCCAACAGGTTCTGCTTGCCCGCCAGCATCTTGTCTAAAAGCTTCATTGGCTCGCCTCTACTTGCGCACTTTGATGGAGAACAACCCTTGAGGGCGCAACATCAGGATCAGGATCACCCCGGACAGGGTCAGCACCTTGGCCATCGAACCACTGAGGAAAAACTCCGAGATCGATTGGGTCTGGGCGATGACGAACGCCGACGCAATAGTGCCGAACAGGCTTTGTGCGCCGCCGAAGACCACCACCAGGAAGGTGTCGACGATGTACTGCGAGCCCGCCGTGGGACCGGTGGAGCCGATGGTGGTAAAGGCCGCGCCGGCCACCCCCGCGACACCACAACCGAGGGCAAAGGTCATGCGGTCGACCTTGCGCGTGTTGATGCCCACGGCACGGCTCATCAGTCGGTTTTGCACCGTGGCCCGCACTTGCAGGCCCCAGCGTGAGCGGTAGAGCAAGAGAAAAATGGCCGCGGTGAGCAGCAGGGTCAGGGCCATCATGAACAGGCCGTTGCGCGGGATCTCGATGGCCTCGGTGAAGTTGAACGAGCCCATCAACCACTCTGGCGGCGTCGCGCTGACTTCACGGGCGCCGAACACCGAACGGAAGGTCTGCTGCATCACCAGCGAAAGCCCCCAGGTCGCCAGCAATGTGTCCAGCGGACGCTTGTAGAGCCGACTGATCATCGCCCACTCCACCAGCCAGCCGATGGCCCCGGCCACCAGAAACGACAGGGCGATGGCGATGAAAAAATAATAGGGTTGAAACCATGGGGCGAAATGACTGGTCAGGCTCGAACAGACATAGGTGGTGTAGGCGCCGATCGTGAGGAACTCGCCGTGGGCCATGTTGATGACCCCCATCTGGCCGAAAATGATCGCCAGCCCCAATGCCATCAACAGCAGCACGCAGAACACGGACAAGCCGTTGAACCCCTGCATCGCCGCGATGGCACCAAATTCCGATAGCCATTCCATGATGATGGACTCCTGCTTGGAGGGAGGATGTGGAAAAACGTTGGAGCTCCATCGCCGGCAAGCCAGCTCCTACAGAGTGTTGGAGTCGGCTTGCCGCGATAGGCCCAGACCTTACTGATAGCCTTTAGGGAACGGATTCGGTTCGATCAGATCGGACTCGTACACCACTTTGAACTGGCCATCGGGCTGCACTTCACCGATGCGGGTCTTGCTCCACAGGTGATGGTTTTCATGCACTTTGACGTAGCCTTCAGGCGCGGTTTTCAACTCGATGCCCGGCGAGGCTGCAACCACTTTGTCGACATCGAAGCTGCCGGCTTTTTCCACCGCAGCCTTCCACAACCATGGGCCCAGATACGCGGCCTGGGTCACGTCGCCGATCACCGAATCCTTGCCGTACTTGGCCTTGAAGGCGTCGACGAAGGCTTTGTTGTTGGGGTTGTCCAGGCTCTGGAAGTACTTCATCGAGGCATAGAAACCGGCCATATTCTCGCCGCCGATGCCCAGCAATTCATCCTCGGTCACCGACAGGGTGAGCAAGGTCTGCTTGGCCGAATTGACGCCCGCCGCGTTGAGTTGTTTGTAGAAGGCCACGTTGGAGCCACCCACTACGGCGGCGAACACCACGTCAGGTTTCTTCAGCTTGACTTTGTTGATCAGCGAGCCGAACTGGGTGTTGCCCAGCGGGTAGTAGTCTTCGCCGACCACGGTGCCGTGCAGCACGTTTTCAATGTGTTTGCGCGCAATTTTCATCGAGGTGCGTGGCCAGATATAGTCCGACCCCACCAGGTAGAAGGTCTTGGCGCCTTTGGTCTTGGCGATCCAGTCGAGGCTGGCGAGGATTTGCTGGGTGGCTTCCTGGCCCGTGTAGATCACGTTCTTCGACTGCTCCAGCCCCTCGTAGAAAGTCGGGTAGTAGAGCAGGCCGTTTTCTTTCTCGAAAATCGGCAGCACAGCCTTGCGCGAGGCCGAGGTCCAGCAACCGAACACCGTGGCCACCTTGTCGTTGACCAGGAGCTTCTTGGCCTTCTCGGCGAAGGTCGGCCAGTCGGAGGCGCCGTCTTCCTGGATCACCTTGATCTGCCGACCGAGGATGCCGCCTGAAGCGTTGATCTGCTCGATGGCCAGGCGTTCGGCCTGGATCGAGCCGGTCTCGGAAATCGCCATGGTGCCGGTGGCCGAGTGCAACTGGCCGACCGTGACTTCAGTGGCGGTCACCGCCAGGCCGGTGCTATTGGCCTCGTCGGCCCATACACCCTGGCTGAACACACTGGCAGCCAGTAACGACAGGGCCGCCGCCCCCAGCGCCAGGCGGCGCGGCAACAGGCCTTTAGTCCGGATCAATCGTGGTTCCATGCTGATACTCCTCTGCGGTGACGCTGACAGCTCGCCTTGGGGCGGCCGGCAACGGTGGTGGCATCAGCATGGCGGCGCGGATCGGTGACGGGTATACGCAGCCTGACGTAAGCGCATACGTCATTTGACGTAGGGAAAAATGCACCAAGGCGGCGCAGGCTGTCGCTCCAGGCCCCGCCTGAACGGCACTGCGCGCACGCGCGCGCAGGCAACAGCTGGCGTGGCAAGACGGCGCGGTGCAGGGCATGAAAATTGCTCGGCTATCCGCCACGGGCACACTCGCCAGGCACGGAGCGCCTCGACCCCAGGAGTCTTTCACTGTGCTTCCACCTGGCACCCAGCGCATCGCCAAGATCCGTCGCGACTACAACAGTTGGGTCGCCGACGAAACCATGGAAGACTACGCCCTGCGCTACACACCAAAGTCCTTCCGCAGGTGGTCGGAGCTGCGCATCGCCAACACCGCCCTGGGCGCGGTGTCGTTCCTGGCCCTGGAGGCGATTGGTGGGGTACTGGCCCTGAGCTACGGCTTCACCAACACCTTCTGGGCGATTCTCGCCGTGAGCCTGATCATCTTCCTCACCGGCCTGCCCGTCAGCTACTACGCCGCCCGCTACGGCGTTGATATGGACCTGTTGACGCGCGGTGCCGGCTTCGGCTACATCGGCTCGACCATTACGTCGCTGATCTACGCCAGCTTCACCTTTCTGTTCTTCGCCCTGGAAGCAGCGATCATGGCCCTGGCCTTGGAGCTGTACTTCCATATCCCATTGGCCTTTGCCTATGTGATCTGCTCTGTGCTGGTGATCCCCCTGGTGGCCTATGGGGTGACCCTGATCAGCCGCCTGCAACTCTGGACCCAGCCGTTGTGGCTGGTGCTGCTGGTGCTGCCCTATCTGTTTGTGCTGCTGAAAAACCCCGAGGCCTTCAGCGACTGGACCAGTTTCCAGGGCCGTGATGCCAGCGGCGACTTCAATCTGCTGGCGTTTTGCGCAGCCTGTACCGTGGCCCTGTCCCTGGTGACGCAGATCGGCGAACAGGTCGACTACCTGCGCTTCCTACCGGAAAAAACCGCGGCCAACCGCAAGCGCTGGTGGGCCGCCCTGCTCTGCGCCGGCCCCGGCTGGATCCTGCCCGGCGCCCTGAAAATGTTCGCGGGCGCCTTCCTGGCGTTTCTCGCCCTGCAACACGAGATCCCCATCGAGCGCGCTGCGGAACCGACCCAGATGTACCTGGTGGCCTTCGGTTATGTGTTCGCCTCGCCGCAATGGGCCCTGGCGGCCATGGTGCTGTTCGTCTTCGTCTCGCAGATGAAGATCAACCTGACCAACGCCTACGCCGGTTCCCTGGCCTGGTCGAACTTTTTCGCCCGGGTCACCCACAGTCACCCCGGCCGCGTAGTGTGGCTGGTGTTCAATGTGGCCATTGCCCTGATGCTGATGGAGCTGGGGGTATTCGACGTCATCGACCAGGTGCTCGGTCTCTACGCCAACATCGCCATCGCCTGGATCGGCTCGGTGGTCGCCGACCTGGTGATCAACAAACCCTTGGGGTTGTCACCGAAACACATCGAGTTCAAGCGCGCTCACCTCTACGACATCAACCCGGTGGGCGTCGGCTCCATGCTGATTGCCTCGCTGCTGTCGGTCCTCGCCCACTTCGGTCTATTGGGTGCGCTGGCCCAGGCCGCCCCGCCCTTCGTCGCCCTCGGCACCTCGCTGGTCATGACCCCGCTGCTGGCCTGGGCCACCCGCAGCCGCTATTACATCGCCCGCACCAGCGATCCGCTACTGCTGCAACCGGTGGCACCGAGCACGCAGATCACCTGCGGCCTGTGCAGCAACCCGTTCGAAACCGCCGACATGGCTTTCTGTCCGGCCTACAGCACGCCCATCTGCTCACTTTGCTGTTCGCTGGACGCGCGTTGCGGCGATCGCTGCAAACCCCACGGGCGTCTGTCGGCGCAGTTCGAAGCGCTGTTGCATTGGTTGCTGCCCAATGCCACGGTGCCGCGCCTGCACACCCGGCTGGTGCATTACCTGGGCCTGCTGCTCGCGCTGATCCTGATGCTCAGCGGCGCTCTGGCGCTGATCTATGGCCAGGCCTCCCAGGGACTGCCCCACTCGCCGCAAGCCCAGGCGACGCTGTACCAGGCATTTTTCCAGGCCTTCCTGACGCTCTCGGTACTGGCGGCCATCCTCGCCTGGTGGGTGGTTCTGACGCGGGAAAGCCGCCACGTGGCCCAGGAAGAATCGGACCGCCAGACCCAGCTGCTGATGCAGGAAATCGAAGCCCACCGCTTGACCGACCAGGCCCTGCAAGATGCCAAGGAAGCTTCCGAGGCGGCCAACGCGGCCAAGAGTCGCTACGTCACCGGACTGTCCCACGAACTGCGTACACCGTTGAACAGCATCCTCGGTTTTACCCAGATCCTGCAGCGCGACGCGGCCATGCCGGAGCAGCATCAGGATGCCCTGGCGACCATCCTGCGCAGCGGCTCGCACCTGCTGTCGCTGATCGACGGCCTGCTCGATGTGGCCAAGATCGAGGCCGGCAAACTGCGCCTGGAAGCGACGGAAATCCCCTTCCCGGAACTGATCCACGATCTGGAGCTGATGTTCACCCCCCAAGCCCGGGACAAAGGGTTGCGCTTTCGCCTGGAGCTGATCGGCAAGATGCCGGCGGTGGTGCGAGGCGACGAAAAGCGCGTCCGGCAGATCCTCATCAACCTGCTGGGCAATGCGGTCAACTTCACCGACAGCGGCGAGGTCTGCCTGCGGGTCAGCTACATGCGCGAGACGGCAACCTTCGACATCATCGACACAGGTATCGGCATCGACCCCGAGCACATCGAGCGAATCTTCCAGCCTTTCGAACGCGGTGATCTGACGCGCCAGGACAAGGGCGTTGGCCTGGGCCTGACCATCACCCGCATGCTCACCTCGTTGATGGGCGGCGAGTTGCAGGTCAAGAGTCAGCAGGACAAGGGCACCTGTTTCCAGGTGCGCCTGTTTCTGTCGCAAGTACGGGTGCCGCAGGCGGTGATCCATGTCGAACACGACATCATCGGCTACCAGGGGCCGCGGCGTCTGGTGCTGGTAGTGGACGACCATGTGGACCATCGCAAGGTCCTCAGCGGCATGCTCACGCCCCTGGGCTTTGAAGTGGTCCAGGCCAGCAACGGCCAGGAAGCGATTCGCCAGGTCGCCCTGCTGGGGCCGGACCTGATCCTCATGGACCTGTCGATGCCGACGATGGATGGCTGGGAAACCAGCCGGCTGATCCGCCGCAATGCGTTGTCCACGGCACCGATCATCGTGATTTCGGCCAATGCCTTTAACGACGAACGCGAGCGCAGCCTGGCCAGTGCCTGCAACGACTACCTTGCCAAGCCGGTACACACCCCGGAGCTGCTCGAACGGATCCAGCAGCAGCTCGACCTGCACTGGCTGCGCCGCGAAAAACCAGCCCCTGCGACATTCCCCGACCCGGGGATATTGCCCTCACAGCCTGAGCTCATCGCCCTCGGCGAACTCAGCGCCATCGGCTACGTACGCGGTCTGCACGAAAAACTCGACGCCATCCAGGCCGAGACGCCCGCCACCGCCCCTTTCATCAGTTCGCTACGCAAGCTGCTGAAAAACTTTCGCCTGGACGAAATCAACCGCGCCCTCAAGGAGGCAGAAGATGAATGCACTGACCACAGTCGCTGAACCCGGTGTCGTGCTGATTGTGGACGACACCCCGGACAACCTCGCCATGCTCTCCGACGCCCTCAACGATGCCGGCTACATGGTACTGGTGGCCCTCGACGGGCTCAGCGCCCTGAACCGCATCGAACGCCGGCGTCCGGACCTGATCCTGCTGGATGCGATGATGCCGGGCCTGGACGGCTTCGAGACCTGCCGGCGGATCAAGGAGCAGCCGGCCAACGCCGATATTCCGGTGCTGTTCATGACCGCACTGACGGAAAGCAGGCATGTGGTCCAGGGCTTTGAAGTGGGTGGCAGCGACTACGTGACCAAGCCGATCCAGACCGACGAAGTGCTGGCCCGGGTCGCCGCGCACCTGCGCACCTCGCGCATCCTGCTGTCGGCCCGAGCGTCGTCACAGCCAACCGCGCCGAGCCTGGACGACGAACCGGCGCACAGGGTGCTGTCGGCACGCTTTCAGCTCACCGGTCGGGAAGTCGAGGTTCTGCGCTGGGTGGCCTGCGGCAAGACCAACCGCGACATCGGCACCATTCTTGATCTGAGCCCACGCACCGTGAACAAACATCTAGAGCATGTGTATGTGAAGTTAGGTGTAGAGACGCGCACAGCAGCGACCTCCGTGGCCTTGTCGGCCATGACCGATTCTCGCAATAGTGTTTCAAGGTAAGCCGCGATAGCCAGAGGTATTGTCGGATGAGCACTAGGGCCGTTTCGTCCATGACAGAAGCTGGTGGATGAAGCAGGAACGTTGGAAACGGCTCTGGATCTTCAGCCCAGCCACCCAGGCATTATCGACGTGGCTGACATCACCCGGATTGTGCGGGCATGCCATGGCAGACACGCGGCAGGTGCTTGCCGACTTAATTAAGTGGCATCGGATCGATGAACAGGGCGAGGCAATGACTTTGGCGCTGCATCACCTACATGCCCTTAGGCCTAAAGGCTCTACACCTTTCTTTCAACCTCCGCGACACGAAATCACGGTTTTGCCGTCTGTGGCGCGGAAGCTTCAAAGGTTCAAAGGTTACAAAGAGCGAGAATCGACAATTTCCATGTTTGATGCTGAATGAGCAGTGGCTCGTGCGTACAGCAGATATTGCCTAATCTTTCTTAGGTGGCTTCACCTTTGGCATAGGCAATGTGCTGCTAATTGGAGGTAGGTTTTTGTCGTTATTTACATGGGCACGGCCATCGTGGGTGTCTGGACGAACTGGCCGTGTAGGTTTTTTATCAGTCATTATTCAGCTCCGGATAGTGGCTTTTGAAGTACCTTCTCATGTGTTCCTCCGCCTTCGCCATCAACGACTTAACCTCAGGGATAGCCATTCCATTGAATGCCGATTGCATGATTGCGGACTTCCTTTTGCGGATCTCGAAACGTTTTTCGTTTATCTGCTTTTCGGTTAACTCGCCCTCGGCCACCTCAAACCAGCAGCGCTCTGCCTCATCAAAAAGAAGCCCAAGCTCAGCTCCTGCAGAGCGCAGCGGCTTTATGCGCTCCTTAAATGGCAGAAATTTATAAACCACCGAAATGACTTGGCTAATAGCGATGAAACATGCCCATACAAATGCATATTGCTGCCAAATCACCCAGCCGGCGATGCTGCTTGAGGAGGCAATAGCCAATATGATCCCGATCCAGCGCTCGTAAGACTCTGATCTCAGCTGATAAAGGCTTAGATAGCAGACGTGAGCCCTGAGGGCTTGAAGCTCCACCCAATATTGCGCTTGATACATTTTTCGGTCTCATATCGTTGGCGAGACTACTCATACCCCAACCAAAACCAAATTGCCACCACCGGTCACGGAGGGCGGCGCGCCCTAGCCAATATCTCGATCTACCCAGTGCTTGGCGAGCCAGCTTGGAATCAACAGTCTACGAGATGCATCAATTTTCTTGTCGACACCTGGCAATTGAGCAACTTCAACACCGAAGTAAACCATCCAGCTTCCATCTGCCTGCATCTCTAGGGCTGCCAAGTACGTTCCGACCTCTGCTTCGGTCAAACCGCTTTGCTCCGCGATCAATTTGTTGCAAGGTTGTCCGTCCACTTCAGGCTCCTCGATCCGGGCAGCGCCCTTCTCCTACCCACCCCGCCGCGACACGAATACGTGATACCCGAAAACGTGTCGCGGAAATTGAAACTCGCTTACCAGCGTGAAGAAATTCTTATGCCGATTGAGAAAGGTTGGTGATTACTTAACATCAATAGGCACAGGCGCCTCGATTACCGCCTGCAGAACAGTAGAAAATACTCTGTAGCTGTAACCATTTATATCCGAGTCAAGTAGAAGCGCTCCGCCGCTGCTAAAAATGGATCCATCACGGCGAACATTAAATCGACCCAGTTCTGACTTTGATCCTCCAATTCTACGCAAAAACAGGACCACCTCAGCGAAACCAGCTTTATCAACAGAGATCGGGCTGAGTTCAATAGAAAACTGTTTGCTCAGTACCTCTCCTTCAATACTGCGCTCCTTTACAGATATGGCTGTCATGCCCGCAAAATGATTCAAAGATAGATCCAGCCAGTGGTCCACAAGACCTAAGAACTCGGAAGATGCACGAGTCCAGTCTCGTTTTACTGTGGCGATGTAACTGATGAAATCCTCTGGGTCTCGCGTGAAGTCCATAGCACGGCTCCGAAAGTTCGTTGTCGGACGAAAAAATGACTTTTTAACTTATACACCACTAATTTTCCACCACGCTGCGCATCCGGTCAGGGGCGGCGGCGCCTGAGTCAAAACTCATTTGAACGTATGGCTCGCTATGTGAGCTTTGTGAAGGAAAACTCTGCAAGGTTGTCGTTCAAATATTGAGCGATTTCCAAGGCTCGATCAAAGGATGTACCCGCCTTCAAATCGAAGCCGAATAGGTCGTTCGGCATATCTGCATCGGCGGTTGCGTACTCAATGCAGATCCATGGGTGTCTGCTCTCATATTGCTTGACCGTAAACAGCGGTCGGGCGCGGTGAGTCATACATTTCTCCTTTCCGGCGTCATGTCGGGAATTCAATCAATAGTCCACAAATCCACATCACGCCAGCCGGCGAGGATCCCCTATGTCCGCACAACAGATCGACGAAAAGAAACTCGAGCGCGATCCGCAAGATCAAGCACTGTCTGGCGTTGGCCCAAAGTGCCAACGAGAACGAAGCCGCAACAGCGCTTCGGCAGGCGCAGGCGCTGATGCGCGACTACCGCCTGACCGAAATGGATGTGAAGTTGAGCGACGTCGGCGAAGTCGAGTCGGACCTCTGCCGCGCCAAGCGGCGCCCGGCATGGGATCAGCAGTTGAGCATCGCCGTAGCGGATGCATTCAACTGCACGACTCTGCGTCGCAGGAAGTGGAGCTCTGAAAAAGGCCAAGTCATCGAGTGCGCGACATTCGTCGGCGTTTCTCCCGCTCAGAACATCGCCCTGTATGCGTATGAGTCCCTGCACACAAAGCTCACCCAGGCGCGCAAGGAGTACTGCTCCGCAGTCAGATCTGGAGTTCGCCGCAGCGACTACTCGCCCGAACCCGCCGGCGATCACTTCGCGATGGCGTGGGTATAGGAGCTCCAGTCGAAGCTGAAAGCGCTTGTGCCTCAAGTCGACGATGATCCGCTCGACCAGTCAGCCACCGGCCAAGATCTCGTCGCGATTCAGGCGCAGGACAAGGCATTGATTATGCGAGTACCTCGCCACCCAAGACATCAAAGAATCCCGGAAAAATAATGGCGTCAAGCAGGATATGAACGCCCAAATTGCCGGGATGCTCGCCGGCAGCAAGGTAGAGCTGCACGCCGGCATCGCTCGCGGCGGCGAAGACACCCTCGCTCTCTCCGCAACCACCTGAGCCCACTTTCACCTATCTGGCTGAACGCCTCGGCAGGCCTATTCGTTTTCTAGCTTTGCAAGTCCGTGATCACAATATGAGCAGTTACCACCGTTGTGATACGCCTCATACATCTCGGACCACGGAATCGGATTACTGCAAACGCCACAACCGTCGATGTGAAATTCGCCCATAAAATCCTGCTGGAAAACGTACTCCTGTTTCTTAGATAGGGAACTGAGCCCTTGCGCGACTACTTGCTGCGCAATGCCCTCGACAGATCCGTCCAGGTGTCCGCCATCCAAGACCTCCTGAACAAAGTCTTCAAAGTCATTTCTTTCCATGCTCAACCTCCGGTTTATGGCAAAGGGGCTGACGCTACCTCATTCCAGCCCCCCTTTCTACCGGCCTTGATGGTCGGAGAGGATCCTCTATGCAATCAGCAATCGATTTGTTCGCCGGGTTTGGCGGATGGACAACCGGCGGGAAGGCCGCTGGCCTGAACGTGCTTTGGGCTGCCAGCCACTGGCCATCGGCCGTTGAATGGCACAGCGCGAACCATCCGGACATCATTCACGCCTGTCAGGATCTGCACCAAGCTAACTGGGCAGACGTGCCGAAGCACGATGTGACGCTCGCCTCACCCTGCTGACAAGGGCACATCAAGGCTCGCGGTAAGGCTGCCGGCAACCCTCAGTACGACAACTCGCGCTCGACAGCCTCGGCACCGGTGCAGAACGCCGGGTCAACAGGCCGGAGTTCGCGGTGATCGAGAACGTACCGGAGTTCATGGATTGGGTTCTGTACCGCGTCTGGGCGGATGCAATGCAGCGCTTGGATTATGTGCTGGCACCTCACATCGTTGACTGCGCCGACCTTGGTGTTCTCCAGCACCGTGTGCGGCTCTTCATGGTGTGCTCTCGTAGTAAGGCGCCATTGCATCTCCAGTTGCCTCGGTACCAGCACGTGCCCGCACGCGACATCCTCGACTTCGACGCAGGCAAGTGGAGCAAGATCGAAAAGCCCGGTCGCGCCGGGTCGACACTGCTTCGCGTGAAGAACGGCCGGGAGCGCTTCGGCGATCGCGTCATCATGCCGTATTACGGATTAGGTTCTGGCCTGTCCGGTCGCAGCTTGGACCGCCCAATCGGCACCATCACAACCCTGGACCGCTGGGCCCTGGTGCGAGGCGATGAAATGCGCATGCTTTCGGCTGACGAAGCCCTGGCGGCCCAGTCCTTCGGACCAAACACTAAGCGCCCGGACAATCATCGGCTGACCATGCACATGACCGGCAACGCGGTACCACCGCGCGCAGGACATCGGATCATTGACGCATTGATGAAAGCTGCCTAACCGGCAAAAAACGAGTTCTTCGGTTTTTCATGGTCGGATCCATCCAAACTCCAGAGCTCTTCATCTGTGCCAAGCACATGTTTTATACGCGGATGGTTGTGGCAAAGCGTCGCCACTCTTTCAGGTGTCAGATTTACAGCCTTGGCGATAGCCCGTGTTGACCGTTTTTCATACTTATCGGTTCTCTCGAACTCACTGTCCAACCAGCTATAAATCCTGCTCGAATCCCTGACGTTATCCCACTTGTGCTTACCCATCTGCACTGCAATCACCAGACCTCCGCCTATTGCCCCAGCAACCACTTCGCTCCAGTCAGACATTCACGTCACCTCCATTGGCTGATCGCTGAACTGTAGCTGATCCCTCAACACCCCACCGCCCGGGCTTGCCCCGGCAAGGACATAGACATGCCCACAGAAAACAAATAGGCCGATCTGCTGACGATTGAGCGGTCCACGGTCACGAAACTGGTCATCACTGGCGCACAAGGCCTGGACCCGATTACGGTGTTTCTCGAAGAGCTGACGCCACGCAAGGGCAAGATCACCGTCAGTTGCTGGGAAAAAAGCTGGCACGCCTAATGGGGCGGAAGCAGAACAAAGAGTACGCCTGCGGAACCTGGCCGCGCAATTCCCTGACGGACATCCGTAAGGCGCGTAACCAGGCCAGAGTGCTCATTGAGAGCAGATCAGTCCCAACGAGCACAAGAAAACCGCCAAGGCACAGGCCTACGCCACAGCTAGGGGGCAGCTTGGACGTCATCGATCGTCGCCAAAACCATGTGTTGGCCGGCTCTCGGGTGAGGCGCCATTATCTGCATCACGACTATGCCGAAGAGAAGAAACGCGCCTGGAACCTGCTGGGCGATCAACTCAGTGCGGTGCTGTCCTCGGCCTACGAGCACACGCCAAAACGAGTCGATGTTGTCTTTTCCAGCGTACGCGGCGCCAGAGACGCGAACACCTTCATAGGCTGTTGCACCCAGAGTTTCCCGGAATTTAACATCCGCGACTGCCCTTGTTGTGACCTTAAATTCGCAATGAGCAAAGGTGACAGAATGCATGTAAATATTTGTGAGCTTCACCGTCGCGGAACTGTTCGACAAATTATGGCAAACGCCCATGGTTAAATTGGTTCACGACGTTGGTGTTTCCAACATCGCCGCCACCAAAGCTCGCCACTAAGCCGGCATCGCTCTCCTTGGCCGTGCCCACTGGTTGAAATCAAAAAAGCAGCGACAAGGCCAACCCGAGCCTCCTCAAGATCCGGGTTCTCGACGTGCCCCCGCCCTGCAGGACTGGCACTGATTCGAACTCACCAATTACCCGGCGAACGATTGAAGCCCCCTTTCAATTGGCTGAGCCCGACGCGCTGAAACCACACCAATCTGATTATGACAATCTGGCTCGCTAGTTACCGCTCAACGGCGTAGCGCAAGATCCTGCGTGGCGAGCACACGGATCTAAAAAGACGTGTTCCGCTCTGCATCCCTTGACCTGTCTGCTATGGAGGCGGAAAAGTTATTTGACAGTCGCAGAGGCATATTGATCGAGAAGTCTTTCTAACCTTTTCGACTAAAAAATAACGGCATGACTCAATCAGATGGCGTTTAGCCAGTCTGGGTTGATAAGATTGCGCTCTGAACACATTCAACCTGTATATAAATACAGTATCGTGGATTTTCCTGGCCAGGATGGCGAAGTTAGCTACTCACTGGCCAATCTTGTTTTCCAAGATTGGAGTTGCTGTGAACGCGAAGCTCGATTTTGACGCATCAAAGCTCTACGAAGCCCTGAAGTACCAAATCCACGTAGCGATCGACTACTGCCATACCCTTGATAAGGACGATGTCCTTTGGATCGAGGTGTTTGGCGATGTCACCGTCGAAGGCCGTGATCAGGTTGAGGTTAAGGAGTACAGCGACAGCCTGACCGACAGCCATGAAAACCTCTGGAACACTCTCAATAATTGGCTAAAGCCTGATTTCAATCATCAGCAATACGCCAACCTGATCCTGCTGACGACTCAAGCCTATGGTGAGCGAGCAGCTATCAAAGATTGGCATCAGTGGAATGCTAATCAGCGTCTGGCTGCGCTGGAAAGTATCCTCCAGGATGCCGAGGCTCGATTCGAAAAGGCCAAGCAGGAAAAAGAGGCGACTGCCGACCAAAGCGAGGAAGGTGGTACAGGAGGAAAAACTCCTGGGCCTTCTAAGGCGCTGACCCTACAGCGTAAGGTGATGGCAAAAGCCATGCGTGAATCGCTGATGGAAGCCCTGCCCAAGATCAAGATCATCACCGAGCAACCTGACCTGCTTGGCTTGATCGCCAGGTACAAGAGGGCCCATCTTAAAAGTATCCATGAGCATCGCATGGACGACTTCTTGAATGACCTCTTTGGCTTCATGACCAGCGCCGTCAAGGTCACAGAAGGATGGCGGTTCACCACCGCGGAATTCGACAGCAAATTCACAGAGCTCACCGCCCGCTACCTGATTGGCTCGGTGAAATTTCCCCGTGTCAACACTGAGGAGATAGAGCGGGAAGCTGCTGAGATGAATGTGCGTGACCGCATTTACGCCCAAAAGCTAGATGAGATCGGCGGCGAGGAGGAGCTTATTCTTGAGGCAACTGCCGATCTGCTTCATGCCCACGAATACATTGCCGAGCTGATCAAGGACTGCACCACGTCACAGAGCGACGTGGAAAGCTACAGCAAAAGCCATATGCGCACCCATAGTGCCAGCAGGGCAAAACTGATGATCGGTTGCGACGAAACCTGGTCGGATTCGAAACTGAAGCAGGAATCCCTCAAGTTCTACTACGCGCGCTGTGAATTGGATGTCGTGGGCTTCCGAAGCTACGAAGACACGCCCGTTGAATTCCGCAATGGCATCTACCACATGCTCGCAGATGCAGTGCCCGCAAGCTCAGCGAAGGAGTTTCACTGGAGGCTATGGAAATGAGTGCAAAACCCATTGAACACCTCTTCACGCTTCAGCGCTCCCCCATCGCACTGGCACCGGTGATCCACAACTTCTTCGCCCATTCCGAACCTAGGGAACGTGACCTGCTATTGAGCTATCTGGTGCTGCCCATGGTGCTGTACCCGGCCATGCAGACGTACCTGCTGACCGTGAGGAAGACCAGCAACCTGCGCACGCTCTGCAAAGAGCAGTCGCGGCTGGTGGGGCTCACCCACAACACCCAGCAGTTCAAATCCCTCACAAACGCCGCTCTGCTTGTCCTTCAAGCAGAGCAAAGCATCGAGATCACCGACGACCTAACTGTTAAGTCGATCGGGGACGTCAGGGCGTCCAATACCAACCCCAAACAACTTGAAGCCGCCCGCCGGCTTTCCATGGTCTGCGCAGAGGCAGACGTCGTTTCCATCTACAGGACGTTAGGATTCAAGTCTCTATGAAATGCTTTCTGCGGTACATCGGCGTAGTCGACACTCAAGACAAAATTCACAAGGTGCGACTGGAGCCTGGGCTCAACGTCATAACTGGGAAGTCATCCACTGGCAAAAGTGCGATCCTGGAAATATTCGACTATTGCCTCGGCAGCACCGAAGACACAATTCCGGTGGGCACGATCACTGAGCGCGCCGAGACCTTTTTCATCGCATTGCAATTTCCCAGCTACTTCATTGTGGCCGCACGCAAGAAAAAATCCGACCGCTGCTTTTTGCTTGAGGTGCAAGGCTCCGACCCAGATCGATTGCTTCAACTAATCGAGCAATCCAAGGCCTTCTTCGATCCCAAGCACTACATGCCACTGGCAGACTTCAAGAAAAGCCTCGGGCGCTATTTTGCGATCACGCTGGAAAACATCGACGAAGACCCGTACCTGAAAGCGGCCGGTCGCAACAAATCTGCCACTCCATCGGTACGCAGTTTCTCCTCCTTCATGCTCCAGCATCAAAACCTAGTGGCCAACAAGCACGCGATTTTCTACCGCTTCGATGAGAAGGAAAAACGTGACCAGGCGATCAATCACTTCAAGATTCTGATGGGACTTGTGGACGAAGCTTATTTCGATCTGTACCGGGATCATGAGGTTGCCAAGCACGAGCTCAAAAAAATTCAGGCGCAAATTCCCAAGCAAGCTCAGCGCAAAGAGGCTGCGATCGCTCGTTACAACCGTTACCTAACCGAGTTCAAGTCCTTGGCAGGTCTTCCTCTAGTCGATGCAACGGCTGAGGACATCTACAGCAAACCCGCGACGATGCTGAAGATGATTTCCGGGCGTTCCGTCAAAATCGACGTGCTCTCAGATCAGGTTGAAATGCGTCGGGCTGAACTTCACTCTCAACGAATTGCTGCGCTCATCGAAAAGCGCAAGCTGCAGGGACAGATGAGACTGGTCACTGAGTCTCTGACTTCTGCAACACAATTCAGCTTGAGCATGACCGCTGAGACACTGCCCGATTCCATTGAGCTGTCCGAAGCTCATTGCCCGCTTTGCGAGGCCCACACCAGCACCCCCGCTATGGAAGCCAACAAGCTCGTAGGTGCTATCGAGTGGTTGAATGACGAGCTCAAGCTGTCCGCCTATGCCCGGGAGAGTTTCGCTGCAGAGCGCCGAAACATTCAGGACGCGCTCGATAAGGCTAACGCAGAGCTGCGTCGTATCCAGACCGACATCCAGCCACTTGATGAAGAAATTGCCAAGCTCAAGACATCCAAATCGATCGATGAGCAGGCAACCAAGGCCAAGCTTCGGCTTGAAATCGCCATTCAAGATCAGTTGGACAAACCTGAGTCGGAGCTGGCGACTGAAGAAAAAAATCTGCGCACTGAGGTTGATCGCCTGGCCGGTCTACTTGAGAAATACGACATCAAGGACAGGTTAAAAACGTTAAGCAATGAGATCGACGCCAAGATGTGTGAGCTTGGCAACCACTTCGATTTCGAGGAAACGTACAAACCTTCGAAGCTGCGCTTTGACGTTGAAACGTTCGATCTTTGGTATCAGCAGAATCAGAACACTCGGGTTTACCTACGCTCGATGGGCAGCGGTGCGAACTGGTTGTACTCTCACCTCGCCTTGTTCATGTCCCTGCACTACCAGTTCGCGGCGCTGTCGAACAAAGGGTGCAAGATCCCACCGATTCTGTTCCTTGATCAGCCCACCCAGGTGTACTTCCCTGCCTCACTGGATGACGCAGAGGATTTCGATGCTCAAGAGCTTTCAAAACAGGCCAAGCGTGAAGACGCAGTCGACGCAGACATGAGTGCTGTGACCAACATGTTCACTCAGTTGGCCAAGTTCTGTGATGAAACCGGCAAGAAGACAGGCGTAACTCCGCAAATCATCGTCTCGGATCATGCAGATAGACTGACCCTAGGCGACGGTTACAAGTTTCCGGACTATGTCCGGGCTACATGGAGAACGCGAGGCTTCATCGCCGACTAGGAATCTTCATCCTGAAGGGGAGATTTACTCCCCCCTTTCCTGATCAGGCGACAGTGGTTGGTGCATCAATCATTACGCCTGAGACCGGAGGGGACGAAATTCCTCTCATCCCGCTCATCGATACTCGGCCTGTTAGCAGAGCTGACAACTTGACGTCAAAGCCCAAACGCGGCGCCTGATGTAATAACGAACATTCAACGACTTGCCACAGGCGTGCTTACGACCGGATAGGACAAAAAAATGAGGTAGCCCACACGTCGACGTGCCGGCCACCGAGCTTTTCCATACTTTGCTCCTCAGATGTGTTAACCGGCTAAAACCAGTTTTTTGATATTCGCGTAGTGGGTCGGGTCCAGATAGATACCCGACCTACTTACCTTTGGTGTTCACGGTGCCCGCCGCCGTATTGACCAACAGCGGCAGCGCTACCGTCAAGTGCCCTGCTGGATACGCTGATCGCCCCCGCCATTACTCTGCACAATCACTGGCTATTACCGAAATATTTGTTTCAAATATTGGAAATGTGCTTTCGATGGCGATCAGTACAATGCTGATCGTTCCCTTTATAGATCTCCTTACTGCTTCAGGCTAGTTGCGGCCTAAGCCGCGTCCGCGGTAGCAGCTAGCCCTGTAAAACCATGGTTTACGAAGACTGCTAATACCATCGAATCCGGCGAACGAAACATCTAAACGCGCACGCTACTGATTTGGCCAGCCTGCCGCCTCCGCACTAAACCCGTCCGCGAACTCCCGCTTGGGCGCTTTGCTCTCTCATCTCGACTCCCTATACATCTGAAGCTTCCAACTTGTTGCCGTACGTGGAATCGAGGCAGGGTCAGTTTGCTCACGCTCAGCGATACAGATGCCTACCCATCGATATTTTCTTCCAGTCAGGACGGGAGACGTGGAAAGGCGCGAAACGGCAACTGCGATGTATCGCTTGCCGCAACATCACGATCAAAGTCCGCACGCGTGTAGTCGCGCGGGTAATAAGAGAAGCTCTTCAGGTAGAAATATGCGTCTGCATCCATGTAGCGCCTAGACAGCTCCAAGCTTGCGGCCTCAGCCGACTTTGCGTCGAAATCATGGCTGAGATGAATCATTGATATCCCGCTGTCGTTCGCGCTACTTGGATCGACCGGTGCGGCACCGCTCCTCGACCATTCACGTAAAAGAATGTCCGCAGTTTTCGGTGGTCCATAGGCCACGACCGGGCCAACCGAGACTCCGGTAATCGAACCCTTGTGCTCATCGAGAAACGAACGCGTTTCGTCTAAAGTCTTGGTCGTTTCCCCAGCATAAAGCAAGACATTGACCTTGGCGGCGATGCCGTGATCGCTACATGCCTTGAGCAAAGTAGACGCCCGCTCCAAGTAGCGATCCGGATTGGGCGATTTGCGCATGTTCAGGATTTGCGTCGGCGACGCTGTTTCGAGCCCGAGATCGAGCACCTTCATACCTGCTTCAGCGAGACAGGCGATCGTTTCAGGCGTGAGCGCATCGACGCGGCTTTCCGTCCGCCACTGGACATTGAGACCAGCTGCCCGAAAGGCATTCGCTAGGCCTGTCCCCCATTTCTCATTAGGCGCGAACATCGATGACTGGAAATAGGGTCGGATCTCGCTGTCGCCATACTGGCTAGCGACCGCTGCAAATGCACTGGCAATCTGCTCCGGCGCACGTAGCTTCTCAAGCCGGATATCTCGCTCCTCGCAGAAGGCGCAGCCCATGCCGCACCCGCGCGATGCCTCGATACTCGGTTGATAGCGCTCGAAACCTGATATCAAGGGATGCTTCAGGACGAAATCTGGTGTTGGCGCAGGCAGGCGGCGCAAGTCAGGCGAGCTCGTGAGGAGGCTTGCTATAAGCGGTTCTGCAAGCCCTGGGACGAGCAGGTTCGCCTCGGGCAGTTTCGCATGCAACCAGTCAGGATCCGGCCCAACTACCCAACGTCCCCCAACAATGATTCTGGCGTCTGGATCAACGCTACGCACTAGCCGGCAAAAAGTCTGCGCCCACGGAAGGGCATAGAAGCTGGGCATGGATAGCATTATTGGCAACCGAGACGGAAATACGCCTTTGTCGAGCAGCACGCCAAGCACCTCGGCGGGTTCGCTGTGCTCGCCATGCAACAGCAGGGTCTCGGTCCCCATGGCATCCAGGATCGTTGCCAGCGATAATGCACCGTAGTTGAGATATAGCTGCCGACGCGCAAGCATATGATCGCGCTTCTTCGGCGACAACATACCAGCAGATACGAATGCAACCGTATTCGAACGCTTCATTAAGTACCACTTCCTTGTGTTTGAGCAGAAAGGACGCATATGCCATTTATAAGTATCGAGGGCATCGACGGTAGCGGGAAGACCGAGCAGGTTAAGCTACTTGTTGAGCATCTGAGAATCGCCGGTCAATCGGTGTTACAGACAAAAGAACCTGATGGTGGACAACTGGGTGCGGAAGTGCGGGCGATCCTGACACGGCCCGACCGCCGACTCGATCCTGTAGAGCAGCTCTTGCTAGTGAGCGCTGCTCGATTTGATCACGTACAGAGTATTATCCGGCCAGCATTAGCGAATGGCCAGTGGGTCGTCTCCGATCGCTTCATCGATTCGACTTACGCGTTTCAGGTTGCGGTATCCGATGTCGACCTGCATCAGTTGTTCCGATCGACCCGCGACATCGTCGTGGGATCCACACTCCCGGCTCTGACGATCATCCTCGACCTTCCGATCGAGGTCGCAAGGAATCGGCGGGGCCAGCGTCACGACGGCGTTGCCGACCCGGCGGAAGCAACGCGGGATTTCGCGGCCATCCATGACGCGCTACTAGCGGTGGCACTTGAAAACCCGAGACGCTGTCATCTCATCGACGCGGACCAGTCGCCAAGTGCGGTTGCGCGCGATATCTGGCAATTGGTCGAACCTCTGCTGCCTGATTCTCCGGCAAAGCACTAATCGGTCGTGGCGCGTCGCCTCAGATCTACTAGCACCCGGAACACTTCATGAATCCGCAAACCCGCAATCTGCTCATCCAGCGCGTGATTGACTCGCTTGGCATCTTAGCACCTGGCTCTATTTTCGAGCGTTTTGGGGTCATCCTGATTGAGCAAATGAACGATATCAGGTTGGTGCAGCGCGGTTCTTCAGTAGGTGGCAGCCCCGTCGGGGGAGCGC
Organism: Pseudomonas sp. PF05; assembly: GCF_056521845.1. Lineage (NCBI taxonomy): Bacteria > Pseudomonadati > Pseudomonadota > Gammaproteobacteria > Pseudomonadales > Pseudomonadaceae > Pseudomonas > Pseudomonas sp. PF05. The sequence goes on along the minus strand of NZ_JBWLPW010000009.1, from coordinate 233,950 downwards.
TGGATGCCGTTTCCGAAGATGGCAGGATCGTCGTCGAGGCGTCGATCGTGAAGGGTTATTTTTCGGGCGCGATGAAAAAGCCTTGGAGCGATCTCGACCACACTCTCGCGCTGGCACCATTGGCCGAAGACATCTATCTGCTGAGTTCGCAGCGCGCAGAGACTGGAGTAATCGAAGCGATGGTAAATACCGCCCTCCAGCAGGATCGCATGGTCGGGCGACGTCTCCACCTGATGGACGGCCGCGCTATCGCCGAGGCCATCATTGACACGCTTATGCTACGTGACGACGCGATCGACGACCTAGCCCAGCATCTACCCGTTCTGGCCGAGATCCGCGATGACCACCCCGCGTCATTGAAAGCTCCGCCGCTGAACGCGCTTTATGTTAGGAATGAGGCGATTGACGCAAAACTGGACCGGCTCCTAGAAACAGCGCCCTGTGTCGAGATCGGCGGTATTGGCGGCATTGGCAAGTCACAAGCCGCAGCCGCCTGTCTACTGCGTAGCGAACGCCGTTTCGAGTACAGGTTCTGGGTCAGCGGTCGCGATATCGACAGTGTCGAACGGCTCTCGTCGGTTCCGGTCCAGCGCGGCGGTGCCGAGCGTAACGTCAGCGCCCTCCTGCTCAGGAACCGCACATTTCTAGTCGTAGACGATGCAAAACCGAGCCTCGTGGTCGAACAGTTAGCCGCATTATGTGGACCGAACTCTCGGATTCTTATCACACGGCAAAACCCGTCACCTGGAGCGTTCGCTATGCCTACTATGAATGAATTACAGGCTCGCGAATTGCTTGGTAAGGGGCTTGAAACCCAGCCGTCTATGGAGGAGTTCCAGACGATCTGGCGCGCAGTCGGCGGTCATCCTCTGAGCTTGGTAATGCTTAATGCCGCTGCGCACGGGGGCGTGTCGTGGAAAGAACTCGCCGAGGACTGCGCTAATGTCGCTAATCTTCCAATTGACGGCGCACGACTCGCTGACCGTATTCTCGGACGGCTGAAACCGACACTAGGGGAGGAACTGTGCCTGTTCCAGTGGGCAGGCCAGAGTCACTGCGATCGCGCGTTCTTCAAGTACGTTGTCGGAACGTTGCGTTTGAGAGCATTCGAACATCATGGACTGACCGCGCCCGAGAGCGAAGCGTCGATCCGCATCCACGATATCGTCTTTACGGCCCTGAACTCGTTGAATTGGCTAACCGACGAGAAGGCGCGACAAATTGACGCTAAGCTCGAGGCGTTCATTCTCCAGCAGATCCGCGAGGACGGACACGGCCTACAACTGATCGCATCGCAGTTGAAGGGCAAGATCGCCAGCAACGTCGAGAATGGTGATCGACGTCCGGCCTTCCTATACGCCTTGTCGATGGTCTGGATGGGTAGCGCCATTAAGATCCATTTGCTGCCCAACCCACTGGAAGAAGCACAGCGGCTCAAGTCGTTGGGCGCGGCCAACAACGACGTGGCCATTCTGGTGGTACTCGAGTCGATCGAAGCAACGGAACGCTATCTGCGGCAAACGGCTGGGAACGCGGCTGCCGTCAAATGGTTAGGAACGGTCGTGCAAGCCTATGGCGAGCTTGCAGCCATGGCAGATCTTGGTGCCCGTCAAGCCGCTGAAATCAAGCACCACCATGCAAAGACTCTACGCGGCTTGGGGAAACATGCTGAAGCCGAACGCTTGTTCGAGGAGGTGGTAGCCAGCCACTCACTGAATGACGCCAAACTTCAACTGGTAAGGTTTGCCGGTTTCAGGGATCAAAGCTACGAGACGGCTAAGCGATATGCGTCAGAGATCATCGCTGAGAAGCTGGACACCGGCAGCGTGTCTCCTTCACTCCTGATGGCATTAGGTGATGCGCTCAATGGTGCGCGTCAATCCTGGGCGGGCGACCTCATCGAACAGTATGAGGAACTGTTTCTGTCGGAAGCGCTATACAGTGCCGCCATCGGTATACCGCAAGGCTATCACTCTGTCGCGAGCTTCGTCCGTGCGATGGTCTGGCACGCACCGGAGCGGGTCGAAAGCGTACTGGCGCGCCTGCCCGAACCAACACCGTTGATGCTGGACGATGACCAGAGCCGCGGTTCCTATGCGGAGATCATGCTGCTCGCAGCAGGCGTCGACGACAAACCCATTTACCTGAACCGTGCTCTAGACGCTTTTGAGACGCTGAAAGCGCCAGCCCCCTATCAGAAGCGCAAATGGGGCGAGACGCTTTATAAACTTGGTCGACACGCAGAGGCAGAGACTATCCTCGAGATGATCAAAGACAAGAGCGGCCGGATCTGGTTGGCTCATAATCTGTCACAGGTGAAACTCGAACTGGGTAAGTTCGAGGAAGCTCTTGCTCTCATTAATGAGTCCATTGCGGGGGCGATCGGAGTGAACAAAAAATACCGCAGCAGCTTCCTCCTGCAGCGCGTCAAGGTGAAGATCAAGCTAAAACAGGATCCAGCCGGAGATATCGCCGAGGGCCATCGATACACAACCAACGCGGGCCTTCTCGATCAGTTTTCCGCGTTCTGACCTAAGCGTGCCCAAGCTTTGAGTAACCGGGGTTGAACTCAGTTCAGGGAATAGGTACCCCGAACTGGATGGTAAAACGAGCGACCATGCTGAGCATACCGCCGGAGTTGATGGGCGTGATGCCGCAGAACGCAGAGAGGCATAACGTGCGCGACTCAGGCATTGACTATAAATCAGCTTGAGCCAAAGCAGGCGAGGCTGCTGCAGATCAATGAACGGCTGGGCCAAGCAGTAATCGGCTTTACCCCGTCCGAGGCGAATGAGGACAACGGAAACTGAGCCAGCGTAGACAGAAAAGCCGCCCTCTCTGATGGCTTGTTTAAGCAGGGCTGTGTGATAGAGGCCTAGGTCCGAGGCTCCTTACACTGCTGCCTCTTCCTCGGCTGTGGTTCCGCACCACTCACAGCTGTCGCCGAAGGATTCGTCGTAGGCTCCCTGGCTGACAATTTGACTATCCTCCCTGGCCAGGGAATCCTGTTCGACGCAATCATTACACAGAGTCACGGTCGGGTATTGTTCGGCGGCACGATCGGACTGCATATCTCCAAAGACGGTACATGTTTTCATGGATATGGCTCCTAGATCGTGATGGCCCAGTGTAGCCACATTTGCGGCTTCGAGGACACCGGGCTTTGATAGTCTGTTGTAACCCATCCGCGCCCACCTGAATCGTCCCGGGTTTCGTAGACACCTCGTTGCCTTGAATTTGATTCCGACCTCATCAAAAGTCCATTCAGATGCTCTGTCGCCCAAAATGCCAAGTCTAGTGACCTTTAGGATTAGCCAAAGCGAATGCCCGCTCGTCGAGTGTAGTCAATAGTGAAAGATCCACCGCGGATCGAAAAACAGGCACTCATACCCCGTCGTGCGCTACCTTAGAGCTTCATCCTCATCACGACGCGACTAGGAACCATGGAATGAATCGCAAGCAATTTCTCGAGCAACCGGACGTGCTCGGCCTTATCGAGTGGCTAATCGAAAACCTCCCCACTCTGCCAGTGCATCTGAAGGTCGCGCGCAGCAGGTTCGTGCGCAAAGCGATCGACTGCAAGGTTCAAGGTATCGAAGCGGTTCAGGCGGAATACCAGTGGGGCGGGAACTGGGAGACGGTCAAGGCGGAGCTGCACAGGCTGCGCATTCGCTTGCGCCTTGCGGTTCGCGCCCGCGATGAGTTCGCCACGCATGGGGCCTGCGAAGCGATCCTAGCGTGGGGAAATGTCGATGGCGCCGTCGGATTCCTCAAGGAGCATGCAGGACAAGAACTTGGTGAATTACCTAAAGCAGTGCCAGGCGCTTTTCGCGCTGGACCGCAAGCAGCAGCTCAACCACCTCACCAAGCAGAACATCCTAAGATTCGACTCGGGCATGACTAAGATCCATGCCCTGCTCGACACCACTGGCTCTCCCATCTATGACGGCCGGGTCGGTGCCGCCATCGCGCTGCTCTACCGCCTGTACCGCCAAGGCACCGGCACCACTGCGGCGCAGGCACTGGACTTCGCCTGGGGGCCAGGGATCGGCGACCAGATTCGAAACCCAAAACACTTAAAGCTTGGCTACAACGGTACACCGCAACTCTCCACCACCAGTCGCCACCTTTGGGCACGGCGCCAGCTCCAACTAGGTTGGATCATCCGCGCGGTACTAGAAGGGTCCGAACTATTCGCCAAGCAGCCTCAGCTGGTAGACCGCTGCCACGCCTTTCAAGCTGGATTGTTCATGATGGGCTATGACCTACGCAGTCTAGCCCCCGACGGCTATACGATCCCAGCGCCGCCCAAGCCTAACTATCGGGTGCGTAGGATGACCCGAGCGACCTGAGATAAACAAGCTGATGGTTGACCTGTATGTAGTTCTCAATACGCAGGAAAATAGTCTTAAACACTCAAAAACGTCAGGACCTGAAGAGAAAGACCAATCAACATTGGTAAAGAGACCACGCGTGAGCGCCAGAGCCTGCGTCCGCCCACGCGGAAGCTGTGAGGATTCCACCCAGAGCCGCTGGTTTTGTAGGGGTAAAAAACGACCAAACATAAAAAAGGGTCGCGAGATAAAATCTCGCAACCCCTTGAATTATATGGTCGGGACGGAGTGATTCGAACACTCGACCCCTAGCACCCCATGCTAGTGCGCTACCGGACTGCGCTACGCCCCGACTAGGCGTGAATCTTGTTTCGCTTCTCAGCGGAACGCTCAGGAATATATCGCAAGCTTTTGAAAACTGGAAGATTTAAATGCAGAAATTTATTTCTTGAGCACCACCAGTACATCTTCGAGCTCGGCGATCATCTGGCGGATCATCTGTTTGTACTGGGTTGTATCGTCTTTGGCCTCATCACCGGAGAGGCGCAGACGCGCGCCACCGATGGTGAACCCCTGGTCATAGAGCAGCGCGCGGATCTGCCGGATCATCAGCACGTCTTGGCGCTGATAATACCGACGGTTTCCGCGGCGCTTGACCGGGTTGAGTTGAGGAAACTCCTGCTCCCAATAGCGCAGCACGTGTGGTTTTACCGCACACAGCTCGCTGACTTCACCAATGGTGAAGTAGCGTTTGCCCGGGATGACGGGGAGTTCGTCGTTATGACTTGGTTCCAGCATAAGCCTCAACTCGGGCCTTCAACTTCTGCCCTGGACGAAAGGTGACCACACGGCGAGCCGTGATCGGGATTTCTTCTCCCGTTTTCGGATTGCGGCCAGGCCGCTGGCGTTTGTCCCGCAGGTCAAAATTGCCGAAACCGGACAACTTGACCTGTTCGTTGTCTTCCAGAGCGTGCCTGATTTCTTCGAAAAACAGTTCGACCAATTCTTTGGCCTCCCGTTTATTCAGGCCCAGCTCCTCATACAGACGTTCCGCCATCTCAGCTTTCGTCAGAGCCCCCATACGTCACTTCCTTAACGTGGCGTTCAACCTGTTTTCGAGCGAGGTGAGGATATTCTGCGTTGCGGTATTCACCTCATCGTCATTAAGAGTGCGCGATGGATGCTGCCAGGTCAAGCCGACTGCAAGGCTTTTTCTATGCGGATCAATGCCTTTACCCTGATACACGTCAAATAGCCTGAGGTCCGTGAGCCATTCGCCTGCATTTTCACGGATTACGTCCAGTACAGCGCTGGAAGCAACGTCAAGGTCAGCCAGCAACGCAAGGTCACGACGCACTTCAGGAAAGCGTGATAACTCCTGGAATTTCGGCATTTTCCCCTGCGCCACTTCGGCCAGGACCAGTTCGAAAACGAAGACCGGACGATCAAGGCCCAGGGTTTTCGACAGTTCCGGGTGAATGGCACCGACATAACCGACTTCGCGCCCGTCCCGCTCGATGCGTGCGGTCTGCCCCGGGTGCAGCGCCGGGTGCCTGGCTGGTACGAACGTGAACGCGTCGAGCGCACCGGCGAAGCCCAGCACCGCTTCCACGTCAGCCTTGACGTCGAAGAAGTCGACCACATCGCGACCTTGCGCCCAGCCTTCCGGCAAGCGGCTGCCGCATACGACACCGGCCAGCATCGGCTCCTGCTTCAAGCCATCCAACTGACCAACAAAACGCAGGCCGCTTTCGAACAGCCGCACGCGATCCTGCTGGCGGTTCAGGTTGTGCTGGAGCGACTTGACCAGGCCCGGCCACAGGGACGAGCGCATGGCCGCCATGTCGTTGGAAATCGGATTGGCCAACAACAGCGGCTCGATACCCGGGTTGAACAGCTCGAACTGGCGTGGATCGATGAAGCTGTAGGTGATCGCTTCCTGATACCCACGGGCCACCAGCAGGCGGCGCAGTTCCGGCAGGTCGCTGCGGGCTTCCGCCTTGGCCTGTGGGGCCAGGCGTGCTTGCGGGTAGCGAACCGGCAGGCGGTTGTAGCCGTACAGGCGGGCCAGTTCTTCGATCAGGTCGACTTCCAGGCTGATATCGAAGCGATGACTTGGCACGTCGACACGCCACTGCCCTGCCCCGTCGGCGCTGATGTTCAGGCCCAAGGCGCTGAGCAGGCGTTCGACTTCGGCCGGGTCCATTTCCATGCCCAGCATCTGGGTGATGCGCTGGGCACGCAAGGTGACCGGAGCAATCTTGGGCAAATGTTGTTCGCTGACCGTCTCGATGATCGGGCCGGCTTCACCGCCTGTGATGTCCAGCAGCAGGCCTGTGGCGCGCTCCATGGCTTCACGGGCCAGTTGCCAGTCCACGCCACGCTCGTAACGGTGCGAGGCATCGGTGTGCAGGCCATAGGAGCGGGCCTTGCCAGCGACGGCGATCTGGTCGAAGAACGCGCTTTCCAGGAACACATCACGGGTCGTCGTGGAGACGCCGCTGTGCTCGCCGCCCATGACGCCAGCAATTGCCAGGGCACGAGAATGGTCGGCAATCACCAGGGTGTCGCTGCGCAGGGCCACTTCCTGACCGTCGAGCAACACCAGCTTCTCACCCTCTTCGGCCATGCGTACGCGGATGCCGCCGTTGATTTCGGCGAGATCGAACGCGTGCAGCGGCTGCCCCAGCTCCAGCATCACATAGTTAGTGATGTCGACAGCGGCGTCGATGCTGCGCACGTCGGCGCGACGCAGGCGCTCGACCATCCACAGCGGCGTCGGCTTGGACAGATCGACGTTACGGATCACACGGCCCAGGTAACGCGGGCACGCGGCTGGCGCCAGGACTTCAATCGAACGCACTTCGTCGTGCACGGCCGGCACGCTCGCGACCACCGGACGCGTCACTGGAGCGGCGTACAACGCGCCGACTTCACGGGCCAGGCCGGCCAGGGACAGACAATCGCCACGGTTCGGGGTCAGGTCGACCTCGATGCTCGCATCGTCCAGGCCCAGGTATTCACGGATGTCCTGGCCAACCGGCGCATCTGCCGGCAGTTCCATCAGGCCATCGTTGCCCTCGCCAATCTGCAGCTCGGCCTGGGAGCACAACATGCCGTTGGACTCGACGCCGCGCAGCTTGGCTTTCTTGATCTTGAAGTCGCCCGGCAGCTCTGCACCGATCATGGCGAACGGGATCTTCAGGCCCGGGCGCACGTTGGGCGCGCCGCAGACCACCTGGAAGGTTTCCGCGCCATTGCTGACCTGGCAAACTCGCAGCTTGTCAGCGTCCGGGTGTTGCTCGGTGCCCAGCACCTCGCCCACCACCACACCGCTGAAATCACCGGCGGCCGGCGTGACGCTATCGACCTCAAGGCCGGCCATCGACAGGCGAGCAACCAGCTCGTCCCGACTTACCTGCGGGCTTACCCAGCCGCGCAGCCATTGTTCACTGAATTTCATCCTGCTCTCCTATTAGATTCGTTACGGGTCTGCGGCTTAGCGAAATTGCGCAAGGAACCGCAAGTCGTTGTCGAAGAACAGGCGCAAGTCATTCACACCGTAACGCAGCATGGCCAGGCGTTCGGCGCCCATGCCGAAAGCAAAGCCGGAGAACTCTTCCGGATCGATCCCGGACATACGCAGCACGTTCGGGTGAACCATGCCGCAGCCCATGACTTCCAGCCAGCCAGTCTGCTTGCAGACGCGGCAGCCTTTACCGCTGCACATCACGCACTCCATGTCGACTTCAGCCGATGGCTCGGTGAACGGGAAGTACGAAGGGCGGAAACGCACGGCCAGTTCTTTTTCGAAGAACACCCGCAGGAACTCTTCGATCGTTCCTTTCAGGTCGGCGAAATTGATGTCGCGATCAACCAGCAGGCCTTCGACCTGGTGGAACATCGGCGAGTGGGTAATATCGGAGTCGCTGCGGTACACACGGCCTGGGCAGACGATGCGGATCGGCGGCTGTTGCGATTCCATGGTGCGGACCTGTACCGGCGAGGTATGGGTGCGCAACAGCATGTTCGCGTTGAAATAGAAGGTGTCGTGCATCGACCGGGCCGGGTGATGGCCTGGGATGTTGAGCGCTTCGAAGTTGTGGTAGTCGTCTTCGACCTCAGGACCTTCGGCAATGCCGTAGCCGATGTGGGTGAAGAACTGCTCGATGCGTTCCAGGGTGCGGGTCACCGGATGCAGGCCACCGGAAGTCTGGCCACGGCCAGGCAGGGTCACGTCGATGGACTCGGCGGCGAGCTTGGCAGCCAGATCCGCCTCCTCGAACAACGCCTTGCGCGCATTGAGGACCTCTGTGACACGCTCCTTGGCAACGTTGATCAGCGCACCGACCTGCGGACGCTCTTCGGCTGGCAGGTTCCCCAGGGTCTTCATCACCTGAGTCAACTCGCCCTTCTTGCCAAGGTAGTGAACCCGGATTTGCTCCAGGGCATTGATATCTTCAGCGCTTTGCACAGCCTCTAGTGCTTGAGCGACCAGCGCGTCCAGGTTTTCCATGTACAGACTCCAGATACGAAATAGGGGAAGAGCTTTAAGGCTCTTCCCCTATTTATGACGTTTGACACCTGGGTCCACAGAGGTGGCCCCAGGTGACTGCCGGGGGTACTTAAGCCAAGGTGGCTTTAGCTTTCTCGACAATCGCAGCAAACGCCGCTTTTTCGTTCACTGCCAGATCAGCCAGAACCTTACGGTCGATCTCGATGGACGCTTTTTTCAGGCCAGCGATGAAACGGCTGTAGGACAGACCGTTAACACGAGCACCAGCATTGATACGAGCGATCCACAGAGCGCGGAACTGACGTTTTTTCTGACGACGGTCACGGTAGGCGTATTGGCCTGCCTTGATTACCGCTTGCTTGGCAACACGGAATACGCGGGAACGCGCGCCGTAGTAGCCTTTAGCAAGTTTCAGAATTTTCTTGTGACGCTTACGGGCAATGACGCCACGCTTTACACGAGCCATGAGTTACTTCCTCTATTCTTGATCCAAAAATTAACGAAGGCGCAGCATGCGCTCGACTTTTGCCACGTCAGACGGATGCAGCAAGCTGCTACCGCGCAGTTGACGCTTACGCTTGGTCGACATTTTGGTCAGGATGTGGCTCTTGAAAGCGTGCTTGTGCTTGATACCGTTAGCAGTTTTCAGAAACCGCTTAGCAGCACCACTTTTGGTCTTCATCTTTGGCATGTTCGGATACTCCGCATTCAGTTGATAAACATAATCGCAAGGCCTGCCGTGCCCTGGTGATTACTTCTTTTTTTTCGGGGCGATGACCATGATCAGCTGGCGTCCTTCCATCTTAGGATGCTGTTCGACCGAACCGTACTCGAGCAGGTCTTGTTCAACCCGCTTGAGGAGTTCCATCCCCAGCTCCTGGTGGGCCATCTCACGGCCGCGGAATCGCAAGGATACCTTGGCCCTGTCCCCGTCACTCAGGAAACGTACCAGGTTGCGCAGTTTTACCTGGTAATCCCCTTCCTCCGTCCCTGGACGAAACTTGATTTCTTTTACCTGAATCTGCTTCTGGTTTTTCTTCGCCGCGGCAATCTGCTTCTTCTTCTCGAAGATCGACTTGCCGTAGTCCATCACCCGGCAAACCGGTGGGACTGCGTCTGCGGAAATTTCTACCAGATCAAGCTTGGCTTCTTCAGCAATACGAAGCGCTTCATCAATCGAGACGATGCCAATCTGCTCGCCGTCAGCGCCAATTAACCGAACCTCGCGTGCCGAGATATTCTCGTTGATCGGGGCTTTCGGTGCAGCTCGTTTATCTTGTCTCATTTCACGCTTAATAATAATTACTCCAAATCTGGGCGACCACGCCGGGAAACCGCTTGCGCGAGAAACTCAGCGAATTCGGCGACGGGCATCGAGCCCAGGTCAGCACCTTCACGAGTACGCACAGCGACAGTCTGCATCTCGACCTCCCGATCTCCAATAACCAAGAGAAAGGGAACCTTGAGCAAAGTATGCTCGCGGATTTTAAAGCCGATCTTTTCATTTCTCAAGTCGGACTTGGCACGAAATCCGCTTTGATTGAGAGTTTTTTCGACTTCGGCGGCAAAATCTGCCTGTTTATCAGTGATATTCATGATCACTGCCTGGGTCGGCGCCAGCCACGCAGGGAACGCGCCCTCGTAGTGTTCGATCAGAATCCCGACGAAACGCTCGAACGAACCGAGGATCGCGCGGTGAAGCATGACCGGGTGCTTGCGGCTGTTGTCTTCGGACACATATTCAGCGCCCAGACGGATCGGCAGGTTGAAATCGAGCTGCAAGGTACCACACTGCCACACACGACCGAGGCAATCTTTCAGCGAGAATTCGATCTTCGGACCGTAAAAGGCCCCCTCACCCGGCTGCAAGTCGTACGCAAGGCCCGCGCTATCGAGGGCGGCGGCCAGGGCCGCTTCGGCGCGATCCCACAACTCGTCGGAGCCAACGCGTTTTTCCGGACGAGTGGACAGCTTCATCTCGACTTCGGTGAAGCCGAAGTCCCGATAGACGTCCATGGTCAGCTTGATGAAGGCGGCGGATTCGGCCTGCATCTGCTCTTCGGTGCAGAAGATGTGCGCATCGTCCTGGGTAAATGCACGTACGCGCATGATGCCGTGCAGCGCCCCCGACGGCTCGTTACGGTGGCAGGCACCGAACTCGGCCAGGCGCATCGGCAGCTCGCGGTAGCTTTTCAAGCCCTGGTTGAACACCTGCACGTGGCAAGGGCAGTTCATCGGCTTGATGGCGTAGTCGCGGTTTTCCGACTGGGTAGTGAACATGTTGTCGGCGTAGTTGGCCCAGTGCCCGGATTTCTCCCAGAGGCTGCGGTCCACCACTTGCGGCGTCTTGATTTCCAGATAGCCGTTCTCACGCTGGACCTGGCGCATGTACTGCTCGAGCACCTGGTACAGGGTCCAGCCGTTCGGGTGCCAGAACACCATGCCCGGGGACTCTTCCTGGGTATGGAACAGGCCCAGGCGCTTGCCGATCTTGCGGTGATCGCGCTTCTCGGCTTCTTCAATGCGCTGGATGTAGGCCGCCAGTTGCTTCTTGTCCGCCCAGGCAGTGCCATAGACGCGCTGCAACTGCTCGTTCTTCGCATCGCCACGCCAGTAGGCGCCGGACAACTTGGTCAGCTTGAAGGATTTCAGGAAGCGCGTGTTCGGCACGTGCGGGCCACGGCACATGTCGACGTATTCTTCGTGGTAATACAGGCCCATGGCCTGCTCGTCCGGCATGTCTTCCACCAGACGCAGCTTGTAGTCCTCGCCACGGGCCTTGAAGACTTCGATGACTTCGGCGCGCGGGGTGACTTTCTTGATGACGTCGTAATCTTTCTCGATCAGCTGCTGCATGCGCTGTTCGATAGCGGCCATGTCTTCCGGCGTGAAAGGACGCTCGAAGGCGATGTCGTAATAGAAGCCTTCGTCGATGACTGGCCCGATGACCATCTTCGCACTCGGGTACAGCTGCTTGACCGCATGGCCGACCAGGTGAGCGCAAGAGTGGCGAATGATCTCCAGCCCCTCTTCATCCTTGGGCGTGATGATTTGCAGCGTGGCGTCGCTGTCGATGACGTCACTGGCGTCGACCAGCTTGCCGTTGACCTTGCCGGCCAGGGTCGCCTTGGCCAGGCCCGCACCGATGGATGCGGCGACCTCGGCTACGGAAACCGGGTGATCGAATGAACGTTGACTGCCGTCGGGAAGAGTAATAGTTGGCATGGCGCCTCCTCTCCTAGTGGTGACCCCTACCAAAGGTCACGTGGGTTGGGATGAGCCAGTACAAGATCCAGTCCAGGCCATTCAATGACGAACGCCTGCCTTACAGCGGCAGGAGCCTTGCGGCCAACCGGGAAAACCGAACCAGAGTGACTGGGATTCAAATCAGGGTTATTTCGAACATTTACCACCGGGACGAGTTGTCATCCGCAGCCTGGAAATACCCGAGCCCGGCATGCTAGCACAGATGAACGGTCATCGCCGTGCGGGAATTGAAGCAGGCGTAAATCCAGGGTTTTTATGCCAGAGTGCTGAACTGAATCGAGCGTAACGCCTCAGATATCAAGACATCGACCCCAAAGGAGCACCTTCGCATGCGTCTGAACACATTGTTCGCAGTAGTCGCCCCCCTCGCCCTGCTGCTTCCACTGACCGCCCATGCCGACTGGCCCAAAGGCGAACGCGAAAAATACATGGCCCAATGCACCGAGACAGCAACGCCGCAGATCGGCCGGGCCGCTGCCAAAGCCCATTGCGCCTGCGGCGCCGATGCGATCAAGTCCTATCCAGCCTCGGACCTCCAGGCCTTGATGGACAACAAGGCCACCCCGCAGCTGCAGCAAAAGGCACTGGGGGAGATCGCAAAATGCAAGGCTGAGAACAAGGCGAAAAAGTGAGATCAAGGGCTTCCTGAACGGGCCCGACAGGGTTGAAAAACCCTCATTTCAAGCTTTTTTGAACGATTTATTCAGGTTTTACAGCTTTTTTTATCGTCTTTACTTTCGGCTCAAAGCCTTTAAAACCGGGCCTTTCAGCGGGTAAAGGCGGTAAAGAAAACACGACTGATTGGCAAACAGCGCGTCTGGGGGGGTCCCAAATCGAACATTTCGACTATGATACCCCGGTGTGCCCAGTTGGCCTGAGCAGCACAGTACACTGAAAATATATGTTTCTTGGAGATACACCATGTCTAATCGCCAAACCGGCACCGTTAAATGGTTCAACGATGAAAAAGGCTTCGGCTTCATCACTCCTACAGGTGGCGGTGACGACCTGTTCGTACACTTCAAAGCTATCGAAAGCGACGGTTTCAAAAGCCTGAAAGAAGGCCAGACCGTTTCCTTCGTGGCTGAGAAAGGCCAAAAGGGTATGCAAGCTGCACAGGTTCGCCCAGAGTAATTTCTCGGCGCACTAAAAAAACCCCGTCCATGTGACGGGGTTTTTTATGGGCGATTGAAAACCGCCTGTCAGCCGCAGTTCACCCGGTTAATCACCAGGTTGGCATCGGTATTGAGGTTCAGGCGATCGGAGCGGTACTCAAGTGTCACCATGTCGTTGGGCTTGAGAATCCGCGCATTCTGCGCGCCGGCACGGGTACGGGCCTGCTCCAGCAATTGCGGCGAGGCCTTCTTGCCAATGGCGAACTCGGCGGCCTTTGCTTCGCAGCGGCTGTAGCCGGACTCGGTCGCCACGGGATCTGGGGTCGACTCAGAGGTGCTGCTGCAACCGCTCAAGAACACGGCAGCCAGCAAAGTACTTAATGACGCGAGCTTCCAAGGCATGACGCCTCCTTTCTTCAATAAATAAACAGAGAGCGTGCGACAACCCAAACGACGCTTGGTTTCAACACCGCGGCCATCGGCCTGGCCCATCCGGAAAACCGGCAGTTTGCCTGAGCCGCCACCGCCGTTCAGGCATGAATCGTGACTGGATATGAACACCGTTCAATAAACGTCAATGTAATCGAAGGGAGGATTTGGCCAGTTGTCTTTCAACGCCTTGTAGATCTGCATGACCCAGACCTCGTCGCTGGCCGCGACCCGCCCGACGTAGCCCGAGCCCTTCGCCCAAGTCTCGAGCCGAAACAGCAAACCATTGATGTCAGTGCCGCCGACCACACCCGAGGACAAATAGGCGATACCGCCCTTGGTCACGCGCAGTTGAGTATGTTCGTCATCACTGGCCGAAGCCAGCAATTGACGAACCGCCTCGAGACTCAGGCCATCCGGAGCGTTCAAATCGATCTGCACGGCAGGGCTCCTTTAAAAACAAAAAACAAGTGTCGCACAGCCCTCCCCCAATGCCTAAGTCGCAGTGCCAAACCGAGGGCAAAAATGCTTAACTCCACCTACAGTCCTCCAACTCGCGAGCCCTATCATGAGCACCGTCAGCATCGAAGCCACCATCAATGCCAAATGGTCGGAGGGCCATAGCTCCTATAGCCCGGGCAGCCCGGAGGAGTTGGCAATCATCGGCATAGAATTGCTGGTGAGGGAACTGGGGACGGACGTCGCCCGCAATTTCATCCAGCAGGCATTCGAACGCTACCCGAGCACCGTCGACGCCGTGGACTGATGCTCGCACCCGCAGGCTGGCCTGCGGGTGCAAAGCCAGGCAGTTTACTTGAGGCGCGCCAGGCGCTCGGTCAGCAGGTCGAAGAAGCCCTGGGCATCACCGTTTTCCACCCAGAACGCATTCTTCGGCGCTTTCAGGCCATCGTACCAGTCGACGATGGTCTGCCCGAACGTCGGGCCTTCGCGACTGTCCACGACGACATTGACCGAACGGCCAGTGAACAACTGCGGCTTGAGCAGGTAGGCGATCACCGTCGCGTCATGCACCGGCCCGCCCGTCATGCCGTAGTGCTCCATGTCGCCCTTGACGTATTCGTTGAGGATATCGCCCACCAGCTTGCCGGCATTGTTGTTCAGCGCCGCGATCTGCTTCAGGCGCGCTTCGCTGGTGAGGATCTTGTGGGTCACATCCAGCGGCAGGTACGTCAGCTTCACGCCGCTCTTGGCCACAACCTCGGCCGCCTGCGGGTCGGCGAACAGATTGAATTCAGCCACCGGCGTGATATTGCCGCCGTTGAAATGCGCACCGCCCATGATCACCACTTCCTTGATGCCTTGGACGATGTCGGGCTCCTGCACCAGTGCCAGGGCCAGGTTGGTCTGCGGGCCAAGCATGGCAATGGTGATGCTGTGGGGCTTGGCCGCCTTGAGGGTGTCGATCAGGTAGTTGACGGCATTGCCTTGGGCCAACCCCTTCTTCGGCTCGTGCACGGTGACACCCGACAGGCCTTCCTTGCCATGGATGTTTTCCGCATAGATCGGTGTGCGCATCAACGGTTTCGGCGCACCGGCATACACGGGCACGTCTTCGCGCCCCGCCCATTCCCGGGCCAGGCGAGCGTTGCGAGAGGTCTTGTCCAGGCGCACATTGCCGGCGACGGTGGTCAGCGCGCGGATATGCAACTCCTCGGGCGACGCCAGGGCGAACAACAGCGCCACGACGTCATCGGCCCCTGGATCGGTGTCGATGATCAGGTCGATTTTTTCCGCCGCCTGGGCGCTCGTAGCGGTGATCAATGACAACAGCAGCAGACTCCGGATCAGTTGATGCATTTTCTGAGCATAGCGGTGCATGGCGCACTCCTTGTGCAGGGTTGAACAGGGTTAGAACGTCACTCCAGCGACCAGCACGATATTGCAGTACGCAGAGCACTCGCCTGTGCGAATGATCGCCCGCGCCTGTCGGCTGATGATCTTGAATTGTTCATGGCTGACCAGCTCCCGTTCGCCCAGCGCACCCTCGGCATGCAGCGTCTCCAGGGTCGTCAGGGCCGACGGTTGTTTATCGAGGATCTCCTCGGCCAGGACATGACTTTCCACCTGCATTTCGCTGAGCACGACCTTCAAGGTGCTGACAAAGTCAGGAATGCCATGGGTCAGGGCCAGGTCGATCAATTCGACCTGGGGCGGCACGGGCAGGCCGGCATCACCGATAACCACCTTGTCGCCATGGCCGAGGGAAGCGATCAATCGTGACAGTGCCACATTCAACAACGGCGTCTTTTTCATGATTTAAAAGCCTGTACTTCCAGCAACGTGGGGATTGAAGGCTGCGCACCCGCGCGGGTGACCGACAGCGCGGCGGCGGCCTGGCCGAAACGAATCGCGTCGACCTCGCTTTTGCCACTGGCCAGGGCTGCCGCGAAGCCGCCGACGAAGGTGTCTCCGGCTGCCGTGGTGTCCACTGCCTTGACCCGCGGGGCCGGGAAGTGTTCGAAGCTGGCACCGTTGGCGAACATCAAGCCCTGGGCGCCCAGGGTCACGATCACCTTGCCAGCACCGGCGGCGATCAGATGCGCCGCGGCGGCTTCGGCGGTTTCCAGGGAATCCACCGCCAGCTCGCTCAAGACCGCTGCTTCGCTTTCATTGGGAATCAGGTAGTCGATGCAGGCGTACCAGTCAGCCGGCAATGTGCGGGAGGCCGGCGCCGGGTTGAGGATGACGATTTTGCCCAACTCACGAGCGCGCTTGAGAGCGTGACCGACGGTGGCATCCGGCACTTCGAGCTGGCAGATGATGACATCGGCGCTTTGCAGCACTTCATCGACACTGTCCAGCACTTCGGCGGTCAGCGCACCATTGGCACCGGCGACGATAACGATCGCATTCTGGCTGTTGTCGTCGACAACGATCAGCGCCACGCCGCTGGCCCCCTCCACCACGCTGACCGCCTGGCAGTCGATGCCCTCGGCCAACAGCCCGCCACGCAATTGTTCGCCGTAGGCATCATTGCCCACGCAACCGACCATCGACACCCGCGCCCCCAGGCGCGCGGCGGCCACCGCCTGGTTGGCACCCTTGCCGCCCGGGATGGTGGAGAACGACTTGCCGATCAGTGTTTCACCACCACGCGGCAGACGCGGCGCCCGGGTCACCAGGTCCATGTTCAGGCTGCCTATTACCACTACTTTTGCTGGCATACATCACTACTCATCAATTCGGTTCAGCGGTATTGGGCGAATGTACCGGACAGCGGCGCAGTCGACTCTCGCAAGACAATACTCGGCGTCACGATCCGCTGTTCGGTGGCAAGGCCCGGCGTCGTAATTCGTCGCAGCAGCACTTCGGCCGCCATCTCGCCGAGTTGCAGGATCGACTGCCCTACCGTGGTCAACGCCGGGTAGACATAACGGCTCATCTGGATGTCGTCGAAACCGATGACCGACAGTTCGCTGGGCACGCGCACGTTGCGTTCAGCGGCGGCGCGCAGCACACCGATGCCGATCATGTCGTTGGCCGCAAAAATCGCGCTCGGCGGCATCTGTTCAAGCAGTTGCGCGGCGGCGCGGTAGCCGCCGGTGCTGGTGAAATCGCTCTCGAGCATGCGCTCGACGGGCAGCTCGATCCCTGCCTCTTTCAACGCCCGGCAATAACCGGCCAGGCGCATTTGCGCCACGCTGGTATCGGCCGGGCCGCCAATGAAGGCGATATCGTGGTGACCCAGCTCCAGCAGGTGCCGGGTCGCCAGGTAGGCGCCGTATTCATGATCGATGCGCACCAGGTCGGCGTCGACGCCATCGAGCCCACGGTCGACGATCACCATGGGCGTGCGCACGTTGGACAGCCCCTCGACCAGGCCGACATCACCGCCGGCGGACGCGAAAATCAGACCGTCGATACGCTTTTCCAGCAGCACCCGCAGGTAGCTGCGTTGCTTGTCCGGGTTGTCGTCGGAGTTGCACAGGATCACGCAATAGCCGTTGCGCTCACAGTAATCCTCGATGCCCCGGGCCAATTCGGCAAAGTAAGGGTTGAGGCTGTTGGGCACCAGCAGGCCGATGGTCGCCGTGGTCTTGGCCTTGAGCGAACGGGCCACGGCGCTGGGCACGTAGTCCAGGCGCTCGATGGCCGCCTCGACCTTGAGCCGCACTTCTTCGCTGACCGGCCGCGTCTTGTTCACCACGTGGGACACGGTCGTATAGGAAATCCCCGCGAGCGCTGCTACATCCTTGATCGTCGCCATGGTTCAAGCCCGCCGACTGGCGCGCTGGCTACGATAGGTATCGAGCACGACCGCCACCACGATTACCGCACCGGTAATGATGCGCTTGGTCGGTTCAGTGGCGCCGATTTGCGCCAGGCCCGCCGCCAGCACGGAGATGATCAGCACGCCAAAGAAGGTGCTGATGACCGAGCCTCGCCCACCCATCAGGCTGGTGCCGCCGATGACCACGGCGGCGATGACCTGCAGTTCGAGCCCTGAACCGGCGTTCGGATCCGCCGCCTCCAGGCGCGAAATCTGGAACAGCGCGGCCACACCGGCCAGCAAGCCCATCAAGCTGAACACCAGGATCTTGTAGGGCTTTGGATTGATACCGGCCAGGCGCACGGCTTCTTCATTGGTGCCGATGCCGATCAGGTAGCGCCCAAACACCGTACGGGTCAGCACCGCCTGGGCAATGAAGATGACCAGCAAGGCGATGATGAACGAAGGCGAAATACCAAAGACGATGGGGTTGGACAGCCAGGCGAACGAGTCACCGATGTAGGCGGTCCGGGAGCCGGTCATCTGGTACGCCAGGCCCCGGGCCATTTCCAGCACGCCGAGGGAGACGATGAACGATGGAATCCGCCAGGCCACGGTGATCGAACCGGTGACCGTACCCGCCAACGCCGCCACAGCCATGCCGAGCAAGGCCGATGGCCAGACGCTCCAACCCCAGCCGAGCACGGCCACGCTGACCGTCGATGCCGCAAGCGCCAACACCGACCCCACCGACAGGTCGATGCCACCGATGATCAGGATGAACGTCATGCCGACCGCCAGCACCATGAGGTCCGGAATCTGGTTGGCCAAGGTGCTGAACGTGTCATAGGACAGGAAGTGGCTGCTCAGGGCCGAGAACAGCGCGACCATGGCCAGTAGCGCGCCGGCCAGGCCCAGGTAAGTCCCGAGGCCATAGAAATTGCCACTCGATTTGCCGACGGCAGATGCGGTTTTCATGAAAAATCCCTAGGCGCTGCTTCGTTGAGCAACGCATCACGTTTCTGGTAGCCGGCGAATGCGGCGGCAAGCAAGTCATCCTGGGTCCAGCGGTCGCGCTCGAAAGTGTCAATCAGGCGTCCGGCAGACAGCACGCCGATCCGGTCACAAATCAGCATCAGCTCCCGCAGGTCACTGGACACCACGACCAGCGCCTTGCCCTGGCGCGTCAGCTCGCCGAGCAGCGCATAGATGTCGAATTTGGCGCCGATATCGATGCCACGGGTCGGCTCGTCGAACAACATGACCGTGCAATCGCGTTCGAGCCAACGACCGATCACCACTTTCTGCTGGTTGCCACCCGACAGCTCGGACACCAACTGGGTCGGGCTCGAACTGCGGATGTGCATGGCATCGACCTGCCGCTGTGCCAAAGCCAGTTCGGCATTGCCATTGACCAGGCCGGCGCTGGAAATCTCCGGCATGTTGCCCAGGGCGATGTTGGCGGCGATGGATTGGGTCAACAGCAGGCCTTCACCCTTGCGGTCTTCGGTGATCAACGCAATGCCATGGGCCACCGCATCGGCCGGGGAGCGAATGCTCACGACCTGGGCCGGCGAACCCAGTGCTATCGTGCCACTGTCGGCAGTATCGGCACCGAAGATCAGCCGCAACAACTCAGTGCGCCCTGCCCCGATCAGGCCGGAGATACCGAAGATCTCGCCACTGCGCACTTCAAAGGACACGTCGCGGACCTTGTCGGAACGCGTCAGGCCCTTAACGGTCAGCGCCGGCGCGCCGATCTGGCGCGGGCCAAGGTCGATATGCTCACCCAGCTCCCGGCCAACCATCAGGGTCACCAGTTGCTCGCTGTCGTAGTTGGCCATCGACTCGACGCAGACCAGGTTGCCATCACGCAGTACGGCAATGCGCTGGGCGACCCGCGCCAGTTCTTCGAGGCGATGGGAAATGTAGATGATCGACACGCCGCGAGCCTGCAAGCGGGTGATCTGTTCAAAGAGCATCTCGACTTCGCGGGCCGTCAGCATCGCCGTCGGCTCATCGAGAATCAGCACATGGCAATCGCCGATCAGGTTGCGGGCGATCTCGACCATTTGCTGGTGACCGATCCCCAGTTCGCCGACCAAGGTGTCGGGATCGATGGCATCGAGCCCCACCTGGGCCATGGCCTCGATGGCCGCCTTGCGCAATTGCTTGCGACTGATCCAGCCGCCGTGGCTGGGCAGGTTGTCGAGAAACAGGTTTTCGGCCACGGAAAGGGTCGGCAGCAGGTTGAGTTCCTGCATCACCATGCGCACACCCAGCTCTTCAGCCTGGGTCCGGCTGCCAGGGCGATAATCCTGACCTTGAAATTGCATCTGCCCGGTCGTCGGTGTCACCAACCCACCGATGATCTTGGACAAGGTGCTTTTGCCGGCGCCATTTTCACCCGTCAGCGCCAGCACCTCGCCGCGCATCAACGTCAGGTCGATGCCGCTCAGTACCGGCTGGGCATAGGTCTTGCCGATGCCGCTGACAGAAAGGACAGCGTTCGGGTCGCAAACGGACATAAAAAACTCTCCATGCGCTCGCCCGGATGGGCGAGCACCGTTGTGTCGCCAGGATAACTACTTGGTCACCAGCTCGACCGGAGTTTCGATAACGCCGTTGGTGCCGCTGTCGACTTTTTCGCCCTTGAGGATCTTCAGCGCCGTCTCGATGCCGAAGACGGCCTGCTTGGCAGCGAACTGGTCGGCAGTCGCCAGGATACGACCATCCTTGAGCATCGGCTTGATGGCATTGATGTTGTCGTAGCCGACCACCTGCACCTTGCCCGCCTTGCCCGCCGCGCGCACGGCCGATACAGCGCCGAGCGCCATGCTGTCGTTACCGGCCAGCAGTGCCTTGATGTTCGGGTATTCGCTGAGCATCGACGCGGCAACCTGGTTGCCCTTGTTGATTTCCCAGTCACCCGATTGCAGGGAGACGACCTTGACCTGCGCCGCTTCCATCGCATCCTTGAAGCCTGCGGTGCGTGCCTGGGCATTGGTGGTGGTGGACACGCCTTCGATGATGCCGACTTCGTCACCGGCCTTGAGTTGCTTGGCCAGGTATTCGCCTACCAGGCGCGCACCCTTGCGGTTGTCCGGGCCTACGAACGGCACGTTGATGTTCTTGCTCTTGACCACGGCCGGATCGAGCTGGTTATCGATGTTGATGACCGTGATGCCAGCGTCGACGGCTTTCTTGATCACCGGCACCATGGCCTTGGAATCCGCCGGCGCGATGATCAGCGCATCGACCTTGGACACGATCATCTGCTCGACGATGCGGATCTGGTTGGCGGTGTCGGTTTCATCCTTGATCCCGTTGGAGATCAGGTCGAAATCGGCGGAGTGTTCCTTCTGATACGCCTTGGCGCCGTCTTCCATGGTCAGGAAGAACTCGTTGGCCAGGGATTTCATGACCAGGGCGACCTTGGGTTTTTCTGCGGTCTGGGCGAATGCCGAGGAGATAGGCAGCGCAGCGGATGCGGCCGCGAGCATGGCAACAGCGAGAAGGCGTCCAGCGAATGGCAACTTCATGGGTTCACTCCGATCTTATGATTATTGTGAGCAAATCAATGCACGGAACGCCGCGCAAACGTTTGCGTGAAGTGAACTATGGTAAGGCTTCGGGGATTTGTCAACGTTGCGGTTTCATCCGCAACGTCGCAGTTCAGGCCGTCGTATTGACCACCGTACCCGAACTGGCGCCCTTTGCCAGCTCCGTGACCAAACGGCCGGTGACCTCCAGCAACGCGCCACTGGTGTCGGCGATCTGTCCCTGGACCGCCATGACCGCCGAGGTCTTGGCTTCCGCCGTTGGGTAGTCGCGCGCCTGTGCGGCGGCCAGTTGTTGCTGCTGCTCCCTGAGCTGTTGCTGCAGCTCTTGCATCCGCTTGAGCAAAACCTGGACGGCAATGCTCTGGGTGCTGCCGCTCTCTTGTGCCTGATCGGTCGCTCCAGCGCCCGCCCCCGTACGGACCTTGCCGGGTGTTTGCGTCTCCTCCAAGGCCTCATCGGCGGCCTCGGTACTCGCCTCGTTCAAGGCCTTCAGGGTAGCTGCGGATTGACCGCCGATGGTCACGGCCGCCGCATTGGGAAAACCGACAGAAAACGACATGACAAAACTCCATGGATGAGATTCCTAAGCAGGACATCGCCCGCCGAGGCCATTTCTTTAGCGCTCGCGCAAATCCGTCACAGGCCAGAGCGGTTGATCCACCCGTTTACGCCAGCCAATAAAAAATTCCTTTCTCCTACACCAAAACGAAAAAAGTGCTGTCAGACGATTTTCTTTAATTTTAAGCAGTTGCGTAAATGCCTACGGTTAAATACTGTATACACGTACAGCTTAATAAGGATAATCCTGTGGCTACGCCCTCCGCTGCAACCACCCCCTTAGATTCCTATACCCGACTCGGCCTGCGGGTCTCGAAAATCATCAACGCCCCCACCGCACAAAAAGCCAAGGCAGCGCTGATCTTCCGCCTTCCCGACGAGCCGGTGGATGAGTGGGAGCGCCTGCTGGAAGAAATCGACGAGAACGATAACGTGACCCTCGCCTATCGCGACGATGGTGGCGTGCAGATTTTCTGGGTTGTGCCGAAGGAAGATTGAGCCTGATGAGTGTTCGCTGTTTAGCTTTTTTGCTTGTGTTTATCGCCATCGGCGCACAGGCCGGTGCTCCGCGCACCTTCAACGAAGCCAAAAAAGTCGCCTGGAAACTCTACGCACCACAATCCACCGAATTTTACTGTGGGTGCAAATACACCGGCAATCGCGTGAACCTGGCCGCCTGCGGTTATGTACCGCGCAAGAATGCCAAGCGCGCCGCTCGCATCGAGTGGGAACATATTGTCCCGGCGTGGCAGATTGGCCATCAGCGTCAATGCTGGCAGCAAGGGGGTCGCAAGAATTGCACGCGCCATGATCCGGTCTATCAACGGGCCGAGGCCGACCTGCATAACCTGGTGCCGAGCATTGGGGAAGTGAATGGCGATCGCAGCAATTTCAGTTTCGGCTGGTTGCCGGAACAAAAGGGTCAATACGGCTCATGCCTGACCCAAGTGGACTTCAAGGCCAAGAAAGTCATGCCCCGCCCTTCTATCCGGGGCATGATCGCCCGGACCTATTTCTACATGAGCAAGCAATATGGCCTGCGCCTCTCGAAACAGGACCGGCGCCTGTATGAAGCCTGGGACAAGACCTACCCGGTACAAAGCTGGGAACGCCAGCGCAACCAGAGCGTGGCGTGCGTCATGGGCCGCGGAAACGAGTTCGTGGGGCCGGTGAATTTGAAGGCCTGCGGCTGACCTGGCATTCGTGAACAGCACAAATGAACGGTGGGAGCGAGCTCGCTCACGATAGGGGCATGTCAGCCGACATCAACATTGGCTGATCCACCGCTATCGCGAGCAAGCTCGCTCCCACAGGTTTTGTGGCTTAACTGGCTTGTTTGTCCTGCCCGATTATTGGGCCGTCGGGTAATCCACCACCAACGTCTCGATGTTGCGTTTTTTCGCCCGGACCAGGGCGGCCGTCACTTGCTCCTGCTTGGTTTCGGCCTCAGCCCTGGAACTGAAAGGGCCGACCAGGACGCGCTCCTTGCCGTTTTCGCGCACCACGTTCGACATGAAGCTGTGCTCGATGAGCCAACCGGTCAGGTCGCTGACTGCCTGCGGCGTCTCGCCGCGAACCTCGACGGCCCACTGCGGCGCGGCAGCGACGGCCGGTGCAGAGGTCGCTACGGGCTTAGGCTTCGGTGCTTCGACGTCACGCCCCTCACCGCATCCTGCCAGCACCAATACCGCAATAACCCAAGCCAATTTGCGCACAAACGTTTCCCCCGGAAGACATGAAGCACGGATTTTAGCACCCGTGACCCTCAAGATCGCCGCAAACAGTGCTCAAAACACGAGAATCCTGCCCGGCGTCTCTGTATAGTCGCACCCTGGGAATTAATGCTGCATCTGCACGTCAGAAAGAGGCACCCACATTGTGACACTTAGCACTAATCTATAAGTAGTACCGACATCTGCACTGTCTGAATCAGGTGCCCTATAAAGCAATCAAGGAGAACACCATGCTGATACTCACCCGCAAAGTCGGTGAAAGCATAAACATTGGTGACGACATCACGATCACCATTCTGGGCGTTAGCGGCCAACAGGTCCGGATCGGCATCAACGCCCCGAAAAACGTTGCGGTGCATCGCGAAGAAATTTACCAGCGTATTCAGGCGGGCCTCACTGCCCCCGACAAGCCGCAAACGCCCTGAGCCTTGCTGCAGTCCGTAGCCAGCCCGTTTGCATCGCCGCAATGGCTGGCTAAAGATTCTGGTCGACCGTGCCTCGCCCTGCCCCCCACCTTTGTTTCGTCCACTCCGTTGAACCGATACTAATGACATAGCGCTTAGCATGGCTGTCAGACGTTTCGTTTTGATGATGACGAAGCGGGCGTTCGCGACTGGTCAACCCAGGCTCACGCCACGCGCCATGCCCGTGGCGGCGACCATCATCAAGATCAGCAGCAAGGCTTCGATGTGGCTGATCCGTGCAAACCGGCCGGCTTTCGAAGGATCGATCGCAGCCCCCTTGCCCAGCGCCATCCGCCATTTGATCAGGCCGATCATTGGCGCGACCTCAAGCAACAGGATCAGCAGGAGCAAGGTCATCTTCAAGTGAAACAGCGGTTGGTGCAGGTAATAGTCCGTGCCTTTTTCGTACCCGCCAAACGCACGCATCCCACCGGTCACCAACAGCACCAGCGCCGACAGGCCCCACACGTTGTCAGCGATCAAGACACTGCGAACCGAGTCCGCACCACCCGCCAGGCGTCGTAGCGCCGTGCCGCGCGTCAGCACCGCCCAGAATCCGAGGGCGAACGCCAACAGATGAATTGCCGCCAGAGACCAATGAGCCAACATGGAAGAGTCCTGTCAGAGAACGTCGAATCGACCTGACAGTACTAGCTCATAAAACAATGATTGCCAGGGTTGGCATGCAAAAAAATGTGTGAGCGAGCTTGCTCGCGATGGCAATCTTTCAATCAACATCATTGTCGACTGATCCGACGCTATCGCGAGCAAGCTCGCTCCCACTGGGGTACGGCGAGCTTTAGAAGATCTTAGTCCGCCAGACGCCAGGTCGTGCCGCCCTTCCCATCTTCCAGCACCACGCCCATGGCGGTGAGCTGATCGCGGATCCGGTCGGATTCGGCCCAATCCTTGTTGGCGCGCGCAGCCAGGCGCGCCTGGATCAACGCCTCGACCTCGGCGGCGTCCACGCGACCTTCCGCACCGGCCTGCAGGAAGTCATCGGCTTCAAGCTGCAACACACCCAGCACGCTGGCCAGTTCTTTCAGGCGGGCCGCCAGGCCGGCTGCGGCATTGAGATCGCTCTCACGCAGGCGGTTGATCTCACGCACCATCTCGAACAGCACCGCGCACGCTTCCGGCGTGCCGAAGTCGTCGTTCATCACTTCGGTGAAACGTGCCACGAACGCTTCGCCACCGGCAGGCGGCACGCTCGGCAGGCCCTTCAACGCGTGATAGAAACGCTCCAGGGCACCCTTGGCGTCCTTGAGGTTGTCTTCCGAGTAGTTGATGGCGCTGCGGTAGTGGCTCGACACCAGCAGGTAACGCACGACTTCCGGGTGGTACTTGTCGAGCACGTCGCGGATGGTGAAGAAGTTGTTCAAGGACTTGGACATCTTCTCGCCATTGATCCGGATCATGCCGCAATGCATCCACGTGTTGGCGTAGGTCTTGCCGCTGGCCGCTTCGCTCTGGGCGATTTCGTTTTCGTGGTGCGGAAATTCCAGGTCGCTGCCGCCGCCATGAATGTCGAAAGTCTCGCCGAGGCAGCAGGTGGACATCACCGAGCACTCGATGTGCCAGCCCGGACGTCCGGCGCCCCATGGCGATGCCCAGCTCGGCTCACCCGGCTTGGCGCCCTTCCATAGCACGAAGTCCAGCGGGTCTTCTTTCGACTCGTCGACTTCGATACGCGCGCCGATGCGCAGGTCTTCGATCTTCTTGCGCGACAGCTTGCCGTAGCCCAGGAACTTGGCGACGCGGTAGTACACGTCGCCATTGCCCGGGGCGTAGGCGTAGCCCTTGTCGATCAAGGTCTGGATCATCGCCAGCATGCCCGGGATGTGGTCCGTGGCACGGGGTTCCAGGTCCGGCTTGAGGATATTGAGACGCGCCTCGTCCTCGTGCATGGCCTTGATCATGCGCTCGGTCAGCGCATCGTAAGGCTCGCCGTTTTCGCGGGCACGGTTGATGATCTTGTCTTCGATGTCGGTGATGTTGCGCACGTAGGTCAGGTCATAACCGCTGAATCGCAGCCAGCGAGTCACCAGGTCGAAAGCGACCATGCTGCGACCATGCCCAATGTGGCAGTAGTCGTATACGGTCATGCCGCAGACGTACATGCGGACCTTGTTGCCATCCAGCGGCTTGAAGACTTCTTTGCTCTTGGTGAGCGTGTTGTAGATCGTAAGCACAGGGTTTCCCTTAAGACTTGATCACTGACCCCAGGAATCGCGCAAGGTCACGGTACGGTTGAATACCGGAGCACCAGGTTTCGAGTCCTTGATATCCGCGCAGAAGTAACCTTCGCGCTCGAACTGGAAACGGTCTTCCGGCTGTGCGTTGCCCAGCGAAGGCTCGGCACGACAACCCGTGAGTACTTGCAGGGAGTCAGGGTTGATGTTGTCCAGGAAGCTGGCGCTGTCTTCGGCCTTTTCCGGGTTCGGCGAACGGAACAGGCGATCGTACAGGCGCACTTCGCATTCGACGCTGGCGGCGGCCGGCACCCAGTGGATCACGCCCTTGACCTTGCGACCTTCCGGGTTCTTGCCCAGGGTGTCGGGATCGTACGAGCAACGCAGCTCGACGATGTTGCCGTCGGCGTCCTTGATGGCCTCGTCGGCGCGGATCACGTAGCTGCCGCGCAGGCGCACTTCGCCAGCAGGCTCCAGGCGCTTGTAGCCTTTTGGCGGCTCTTCCATGAAGTCTTCACGATCGATGTAGATTTCCCGGGCGAACGGCAGGACGCGCACGCCCATGTCTTCTTTCGGGTGGCGCGCCAGTTCGAGGTTCTCGACCTGGCCTTCCGGGTAATTGGTGATCACGACTTTCAGCGGACGCAGCACGCACATGGCACGCGGAGCGCTGTGGTCGAGGTCGTCACGGATGCTGAATTCCAGCATGCCGAAGTCCACCACGCCGTCGGAACGGTTGGTGCCGACCATTTCGCAGAAGTTGCGGATCGACTTGGGCGTGTAGCCGCGACGACGGAAGCCCGACAGCGTCGACATGCGCGGGTCGTCCCAGCCGTTGACGTGCTTCTCGTCCACCAGTTGCTTGAGCTTGCGCTTGCTGGTGATGGTGTAGTTCAGGTTCAGGCGGCTGAATTCGTACTGGCGCGGATGGGCCGGCACGGGCAGGTGCTCGAGGAACCACTCGTACAACGGACGATGGCTTTCGAATTCCAGGGTGCAGATCGAATGAGTGATGCCTTCGATGGCGTCCGACTGGCCGTGGGTGAAGTCATAGTTGGGGTAGATGCACCATTTGTCGCCAGTCTGGTGGTGATGGGCGTGACGGATGCGGTACATGATCGGGTCGCGCAGGTTCATGTTCGGCGAGGTCATGTCGATCTTGGCGCGCAGCACCCGAGCGCCGTCCGGGAACTCGCCGGCGCGCATGCGGGCGAACAGGCCCAGGTTCTCTTCCACGCTGCGGTCACGGAATGGGCTGTTCTTGCCCGGCTCGGTCAGGCTGCCACGGTATTGCTTGGCCTGCTCTGGGGTCAGGTCGCACACGTAGGCGTTGCCGGCCTTGATCAGTTCCACTGCCCAGTCGTGCAACTGGTCGAAATATTGCGAGGCGTAGCGCACCTCACCGGACCATTGGAAACCCAGCCACTTGACGTCGCTTTCGATCGCGTCGATGTATTCCTGGTCTTCCTTGGCCGGGTTGGTGTCGTCGAAACGCAGGTGCGTGACGCCGCCGAACTCCTGGGCCAGGCCGAAATTCACGCAGATCGACTTGGCATGGCCGATGTGCAGGTAGCCGTTGGGCTCTGGCGGAAAGCGAGTGACGATCTGTGTGTGCTTACCCGAGTCCAGGTCCGCCTGGATGATCGGGCGCAGGAAGTTGACCGGCACGGCCGGGCCGGTCTTGGAATTCGAGGTAGGGTCGACAGTGGGCTTGCTCATAGGATCCTTGAACAGACAAGTGCGCGGCCGGGTGCGGCCTGATAAATCAAAGCCCGTATCATAGCCGATGCTGTCAAGCACCTGACAGGCCAGGCCGGCAAACGATTGAATTTAATCGACGGCCAGATGAAAAACAGCCTCGAAATTCGTGCCCGGCACGCTAAACTGCCCAGCCTGGCCGATTACAGCCAGACAGGTTGCGGGCAGTGAAGCCCCGAAACCCACGAATTCCTTGAAAGAGTACCGATCATGAGCAAAGTCAAACTGACCACCAATCACGGTGACATCGTTCTGGAACTAAACGCTGAGAAAGCGCCAATCACCGTTGCCAACTTTGAGGAATACGTCAAAGCCGGCCATTACACCAATACCGTTTTCCACCGTGTCATCGGCAACTTCATGATCCAGGGTGGCGGTTTCGAGCCAGGCATGAAGGAAAAGAAAGACAAGCGCCCAAGCATCCAGAACGAAGCCGACAACGGCCTGCCGAACGAAAAATACAGCGTCGCCATGGCCCGTACCATGGAACCGCATTCGGCCTCCGCACAGTTCTTCATCAACGTGGCGGACAACAGCTTCCTGAACCACAGCGGCAAGAGCACCCAGGGCTGGGGCTACGCCGTGTTCGGCAAAGTGGTTGAAGGCACCGACGTGGTCGACAAGATCAAAGGCGTTTCCACCACGTCCAAGGCCGGCCACCAGGACGTCCCGGCAGAAGACGTGATCATCGAGAAAGCCGAGATCGTTGAGTGATATTGCTGATTTCAGACTTGCATCTGGAAGAGGAGCGCCCGGACATCACCCGGGCGTTTCTGGATTTACTCGCCACACGCGCCCGCTCGGCGCAAGCGTTGTACATTCTGGGCGACTTTTTCGAAGCCTGGATCGGCGACGATGCCATGACGCCGTTCCAGCGTTCCATCTGCCAGGCCCTGCGCGAATTGAGCGACAGCGGCACGGCCATCTTCCTGATGCACGGCAATCGCGACTTCATGCTGGGGCAGGCCTTCTGCAAGGCGGCCGGCTGCACCCTGCTCAAGGACCCGAGTGTCGTGCAGTTCAACGGCGAGCCGGTGCTGCTGATGCACGGCGACAGCCTCTGCACCCGCGACGAAGGCTACATGAAGCTGCGGCGCTGGCTGCGCAACCCGGTCACGTTGTTCGTCCTGCGGCACCTGCCGCTGGGCAGTCGCCAGAAACTGGCGCGCAAACTGCGCAGCGAAAGCCGCACGCAGACACGCATGAAAGCCAATGACATCGTCGACGTCACGCCCGAAGAGATCCCGCGGATCATGCAGCAATACGGCGTGAAGACCTTGATCCACGGCCACACCCATCGTCCCGCCATCCACAAGCTGCAACTGGGCGAACACGCCGCCCGGCGCATCGTGCTGGGGGATTGGGACAAGCAAGGTTGGGCGTTGCAAGTGGACGAACAAGGGTTTGCGTTGGCGCCGTTCGGGTTTGGTAATGCGCAGTTGGCGTTGCCAAGCAACTGAAGCCGGTAGATCTCCTTTGTGGGCGCGAGCCTGTGGGAGCAAAGCTTGCTCGCGATAAACGATGACACGGTCTTGCAGTTGAACCATGTCGCCTGCATCGCGGGCAAGCCTTGCTCCCACAGGGGGATGTGTTGTTTCAATGACCGCTAGCGGCAGGCCCAGCCTTCGCCGCGAACGGCGGTTTCGCCAGCCACACCAGCACGATCAACCCCATGAACGCCCACCCCAGCAGCGTGAAGTAATCCACGGTGGAGAGCATGTACGCCTGGCTGTTGAGCACCTGCTCGAGCCGGGCATAGGCCGGGGCACTCGCGCCACCAAGCTGGTTGAGTGCCTCGCGGGTGGCCGGTTCGAAGGTGCTGATGCTTTCGCTCAGGTAGGCGTGATGCTGGTCGGCCCGGCGGATCCAGATCCAGGTGGTCAGGGACGCGGCAAAGCTGCCGCCCAAGGTCCGCAAGAACGTCGCCAGCCCCGCGCCGTCGGCAATCTGGTGCGGCGGCAAATCCGACATCAGGATGCTCAGGGTCGGCATGAAGAACAGCGCCACCCCAATGCCCATGAACAACTGCACCAGGGCGATGTGCTGGAAGTCCACCTCGTTGGTGAACCCGGCGCGCATGAAGCAGCTCAGGCCGATGGCCAGGAACGCCAGCCCGGCCAACACACGCAGGTCGAACCGGTGGGCGTACTTGCCGACGAAGGGTGACATCAGCACCGGCAGGATGCCGATGGGCGCCACCGCCAGCCCGGCCCAGGTGGCGGTGTAGCCCATCTGCGTCTGCAACCACTGCGGCAGGATCAGGTTGATGCCGAAGAACCCGGCGTAGCCCCCCACCAGCACAATGGTGCCGATGCGAAAGTTGCGATAGGCGAACAAGCGCAGATTGACCACCGGGTGGCGGTCAGTCATTTCCCAGATCACGAACACCGCCAGGGCAATGATCGAAATCAGCGCACCGATGATGATGAAGTTCGATTCGAACCAGTCCAGGTCGTTGCCTTTGTCGAGGATCACCTGGAGCGCGCCGACGCCGATGATCAGCGTGATCAATCCCACGTAATCCATCGGTTGATGGCTGGTGACCACCGGCCGCGCCTTGAGCTGCTGTTGCACTACGAGCGCGGCGAAGACGCCGATGGGCACGTTGATGAAGAAGATCCACGGCCAGCTGTAGCTGTCGGTGATCCAGCCGCCGAGGATCGGCCCGGCAATCGGCGCCACCACCGTGACCATCGCCAGCAACGCCAGGGCCATGCCGCGCCTGGCCGGCGGGTACACGGCTATCAGCAAGGTCTGGGTCATCGGGTACAACGGCCCGGCCACCAGCCCCTGGAGCACGCGAAAGCCAATCAGCTCCGGCATCGAGGTGGAAATACCGCACAAGAACGAAGCGATCACGAACAGCATCGTCGCCCACAAAAACAGCTTCACCTCGCCAAACCGCCGGCTCAGCCAGCCGGTGAGCGGCAGGGCGATGGCGTTGCTCACCGCGAACGAGGTGATCACCCAAGTGCCCTGCTCCGAGCTGACGCCCAGATTGCCGGAAATGGTCGGCAAGGCGACGTTGGCAATGGTGGTGTCGAGCACCTGCATGAACGTCGCCAGCGACAGCCCGATGGTGCTGAGCAACAGGCTGGGCGGCGTGAAAGACGCGTTATTGCTCATTGCGAAAATCCTATGAAGCGAAGGTGGCGAAATTCCATGGGACAAGACCCAACCCCTGTGGGAGCTGGGCTGTGTGGGAGCAAAGCTTGCTCGCGACACAAGCGATGCGGTCTTTCAGAAATCCAGTTGGCTGTTTCGCGAGCAAGCTTTGCTCCCACACCGCCGACAGCCTTGCTCCCACAGATTTCAGCGGTCGGCCTGCAATTGCGATCAGCGTTGCGCGGTCTTGCTGGCCACCGCGCTGTTGTCGTGGATCAGGCGGGCGATCATCGCGTCAGCATCGGCCAACTGTCGGTCATAGACCTGGGTGCTGAACGAGGCTTTTTGCGGTGGCTGCTGGGCCAGTACCGGGCCGCTCTGGTCGTGCAGGTCGACGTTGACCAGGGTCGACAGGCCGACCCGCAGCGGATGCTTGGCCAGTTCCTGGGCATTGATGTGAATGCGCACCGGCACCCGCTGGACGATCTTGATCCAGTTGCCGGTGGCGTTCTGCGCCGGCAGCAAGGCAAACGCACTGCCGGTCCCGGCCCCGAGGCTGTCAATGGTGCCGCTGTACTTCACATCGCTGCCGTACAGGTCGGCCTCGATGTCCACCGGCTGGCCGATGCGCATGTCGCGCAGTTGGGTTTCTTTGAAGTTGGCGTCGATCCACAGCTGATCCAGCGGGATCACCGCCATCAACGCCGTGCCCGGCTGCACCCGTTGGCCCAGTTGCACGGTGCGCTTGGCGACATAACCGGTGACCGGTGCGATCAAGGTGCTGCGGGCATGAGTCAGGAAGGCCTGGCGCAATTGCGCGGCGGCGGACTGTACGTCGGGATGGGATGACACCACGGTATCGTCCACCAACGCGCTGGTGGTCTTGAGCTGTTGCCGGGCATTGGCCAAGGCGTTCTGCGCCGAGGTCAGGTCATCCCGGGCGTGAGACAGTTCCTCCTTGGAAATCGCCCCGCCGGCCGCCAGGTTCTTGCGTCGGTTGTAGTTCTCCTGGGCCTTCTGCACTTCGGCCTCTTGCGCATTGACCTGCGCCCGCATGCCATCGACGTTGCTGTACAAGCCACGCACCTGGCGCACGGTCCGGGCCAGGTTGGCCTGGGCACTTTGCAGCCCGACTTCGGCGTCGTTCGGGTCGAACTGCACCAGCACCTGGCCCTCACGCACCAGGTCGCCGTCATCGGCCCCGATGCTCACCACGGTGCCGGTGACCAGCGGCGTGATTTCCACCACGTTGCCGTTCACATAGGCATCGTCGGTGCTTTCGCTCCAGCGACCATACAGTTCGTGCCAGGCCCAGACGCCCAGGCCCGAGAGAATGACCAGCAGCGCCAGCGTCAGCAGCATGACCTTGCGCTTGCGTGGGTTGCCGTCCTGCGTATGTTCGGATTGAGTCGTTTCGGCAGTCGCCATGACAAGTACCTCGAATCAGTTATTTGGCGTGGTAGCGGCCGGGGTGGCCGCCGCCAGGGTCTGGGCCTCGAAACCGCCGCCCAGGGCCTGCATCAGTTGGATCGACAAATCGATCTGCTCGGCATTCAGGTTCGCCAGTTGACGCTGGGCCTGGAGCAATTGCTGCTCGATGCTCAGCACGTCCAGGTAATTACCGATGCCCGAGCCGTAGCGCTGGACCACGGTGTCGTAGGAACTTTGTGCAATATCGGTGGCATGTTGCTGGGCGCCGATCTGGCGAGCGATGTCACGCAACTGGTTGATGGTGTCGCTGACATCCCCAAGGGCCGTGACCAGGCTCTTGTTGTATTGCGCCACCGCCAGGTCGTAATCGGCGTCCCGGGCATCCAGGTCCGCCCGCAAGCGGCCGCCATCGAAGATCGGCAGCGACACCGTCGGCCCCACATTGAAGAAGCGGCTGGCCGAACCGAACATCGCATCGCCCAGCAACGATCGGGTCCCGGCGGCTGCGCTCAAGTTGAGGTTGGGGTAGAAGTTGGTCTTGCCGGCCTCGATGTTCTTGCTCGCCGCCTCGACCCGCCAGCGCGCCGCGACCAGGTCCGGACGACGCCCCAGCAACTCGGCCGGCAGGTTCGACGGCAAGGCGACCGCGCTGGCTTGCAGCACGTTGGGCCGGGGGATTTCATTGCCGCGGTCCGGGCCTTTGCCCAACAACACCGCCAAGGCGATCTTGGCGCTTTGCAGGCGTTTCTCTGCGTCGATCAGGGTTGCATCGGCGCTGGCCTCCAGGCTTTCGGTCTGCTGGAACTGATATTCGCTGTCGATCCCGGCAGTAAGGCGGCGCTTGCCCAGGTCGAGCATCTGCCGGGTGCGCTTGAGGTCCTCGGAGGCCAGGTCATAAATGATGTGGGCCTGGCCCAGGTCGCTGTAGGCCCGGGCCACGTCGGCGGCCAGGGTCAGTTGCGCGGCCTGGCGATCGATCTCGGCGGCGCGGGCCTGGCCCAGGGCAGCTTCCCAGGCGGCACGCTGGCCACCCCAGAGGTCGAAGTTGTAATTGAAGTCCACACCCAAGGTGCGCAGGGTGCTGTACGCCCCGCCCTGCCCTAGCGGGTCCTCGTCACGGGACAGGCGCGAACGGCTCACGCCACCGCTGGCATCCAGCGTCGGCAGGCGCGCCGCGTTGGCGGCATAGGCGGCGGCACTGGCCTGATGCACCCGGGCGCTGGCGATCTGCATGTCCGGGCTATCGCGCAAGGCTTCACGGATCAGGCCATCGAGTTGCGGGTCGCCGAGGCTCTTCCACCAATCGCTCTTCGGCCACGCGGCCGGCGACAGCGTGACGCCGTTCAGGGATTGCCCGACCTTGAGGCTCTGGGCCTCCAGGCTGACGCCTTCGGTCTTCAGGCCGCTGTAGCTGGCACAACCCGCCAGGCTCATGGCCAAGACCACCAGGCTTAATCGGGTATGCAAGGTTTTACGCTTCATTTTTCCCCCATTCGCGACACGGTGATGGGGTCACCGGCGGCGAGCAGAATTTTCTTGAGGATCTGTTCGAGCGTTTGCAGCTCCTCGGGGCTGATGGCGCTGGCCAACTGGTTCATGGCCTCGGCGCCGATGAACGGCAGGCGATCGGCGAGGGCCTGGCCAGCTTCGGTGAGCACCAGGCGCACTTGCCGGCGGTCTTGGGCGGAGCGTTCACGGGCCAGGAAACCTTTCTGCTCCAGGCGATCGAGCATCCGCGTCATCGAGCCGCTGTCCAGGGACAGGTAACGACACAGCTCGGCCGGCGTCTCGATGCCGTACTGGGCCATGATGATCAACACCTTGAACTGCGCGGCGGTGATGCCGACGGGTTCCATGTGGGTGTCGATGATCCGGTCCTTGAGCAGCGCGGTACGGCCGAGCAGCATGCCGAGATGGCAATTGTGAAAGTTGTCTGGGGTGAAATGCTTCATCTGACCACCGTTTGCTGCCTAGGCAGTGAATGTATGTCGGGATATTACTGCTTAGGCAGCAAATGTCAAACAAATCGTTAGCTTGCTATTCACATAAAGTGTGTGGGAGCTGGTCCTGTGGGAGCAAGGCTTGCCCGCGATAGCATCACCTCGGTTCGACTGATAGACCGAGTTGCCTATATCGCGGGCAAGCCTTGCTCCCACAAAAGCTCAGCTCCCATAGGGTTTTGGGAAGGGGTTAGAAATCGCGCTTGTAGAAGATGTCCAACGAGCTGGCGACGCCGCTCGCGGCTTCGAGGTAGACCTTCTTGCTGAGTTTGTAGCGCAGGGCAATGGTGTTGGCCGGTTCGAACACGCCAACGCCGTAGCGCAGGCTGAGTTTCTCCGACAGGTTGCCGCTGGCGACCACGCTGGTTTCATTACCACTGCCCTGGGTGTCGAGCTGGAAATCCTCGATCCCCAGGTTATTGGCCAGGCTGGTGGTCACGCCCGAGCTGCCCATCAACCCCAGGCCCAACGCCGCCTGGGCGAGCATGTTGTTGTCCTCCCCGGTGGTGCTCAGTGGTCGGCCCAGCACCAGGTAGGACAACGCCTGCTCCTGGCTCATGGCCGGTTCCGAGAAGATCTGCGTGGTCGGTTGCTCGGCGCTGCCGCTCAAGCGGATGCCGGCGATCACGTCGTCGGTCTGGCGGATCGCTTCGATGTCCAGATAGGGCTGGTCAATGGGTCCGGCGAACAGCAGCCGCGCCCGTCGCACCGTCAGCCGTTGCCCGTAGGCCCGATAACGACCGTCGTTGAGCCAGAGTTCGCCGCGGGTGTCCATGTTGTCGCCGATGTGAACCTGGCCCCGCACGTTGGCCGTCAGGCCGAAACCCGAGAACGCGAGTTTGTCCTGGCCGACGATCACGTCGATGTCCATCGCCATGGCCAGCGGCGCCTTGCCCTCTTCGGTCTGGTGGCCGACGATCACCGTGTCATCCGAAACCTTGACGGTGGACGGTGGCAGTTCGCGGACGGTGATCTCGCCTTTGGGCACCAGGACCTTGCCGGCAATGGAAAGCCGCTCACCGTGCATCG
This sequence comes from Pseudomonas sp. PF05, assembly GCF_056521845.1. Lineage (NCBI taxonomy): Bacteria > Pseudomonadati > Pseudomonadota > Gammaproteobacteria > Pseudomonadales > Pseudomonadaceae > Pseudomonas > Pseudomonas sp. PF05. The sequence goes on along the minus strand of NZ_JBWLPW010000009.1, from coordinate 198,225 downwards.
TGATGTTCAGGTCCGGCGCCACGTCGAGCACCGCATAAGGCTCAACGGTGACCGGCAGTTGCGAGCCCTTGAGGGCCAGGTTCATGGACAAGGCATCGCCCCAACCGACGGTGCCACTCAGGCGGCCCTGCCCGTTTTTGCCACTTTTCCAGTCGCCGTCGAGCCGCACCGTCTCGCCGGCAATCATCGCCCGCACCTGCAAGGCTTCGAGGCTGACCGGCAGTTCCGGACCGGACACTTCGCCGTCGCTGAGCACCAGGTTGCCGTTGACCTGGGGCGCGAGCAAGCCACCGGACAAGGTCCCGCTGCCGTTCAGGTGACCGGTGAGGGTTTCCACCATCGGCACGAATGGCCGGGCCACGGACAGGTCCAGGCCAGTCAGGCGGAACGAACCGCTCAAGGGTTTGTTGGCCGGCAGCGGGTTGATCTGCGCCTGCAGCATCAGTTCGCCGAGCCTGGCGCCGACGAAGTTCAGGTCGGTGTCGATGCGCTTGGGGGTCAGGCGGCTGTTGAGCGTGAGGGTCTGGTAGGGGAAGTCCAGCCATTGTGCCTTATCGCCCTCCTTGTCCCGAATCCGTAAAGTACCGCCGCTGGCGTCCACCCGGATCCGGCCATTCGGACCGCTGGCCGGCAAGTCCAGTTGCAGGTCCGCGCTGAGTCGGCCCTGCCAGGCAAAATCCTTGGGCATCCACTGGGCCAGGCTTTCGATGGGAAATTGCTTGAGGTGGTAACGCAACTTCGGCTCCGGCATCAGCCGCTGGTCTTCACCGCACAGGCTGGCATCAAAGGAACGCCAGCAATGAGCATCGACATTGAGCGTGCCATCGGCCAGGCGCTCCAGTTTCGCCGGGGCTTGCAGGCGCCAGGCTTGACCGCCGACCTGCACGTTGCCACTGGCCAGGCGCCCGCGCCAATTGCCCTGGTCGAGCGTGCCATCGAGGGCCAGGGTCGTGTCGAGCTGCGGCCCTTGCAGATCCAGGTTGAGCTTCTGCCGTTTGATATCGCCCTGTCCGCTGACCGTCAACACGCCCAGTGACGTTTCGCCGACGCGGATGCCGCTGGCCTTGAGGTCGAGCTTGCCGCGCTGGGCGCTGTCGAGGGTCGCGTCCAGGTTCAGCCTTTGCAGGCGGTTGTCCTGGAAGGCCAGTTGCGTGCCTTGCAGGCCGAGCTTGCCTTGGGGGGCCTTGAGCGTGCCGGCCACGTCGACACGGCCGACGACTTGGCCGCGCAATTGCGGCCAGAGCTGAGCCAGGCGTGTGAGCTTGATGTCGATCTGGCCGGTCAGTTTCTGTTGCAGGCTGCCGCTGCCGTTGATGCGGTTGTCCCCCAGGCGAATATCCAGCGCGCTGAGGTTCCACTGCTCGCCAGCGCCGCTGGCCTTGGCCTGGAACACCGCTGGCTGGCCACGCAGCTTGCCCTTGAGGTCCAGGTCCGCGTCGAGATCGAGGCGATCATTTTTCATCGCCCCTTTGCTGCGCAACGGCCCGGCCAGGGTTCCGGGCAGTTCGCCAAGCCAGTACGCCGGGTTGATGGCCGACAGTTGCAATGCCGTGTCCCAGGCAATGCCGTCGGCAAATTGCAGGCTCAGGTGCCCTTCGGCCTTGCCCTGCCCCGCCGCGAGCTTGAGCTGTGGCAAATGGATTTGCGTCAGGTCGCCGCTGAACGGGCTGCCCAGGCTGAAGGCCCCGGCGGGTCCGTCCAGCGCCGCCTGGAAGTTGCCCAGGTATTGGCCATCGGTGTAAGAGACTTCGCCGTCGAAGCTGCGCAGCGTCACCTGTGGCTCGTCGATCAGCGGATAGAGGCGATGCCAGGGGAAATCCAGCCAGGCGACTTTCGCCTCGGCGCGCAGGCCTTCGCGCCAGTCCACTTGGCCGCTGAGTTTCAGGCTTTGCTGAGCGCCGGCATCCAGATCCAGGCCGGCGATCCGTGCGCCATTGGCGTCCACCGTACCTTGCAGCAACAACGCCACCGGCCCTTTTTCGGCGGGCAGCGTCGCCTTGCCGAGCAGTTGATAGCCGTTCTTCAGATCGCCTTCGCCGGTCAATTCCAGTTGATTGAGCAACAACGTGTCCGGCAGATCGGCACTGGCCTTGAAGCCGTCGGCGCTGATGCGCACCTTGGCGGGCAGGTTGTCCGCCAGCGGTTGCAGCTCACCGCTCAACTGGCCTTGCAGGTAGCCGCTGCTGTCGGCCTTGAGGTTGAGGGTCTTGAGCAGGTTGCCGTCGACTTTCAGGTCCAAGGCCCAGGGCGTGGCGCCCGGCGCCGGTAAGGTCAACCGGCCTTCGGCGTTCAACGGCCAGTCGCCGCCCGGCTTGAGCAGGCCGGAGAGTTTCAGGCTCAGCTCATCGCGCTGCAATTGCACCGAATCGATCTGCATGCCCTCGGCGGTCCAATGGGCAACCAATTGCAGGCCCTTGAGCTGCTCACTGCCGTTGAACGACAGGCTGCCGACCTGCACATCGCCCAGTTCGATGACGAGCGGCAAGTTCAGGTCCGGCAAGCTGATCGGGCCGCTGCTCGGTTCATCGGCAGAGGCTGGCAACTGCAAGGCGACCTGGTCGGCCTTGAGCTGTTCGATGCACAGGGTCATGCGTGCCAGGCACAGCGGCGACCAGGCGAATATCAGCCGATCCACTTCCACCCGACTGGCGTCCTGCTGCCACAGCACATGATCGGCGCTCCACTGCCCGCCCAGCCGGCCCTGGAAATTCTCCACGGTCAGCCCCGGCACCAGGCCGAGGGCCCAACGGCTTCCGAATGCCGTGCCCAGCACAACGCTCAAGGCCAGCACGACCGCCACCAGCACCCCGGCGAGCGCCAGCAGCGTTATCTTAAAACCACGCGTCACAGCTCAGGCCCCATGGAAAAGTGCAATCGAATGCCGCCGTCGTCGTCCATCGCATGGGCCAGGTCGAGACGGATCGGGCCCACCGGCGAGACCCAGCGCACGCCGACACCCACGCCGGTCTTGAGGCTCGGCAATTCAAGGTTGTTAAAGGAGTTGCCCTGGTCGACGAACGTCGCCACCCGCCATTTTTCCGCGATCGAATATTGATACTCGAGGCTGCCCGCTACCATATAGCGACCACCGATACGGTCGCCCTCGGCGTTTTCCGGCGACAGGCTCTGGTAGTCGTAACCCCGCACGCTCTGGTCGCCACCGGCGAAAAAGCGCAGGGACGGCGGGATGGATTTGTAGCCATTGGTGGCGCTGCCGCCGATCTGCGCCCGCGCCAGCAAGCGATGCTTGGCGAACACCGTGGTCAGGCCCTTGACCATGGCGGTGCCGTATAAAAGGTTGTTGTCCGAGCCCAGCCCTTCCTTGGCGACCTTGGTGTCGAACTGCAAGCGGTAGCCGTTGTGCGGATCGATACGGTTGTCGCTGCGCAGGTAGGAATAACTCACGCCCGGCATCAGCAGCGTGCTCAAGCCCGCATCGTCGCCGAGGCGGTACTCCTCGCGCTGCCATTTGAGCGACACCACCCGCTGCCAGCCGCTGGGCAACTTGCTGTGCCATTCCGGCCCTACGGTGAGCAGTTTGCTGAGGCTGTCGGTGCCGGCCAGTTCTTCATATTGATAACCGCCGGCGTAACGCAGCTTGTCGGTCAACGGCGGGTCCAATGGCACGTCGTACCACAGGCCGACGTTCTGCCGGGGCGCCGACACTTCCGCTTCCCAGCCATAGCTATGGCCTTGGGGGTTGACCCAGTGGCGCGTCCAGTTGGCTTTGGCCCTGGGCCCGACGTCGGTGGAAAACCCCAGGCCCAGGCCCATGGTGCGCGGCTTGCGCGTGTCGAGCTTGACCGCCACCGGGATCACGTTGTCGGTGGCGGCGGTGGGCGCGGCATCCACGCGCACGCCTTCGAAATAACCGCTCGATTGCAGGGCCTGGTTGAGCTGCGCAATGAGTTCGGAGTCGTACGCCGTGCCGGCCTTGAACGGCACCATGCGTTGCAGCAGCTCTTCGTCGAACGGGGTGTCGCCCTCAAAACTCACCGGGCCCAAGGCATAGCGCGGGCCGCTGTCGTAGATCAGCTCGATGTCGGCGATGCCCGCCTGGGGGTCCACCAAGAGTTTCTGCCGGGTGAAGCGCCCGCTGAAAAAACCATAGCGCGAGGCCTGGTTCTGGATGATTCGCTTGGCGTCTTCGTAGCGGCCATGGTTGAGCACCGCGCCAGGCTTGAGGGCGGCGTTGCTGGGTACGCGAAAGGCTTTGAGCGATGCCGCCGGGCCGTCGATGCGCACGGTGACGTTGCGCAAATGCACAGGCTCGCCGGGGTCGATGGTCAGCACCAGGCGTGGGTCGTTGCCACCCTTGACCTCACTGTCGATCTGCGGCTGGTAGTAGCCCAGCGCCTGGGCGGCCTTGCGCGCCTGCTCCTCGGCGCCACGGCTGAAGCGCAGCAAGGCCTCCTCGTCACGATCACCCACGCCGCCGATGTAACCTTCTACGTTGGCCTTGAGTTCATCGTTGGACGGCTTGACCCGTACTTCCAATTCACTGTTTGCCAGCGCTGCGCAACTGAGGGACAGCAGGAGCGCGCCACTGGTGATTCTTCCTGAGAGGTTCATGGCGCGGATGCTATCACGAGCGTAGGTGCTTGATAGAGCCGGACATTTCGCAAAAGTTCGTCCGATTATGCCGTTGCGCTTTGCAGAACCTGCGGGTTGGCGTGGAAGAACACATGCTCGCGGATCGGTCCTACCGCAACTTCACCGATTTCCTCGTAACCCTGGCGTTTATAAAACTCAAGGTAACGCGGGTTGCCCGTGTCCAGCACCACGCCTTGGGAATGCTCGTCCACCGCACACCAGTTATGCACCGCCTCGAGCAACTGTTCGCCGAAGTGCTTGCCCTGGAACTGTGGGTGCACGCCCAGCAGCGGCAATACATGGACCGCATCCGACGGCAGGCAGGCCAGCACCGCCGCGTGGTACTCCAGGTAGCGCCGGGTGCAGCGAAAACCGGTGCTCAAGACCATGCGCAGGCGCCAGGCCCAGCTTTCGGTGATGCCCAGGCGCCGCTGCGGCGGGGCGATCAGGGCGATGCCGATCAGGCGGTCGTTGACCAGCAAGCCGATGGCCGGCAAATCCTGGAGAAAATGCTGCTTGACCAGCTCACGCACCGTGGCCCGTACCCGCTGTTCATAACCGGGACGCTCGGACTCGAATAGGTAGCTGAAGGTCGGCTCATGGCGATAGGCCTGGTACAGCAACGAACGGGCTTCACGGGAATAACCACTGTCGAGCATATGGATGTCGGCGATGGCGGTGGCGGTTTCAGGCATGACGTTGGTTCTCCTTGGAGCGAGGTTTGGTAATGAGCCCTGTAGGAGCTGCCGAGTGCAACGAGGCTGCGATCTTTCCACGGTCGCTTGAATCCCAAGCGAAAGATCAGAAGATCGCAGGCTTCGCCAGCGCCTACAAAGCCGAACGGGAAAATCCCCTCGCCACAGGACATTAGCAGTGCATTTGTCCTACTGCCACGCTGGCTCCCTTCCCACATGTCAGCTAGCATCGCAGTTTTGCCAGGACAGCCGACCATGAAGATCGTCTCCTTCAACATCAACGGGCTGCGCGCCCGCCCCCATCAGTTGGCGGCGCTGATCGAGAAGCACCAGCCGGACGTGATCGGGCTGCAGGAAACCAAAGTCCACGACGAACAATTTCCCCTGGCCGAGGTGCAGGCCCTGGGCTACCACGTGCATTACCACGGGCAAAAGGGCCATTACGGCGTCGCCCTGCTCTCGCGCCAGGCACCGCTAAGCCTGTACAAAGGCTTCGAGGGCGACGACGAGGACGCCCAGCGGCGCTTCATCTGGGGCACCTTCGCCGATGCCAACGGCGTGCCGGTGACCATCATGAACGGTTATTTCCCACAAGGTGAAAGCCGCGACCACCCAACCAAATTCCCGGCCAAGGAACGTTTCTACAGCGATTTGCAGCAACTGCTGGAAAGCCGCTTCAGCAACGATCAGCCGGTGGTGGTGATGGGTGACGTGAACATTTCCCCGGAAGACTGCGACATCGGCATCGGCCCGGACAACATGAAGCGCTGGCTGAAAACCGGCAAATGCAGCTTCCTGCCGGAAGAACGCGAATGGATGGCCCGCCTGAAGAACTGGGGCCTGGTGGACAGCTTCCGTCACCTGAACCCGGACGTCACCGACCGCTTCAGCTGGTTCGACTACCGCAGCCGTGGTTTCGAGGATGAACCCAAGCGCGGCCTGCGCATCGACCTGATCCTCACCTCCCATGGCCTGCTGCCACGGGTCAAGGACGCGGGCGTGGACTACGAACTGCGGGGCATGGAAAAACCATCGGACCATGCGCCGATCTGGTTGCAGTTGGGCTGAGCGCGTCACACCAAACCCCTGTGGGAGCAAAGCTTGCTCGCGATGAACGATGACACGATCTTGCAGTTGAACCGTGCCGCCTGCATCGCGAGCAAGCTTTGCTCCCACAGAAACTTTCTGATTCTGCGACCCCCATCGCCCTGCCGCGCCTGACAAGTCGCAACCCTGTCACCTTTCAGTAACCTGACTGACTTAATCTTCCGGCACTTCCTCGGGTTCAGAAGGTACCGGCATGCGGCTGCGCGTTGTCTTTTTCATCGGCCTCTGGCTGCCGTTCATGGCATCGGCCGGCAATTTGCCCATTCCCGAACAGGGCCCGGCCCTGCGCCTTCAAGGCTCCAATACCATAGGGGCAGCGCTCGGCCCGGCGCTGGTCAAAGGGCTGATGGAAAACCAGGGGCTGCTCAAAGTGAGCGCCGAAATCACCGGCAGGGACAATGAGCAGCGCATCGTCGGCCAGACCGCCGATGGCCGACGGGTGGAAGTGGACATTGCCGCCCACGGCTCCAGCACCGGTTTCGCCGCCCTCAAGCAGGGCAACGCCGACCTGGCTGCCTCTTCGCGACCGATCAAGGACAGCGAGCTGAACGAACTGTCGTCCCTGGGCGATCTGAAAACTCCCACTGCCGAGCAGGTCATCGCCATTGATGGCCTGGCGATTATTCTTCATCCGCAGAACCCGTTGCGTCAGCTCGATACCGTACAACTGGCGCGAATTTTCAGCGGCGAGGCGAAAACCTGGGAAGCCGTCGGCAGTGTCGGCGGACCGATTCATCTGTATGCCCGGGATGAACAGTCCGGCACCTACGATACCTTCAAGGAACTGGTCCTTGGCCGACAGGGCAGACGGCTGGATCCTTCAGCAGTGCGCTTCGAATCCAGCGAACAGTTGTCCGACGCTGTCAGCCAGGACCCGCAGGGCATCGGTTTCATCGGTTTGCCCTACGTGCGCCAGGCCAAGGCACTGGCGATTGTCGACGGTGATTCGCAACCCATGTTGCCGTTGAACAACCTGATCGCCACCGAGGACTACCCCTTGTCCCGGCGCCTGTTCCTTTATTTGCCACCCCAGGCAACCAACCTGTGGGCCGAGGCACTGGTGGCGTTCACCCAAAGCGAGCAGGGCCAGGCCATCGTCGCGGCCAACGGGTTCATCGCCCAGACCGTCCAGGCCATGGCCGTCACGCCGAATGCACTGATGCCCGAGGGTTACCAGGCCCTGAGCCGCCACGCCCAACGCTTGAGCGTGAACTTCCGCTTCGAAGAAGGCAGCGCCAGCCTGGACAACAAGGCCCACCAGGACCTGGGCCGCGTGCTCGACTATATAAAGCAGCACGGCAAAACCGACCGGCGCGTGACATTGGTGGGTTTTGGCGACGCCAAGGACGATCCGGCGCGGGCCGACCTGCTCTCCAAACTGCGGGCCATGGCGGTGCGGCGCGAACTGGTCAAATACGGCGTGGCACTGCGCGAAGTGCGAGGGTTCGGCGCATTGATGCCGGTGGCGGCCAATAGTGAGGATGAAGGACGGGTCAGGAATCGGCGGGTGGAGGTTTGGGTTTACTGAACCCGCCAAGCGGCGCAACACAAATCCCTGTGGGAGCAAAGCTTGCTCGCGATGTAGGCACCTCGGTACCCCAGGAGACCGCGTCATCTTCATCGCGGGCAAGCCTTGCTCCCACAGCGGGGCGGTGCGACGTTTCGCTAAATTCCCTCGCCACAAAAGCTCAGCGTTTATCGCATTGGTTTCGGCGTAGGACCAAACTCCGTCGTCTTGCGCCATTGCCTACAACTACGCCAGAATCCGCCGGCTTGTGCACCTTGAGGCCAGGGCTTTATCGTTTCCGGGTCGCTGACGAATCAGCGATCGGGTTTGGTAGCCCGGGTAAAACTAAGGCGCACAGCTCCGGCATATTTTTTATGGCGGCTGTGCGCGGGGCGCCCTTGTGGCGCGCTGGGTTTGCCTTGGTACCCGGTCTACCAACCTGCGTATAGCCGCCACCCAATGTTTGGTAGCAAAAGGTTGCGGCTCCAATTACCAAGGAGTTTCATCCATGTTCAAGCCAACACCCAACCCGCCGGACACCGAGCCAGCCAACTCAAAAGCGTTCGACAAAACCGCCGACCGCATCCTCGACCACTACCTCAAGCCCAAACCCAGCAAACCCGAGGCTGATACAGGCCAACTGTTCACGGTCGCCTATGGCGTAGACACCGAAACCCTGCTCGCCAACCTCAGCGAAAACCTGGCCTCGGCCAACGCCATGCTCAACGACCTGGCCTTCGACCTGGAAGGCTCAAGACGCCACATTGTCCTGGGCATCCACCAATTGATCGAATTGAGTGGACAGCTGGCAAACCGAGCGCTGGACAATGTCGAAGCCCGCCCGTCGACATAGCGCATTCCTTGTGGCGAGGGAGCTTGCTCCCGCTGGGTCTGTAGGAGCTGTGTAGGAGCTGTCGAGTGCAACGAGGCTGCGATCTTCCCCCAAACACTTGAGTCTCAAGCGAAAGATCAAAAGATCGCAGCCTCGCTCCGCTCGACAGCTCCTACAGCACCGAGCGGGAGCAAGCTCCCTCGCCACAAGAGCCTGCGTATCCTTAAAGAACGGGCAGCGCGTTACCGCCCCCCCCCCAACTCCATGATCATCCGCGACAACAGATAAATCCTTGGCACCACACTCTCGACTTCGGCGTATTCCTCAGGGGTGTGGATGTTGCCGCCAACAATGCCAAAGCCATCCAACGTCGGCGTACCAACCCCGGCCGACAGGCTGGCATCCGCCGCTCCACCGCTGCCTTCTTCAGTCAGTTTGCGCCCCAGTTCGCCATAGATGCCTTGGGCCATGGCCATCAACCGGTCCGACTCTGCCGTCTGCGGCATCGGTGGCAAGCCGCGCTTGAGGCTGGTGGTGACTTCGGTGTCGGCGATCAACTTGTCCTGCGACACCCGGGCCAGGTCTTTTTCGATGCGGTCGAATTCTTCCGGCACCGCCGCCCGCACATCGGCCTTGGCGCTTGCCTGGTCGGGGATCACGTTGGTCCGGTCGCCGGCCATGATCACCGTGAAGTTGATGGTGGTTTTCTTTTCCGCGTCGCCGAGCTTGCCCAGTTGCAGAATCTGGTGCGCCGCGTCCATCGCCGCATTGCGCCCCAGTTCCGGCGCGACACCGGCGTGGGACGCCTTGCCCTTGACCTCCACCAGCGCCGTAGCGCTGCCCTTGCGCCACACCACCAAACCATCGGCCGGGCGACCCGGTTCAAGGTTGAGGGTCACGTCATGGGCCTTGGCAGACATTCTGGATAAATCCACAGTAAATCAGCGCTTTCTAGTGGACTTCATTGAAAATCCTGGCACGTCTAATTGGATACATTCATTAGGAATTGCTAACTGAAAACTACCATTGGCCGTAGAAATTTCCTTAAGCGAGTCTCCAGCGGAACCGTTTGTCGCCACTGTAATTTCTTACAGGTGACAACAAAACTCCTCTAACGCCAAATTGATCTTGCTGCAATAGCACCTCCCTGTAATTGGTAATTATGATTGCTACTACAGCCACGAACGAAACCCTCACTAAAAGTAGTAACTCAGAAGGAGCCTTGAAATGTTAGTTAAATTCAAATACGAAGGAACTACATTTGAATATAAAAACTTTGTCAGCGCTGCACTCCCCAGCGTGGGCGACACGGTTGCTGGGCATTGGAGCTCCTATGCCTGGAAGGTCGGAAGACGGGTATATGTATACAATTCCGACCCCACTTACGACTACATTGAAATAGATCTAGTTGATAAACGTGCCTCATAGCGCACTAACTAAAACCACTCAACCTGATTCCGCGAGACCTTACACTCGCGGAATCAATGTAAATATGCTGACGACAGAATCAGCCATCTCCACAATATACAATTCATTGCCTGACTGACGGCGCTTTCTGGTCTGCTACCTGAGAAAACGAAGCACCTTTGATCAAACTATTTCCATCCTTGTTTGGTATTGAAAAGTGCCAACGCAATCCAACCATTGCCTTAAGGAAAAACCGCTGGCGCTTCCAACCTCTGCCGATGCCCGTAACAAGTGACCCGATTGCGCCCGCTGGTCTTGGCCTCGTAAAGCGCCTGGTCGGCATCATTGAGCCAATGGGTCGCATCGCCATAAGTCGGGTTGAAGGCTGCCAGGCCAATGCTCAGGCTCACCTTCAGCGCCGGGTTCTGTTCATAGCTGAGCGTCGCAAAGCGCTCGCGCAACCCGTCCATGGCCTGTACAGCGTTGTGAAGCGTCAGGTCCGGCAGAATCACACAGAACTCGTCCCCGCCATAACGCCCGACCACATCGGCGGCGCGCAGGTTTTGCTTGAGCATCTTGCCAAGCTGGCGCAGCACGATGTCGCCGGCGACATGGCCATAGGTGTCATTGATGGCCTTGAAGTGATCGATGTCGATCAGCGCAAGCGCGCCGCGCCCTGCCCCGTCATTGGGGTGACGCAGGCAGCGCTGGAACTCCTCGTTGAGGCGATCTTTCCAGGCGCCATGGTTAAGCAACCCGGTCAGGCTGTCGGTGCGACTCAGGGCCAGCAACTCGCGCTTTTGCCGCCCCAGGGCGTAGGCCTGGCGAAAGCAGAACCAACCCAGCGCCATCGGATACAGGCACAGCAGGGGTAAACAGGCGTAGAGCTGCGCCGCACTGGTCATGGGCACGCTAGTCAGCGGAAAGATCATTTCGCCTACAAAAATGCCTGCCGCTTGGGCAATCGCCCCGACAAACAAGAAGCGCAGGCCGCCAATGGCAACATTGTTCATCGCCATCATCGCCAGCGTGACGGCAGCGGGCAGCGGGTTGAACTGCATCGCCGCGACCCAGAAACCGCCAAGCGCCGCATCGATCAATAAATTGAGGTGTTCGGCGTGGTATGGCACCGCGCATCGGCGGGCCCAGCAATAGGACAAGTGTGGCCAGAGCAGGCCGTTGAACAGCATGAAACCCCAGACCCACGGCGCCGGTTCGAGGGGAAGGACGGCAGCACTTACCAATACCAACCCCAGCGTCAAGCCCAGAGTGCGCGATATATACAGCCTCCTGGCGAGCGTCCGTCCCTTTTTTCCCGTTTTTTGCATAGAAGCCTCTGCACCGCGGGTTTCCCAAGTCATTGGGACGGGGGGGGGGTCACTTGGAGTCTATCAGGGCGGCATCAAATAGCCACCACTGAATGAGGGGGTATTTATTCTCTTTCGCATGCCCCGCCCCGCCGCAGATTCCGGCTTTACATGACTCATCCGTCCGCTGTCATGGTTGGTATCAAAGCAAAAGCGGTCATGTCATCGCGATGTGCTCGGGTTTCAGCTTCACTTAACAGTATCTGACCCGTCGGCTCAGGCTGGTCGATCACATTCTGTCCTGACCCAGGAGGGCAAAACATGTTGGTGTTGTGGGTAGTCCTTGCCGTGTTTATCGCTTGGAGCTGGTTGACGTATCCAGGTATCGGCCATGTGCTGTATGACATGGGCATGGCGCTGGAGGCACGTCTCTACCGGTTGCACAAGATCACCGTCCCCATCAGCGAGATGACCGTGTCGACCTGGCAAGGCGGGCCCTATGAAGCGTCCGGTAGCATCCTGATGCTGCATGGCTACAGCGCCGACAAGAACCTCTGGCTGCGCTTTGCCCGGCATTTTGTCGACGACTACCGGGTGGTGGTGCCCGACCTGGCCGGCCATGGCGAAACCGGCTTCAAGGCCGGCGGCGGCTATGACATCCCGACCCAGGCCCGGCGGGTCATCGAGTTGCTCGATGCCTGTGGCCTGGACAAGGTCCATGTGATCGGCAATTCCATGGGCGGCTACCTCGCCGCATGGCTGGCGGCCACGTCGCCCGAGCGCGTGCTGACCCTTGCGCTGATCGATCCGGCCGGCGTCACCGCGCCCCAGGCCAGCGACATGGAACGCCACCTGGCCGCCGGACATAACCCGTTCCTCGTCGACTCGCGGGACGATTTCGCGCCGTTCTACGCAATGACCATGGCCTCCCCGCCCTGGGTGCCCAGCGTGGTGCTGGCGGCAATGGCCGAACGTTACGAACAGCGCCGCGATGAACTGGCGGAGATCTTCGTCGACTTTCGCGCCAGCCCGCCGATGGAACCGCGCCTGGCCGACATTAGCGCTCCATCGCTGCTACTCTGGGGTCGCAAGGACCGGCTGATCGACGTCAGCAGCGTGCCGGTGTGGAGCAAGGGCATCGCCGACTTGCGGGTGGAAATCTGGGACGGTATCGGCCACATGCCGATGGTGGAACGACCGGGAAAAACCGCGGCGCTGTATCGGGAGTTTCTCAACGGGTTGAGGCAGTGACGGCGATGCAAAAATAACAAAATGAACCCCCATGTGGGAGCGAGCTTGCTCGCGATAGCGGTGACACATTCAACATGGATGCAAGCTGCCCCACCGCCATCGCGAGCAAGCTCGCTCCCACAGGGATTCGAGCCGACCCAGAGGTATCGACTTCATGAACATCCTCTACGACGAACACCTCGACGGCCCCTTGCCCAAGGTGGACAAACAGGCCCTGCTTCAAGCCTTGCAGGCACAGGTTCCAGACCTGGACATCCTGCACCTGGAAGAAGACCTCAAGCCCTACGAATGCGATGGCCTGTCGGCCTACCGCTCCACGCCGCTGCTGGTGGTCTTGCCCAGGCGCGTCGAGCAGGTGCAAGCGCTGCTCAAGCTCTGCCATGGGCAGAATGTGCCGGTGGTCGCCAGGGGTGCCGGGACCGGTTTGTCCGGCGGCGCCCTGCCCCTGGCAAGCGGCGTGTTGCTGGTGATGGCGCGGTTCAACCAGATCCTGCACATCGACCCCGACGCCCGCACCGCGCGGCTTCAGCCAGGGGTACGCAACCTGGCGATTTCCCAGGCGGCGGCACCGTTCGGGCTGTATTACGCGCCGGATCCCTCGTCGCAGATCGCCTGCTCCATCGGCGGCAATGTCGCGGAAAACGCCGGCGGCGTGCACTGCCTCAAGTATGGCCTGACGGTGCATAACCTGTTGAAGCTGGAAATCCTCACCGTCGAAGGCGAACGCCTGACCCTGGGCAGCGAAGCCCTGGATTCGCCGGGCCTGGACCTGCTGGCGCTGTTCACCGGTTCCGAAGGCTTGCTGGGGGTGATCACCGAAGTGACAGTCAAACTGCTGCCCAGGCCCCAGGTCGCCAAGGTGTTGCTGGCCAGTTTCGATTCGGTGGACAAGGCCGGGCGGGCGGTGGCCGACATCATCGCCGCCGGCATCATTCCCGGTGGCCTGGAAATGATGGACAACCTGGCGATCCGCGCCGCCGAGGACTTCATCCACGCCGGCTATCCGGTGGAGGCCGAAGCGATCCTGCTGTGTGAACTGGACGGGGTCGAGGCCGATGTCCATGACGATTGCGAACGGGTCCGCCAGGTGTTGGAGCAGGCCGGTGCCACCGAGGTGCGTCAGGCGCGGGACGAAGCCGAGCGGCTGCGCTTCTGGGCCGGGCGCAAGAACGCCTTCCCGGCGGTGGGCCGCCTGGCGCCGGATTATTACTGCATGGACGGCACCATCCCGCGACGCGCCTTGCCCGAGGTACTGCAGCGCATCGCCAGCCTCGGTGCCGAACATGGCCTGCGCGTCGCCAACGTCTTTCACGCCGGCGACGGCAACATGCACCCGCTGATCCTGTTCGATGCCAACCAGCCCGGCGAACTGGAGCGCGCCGAAACCCTGGGCGGAAAAATCCTCGAACTGTGTGTCCAGGTGGGCGGCAGCATCACTGGCGAACACGGTGTCGGCCGGGAAAAAATCAATCAGATGTGCACGCAATTCAACAGCAACGAACTGAACCTGTTCCACGCGGTAAAAGCAGCGTTCGATCCCAAAGGTCTGCTCAACCCCGGCAAGAACATCCCCACCCTGCACCGCTGCGCCGAATTCGGTGCCATGCACATCCATGGCGGGCAACTGCCGTTTCCTGAACTGGAGCGTTTCTGATGAGCCGCGAAGCCGACCAGGACGCCAGCGACCTGCTGCTCGCACAGGTCAATCGCGCACGGGCCGACGCCACGCCGCTGCGCATCCAGGGTTCGAACAGCAAGGCTTTCCTGGGGCGCGAAGTGGCCGGCGAAGTGCTGGACACCCGCGTGCATCGGGGCATCGTCCACTATGACCCCACCGAGTTGGTCGTCACGGCCCGGGCCGGCACCCCGCTGCGGGAACTGCTCGCAGCCCTCGACGCCGCTGGCCAGCGGCTGCCCTGCGAACCGCCGGCGTTCGGCGACGACGCCACGGTCGGCGGCATGGTCGCCGCCGGGCTGTCGGGGCCGCGTCGCCCGTGGGCCGGTTCGGTGCGCGACTTCGTCTTGGGCACGCGCCTGATCAGTGGCCACGGCACGTTGCTACGCTTCGGCGGCGAGGTGATGAAAAACGTCGCCGGCTACGACCTGTCGCGCCTGTTGGCTGGCAGCTTCGGTTGCCTGGGGGTGATCACCGAAGTCTCCTTGAAGGTCCTGCCCAAGCCCCGTCACAGCCTGAGTATCCGCCTGGAACTGGACAGCACCGAGGCCCTGGAAAAACTCGCCGAATGGGGCCGACAACCCTTGCCCATCAGCGCCGCCAGCCATGACGGCAACTGCCTGCACCTGCGCCTGGAGGGTGGCGAAGGCTCGGTCAGCGCCGCTCATCAGCGTTTCGGTGGCGAGGTGATCGACGATCAATACTGGACGGCACTCAACGAACATCAACTGGCCTTCTTCGATGAAGGCTTGCCGCTGTGGCGCCTGTCGTTACCCAACCATACCGGGCCGCTCACCCTGCCCGGCGCGCAACTGATCGACTGGGCCGGCGCTCAACGCTGGTTGAAGACCGAGGCCGACACGGTGCAGGCCCTGGCCCATGAAGTCGGCGGCCATGCCACCTGCTATCGTCAGGGTGCCAGCGACACACCGTTCCAGCCACTGGCCCCGGCACTGCTGCGCTATCACCGGCAACTCAAGGCCCAGCTCGATCCCCTGGGGCTGTTCAATCCTGGTCGAATGTACCCGGAGTTATAGTGTCCTGTGTCGCAAATGTGTTCCTTTTTGACGAGTGGCTGTTGTCGTCAGGCAAGGCGCCGCGACGAGTCATAGCCCGCTATGGCGAGGAGCGGCAACGCAGCATGACGACAACAGACGCCGTCAAAAAGAAACAGCATTTGTGATACAGGACACTACCTATGCAGACCCGTTTTAGCGACCAAGCCAGAAACCTGCCCCGCGCCGAAGAAGCCGAACGCATCCTGCGCAGTTGCGTGCATTGCGGCTTCTGCAATGCCACCTGTCCCACCTACCAATTGCTCGGCGATGAACTGGACGGCCCGCGCGGACGCATCTACCTGATCAAGCAGGTGCTTGAAGGCCAGCCGGCGACGGCCAGCACCCAACTGCACCTGGATCGCTGCCTGTCGTGTCGCAACTGCGAGACCACCTGCCCGTCCGGCGTGGATTATCACAACCTGCTGGACATCGGCCGGGCGGTGGTCGACCAAGCCGTGCCGCGACCCGCCAGCCAACGTGCACTGCGCCTGGGGCTGCGCAGCCTGGCCGCCAGTCCCGAGCGGTTCAAGACCCTGCTGCGCCTTGGGGCGATCTTCCGTCCGTTGCTGCCGGCGAACCTGAGCGCCAAGTTGCCCCACCCCTCCCCAGCCCACCGCGAACGTCCACCGGTCCGGCATCGGCGCACAGTGTTGATGCTCGAAGGCTGCGTGCAACCGGGCCTGTCGCCCAACACCAATACCTCGGCGGCACGGGTGCTGGATCGACTCGGCATCAGCGTGATCCCCTGTGCGCAGGCTGGCTGCTGCGGCGCGCTGGATTATCACCTCGACGCCCAGGCCACCGGGCTGGACCGCGCCCGACAGAACATCGACGCCTGGTGGCCGCACCTGGAAAACGGTGCCGAAGCCATCGTTCAGACGGCCAGCGGCTGCGGCGCATTCATCAAGGACTACGGGCACCTGCTGGAACATGATCCTGGCTATGCCGCCAAGGCCAAACAAGTCAGCGAACGGGCATTGGACCTGGTGCAAGTGCTTGGCAAGGAGCCGCTGGAACAGATCTGCGCGGCCAGGAACCAGCGCATTGCCGTGCATTGCCCCTGCACCTTGCAACACGCGCAGAAACTCGGCGGCAGCATCGAGGCGCTGCTGACGCGGCTGGGTTTCAACCTCACCGAGGTGCCCGACGGCCATTTGTGTTGCGGCTCGGCCGGCACCTATTCGCTGACCCAGCCTGCCCTGGCGCGGCAATTGCGCGACAACCGCCTCAATGCGCTGGAAAGCGGCCAACCGGAGCTGATCGTCACCGCCAACGTCGGCTGCCAGCACCACCTCGACGGTGCCGGTCGCACGCCCGTGCGGCACTGGATCGAGCTGGTGGATCAGTCCCTGGCAGAATGAAGTCCTGAAGATTCTTCGTTTGCCGGGGCCGGCGAAGGCTGCGATCTTTCGTCCAACTTTCCCACAGCCCTCGCCAGGAATTCTCACGATGAGCTTCGTCAGCCCCGACCTGATCCGCCAACGCTTCTCCAGGGCGATGTCCGACATGTACCGCGACGAGGTGCCGCTGTATGGCGCCCTGATGAAGCTGGTGGAGCACACCAACGCCCAAGTGCTGGCCGCAGACCCGGCCTTGGCCGCACACCTGCGCAGCACCGGCGAGCTCGAGCGCCTGGACCTGGAACGCCACGGTGCGATCCGCGTCGGCACCGCCGCCGAGCTGGCGACCCTGGGGCGTCTATTCGCGGTCATGGGCATGCAGCCGGTGGGCTACTACGACCTCACGCCAGCCGGGGTGCCGGTGCATTCCACCGCTTTCCGCGCCGTGCACGAAAGCGCGTTGCAGGTCAGCCCGTTCCGAGTGTTTACCTCGCTGCTGCGCCTGGAACTGATCGAGAACGCCGAGCTTCGGGCCTTTGCCGAGTCGGTGTTGGACAAACGCCGGATCTTTACCCCCCGCGCCCTTGAGCTCATTGACCTGGCCGAACGCCAGGGCGGCCTGACCGAGGCCCAGGCTGAGGACTTCGTCCTACAGGCCCTGGAAACCTTTCGCTGGCACCACAGCGCCACCGTCACCGCCGAACAGTACCGGCAACTGAGCGCCCAACATCGTCTGATCGCCGACGTGGTGGCGTTCAAGGGCCCGCACATCAATCACCTGACACCGCGCACCCTGGACATCGACATCGTCCAGGCCCGGATGCCGGCGCACGGCATTACTCCCAAGGCCGTGATCGAAGGCCCACCCCGCCGCCAATGCCAGATCCTGCTGCGCCAGACCAGTTTCAAGGCGCTCGACGAGCCCGTCGCCTTCACCGACCAGCCCCAGACCCAGACCCAAGGCAGCCACAGCGCCCGCTTCGGCGAAATCGAACAACGTGGCGCGGCCCTCACGCCCAAGGGCCGCGCGCTCTACGATCAATTGCTGAACGCCGCGCGCGACGCGCTGGGGGAGTTTCCCAACGAAGCCAACGCCGAACGCTACAACCGGTTGATGACCGAACACTTTGTTGAATTCCCTGACAACCACGACGAACTGCGCCGACAGGCATTGGCGTACTTCCGCTATTTCGTCACGCCCGAGGGCCTCGCCGCCAAGGGCACCCTCGAGCAAGCCGTCTCCCTGGAGCACTTGCTCGAGCAGCAATACCTGCGCGCCGAACCCTTGGTGTACGAGGACTTCCTGCCTGTCAGCGCCGCCGGCATCTTCCAGTCGAACCTCGGCGATGCCGCCCAGAGTCACTATGCCGGCCAGTCCAATCGCCAGGCCTTCGAAGAGGCGCTGGGGCGAGCGACCATCGATGAACTGGGGCTGTATGCCCAGACGCAACAGCGCTCCATCGATGAGTGCAGGGCTGCATTGGGCGTGTAGGAACAAGCTGAGGGATAAAACGGCAAGAAGCTGCATAACCGGCGTGCCGCACGGCGCGCCCTCATCGACCAAGCTGCCTGGCTATCGCGGCGTTCGGTCAAGCCGCGAGGAGCTGCAAGGCGCCGGGCAAACCTTTGTGCGCTTTCTTGCCTGCCTGGAAGGAATAACCGCCCAACAACGCATCAACTTATTGATATATATAGTTTTTTTAAAAATGGCATAGCTCTTGATAACCGTCAGGCCACCTCGGGGCGACTCCCGTCCCAGGTCCTATCGTTATCCAGGAAGGAGAGCATCCATTGGCAACTCCCGCATACATGTCCGTTGAGGGCTACAAACAAGGTCTGATCACTGCCGGTGCGTTTACCGCCGATTCAGTGGGCAACACCTACCAAGAGGGTCATGAAGACCAGGTCATGGTGCAAGCTTTCGAGCACCAAGTGACCATCCCTCGCGATCCCCAGTCCGGTCAGCCAACCAGCCAGCGCATACACAAACCCCTGATCATCACCAAGGTATTCGATAAAGCTTCGCCACTGCTGCAGGTCGCCCTAACGAGCGGCGAACGGCTGAAGGAGGTCAAGATCCAGTGGTACCGCACTTCGGCAGCAGGCACCCAGGAGCACTACTACACCACCACGTTGGAGGACGCGATCATCGTTGATATCAAGGACTACATGCGCAACTGCCAGGACCCAGAGAACGCACACTTCACCCATCTCGAAGACGTGCACTTCACATATCGCAAAATCACCTGGACCCACGAAGTCAGCGGCACCTCGGGCTCCGATGACTGGCGCTCACCGGTCGCTGGTTGAATCTGAGGCAGCCACTCACGCATCGGCCCGCTCTGCGGGTCGATGTGCCGTTGAAAATAATCGATAGTTGTTGATTCAGGGCGGTGTTCGCCCAGTGCGATGGCCTCGGCAATCCATGCACTGGTAAAGAGCCTGACACTGGGCGAACGGGCACAATAATAATCGAACTTTTAGAATATGTCCGTGAGCCTGTTTAAATAATTATTCATCGTTGCAACTATCGCGCTCAGGATCTGTAGGAGCTGTAGGAGCTGTCGAGTGCAACGAGGCTGCGATCTTTTGATCTTTCGCTTGAGATTCAAGTATCTGGGGAAAGATCGCAGCCTCGTTGCACTCGGCAGCTCCTACACAGCGTGCACACAACGCCTGCGTAGCCAGGGTTTGGGGGGCCTGCGTATAGCTGTACAAATAGTTATACAAAACATGGACAAGTAGACAAAGTTATCGACAAAACAAAATTAAACAGTCCTGAAAAACTCTTTTTTAATACCCGTCGACGTGACGTCATTCAGCCACGCCGACCGGTTTTCTGAGCATCGGTATCCCCTGCCTCAGGGTCGCCGTGCTGTTGTTTGCGCTTGGTCGGGTCATTGGGTCGCAAGGCATCGTTATCGCGTTCCACTTCACCGGGCAATGCCGGGGCGTCAGGGTTTTTCCGGGTTTGATCGGGACGGTGCTGCATGGCGAACTCCTTGAATCTTTCAGGCCTGAGGTCAGGGGTGAGGCGTCAGGCGTCGGGGTCGGCGACTTCTTCAGTGACATTGGCATCCGGGGAACGCTGGTGCAGTTGCTCGGCCTTGGTCTTCAAGGCCTGCCACTGCGCCAGGTCGATGGCGCCCTGACCGAACAAGTCATTGGCCACCCGCATCAGCTCGGTGAAGTGCGCATCGGGGGACTGCTGCCAGTAGGCCTTGTCGTCGAACAATCGCTGCCAATCGGCCAGCGACGGAAGTTTGAGGTCATCGCTCATGACGGGCTCCTGCGAGACATTCATAAGCTATGAGGGTCGACGTTCGCGGGGAGTTCCGGCGATTCTCAGTAGCCGGTCATTTCCAGGTAACCGGTGCCGCCCTGGCTACCACGCAGTTGCACCGGCCCTTCCCAATAGGGAATGCGCAGGTTCATCCAGGCGTTGGGGTTCAGCGCGTGGAGGGTGATGTCGAGTTGCTTGCTGGGGATCTTGATGGCCCAGCCAACCGGCATCGAGCGCCCGGCGACCTTGGCAGTGTCCTGGGGCACGAGGCTGATTTCCCCGGCGTGCAGGGTCTGCCCTTGGCCCTGCGCGTCGATCCAGGTACCTGTGAGGTACGGCGCGCCGTCCTTGTGGCGCATGCGGTAGAGCATCAGGTGCTCGCCGTTGTCCAGGTGCAGGGAAAACCAGTCCCAGCCGGTCTGGTTTGCGGTCAGGGGCTGGCTGCTCCATTCGCGGTCGAGCCAGGCCGGGCCACTGACCGCATAACGCTGACCATCGATTTCCAATTCACCGCTGGCCTGGAAGAACGGCTGGCTGTAGTAATACGACGCCTGCCCCTGTTCGGATTTCTGGCTGAAACCTTGATCGCCCTGCAACACCAGTGGCCGGCTCGACGTCAGCCGCAACGCATAGCTGAAGCGCGGGTCGCGCGCCTTCAATTGCATGTCCGCCAACGGCTCGGCCCCTGAAGCCTGGGTACTCAATTGCCAGTCGTCGATCCAGGCATTGAAGGGCACCGCCTGCACCCCGGCCTGCCCCACCCCGCCTCGTGCATATCGCTCGGCGGCATGGTGCACGGTGGCAGACGTGACCGCAGCGTGACCGAGCCAGATCGTCTGGTTACGCCAGCCGCTGGGCTGGGGCGCGGCATTCAAGGCGCTGCGAAACAGCGTCCATTGCACGCCGAACTCATGCCCCTGGGCATCCTTGAGATTGGCGGTGACGTACCACCACTCGATGCGAAAACCTTCATGAAGGCCATGGTCGGTGGGGAAACTGAACACCCGCCCAGGCACAACCGGCGTGAACGCGACAGCCTGGTCGCCGAGGCCGGCAAAGCCCTTTTGCGTTGGTGCTGAGTCATCGCAACCACTGAGCAATGCCAGCAGCAACACGCCAACTTTAATCTTCATGGGCAAAGGTCCTCAGCAAATCCGCCGGCTGGGTGCGGTACAACGCATATAACGGCCAGGCCGATGCCAGCAGCGTGGCGAGCATCGCCAGGGCCAGCAATTGCGCCAATTGCAACGGAAACACCCGCAACGGCAGGCGCCAACCGAAGGCCTGCACATTGATTACCGCGTCCAGGCACCAGGCCAGGGCGATGCCCAGCGGCAACGCCAGGACCAGGGTCAGCAACGCCAGCAGCCAGGTCTGGCCGAGGTTGAGCAGCATCAACTGCCGCCGCGTCACGCCCAGTGCCCACAGCGGTGCCAACTGGCCGAGGCGACTCTGGCTCTGGGTCAGCAGGCTGATGAACAACGCCACCCCGGCCACCGCCAGGGTCAGGCTGTTGAGGGCAGCGGTGGCGGCGAAGGTGCGTTCGAACACCTGGGTCGACCAGCCCTTGAGCCGGGCCTGGTCGACGATGCGGCTGTCATCCAGGCTGAACCGGCCTTGCAACGCTGTCAGTAGCGACGGGATGGCCGACGGCTCGATGCGCAGGTTGAAACGGTTCGGCGTCAGGTTCGGCCAGTGCGTCAGCAAGTGGTCGGCGTTGACCAGCACATGGCCCTTGGGATTGCCGTAGTCGGCGTAGATTCCGACGATGCGAAGTGCCCATGGGCCCTGCGGTGTCGGCAGGGTCAACTGATCGCCGATACTCACCTTGAGACGCCGGGCCAGTTGTTCGCTGAGCATGAGGGTATCGGCGGCGGCCAGTTGCTCCCACGGCTTGTCACCGGCCGACTCCAGCAGCGGCCAATGCTGTCGATAGTGGGGGTGATCGATGATGCCATGAATATCCGTCGGCCAGCCCTGCAACGGGACCGAGACCTGCCAGAGCGGAACGACAGCGGTGATCGCCGGTTGCTGCTTGAGCCAGGTGTGCAGTTCCTCCGCCTGGGCCGGGGTTTGCGGGTTGACGTACAGCTCGGCCGTCAGCCGTTGTTCAAGCCAGTTGCTGAAGGTCTGGCGGAAACCGGCCGTCATGCTCCCGGCGCCGATGTTCGCCGCCAGCGCCAGCAACAAGGCCATCAGCGCCAGGCTCAGCGTCGGCAATTGCTGGCGACAATCGGCGAGAAACCATTGCGCGAGCACCGAGCGGCTGCGGTGCAACAGCCGCTTCAGCGCGCTGTTGAGCAACACCGGCAAGGCCAGCGCCGCGCCCAGCAACAAGGCGGTCATCAGGACAAAACCGCTGGCCAGGCTATCGCCCCAGATCAACGCCGATGCAGCAATCAACGCCGCCACCGTCGCTACCCAACCCTGGCGTCGCAGCCATCGCCCATGGGCCTGATGCCAGGCCTGCGGATTGGCCAGCGCCAGCAAGGGCAGGCGCGCCGCCCGCAATAGGCTGTCGGCCCCCGCCAGCAGCGCACCGAGCAGGCTCAGGCCGACACCGCTGAACCACCACCATGGGCTGAGGTTCAAGTGCCCGGCCACTTCGGCGCCGTACAAACCCCGCAGGCTCGCCGCCACATCGGGCAACAACAGGCTCGCCAGCCAGTAGCCGCTGAGCACCCCGGCGATCCCGCCCAGCAAGGCCAACCCACCCAACTCAATCGTCAGGCTGGTGACCAGCACCCGCGCACTGACGCCGCAGGCGCGCAGGGTGCGCAACAGACTGCGGCGTTGTTCCAGGGCCAGGCCGATGGCCGCGTGAACGATGAACAGCCCCACCACGAAGGATAAAAACCCCAAGGCGTCGAGGTTCAGGTGAAAGCTTTCGGTCAGGCGCGACAGGTTGTTTTCTTCATCGGCGTGCTTGAGTAGCAGTCGACCGTTGAACGCTTCCGGCAACGCAGCGCTGAACGTGGCGGGCAACAACAGCCGCGACAGTTGCTCCGGCAATCCGAGTACCTGTTGGGCAAAACCGATGTCCATCAACAGCACGCCCGGCGCCATATCCTCCTGGACATGCAGCGGCGGCAGGGAACGTCCATCGACGGTGCGAGGCCGGTCGCCCTCGTTCAGCCCCAGGGCCTGCAAGGTCTGCGGGGCAATCCAGGTGCGACCGGGATCGGTAAAGAACGCCACCACCTCGCTCATTTCCCGCGCCTGCCCCGCCAGTGCTGCACCAGGTGGCAGTGACACCGGGTCGATGCCCATCAGTTGCAGGCGCTGATCCTCGCGGTCCTTGAGCATCACCCGCGCCTGCAACACCGGCGACACCGGCCAGCCCTGGCGCCGCAACTCGACAAACCATTGCTGCGTAAAAGTGCCGCCACCGGGTGCACTGAGGCTGGCCTGGGGTTCGCCGCCGATCAGTTGGCTGGCTCGGGCGTAGCTGTCCCGGGCCTGACTGTTCAGCGCCTGCACGCCGGTGAGCAGGCTGGTGGCCAGCCACAGGCCCGTCAGCACGCTGAAAAATTGCACCGGGTGTTGGCGCCAATGGCTGAGCAGGGCCTTGAGGGTCTGACGAAAAATCATCACCCCTGGGCCACCTGCGCCAATCGCCCGCCGTGCAACACCACGCGTTGGGCCAGGCGAGCCGCCACCCGTGGGCTGTGGGTCACCATCAACAGGCTGGTGGGGCTGCCATCCAGCAGTTCCAGCAGCAGTTGCAGCACTTCGTCACTTGTGGCCTCGTCGAGGCTGCCGGTGGGTTCATCGGCCAGCAACAAGGGCGGCCGCGAGGCCAACGCCCGCCCCAGCGCCACCCGTTGTTGCTGGCCGCCGGACAGTTGCTCGGGATAACGCCGCAGCAGCGCTGAAAGCCCGAGCCGCTGCACCAGATGGGCTTGCCAAGCTGCGTCATGACGGCCGCACAGACGCGCCTGGAACGCCAGGTTGTCCTCCACCGACAAGCTGCTGATGAGGTTGAACTGCTGGAACACCAGACCGATTTCCGTGCGTCGCCAATTCGCCAACTGGCTTTCACTCATGCCATCGAGTCGATACTCGCCGCTGCGAATGCTGCCGCGATCCACCTTGTCCAGCCCAGCGACCAGGTGCAGCAAGGTGCTCTTGCCACTGCCCGACTCCCCCATCAACGCCAGACTGCTGCCTGGCATCAGCGTCAGGTCGATGCCTTGCAGCACCGGCAATGGGCCTTGGGGCGTGGCGTAGCTTTTGAAAACATCGCGGACTTCAAGCATGAAAAGGCTCGATGGATGAACGTGGGGCTCAGGATAGCGGAGTTGAGGGACGGTCCCCACCCGGGATGAACCTGCCTGATACTCAGCAACCAGAATAGCTACGACGAGGTAGATGCCACAGAGCCTGGGTTTGCTCGTCGGGTTGGGGTGTATATCCGTTTCTGCGGTAACGGATATGTACTCAATCAATAACATCCTGACCGGCTACAAGCTCGCCCACCAAGAGCTCAGCGCCAATCAATGCCCCACCGCCATCTCAACCTGGCCGGACTGCGGTGTCACGATGTCGCCCAAGTCGATGTGTTTCCAAGCCGGTTTCGCCCCCAAGCGCGCATTGAAGCGGTAGTTGAAGGTGAAGTCGTCATCGGTCGGTTGATCCAGGGACTTGCCATAGATCGCTTCGACCCCAGCCGGCTCGTACCCCATCAACTGCAACAGCGTCGGGAAAATGTTGTAGTGGCTGGAGCGGTCTTTGTTCTGTGCCCAGGCTTGGCGCCAATCCAGGGCATGCAACTGCGAGCCCTGGATCACCACCAACGGCACCAACCCCTCCTCCGCCACCGGGTCACCGCCGCAATGGGTGTTGAGCCCGGGGTTGCCGCGCTCGTGCAGGTCCTGGCCGTGGTCGGAGGTGTAGATCAACACGGCATGGCTCAGGTCGGCCTGCTGGAAGATTCGCTTGAAGAACTCGCCGACGTTCCACAACAAGGTGTTCTGGTAAGCGTTGCGGTACAGCAACCAGTCATCTTTCTGACCATTGAAGCCGTCGCGGCTGCCGGTGTCGGCCACGTCCTGGAACTGTCCTCGTGGCAACGCCGGGCGGTAGGTCATGAAGTCGTCGGGGTATTTGTCGTGTACCGGGAAATGCGCCCCCACCTTGTTGATCACCACCAGTTCGGCCTGGTTGTCGCCCAGGAGCTCGATCAACTTCGCCGCCGCCGCCATGTCGCGGTCGCGCACGCTGGCCTGGTCGAATTGGACGAATTCGTCGATGTCCTGTTTTTCCAGTTCGGTCATCAGGTTCTGCAGGTAGCCGCCGGTGCGTTGGGCGTCGATATAGACGGTACGCAACCCGGCCTTCTTGGCGTACTGCCAGATCGACGGTCGGGTGCTGTTGATGCGCATGTAGTCGGTGCGCGTGCCGCCGTAGCGCAGGGTGACATTGGTGTCGGCGCTGCAATTGGCAATGGAGGCCGCATAACCGAAATTGAAAACATCCACGCCCTCGGGCGGCGTCTTCAGGCCAGTGTGTACGCCGAACGGCGTGTTGATATCCAGGTAATTGCCACCAACGCTTTCATCGATGATCAGCACGATATCCTGCTCGATCAAAGACGATCGTCGCGCCAGGTTGACCGGCTCCCGAGGGCCAATGGTGTTGTGCAAGGACTCGTAGGCAAACAGATTCAGATAGGCCAGCGGCGTGTACATCACGGGCAGGCCGCGCGCGCCCTCGCCCGCCCGCACGAACAACACACCACTGAGCAATAACACGCCCAGGACGGGTGCCGCCATTGGCAGATACCCGGACAGCCGCATCGACCTTCGAGGCTTGAGGGCGATGCCGAACAACAGCAGCAAGCCGCTGACCGCCGCGCTGATAATCACATCGCGGTACTGATAGGCCGCCTCCTGGATAAATCCCCCCGAGTACACCAGCGAAACGAACTGGCTATAGGTCAGGTAGCTGTCCGTGACCCGGGTGTACACCTCGAAAAACACCGCTGAAACAAACATCGCCAAGGCAAACACATGCCTCACCAGGGTCTGGCGTATGTAGGCGCTCATCCACAGCGCCAGCACCAGCACCGAGAACATGGCGCCGAACATCAAAGTTGCGACCCCAAGGCCCAACGCATTCAGACGGTCCAGGTAATAGTCGTACCCCTTGAGCAGGTACAGAACCAGCAGCAGTTCCTTGAGGTAGCGCGCCATGTTTTCCTCGACCGGATCGCCGTGTCAAAAGTGCTTCGTTCCTGCACGTTAGCAGCCGGCTCTCAAAGCGCAAGAAACCCCTCTCCCCAACCACGCGTCAAAAAAAAGTTACCCCAAAAATGACACGAAACCTCGTCACAAAATGTAAAAATCTATGGGCTACTACCGTTTATCGGTTTATCAAATTACCTAAACACCCAGTAAAACAGCCACTTTGCTAAGGCAGTCAATGACTTGATATCAAAACGCCCGATTTCACTTGAATTGCCAACACTGACAACTGTCATTTTGCTGACACGCTTTTCTGAAGCTGCGCTATACCCCTCTAAACAGTTTCATCCGAGTTACATCAATGGGTCTGCGAGGCGCGCCAAGAATGGACGTGAGCGTATTTGGAACGGGGTATGTCGGGTTGATCCAGGCGGCTGCAATGGCTGACGTCGGTCACCGCGTTTTGTGCATCGACATCGACCCGAACAAAATCCGGCAACTGCAACAAGCCGTACCGACCATCAGCGAGCCGGGGCTGTCCAGTTTGCTCGAAGACAACATCAAGGCCGGACGCTTGTCGTTCAGCTCCCAGGCCAGCGACGCGGTCAACCACGGCGAGCTGATTTTCATCGCCGTCGGCACCCCTGCCGATGAAGACGGCTCGGCAGACCTGAGCCATGTGCTGGCTGTCACCCGGCAAATAGCCGACTTCATGGACTGCGACCGCACCCTGATCATCAAGTCCACGGTACCGGTGGGCACGGCTGACAAGGTGGCCGAATGCGCCCGCCAGGCGTTGGCGCGACGGGGCCTGAAACAGTTGAACGTGCGTGTGGTGTCCAACCCCGAGTTTCTCAAGGAAGGCAGCGCCCTGGCCGATTGCATGCGCCCCGACCGGATCATCATCGGCACCGCCGATCCGCTGGCCCGCGACCAGATGACGGAGCTCTACGCGCCCTTTTGCCGCAACCACGAAAAACTGATGTTCATGGACAACCGCAGCGCCGAACTGACCAAGTACGCCGCCAATGCCATGCTCGCCACCCGCATCAGCTTCATGAACGAACTGGCCAACCTTACCGAACGGCTGGGCGCCGACATCGAAGCGGTGCGCAAGGGCATCGGCTCGGACCCGCGCATCGGTTACCACTTCATCTACCCCGGCTGCGGTTTTGGCGGCTCGTGCTTTCCCAAGGACCTGCGGGCCTTGCTGCACACCGCCGAACAAAGCGGCATGCCACTGCGCTTGTTGCGCAGCGTCACCGACGTCAACGACAGCCAGCGACACATCCTCTTCGAGAAACTGGCGACGCAATTCCAGGACGGCCTGGCCGGCAAGTCGATTGCCATCTGGGGCCTGGCATTCAAGCCCAACACCGATGACATGCGCGAAGCCCCCAGCCGCTACCTGATGGAAGCGCTGTGGCGCGAAGGCGCCCGGGTCCACGCCTATGACCCGGAAGCCATGTCCGAATGCCGTCGCCTCTACGGCTATCGCAAGGACCTGAACCTGTGCGCCACCCGCGACGACACCCTGGAAGACGCCGACGCCCTGGTGATCTGCACCGAGTGGAAGAATTTCCGCGTGGTGGACTTCGACCTGCTGGCCAGCAAGTTGCGCGCCCGGGTGATCATCGATGGCCGCAACCTGTACAACCCCGACCACCTGGCCGCCGCCGGGCTGCTGTATCGCGGTATCGGGCTGCGGCACACCGTGCCGGGCACCCCGCTCTCCGGGTCACAAGCATGAACATCCTGGTCACCGGCGCAGCCGGCTTCATCGGCGCCCACGTCGTGCGGCGACTGCTGTGCGACGGCCATCGGGTGTGTGGGCTGGACAATTTCAACGACTACTACGACCCCCAGCTCAAGCACGACCGCGTGACCTGGGTGAACGAGCAGGCCGGCGAATTTCCCCTGGCGCGGATCGACCTGGCCGACGCGCCAGCCATCGATGAGCTGTTCCAGACCCGGTGCCCGGAGGTCGTGATTCACCTCGCGGCCCAAGCAGGCGTGCGCTACTCCCTGGAAAACCCGCAGGCCTATGTCGACAGCAACATCACCGGGTTCCTGAACATCCTGGAAAACTGCCGTCGCTATCCGGTCAAGCACTTGATCTATGCCTCTTCAAGCTCGGTATACGGCGCCAACACGCGCACGCCTTATTCGGTACAGGACAACGTCGACCATCCGCTGTCGCTGTACGCGGCCAGCAAAAAAGCCAACGAACTGATGGCCCACAGCTACAGCCACCTGTTCGGCATTCCCTGCACCGGCCTGCGCTTCTTCACGGTGTACGGCCCTTGGGGCCGGCCAGACATGTCGCCAATCCAGTTTGCCCGCGCCATTGCCCAAGACCGTGTGCTGCAGCTGTTCAATCACGGCGAGCACCAACGCGATTTCACCTACATCGACGACATCGTCGAAAGCATCGCCCGCCTGATCGACCGTGCGCCCCAGGTCACGCCTTTGCTGGATCACGAACAACCGGACCCGGCCACCAGCCGCGCGCCGTGGCGGATCTACAACATCGGCGGACAGCACCCGGTGGCGCTGCGCACCTATGTCGAGCTGCTGGAAAAACACCTGGGACAAACCGCCCGCATCGAACTGCTGCCCCTGCAAGCGGGGGATGTGCTCAACACCTGCGCCGATGCCAGCGACCTGGCACGGGCCACCGGCTTCAAACCGTGTATCGAACTGGACGAGGGCCTGGGCCGCTTCATCCAGTGGTTCCTCGATTACTACCCACGGCCTGCCCACGCACCGCTCGCGACTGAACGCTTGCGGCCCAACCTCAGCGGAGGAATCCATGACCCGACATGAGCAAGTCATCGAGATCAACGCCCCCGGACGCGACAAGCGTGTCGATCCGGAGCACCGCAGGCGCCTGGACGCGGCCATCCATCGCCAGGGCCGTGGTTGGCTGACCGGTCGCGACAGCGGCCGGCCCTGGACGGTTTCACGCACCAATCGCGTGGTGGCCTGCCTCGGCGCACTGGCGATCCTGCTGCTGCTCTGCCCGCTGCTGCTGGGCCTGGCGCTGCTGGTCAAGTTCTCCAGCCCAGGTCCCGTATTGTTCGTGCAGAAGCGCACCGGTTATCGCGGCCGGGTCTTCGGCATGTACAAGTTCCGCACCATGGTTGCCGACGCCGAGGCGCTCAAGGAGTCGCTTCGCCACCTCAACAAACACGGCGCCGATGCCATCGACTTCAAGATCGACAACGATCCGCGCATCACGCCCATCGGCCGGTTCCTGCGACGCAGCAGCCTCGACGAACTGCCGAACCTGATCAATGTAGTGATCGGCGACATGCGCCTGGTGGGCCCGCGGCCGACCTCGTTCAATGCCTATCGATACAAGGACAACCATCTTGTGCGCCTGAGCATCTACCCCGGCATGACCGGCCTTTGGCAGATCTCCGGGCGCAGCAATATCGACTTCGACCAGCGCGTGGAATTGGACCTCAGCTATATCGCTGAACAAAGCCTGTGGCTGGATTTGAAGATCCTGATGATTACCCCCTTCAAAGTGTTCAGCGGCCACGGAGCGAGTTAAATGGACGGTTCAACCAATATCCTGACCATAGCCAGCCCGAGCGAGACCAACCTGACCTCGACCGTGCTCGACCCTTCCCTGCGGATCCTGCTCTTGACGGCCGCCAACACCGGCACCGGAACCAGCACCAGCGCGATGGCGCTGGCCGCTCAACTGGCGCAGATGAGCAACGGTCGCGTCCTGCTGGTAGATGCCAGCCAGTCACCGCGCAACCTCACCCAGCAACTGTCGTTGCACAAGGAGCGCGGTTTTACCGACCTGTTGTTCAACAGCCTCGCCCCGCCCTTGCTGCAGGACTGCGTGGTGCAGGCATCCAGCCTGCCCTTCGACGTGTTGCCCCACGGGCGCCTGGGTCGCAATGCCGAGCACCTGAGCCCCGAGCGCCTGCGCCCACTGTTCAGGCAACTGGCGGCGCAATACCGCTTTGTAGTGATCGACGCCGACGCGGTGTATTCGGCCAGCGACACGCTGGTACTCAGCACCCAGGTCGACGGCGTGGTGCTGGTGGTGCGTGGTGAAGACACCCGTTGGGAAGTGGCCCAGGCCGCCCGCCAGCGCCTGTCCCAGGCCGGCGCGAAAGTGGTGGGCAGCGTGTTCAACCGCCGCAAGTACTACATGCCCAAGTGGCTCTACAACAACCTGTAAGCCTGCAAAAGGATGACGAGATGAACGCCAGAATGCTTGTCCTGTTGTTGCTGCCGCTTGCCGGTTGCTCCAGCAATACCGATACCCGTTCGATGCCGGTGCAGATCCTCACGGCCCCGCCGGCCAACGCCCAGGCCACCGACATGCCCAAGGTCGAACAGACCCTGCGGCCCCAGGACGTGCTGGACGTGATTTTTCACATCAGCACCACCGGCTCCCAAGCCTATCGTGTGCAGGCCGGTGACCAGGTTGCCCTGAATTTCACCGCCGCCAGCCAGCTCAACGGCACGCAACAGGTGATGCCCGACGGCAGTATCGAACTGCCAGGGGCCAACACCTCGGTAAAAATCGCCGGCCTGACTACCGACGAAGCCCGCCTGGCGGTGCAGCGCGCCTATGACCAGAAAATGCTGTTCCAGCCCAATCGCAACCAATTGACGGTGCTGGTGACCAGCCCACTGTCCAGCGAGACCAACCTGCGCAACACCTTGACCCACCCGGGCACCGGCATGAGCCGGGAAATCACGGTGGGCCGGGATGGTTACGCCAGTTTCCCGGAAATCGGCTCCGTGCCGCTGCAAGGCATGACCGTCAACCAGCTGGAAACTTTCCTCAACGAGCGCTACGCCCAGTTGCCAGGCCACATGACCGTCGATGTGCTGCTCAAGTCCACCGCCGGCAACGAGATCTACGTCCTCGGTGAAGTGGCCCAGCCCGGCTCCTATCCGATCCGCCGGCCTATCTCGGTCCTCGAAGCCCTGACCCTGGCCCGCGGCACGAACGTCAAGGCCCGGCTCGACTCGGTGGTGATCATGCGGCGCACCGGCAACCAGGTCGAAGCCCGCCACTACGACGTGGAAAAAGCCCTGAGCGGTGACGCCTCGCAGATCGCCTACCTGCAACCGGAAGACATGCTTTTCGTACCCAAGACCAAGCTTGCCAGTGCTGGCGAACTGGCCAGGCAACTGGCCGACGTGGTGCTGTTCCAGGGCGTGGGGTTCAGCTTCGGCTACCGCGTCGACAACAAAGGCAGCGACAACTGAAACTCAGGTGACCGATCATGAACCCCAAGGAAAATTATCTGCATGAGTTTTTCAGGATCTTCTTCGCCAACAAGCAGTGGGTGAAGCGCGTCTTCCTGATTTTCGCCGTGATCGCCCTGGTGCTGCCGTTGATGCTCAAGCAGAGCTTCGATATCACCGCCCAGGTGATCGTGCAGTCGAAAAAACTCTCCCAGGGCGACGCCACCACGTCGCTGAACCAGGAAAATGCCACCTTCATCCCGCCGTCCCTGGCGGACATGGAAACCGAGAGCAATATCCTGCGCTCGCCGGCGTTGATCCGGCAGACCATCAGCACCCTGCGCGACCAGGGCGAATACACCCCAAGCCCGGGCATTCTCAACAAGTGGGTGAGCGAACCGCTCAAGCGTTACATCACCCAGCCCCTGCGCGAGTATGTCGTCAACCCGCTGCGCGATAGCCTGGGACTAGAGGTCGACCCGGTGCGGGACACGATGCTCGATACACTGACCGACAAGGCCATCGAAAACCTGAAGATCGAGACCCTGCCCGGCTCCAACGTCATCTCCATCGTCTACAGTTTCGGCGACCCGGCCCAGGGCACCCGGTTCGTGGCGCAACTGCTGCAGAACTACCTCACCAGCCGCCAGGACCTGCAATCGATCGAACTGCCGCAGACCTTCTATGAGCAGAAGAAAGCCCAATACCAGACCCGTCTCGACGGCCTGGAAGGCACCCGGCTAGGGCTGCTGGAAAACGTCGGTTCGTCCGATCCCAAGGAAGAAATCACTTTCCGCCTGAACGCCATCAACACCGAAGAACAGGCCCTGAACCTGTACCAGGATCGCCTGCTGCAAAGCCAACGCTGGCTCGACTACCTCAAGACCAGTCTCGCGGCGGCGAACAGCTCGCGGTTCAACGACTACACCTTCCCGTTCACCTTCACCACCACCGTGGACAACATTGCCTTCGAAGACCGGGAAATCAGGCAACTGGGCGAGCAACTGACCAGCCAGGTCAGCCGCTACATGAATGACCTGGCGATCTTCCAGCCCGGCAGCGAACCGATGCTGCTGGCCCGGGAACAGATCGTCCGTACGCGCCAGCAGTTCCTGAAGGTGGTGAACAACCGGATCCAGGAACGCACCACTGACCTGGCCGTCGTCAGCTCGGTGATCAACCAGAAAGCCCAGCGCATCGCCACGTTCAAGGAACGCATCCATCAATTGCAGGAAACCCAGAGCAAGCTGCGGCAGATGGACACCGAGATCAACGCCCTGCACGCGGCGTTCTCCACCTATGCCCAGCGGTTCGCCGAAGCCAGCACCGCGCGTTCGCTGGACAACGACCTGTCCAACGCCCGGGTCCTGAGCCCGCCGTTCGAACCCACCGCCGCGGCCTTTCCCAAGCCGATGCTGATCATTGTCTTCGGCATGTTCAGCGGCCTGCTGCTGGCGATTGCCCTGGTCTATGTGCGTGAGTTCTTCGACCATCGCTTCAAGCATCCAGCGCAAATCACCCAGCAACTGGATGTGCCGGTACTGCTGGTGATCAACGAGCAGTCCCCCGAGCAGGTCAACCCGCACCGCAACTGGAGCCTGCCCAGCCTTGTCCATTGGGTGCGAAATTGAACGCGCCGTTCGGCCCGAGCCACCACAGCAGCCCCCTGTCGATCATTCATCTGCTCGACAGCGGCGGCTTCTATGGGGCCGAGCGGATGCTGCTCGATCATTGCCTGGCAACGCCCGGACAGCACCAGGTGCTGTTCCTGGCGGCGCCGCCGACCTTGATCACGCGTTTTCGCCAGGCCGGGGTCGATTGCCGTCATTGCGCCAGTTGGGCCGAGCTGTTGCAGCACCTGCGCCAGCGCCGGGACGAACGACCGCTGATCAACACCCACAACTTCAAAGGGCTGTTGTTCGGCTGGTCCGCCGCCACGCTGCTGGGCCTGCCGCTGGTGATCACCCAGCATGGTTTCACGCCGCGTAGCCCCAAGCAGCGCTTCTATACCTGGCTGAGCCTGCAACTGTGCCGCACCGCCTCGGTCAAGCGGGTCGTCTGCGTGGCCGAGAGCATTGCCACGCTGCATCGCCGGGCCAGCGTGCGAGCGGAAAAACTCGATGTGATTCCCAACGGCCTGCCAGCGGCCAGCACGCCGTTGGCCCACCGCGCTGACAAGCAACGCTGGCGGGTCGGCTACGTCGGCCGCTTGAGCAGCGAGAAAGGCCCGGACCTGTTCCTCGACGCCATGATCCCGTTGTGCCAGAAGCATGCATCGCTGCACGCGGTGATGCTCGGCGACGGCCCGGAACGCCAGGCGCTGCTCAAGCGCATCAACGATGCCGGGCTGCCCACGCGCATCGAATTGCCGGGCTACCAGACCGACATGAACGCCTGGTGGAGTCGCCTCGACGCCCTGGTGATCAGCTCACGCACCGAAGGCACCCCGATGATTCTGCTCGAAGCCATGCAGGCCGGCGTGCCGGTGGTGGCGTTCGGCGTCGGCGGCATTCCCGACGTATTGCAGGACCGTCACAACGGCCTGCTCGCAGCACCGGCCGACAGCGCGGAACTGGCGGCGCAGATCGAAACGCTGTTCAGCGAACCGCCCCTGGCGCGGATCCTGGCCGACAACGCACGCCGCACCCAACAGGACCGCTACGACTTGCGCACGCTGGCCGAACGCTGGTCGCAGCTTTACATCCGCACGGCACGGGAGGCTCGCTCATGATTGTCCCACTCTCGATCGTCAGCCTGCTGGGCCTGGTCTGCCTGGCGCTGCTGGCCAGCCCCTATCCGTTCCTGGCGCCGGGCGCAGTGCTCGGCCTGGTCGGCGTCGCCGTGCTGTACCGCAAGCCCGGTTGGGGTTTGCTGGGCATTGCCGCACTGGTGCCGTTCGAAGGCCTGTTCAAGGACAACGCCTTTTCCGGCAGCAAGTTCTTTGGCCTGGCGCTGATCATGATCCTGATGTTGCAACTGGCGGTGCACCAGATTCCCGGGACACGCCTGCGCAGCAATATCTGGCGGCCGCTGATCGGCTTCATGGTGCTCTATGGCCTGAGCCTGCTGTTGTCGGAAAACATGGGCCTGTCCACAACCCATTTTCGCGAACTGGCGGTTGGGCTGATCCTGTTCGTGATCACCTTGCTGATCGGTCGTGAATTGAACCTGGACATGTTCTGTCGCCTGGTGACCTTGAGCGTCACCACCACCTGCGTGCTGGCAATGTTCTCGGCCAAGTACCAGGATCAGGGCCGCGCCTCCGGCCTGCTGGAAGACCCGAACACCTTCGCCCTGCTGATCGCCTTCACCGTGCCGCTGGCGTTGCTGCTGGTAGTGCGTGGCCCGAGCTTGCTGCACCGGTTGTTCTGGGGCGGCTGTTTCATCCTGCTGCTGGGCGGCATGACCAAGACCGAATCGCGCTCGGGGCTGGTGGTGTTGATGCTCAGCCTGATGATCGGGCTGTATCACTACCGCGCGCAGTTGCCGCGCATCCGTCCACGGCACTTGGGCTTCGCCATGCTTGGGCTGGCGTTGCTGATTCCCCTGGCAATCGCGGTGATGCCGGCCGGCTACGTGGCACGCATCCAGTCGTTGAGCATCCTCAGTGCCGGCGCCAGCGCCCACCAGGACGAATCCCTGGGCCGCCGCGCCTCGTACATCGTCGTCGGCAGCCAGATGATCCGCGAGAACCCGATACTCGGCTCAGGCCCCGGGACCTTTCCCCTGCACTACGCGCCTACCGGCTATGCCAAGGCGTTCTCGGCCAACCGCAAGCTGGGGGACCTGTATCGCCGGGCCCATAACACCTACCTGGAAATCTTCAGCGAAATCGGCATCCCGGGCGGGCTGATGTTCGTCGCCATGATCGGTCTTGGCCTGTACAACCTGCTGCGCGCGCGCCAGCTCTGGCTGCAACGCCGGGACTGGGCGCAGGCGGACCTGCTGACGCACCTGGGCATGAGTTTTCTCTCGCTGGCGTTGTTCCTGATGTTCCTCAGTGCGCCGAACCACAAATTGCTGTGGATCATGCTCGCCCTCACCAGTGTGTTGCGCTACGACGCCGAGCAGGCCGCGCCACAGGAGGCTCGTCCATGAGCTGCGTCAGCATTGTGATCCCGATGTACAACGAGGCCCGGCACATCGGCCGTACGCTGCAAGCGGCGCAACAAGCCGCCCGCCAGGCAGGCCTGGCCTGTGAATTGATCGTGGTGGACAACGGCTCCGACGACCACGGCCCGCGCATCGCCAACGAGCTGGGGGCACGGGTGTTGATCGTGCCAGGCGTGCACATCGGCGCCCTGCGCAACCGCGGTGCGGCCGCCGCCCGGGGTGACTGGCTGGCGTTCATCGACGCCGACATCGAAATGCCGGCCGACTGGCTCAAGCTGTTGCTGGAACTCGAAGGCCAACAGGGCGACGTACTCGGCCTGGACCTCGATACGCCCCGGCAGGCGCCGTGGTTCGCCGAAGCCTGGCAGCGCCGCAGCCAGCGCCCGGGGTCACGTCTCCTGCATCGGGTGCAGTGGCTGCCCAGTGCCAATCTGTTGATGCGTCGCAGCTGGTTCGAACGGGTCGGCGGCTTCGACGAAACCCTGCGCACCGGCGAAGACAAGGACTTCTCCTTGCGCCTGCGCCAGGCCGACGCGCACTTGCTGCTGGTCAACGAAAGCGTTGCCCTGCACTGGGGCTACGAAGGCAGTTGGCGCGAGTGGATGAGCAAGGAATTGTGGCGCCAGGGCAGTCATCTGCAATTGCTCCGCAGCCATGGCCCGAGCCTGCGCCTGCTGCGCTTTCCGGCGCTGTCCGTTGGCGCCTGGGGCTTGGACCTGCTGGCAGTGTTGGCGTTGCTCCAGGGGCAATTGCACCTGGCGCTGACGCTATTGCTGGTCACCGCCCTGCCGCCCTTGTTCCTGAGCCTTCGCCAGAGCCGACGCGACCCGCGCCTGACTTTGCAATTGTGGGCCTTGCACTGGGTGCGCCTGCACCTGACCGGTGCCGCACTGCTGCTCAACCTGTGTCATTGGAATGCCAGGAGACCTGCCCGTGGCTGAATTCATTTACTGGTCGTGCCTGTTGCTGCCGGTGTACGCCTACCTCGGTTACCCCTTGATGCTGAGCCTGCTGGCGCCGCTGTTTCCGCGGCGCCGCTACGGCAAGGCGTTTCCGATGGACGTGAGCATCGTCATTGCCGCCCACAACGAGGCGCGGCACATCGAGGAAAAGTTGCGCTGCTTGCTGGCCCAGGATTATCGGGCCCATTCACTGCAAATCATCCTCGCCAGCGACGGCTCCACCGACGACACGGTGGCCTGCGCACGCAAGGTGATCGACCCGCGCATCACCGTGCTCGACCTGCCGCGCCAGGGCAAGGCCGCCGCCCTCAATACCGGTGTCGCCCACAGCAGCGGCGAAATCCTGGTATTTACCGACGCCGACAACCAATGGGCCGCCGATACCCTCGGCCATCTGCTGGCGCCCCTGGGCGATCCGGAAGTCGGCGCCTGTGCCGGGCACATGGAAATCCCGGTGCCGGGCAAGGGCCTGAGCCTGGGCGACAGCCTGTATCGCCATTACGAAGGCTGGTTGCGTCGGGTGGAGAGCCGCACCGGTTGCATGGTCTCGGCCGACGGCGCGCTGTTGGCCCTGCGCCGGGAGCTGTTCCAACCGATTCCGGCCCAGGTCAACGATGACTTTTTCCTCAGCACCTGCGCGCCGGTCGCCGGCAAGTCCATCGTCTATGCACCCATGGCCCGGGTGACCGACCAGGGCGTGGACGAAGCCGACAAACAGTTCCGCCGGCGCCAGCGGGTCACCGTCGGCGGGTTGCAGAGCCTGGCTCAGCGTCGGGAATTGCTCAACCCACTGCGTCATGGGCTCTATGCCATCGGGTTGATCAGCCACAAGTTGATCCGCCGCCTGGCGCCGGTGTTGCTGCTG
The DNA here is from genome assembly GCF_056521845.1 of Pseudomonas sp. PF05. Lineage (NCBI taxonomy): Bacteria > Pseudomonadati > Pseudomonadota > Gammaproteobacteria > Pseudomonadales > Pseudomonadaceae > Pseudomonas > Pseudomonas sp. PF05. The sequence goes on along the minus strand of NZ_JBWLPW010000009.1, from coordinate 160,819 downwards.
CCGCTCTTGCTGAGCAATGCCTGGCTGTGGAACGACCATCCGTTCTATCGCCTGAGCCTGGTGGCGCAATTGCTCGGTTACGCCATGGCGTTGATCGGGTTGATGGATGCGCGCCACCGCTTGCCCCGGCCCTTTCGCCTCGCCGCATTCGTGCTGGTGACGCTGGCGGGCATGAGCATCGGGCTCTGGCAGTTCCTGCGGGGCCAGCGCTACAGCCAGTGGAACCCCGAGCAGAACCGCTAAGGAGGACGGCCCATGTCAATCAAACAAGTGTTCAAGCGCACCGGCGGCTGGCTGTACCTGAACACGTCCCTGGGCCGCCACCCACTGCGTGGCGCCGGGGTGATCCTGATGCTCCATCGTGTGCTGAACAACGACCGCGCCGCCGAATTGCCCCACCGCAACGAGCTGTGCGTGGGGCCCGAAGCGTTTGAACATTTGCTGATCTGGCTGCAACGGTATTTCGAGTGCGTGCCGCTGATGACCTTGTTGCTGGCCGATCCTGAAAGCGTTCCCAACCGTCCGCGGGTGGCCCTGACCTTCGACGACGGCTGGCGCGACAACGCCATGAACGCCTTTCCGTTGCTGCGCCAATACCAGGTGCCGGCAAGTATTTTCCTCTCCACCGATTTCATCGGCAGCCGCCAGCACTTCTGGTGGGAAAGCATCGGCGAAACCCTCTGGGGCAGCCATGGCCAAGTGGCACGGCGCTCATTGATCGAGCACTTGCAGCACGTCGGTCGACCGTTGCCGGTGCTGCTCGACGACATCGACGACGAGCGCCGCAGCCTGGCGCTGCTGCATTACCTGCAAAGCCTCAAGACGCTCGATCCACTCATGCTGAGCGAGCTCACCGACGCCTGCCCCCAGGGTTCCCAGCCCCAGGCCCTGGACTGGCCCCAGGTGCGCATGCTCGAAGATTCCGGGCTGATTCGCTTCGGCCCTCACGGTGCCAGCCACGCGATCCTGACCGGGCTGGATGACCAGCGCCTGCATGAAGAGCTGACGCGCAGCTGGATCGCCCTGGAAAACGGCTGCGCGCAACCCTTGCCGGTGTATTGCTACCCCAACGGCGATAACGATGAGCGCGTGCGCCAACAGGTCGCGGCCCACGGTTTTGCCTTCGCCCTCGGCACCGAGGCGGGGCTGTATCGCAACGACGGCGACCCCTTGAACGTGCCACGTTTCGGCGTCAGCCAACACAATGCCCATCACCCTGAATTACTGGCCTGGCGCATTCGCCGAGGGGCACGCCCATGAGCCGCGCACATTACCTCAAGCATTTGGCACTGAGCATGGGCACGCGCCTGGCGATGATCGGCCTGCGCCTGCTGCGCAATGTGCTGCTGGCACGGATTCTCGGGCCCAGCGAACGTGGGCTGTTCGCCTTGCTCAGCACCCTGCCGGACCTGATCAGCGCTGCCACCAGCGGCGGCCTGAATAGCGCCGTGGGTTATCAGGCGGCGCAGCAGCGTTCGATGGGGCTGTTACTCAGCCAGGTGCTGGTCTTCGGCTGCCTGTTGGCCGGTTTGCTGACCTTATTGGTGGTGGCGCTGGTGCGCGAGTTCGGCGGCGAACTGGACATCACCACGCAATTGGGGTTGCTCGCCTGGCTGCTATTGCTGGCGGTGCCGTTGACCGTGCTCAAGAGCGGTCTGCTGACGCTGCACAATGCTTGCGGCGGCGTCGGTGCCTTCAACGCCTTGCGCCTGATGGAATCCCTGGCGCCCCTGCTGCTGTTCGTTGCGCTGTTCTGGATGTGGAAAGACACGGCGCTGGAAGCGGCACTGATCAGTTGGCTGGCGGGCCTGAGCCTGGTGGTGCTGGCCGGTTGGGTGTGGTTGCGCCGCGATCATGTGGTCACCCTGCGCTGGGATCGCACCGGTCAGAACGAACTGTTGCGCTACGGCGCCCGCAGCCACCCGGACCTGCTGTTCCAGCAAGTACTGCTGCGCTCGGACTTCCTGTTCATCGGCGCCCTGCTGGGCAGCACGGCCCTGGGTCACTACGCCATGGCCAGCGCCGCCGCCGAACTGCTGCTGATCGTGCCCGAAGCCGTCACCACGCCGCTGATGAAACGCTTGTTGCAACAGGACAGCGACATGCGGCGCCTGACGCCCCTGGCCCTGCGCCTGACCGCCACGGTGATGCTCGGCGCCTGCCTGAGCATGGCGCTGATCGGCCAATGGCTGATCGTCACCTTGTTTGGCGCCGCCTACCAGCCGGCTTATCCGGCCTTGCTGGCGCTGCTGCCGGGGCTGTTCGGGCTGTGCTACGCGAGCATCCTGCGCCTGGATCTGCTGGGCAAGAACCGCCCTGGTACGGTTTCTCTGATGATGGGCGGCGGCGCACTGCTGAACCTGGCACTGAACCTGTTCCTGATTCCCCGCTACGGCATCGTCGGGGCCGCCGCCGCGTCGTCAATCGCCTACCTGGGCGTGACCGTGGCCCTGCTGGCCATGTACTGCCGCCTCAGTGGCGTGGCGCTGTGGCAGACATTGATCATCCTGCCCAGCGACCTGCTGCCGATGCGCAAAATGCTGCTTGGGAAATCGGCATGAGTGCGGTTGCCAACCAAACCGCCATCGCGAGCAAGCTCGCTCCCACAGGGCTTTTGGATTGTCCTGTGGGAGCGAGCCTGCTCGCGATGGGGCCGGTGCGGCGTTGGTGGAAATCGGGCGCTGGCCTGTGTCTTTGGAGCCTGGCCTTTTTTGCCCAGGGCGCGGCGATGCAATGGACCGGCATCCGCGACGCCAGCCTGTACCTGCAGACCGACCGCCCGGATGACGTGACCGTGCGCTGGGTGCCGGCCTGGCAGGCCGACGCCAATGCAGAGCACCTGTACCTGCTCGACGGCCAGGGGCGACTGGTGGGTAAGCGCTTGATCAAGGCCACCCAGGAACGTGGCGAGCAGCAGTGGCCTTTGCTGCCAGGGGCCGCCAGCTATCGACTGGAACTTCCCGGTTACAGTTTCCGCCGCTACAGCGTCGAGCACGATGCCCGTACCCGGGCAATGTTCGCCCCGGCCAAGGTGCATTTCAGCGCTGAAACCCATGACGGCGATGAGTTGTATTTCAAGGTCGCCCCCGGTGAACAAGCCGTGCTGGCGGGCAAGTTCCACGGCGGTGTGCGCGGCCTGCAAGCCCGGCGCGTCGCCGATGGCAAACAGGTGCAGTTGAATCTCAAGCCGTACCCGGCCTATTGGCAGTTCGATCAGGTCGCCCTGCCTGTTGCCAACGTCGAGCAAACCTGGCGCTTGCAGTTGCAGGGCAACGGCAAGGCGGCGTTCTGGCTCGATGGCACGGCGAACCTGTTCGCCCAGGCCCCTGAGCACCTGCAACCGCTGCGCCAGGATCCGGGGCACGCGCACCTGAAACTCTATGGCGACGCCTTGGGACCAACCCCGAGACTGGGCATGTCCCTGCCCTACGTCATGCCCCCACCCTCGGCCTATCCGGTTATCGATGCCCTCAAGCCCCAGGCCGCCACTTATTACAGTTTTGTCGACGTCACCGCTGCCAAGGTGGACCATGAAGATGGATTCCGGCGCCTGTACCAGGACCGCTTCGGCATCACCCGGGACATCACCCTGCTGGCCGGTAGCGCACGCAAAGCCGACTTGCGAGCCGACCGCATCAGCAACAGCGGCTTGCAGGCCTGGCTCACGTCGACCCGCGCCTTGGGCGGCAAAGGCATTCATTACCTCAGTTTCGCCGATGAGCCGAACCTCAACTACCCGGATTTCGCCAGCTTCCAGCAGGTGTTCGAGAGTATGGCCGGCCAAGTCCGTGCCAACCCCGACAACGCCCGCGCCGGGGTGCGCATTGCCATACCGGCCAGCTCCCGGTTCACCAATGGTCCCTTGGCGGAAAACGCCGCGGACAAGCGCGGCATCGACTGGGCGCGACGCTTGCTGGCCGAATCCAGTGACCAGATCGACGCCGTGGCCTGGCATGAATGGATGGTCCGCGACCTGCTGGCGACCCGGGTCTATCGCAACAGCGTGCGCCGCGCCGCCAGCCTGGTGGGCCTGGACAGCAACGGTCGGCCACGCAAGGCCTTGCTGCTGGACCAGACCAACATGTCCAGCGGTTCGAGCCTGAGCCCCTACGACCAGGAAACCCATTACGCGGCCCTGTGGTGGACGTCCGTTGTGATCAACGCCTCGGCGGACGGCCTGCTGGACATGCTCAACTGGTTCCAGTCCGCCGACGAACCGGAGTACCCAAAAGGCATGGTTCGAGTGCTGGACAACCAGCGTTTCGAACTCAAGCCGGTGGGTCTGGCCCAGCAGTTCATCCACCAGCATTGGCTCGACCAAGTGCTACGCCTGGATAACGACGCCTTCGAAGTCGACGTGCTGGCCATGGCCACCGACGCAAGGCGCAGCCTGCTGGGCGTGAACAAAAGCACGCGCCCGCAACAGGTCAGCCTGGACGGCGCACCTTGCCCCCAGGCCAAAGCCGAGCTGGTGTATTTCGGACCCGACAACCATAGCCGCAGCGCCCCGTTCAACTGCGAGGCCGGGCAGATCCGCTTTCTCCTGCCAGGGGAAACCCTGTTTGCCCTGAGCTGGACCGCACCCTCTTCCCCCCAACCCGCCACCCGTCAGGAGGCACCATGAACGCTCTGCAGAAATTGCGTGATCGCATCCAGAAAAAAGGCCTGCGCGCCGTTCTCAAACAGCTGTTGCGGCGCTACGTGTTTTTCCACTCCCGGCTGGTGTGGCTGGAGCACGACGTGATGGCCCCGCTCCCCCCGCATAACCTCAAGCCCTACCCACCGACGCGCTCGGAGTTCATCACGGTCAACAATGCCGACGCTTTTGCCCGGTATTTCGGCGACCGCGTCGAAACCATGCGCGAGCTGGCAGCCGAAGGCTACACAGGCTTGATGTACCTGGATGATCAGGGCGACACCGTGGGGTTCGCCTGGGCCAGTACGCGAGACTATTTCGACCGTCACTTCTATCGCTGCAACTTCCCTATCAACCCCGGCGAGTACTTTCAGTTCGGCGGCGAAATGACCCGCGCCTACTGGGGGTCCAGGATGTCGGCGGACTTGCAAGAAGAGTTGTGGAAAATCATGGCAGCAAAGGGCAGCAAAAAAATGGTCGATGTCTGCGACATACAGAACATCCCTGCGATCAAGATGCACCTGCGCATGGATTTTCAGGAACGCGGCAAGATCACCCACGTGTACTGCCTGTTCGGTCGCTGGCGGTTTTTCCGCGACACGTTTTACAACGGCTCGGCACTGGACGCCTTTCGTAAACCGGCCCGTCCGGTTGCATCGACTGCGGCAGCCTGATGTCCATGGCGATCCGGTTCCAATGGAGTCGCTCCCTGAGGGCCGAGGACTTTCCCATAACCGCGTATGAACAGCTGCGCGCCCAGGTGCCCGACGCTACGCCCTTCAACACCCTGGCCTGGCTGCAAGCGGCGGAATTCGCCCTGCTGCCGGACCAGCAGTTGCATGTGTTGCTGGGCTGGCAAGACCAGAAGCTATGCCTGTGCCTGCCCCTGGTATCGGGGCGTGAGCGTATCGGTGGGCTGCGGTTCCGGGTGTTGCATCACTTGGGTTATCCATTGGCCGACCGCATCGCCTTGCTCGCGCGCCTGGACGCCGAGGGCATGGGGCTGGCGCTGATGCAGATCCGCCAGCACTTGCCCCACGCGTTGCTGCAATTGAATGAGGTGGTCGAGCCGGTCGGTGAAGAAAGCGTCCTCAGTGCCTGGATGGCGCTGAGCTCCACCGGGGAGCGCCGCCTGAGTTGCCGGGTGCCGGTGCATTTGATCAGCGACAACGACCATCAGGAAATCTCTGGCGACCCACGCTACAAGTTGCGTCGGGCACGCAAGCGGATCGCTGCCTGCGGTGCCGAGATCCGTCGGGTGAAACCGGACGCCATCAGCATGGGGCAACTGTTGCGGACCCTCGCCGATGTCGAGGCGGCCAGCTGGAAAGGCGAGGAAGGCGTCGGCATCTTCGCCGACCCCAGGCGCCGGCAATGGATGAACCACGCCTTCACCGCCCTCGCCGCCCAAGGCCTGGTACGGGTGGTGACGCTGGAGCTGAACGGCGAATGCATCAGCTATCGCCTCGGCCTGCTGGACCAGGGGCGGCTGTACGACTACAACCTGGCGTTCTTGCCGCAGCATGCCGATCTGGGCAGCGGCCGGGTCTTGCTCGAGGAGTGGATTCGCTGGGGGCTGGACGAGAACTGGCGCTGGATCGATGCATCACGGGTCAGCCTGGAGAACTCCAGCCATCAATTGCATGAACGCATGACCGGACAATTGGAACACTGGCGCTGGAGCTTCTATTCCTGGCAGCCCGGTGGCTTGCTCCTGGGATTTGCCTTGCGGCTATGGAAAAGCTTGAAACCGTGGTTCGGCAAACGCCGGACCAAACCGACCGCGACGACGGCATCGTCTACCCCCAAACACCAGGAGAAAACAGATGCCGCGTCAAGTGATCGTCAACGCTGACGACTTTGGCCTCAACCTCAGTGAAAACGCGCTGATCCTGCGGGCCTTCGAGACCGGCGTGATCAGTTCGGCCACGGCCATGGCCAACATGCCGGGCTTCGAGCAGGCATGTGAAATGGCCCGGCAACCGCTGCTCGACGGCCACGTAGGCCTGCATTTCAACCTCAGCTACGGCCCGCCGTTGGGCCAGGCGATCATCTCGCGACCGGTTTTTTGCGACGCCCATGGCCAGTTCGACCTGAACCTGTCGCGTTATTGCCTGCGCCTGGGTGCAAAGGATCTGGCGGCGGTGGAAGATGAACTGCAGGCGCAATGGCAACACTGCCTGGACCACGGCCTGCGTCCCAGCCACCTCGATTCCCATCAACATGTGCACAACATCTGGCCCATCGGCGAGCTGGTGGCTCGCTTCGCCGCCAGGCAAGGCGTGCCCATGCGCCTGGCACGCAACCTGGGGGCGAACTTGAACCTGCCCAAGCGCCTCTTCAAGACCCTGCTCAACCGGCGCATGCGCAGCCTGTGCGGTGCGACAGCGGACTACGTCTGCACCCCTGCCGACCTGAACCACGCCGCGCCACCGACACATGGCTCGCTTGAGGTCATCGTGCATCCACTGGAACTGGACGAAGACTTTGGTGATGCCAGCCTGAGGCCAGGAGAGTCGTTGACCCAAGTACTGCACAAGCGCCTGGCGGGCGTGCCCAAAGTCGCGTACGGCCGGACCACGCGGGTGGTGACGCTGGTTGAGTATGGGGATGTACATTGACAGGGACGCAGGAGGTGTCTGTGGCAAGCGACCCGTTCCCGCCAGACTCCGTAAAAGCTGTGCAGAAGCGATGTAGAAGCTGTGTAGGTGCGATGGAGCTGTGTAGGTGCGATGGAGCTGTGTAGGAGCTGTGTAGGAGCTGTCGAGTGCAACGAGGCTGCGATCTTTCCCCTGCCCATTGAGTCGAAAGCGAAAGATCAAGATCAAGATCAAGATCAAGATCAAGATCAAGATCAAAAGATCGCAGGCTTCGCCAGCTCCTACAGGTCCCAGCGCGAGCGCGCTTCCCTGGCCACGGCCGTCCGAAATCCCTGCGTCACTTTCGGAGAATCTGCTACAAGGCATCTTCTGTTTTCGAGTGGCGAATTGCGTCGATGCCTTTATCTTTATTCTCTCGCCTTCGGCGGCGCTGGCTGGCCTTCGTTGTCATGAGCGCCATGGTGGTCGGCCTGCCGGTGGGCTGTGCAGTGCTGCAGCATAAGGAACGCGAGCTGGTCTTTCGTATCGAGCCGGGGACGGCAAGCTGGTTCAGTGGGCTTCCCAGCGGCGTGCAGGAATTCGATCTCAGACCCAAGCGCTTCAAGGCCGGGGAAAACATCCACGGCTGGTGGTGGCCGGCCGAACGCAAGAATGCGCCGGCCATCCTGTACTTGCACGGTGTGCGTTGGAACTTGACCGGCCAGTTGTTTCGTATCCAGCAACTGAGGGCGCTGGGCTATTCGGTGCTGGCGATCGATTACCGTGGTTTTGGCAAAAGCCATGGGGATCTGCCGTCGGAAGCCAGCGTCTATGAAGATGCACGCATCGCCTGGGAACGCCTCAAAGTACTGCAACCGGACCCTGCCCTGCGGCTGATCTACGGTCATTCTCTGGGCGGTGCCGTCGCGGTGGACCTCGCTGCGCAGTTGGGCCAGGAGGCCGCGAAGAATGGCGGTGCCCAGGTCCGAGGCCTGGTCATCGAATCCACGTTCACCTCCCTGGGCGATGTCGCCACCGCGATGGCGAATACGTCCCTGCCGGTGCGCTGGTTGTTGTCGCAGAAATTCGACTCCATCGACAAGATCGGCGAGATCAACATGCCGCTGCTGGTGGTGCACGGCGCTGCCGATCGCTACGTACCGCCGCGTTTGAGCGAGCAACTGTTCAACGCCGCCCGTGAGCCCAAGCGCCTGCTGCTGGTACCGGGGGCGACGCATAACAACAGCATGAGCCTGGCGGGCCAGACCTACCGGCAAGCGCTGGACACATTGATGAAAGACAAGCCATCGCCCATGGCCGAGCGCCCCCAGGTAAGCTCGGCCAAGGCCGGCTAACGCACAGGTCCCCGGCTGACCCCCAACACCTTCATTGACTGTCACACCGCTATCGCGAGCAAGCTTGGCTCCCACAGATTTCCTCCACACAGTTCTCTGGTTGTCTACAAGATCAGTGTTCACCGCCGCCCCCTGTGGGAGCCGAGCTTGCTCGCGATAGCGGTGCAAACGCGCCCAATAAAAACGGCACCTTTCGGTGCCGTTCGTTTTCACGCTTGGGGCTTTACTTGCGTGCCGCCTCCCACGATTTCAACAGCTCGGTGTAGCTCACCGTTTCACCCTTAGGCTTCTCGTTCGCCAGTTTCGGCTTCGGTGCGCCCGGTTGGTCGAACCAGTATTGCGCGTCGCGCTCAGGGTTCATTTTCGGAGCGCAGGTGGCTTGGGCCTTGGAGCGCTGCAGGCGAGTCATGATCGCGTCCTGGTCCTTGGCCAACCCGTCGAGGGCCTGCTGCGGGGTCTTCTCGCCGCTGGCAGCTTCGGCGATGTGGCTCCACCACAGTTGCGCCAGGCGAGGATAGTCCGGCACGTTGGTCCCGGTCGGGGTCCATTGCACGCGGGCCGGGCTGCGGTAGAACTCCACCAGGCCACCGAGTTTCGGCGCCAGGTCGGTCAGGGCCTGGGAGTTGATGTCCGACTCACGAATCGGCGTCAGGCCGACGATGGTCTTCTTCAGCGATACGGTCTTGGACGTCACGAACTGCGCGTAAAGCCAGGCGGCGAGTTTCTGCTTCTCCGGCGTAGACTTCATGAATGTCCAGGAACCCACGTCCTGGTACCCCAGTTTCATGCCCTCTTCCCAGTACGGACCGCGCGGCGACGGCGCCATGCGCCATTTCGGCGTGCCATCGGCGTTCATCACCGGCAGGCCCGGCTTGGTCATGTCGGCGGTGAAAGCGGTGTACCAGAAAATCTGCTGGGCGATGTTGCCCTGGGACGGTACCGGGCCGGATTCGGAGAAGGTCATGCCCGCCGCTTCCGGTGGTGCGTATTTCTTCATCCAGTCCACGTATTTGGTGGTGGCGAACACCGCCGCCGGCCCGTTGGTATCGCCGCCGCGGGTCACGCTGGAGCCGACCGGATGGCAATCTTCGACACGAATGCCCCACTCGTCCACCGGCAAACCGTTGGGCAGGCCCTTGTCGCCGCCGCCGGCCATGGAGAACCAGGCGTCGGTGAAGCGCCAGCCCAGGGAGGGGTCTTTCTTGCCGTAGTCCATGTGGCCGTAGACGCGCTTGCCGTCGATCTCCTTGACGTCTTCGGAGAAGAACTTGGCGATGTCTTCATAGGCCGACCAGTTCACCGGTACGCCCAGCTCGTAGCCGTATTTCTCCTTGAACTTGGCCTTGAGCTCGGGGCGCTCGAACCAGTCGGCGCGGAACCAGTACAAGTTGGCGAATTGCTGGTCGGGCAGTTGATAGATCTTGCCGTCCGGCGCGGTGGTGAAGGAAATACCGATGAAGTCCTTGAGGTCCAGGGTCGGCGAAGTGAAATTCTTGCCTTCGTTGGCCATCAGGTCAGTGATCGATTCGGTCTTGCCGTAGCGAAAGTGCGTACCGATCAGGTCCGAGTCGTTGACCCAGCCGTCATAGATGTTCTTGTCCGACTGCATCTGGGTCTGCAGCTTCTCCACCACGTCGCCTTCCTGGAGCAGGTCGTGGGTCAACTGGATCCCGGTGATTTCGGTAAAGGCCTTGGCCAGTACCTTGGACTCGTATTCGTGGGTGGCGATGGTTTCCGACACCACGTTGATTTTCATGCCGCGAAACGGCTGGGCGGCCTTGATGAACCACTTGAGTTCTTCGAGCTGCTGCTCGGCTGTCAGGGTCGACGGCTTGAATTCACTGCCGATCCATTTTTTAGCGGCGTCTTCATAGGCGTCGGCCCAGGCCGCAGCACTCAGCCCGCTGAGTGCCAGCATGGCTGCCAATGAAACGCTATGTCGCAGCTTATTGTTTTTATTGAACATAGAGACCTCCTGTTTGGGTTTAAGAGCCTGATCGTCGAACCTTCGACGGTGGCCTGTACGGTTAACTCGAGTGCACGAATTAGCCACGCAGGCCACTCAGCCCCACCGCATCACTGCCAACAGCCACACCAAGGACAACGCGAACGCTATCCAGATGCTCCAGTCGGTAGCACCGATCACCAGCATATGCAGGTAGGCGCTACCGAGAAGACCGATAAACAACCGATCGCCCCGGGTCGTGGCAATCGGCAGGAAACCGCGCCGAGGGATGCTCGGCGAACGCAGTTCCCACGTGGTCATGCCTGCCAGCAGCAAGGCAATGACCCCAAAGAATGCCGCCGTGGGGGCGGTCCAGTTCATCCATTCCATCATCGACTCCTCAGACCCGGCCCAGGGCAAAGCCCTTGGCCACGTGGTTGCGAACGAACCAGATCACCAGCATGCCCGGCAGGATGGTCAACACCCCCGCTGCTGCCAGCACACCCCAGTCGATACCGGAGGCCGACACGGTGCGGGTCATGACCGCCGCGATCGGCTTGGCGTTCACCGACGTCAACGTTCGCGCCAGCAGCAGTTCGACCCAGGAAAACATGAAGCAGAAAAACGCCGTGACACCGATGCCGGAGCCGATCAACGGGATGAATATCTTCACGAAGAACTTGGGGAAACTGTAGCCGTCAATGTAGGCGGTCTCGTCAATTTCTTTCGGCACCCCGGACATGAACCCTTCGAGGATCCACACCGCCAGCGGCACGTTGAACAGGCAGTGAGCCAGGGCCACGGCGATATGGGTGTCGAACAGGCCGATGGACGAATACAGCTGGAAGAACGGCAACAGGAACACTGCCGGTGGCGCCATGCGGTTGGTCAGCAGCCAGAAGAACAGGTGCTTGTCCCCCAGGAACCGGTAGCGCGAAAACGCATAGGCCGCCGGCAACGCAACGCCCAGGGAAATCACCGTGTTCAGGCTCACGTAGTACAGCGAGTTGAGGTAACCGGTGTACCAGCTTGGGTCGGTGAAGATCACCTTGTAATTCTGGAAGGTGAAATCCTGGGGCCACAGGGTCAGGCTGCCGAGGATCTCCGTGTTGCTCTTGAACGACATGTTCAGCAGCCAGTAGATGGGCACCAGCAGGAACAGGATGTAGATCAGCAGCGGTATCAGCTTTCTCTTGCTCATCGTGCGGGCCTCAACGGTTGGCGTCGGAGTGCGTCATGGCGGTATAGAACAGCCAGGACACCAACAGAATGATCAGGAAGTACACCAGGGAAAACGCCGCCGCCGGGCCCAGGTCGAATTGACCGATGGCCATCTGCGTCAGGGTCTGGCTGAGGAACGTGGTGGCGTTGCCCGGCCCGCCGCCAGTGAGTACGAACGGCTCGGTGTAGATCATGAAACTGTCCATGAAGCGCAGCATCACGGCGATCAGCAGCACGCTCTTCATCTTCGGCAGCTGGATGTGCCGGAACACCGCCCAGTTGGAGGCCCGGTCGATCCGCGCGGCCTGGTAGTACACGTCGGGAATCGCCCGCAGCCCCGAATAGCACAGCAGTGCCACCAATGAAGTCCAGTGCCAGACGTCCATCACCAGCACGGTGACCCAGGCGTCGCCGGTGTTGGCCGCATAGTTATAGTTGATGCCCAGGCCGTTGAGGGTCGCGCCCAGCAAGCCGATGTCGGCACGGCCGAAAATCTGCCAGATGGTGCCCACCACGTTCCACGGGATCAGCAGCGGGATCGCCAGGATGATCAACACCAGGGACGACCATTTGCCCTTGGTCGGCATGGTCAGGGCGATGGCGATGCCCAGGGGGATTTCAATCAGCAGCACGCACGCCGAGTAGATGAACTGGCGCAGCAACGAATCGTGCAACCGTGGATCGAGCAGCACCTGCTTGTACCATTCGGCGCCGACGAAGTAGCGGCTGGACTGGTCGAAGATGTCCTGCACCGAATAGTTGACCACGGTCATCATCGGGATCACGGCGCTGAACGCCACCAGCAGGAACACCGGCAACACCAGCCACCAGGCCTTGTTGTTCTGCACCTTGTTCATGGCTGCACCTCACTCGACGGTTCCAGCAAGTATTCATCGGCATAGACCATCAGCCATTGGCCCGGAAAACTGATATAGGCGGTGCCTTCGGGCACTGGCTTGTCTTCGGCCAGGCGCACTTTCAGCGGTACGCCATCGAGGTTGAGGGTCAGGATCTTGTAGGTGCCCAGGTCTTCGACGTGGACCACCTCAGCGCGCATCGCGTCGTCATAGGGGCCATCCCAGACATGCACGAATTCCGGGCGGATGCCGACCTTCAGGGTCTTGCCCTGGGCCTCGGCAACGCGTTGCTGCAGAGGCTCGGACAGGGGCAAGTGGGTCGAGCCGAAGCCGACGCCACCGGGCTGTGCCGTGACCTCGATCAGGTTCATCCCCGGGCTGCCGATGAAGTAGCCGACAAAGGTGTGGCTGGGGCGCTCGAACAAGTCCCGGGGCGTGCCGAACTGCACGATCTGGCCGCCGTACATCACTGCGATCTTGTCGGCGAACGTCGAAGCCTCCAACTGGTCGTGGGTGACGTAGACCATGGTGATGTTGAACTGCTCGTGGATCTGCTTGAGCTTGCGCCGCAGCTTCCATTTCAGGTGCGGGTCGATCACCGTCAGCGGCTCGTCGAACAGGATCGCCGACACATCGTCGCGCACCAGCCCGCGGCCCATGGAGACTTTCTGTTTTTCGTCGGCGGTGAGGTTGCGGGCCTTTTTGTCCAGCAGGTTCTGCAGGTCCAGGACCTCGGCGATTTCCTGCACCTTGGTGTGGATCCTCGCCTCGGCCATGCCCTGGTTGCGCAACGGGAACGCCAGGTTGTCGAACACAGTCATGGTGTCGTACACCACCGGGAACTGGAACACCTGGGCGATGTTGCGGCGTTCCGGGGTCAGGTCGTTGACGACCTTGCTGTCGAACATCACCTGCCCTTCGGAAGGGCTGAGCAATCCGGAAATGATATTGAGCAATGTGGATTTGCCGCAGCCCGAAGGCCCGAGCAGCGCATAGGCGCCGCCCTGCTCCCAGATGTGGTTCATCTCGCGGATCGCGTAGTCCTCGGGGCCTGCCGGGGTACTGGTGTAACTGTGGGCGAGGTTCTGCAAACGAATTTCAGCCATCAGGCAACCCTCGCGATACGCTGCCCTGGGGCTTGGACCAGCTTGCCCTGGGCGTCGAAGACAAACAGTTTATGGGTCGGAATGTAGATGCGGATCGGCGCGTCCACGTCGTACTCATGCACCCCAGGCAAGTGCAGCACCAGCAGGAAATGTTCGTTGCGCACGTGCAGGAACGTCTCCGAGCCACTGATCTCGGCCACCTCGACGGTCACCGCCAGTTCGAGGTCGTCGTCGTTGCTCGGCACCAGGGAAATATGGCTGGGGCGCACGCCGAAACGGAACTCACCCTCGCCCACCGGGCGCAGGTCGACGTTCAGCGGGAAGTGCACGAAATTGGCGAAGCTCACCTCATTGCCTGCGATGCGTCCGGGCATGAGGTTGATCGGTGGTTCGGAGAACAATTCGGCGGCCAGCACGGTTTGCGGCTGGTGATACACCGAGGACGATTTGCCGCTCTGGATCACCCGGCCCTCATGCAGGATCGTGGTGGTGCCGCCCAGGGCCAACGCCTCGTTGGGCTCCGTGGTGGCGTAGACGGCGATGGTGTGGCGGGCCTGGAACAGTTCGCGCATTTCCTGGCGAAGCTCTTCACGCAGCTTGTAGTCCAGGTTCACCAGCGGCTCGTCGAACAGGATCAACTCAGCATCCTTGACCAAGGCCCGGGCCATGGCGGTGCGCTGCTGCTGGCCACCGGACAACTCCAGCGGATGACGCTTGAGGAATTTTTCGATCCGCAACATTTTTGCGGTTTCCAGGACTTTGCCCTGGATGACCTCTTCGGACACACCGGCCTGGCGCAACGGCGAGGCGATATTTTCGAAAACGGTCATGGTCGGGTAATTGATGAACTGTTGATAGACCATCGACACATTGCGCAGCCGCACCGGGCGGTGGGTGACGTCGACGCCGTTCATCAGGATGCGGCCGCTGTCGGGCTTGTCCAGACCGGCCATCAGGCGCATGAGGCTGGTCTTGCCAGACAGTGTGCGGCCCAACAGGACGTTGAACGATCCAGGTTCGAAACTCAGATTGGCATCGTCGATCCAGGTCTGGCCTTCGACGGTGCGACAGATGTGCTCAAGCGTTAATGACATGGCTCGGCCTTTTTATTATTGGAGTCAAGCGACCCGAGTTAGAAAGCGAAAGCCGTGCCAGAAACCACAAACCCTTGATCAGCTTTAAATTTCCTTTCACCCGTAGGAAAAATACGTTCGTTGATGAACACAAGTGAACAATCGAAAATGAACAATTGAACAGCAAGCGGGTTGACAATGAACAATTTTGAACAACACTGAAAGAATGTTTTCGGCTAGCCCGGCTGCGATTCTGTGGGAGCGGGCTTGCTCGCGAAGACGGTGTGTCAGCCGGCACAAATATCGACTGTCACGACGCTTTCGCGAGCAAGCCCGCTCCCACAAGGGATTTGTGTATGAAGTGGTATTCAGGCTTGCCCCTGCACAAGGACTCTGTGCGAGACTTGCCACAACAATAAAAACAGCTCCAGCGAGAGTGCCCCCATGGCCGCACCTGCTCCAGCCTTGTCCCACGAGGCCATCATCCAGGCCTCCTGGTCCCGTTGCCGCGCCTTCGGCCTGAGCCATCAAAGCGTGCCGGCCTTCGACCAGTTGCCCGCCCAAGGCATCGCCCAGTTGCTGGAGAGCCAGCATTCACTGGTGCAGACCACCCACCAGGAAGTCTTGCCGTATTACGAAAACATCCTGAGCAACTCCAACTGCCTGATCATGCTGGCCGACAACCAGGGCCAAGTGCTGACCTCCTGGGGCACCCAGCGTTTCATCGAGCCGAAACTGGCCCATGGCTTCAGCGCCGGGGCGAGCTGGATGGAGCGCTGCACCGGCACCAACGCCATCGGCACCGCGCTGGCCTGCGAACAGGCGGTACACATCGAGCACGATGAACACTTTCTCAAGGCCAATCGCTTCATGACCGGCTCCGCCGCGCCGATCTTCGATACCGAGCGCAAGGTCATCGCCGTGCTGGACGTCTCCAGCGACAGCTACCTGCCGCCGTCCCACACCCTGGGCATGGTCAAGATGATGAGCCAGACCGTGGAAAACCGGCTGATCCTCAACCTGTTCCGCGGTGAACACTTCCAACTGACCTTCAACACCGGCTTGAACAACCTCGACAGCCAATGGGCCGGGCTGCTGATCTTCGATGAGAGCGGCCAGGTCCTGTCCGCCAACCGCCGGGCCGACAACCTGCTGGGCCTGAGCCTGTCGCGGGTCAGCATCGAAAGCCTGTTCAAGGTCTCGCTGCTGGACCTGCTGAACCAACCCGACGGCCTGCCGTTCGCCCTGCAAGCATCCGGTAGCAATCGTTTCCAGTGCTTGCTCAGGCGTCCGAGCCAGGTGTCGATCAAGGCGCGGGTCTTCACCGAGCCTGCGCCCACGCTTGCCTCGGCACCTGCCGCCCATGTCATCAGCCTCAACACCCTGCACTTCGGTGACAGCCGCGTGGAGAAAGCCGTGCGCCAGGCCGAGCGCTTGCTGGAGAAGGACATTCCACTGCTGATCCATGGCGAGACCGGCGTCGGCAAGGAAGTCTTCGTCAAAGCCCTGCACCAGGCCAGTTCGCGCTGCAAGCAGCCGTGCATTGCCGTGAACTGTGCAGCGATCCCCGCCGAGTTGGTGGAATCGGAATTGTTCGGTTATGAAAAAGGCGCCTTCACCGGTGCCAATCAAAAGGGCAGCATCGGCCTGATCCGCAAGGCCGACCGCGGCACGCTGTTTCTCGACGAGATCGGCGACATGCCCCTGCCGACCCAGGCCCGGCTGCTGCGAGTCTTGCAGGAACGTTGCGTACAACCGGTGGGCAGCGCCGAGCTGTTCCCGGTGGACATCCGCATCATCTCCGCCACCAACCGCTCGCTGCGCGAACAGGTGCAACTGGGGCGGTTTCGCGAAGACTTGTACTACCGCATCGGCGGCCTGACCCTGGAACTGCCACCGCTGCGCGAACGCAGCGACAAGCAGGCCCTGTTCAAACGCCTCTGGGAACACCACCGCGAACCGACCCAATGGGCCGGCCTGAGCCGTGAGGTACTGGACCTGTTCGAACGCCACCCTTGGCCGGGCAACCTGCGCCAGGTCAGCAGCGTGCTGCAAGTGGCCCTGGCAATGGCCGAAGAACAACCGATCCGCCCGGAACACCTGCCCGACGACTTCTTTGTCGACCTTGAAATGGAACCGGTGCAGACGCCTGAGCCGCTGACGGTGGACCTGAACGATGCCGAGGACCTGAACCGTCAGTTGCAGGCAGTGGGCGGGAATATTTCACACCTGGCGCGACGGCTGGGGGTCAGCCGCAATACCTTGTACAAACGCCTGCGGCAAGTTGAAAACTGATACGAAACCTGTGGGAGTGGGCTTGCTCGCGAGGCGGACTTGCGGCCGGCCTGGCTCTCCCGGTCCTACACCGCTCCCACAGGTGTATTGCTTAATTGATTGCATTACTCCGACTTAGTCGAACGCACCATTGAGCACTTCATAGATGATGCCAGTGGCAATCGCCACCAGGATCAGGTCCGTACCGACCTGTTGCCACTCATAACCGTCATAGTGCGGCAACCGCCCCAGCAGTCGCCCATCGAGCTTTTTGGCGATACCGGGTGGCAACGGCTTGCCTCGTGCAAGATTTTTCTGGATGCCTGGCGGCAACGCCGGGCCGGGGCTCCAGTAATCGCGATATCCGCCAATCACACCCAGGATGCCGCTGCGGTCGAGGCTCGGGCCGCTATGCCAATCGCCGCCGCCGCCACCTTGGTTGCCTTTGCCGCCCTGGTTACCCTTGTTACCGGGATTTCCTTGACCGCCCTTGTTGCCCTGCCCGCCTTTGCCTCCTTGCCCTTGACCGGGACCTTGATCGAATTGAGCATTCCCCTTGCCGTTGCCAGGGTCAGCGACAACAATGCCAGGGCCCGCCGCCAAGGCGAAACAGGTAACTGCAGCAATCAATGAGCGCGATTTGAACATGGCAGTTCTCTCAAAAAAGGGATGTCCCCTGTAAAGATATAGAGACTAACGGTGATATTAGTTCCATATCACGCTGTGCGTCGTTGCCAGACAGGAAGAGACATTCAATCCGCGATCAAGGAGCTCCATGCGCAAGGATTACCTGGCCTTTTTCATTTCGATGTTCCTCTCCCGGCTGGCCGACCAGATTTTGCTGTTCATCGTCCCGCTGATTGTTTTCCAGACCACCAACAGCGTCGCCTGGGCAGGCCTGGCCTTCTTCGTCGAATCCTTGCCACGCTATCTGGCGTTCCCCATCTGCGGCGCGCTGTGCGACAAGTTCCCGCCGATTCGCATCCTGCACATCAGCCAGGTCTATCGCGCCGTCGCCTGCGGCGTGGCGGTCATGCTTTACACAATCTTTGGTGGGATCTACTGGATCGTCGCCCTTTCAGCCTTGTGCGGCGTACTGACCACCCAAGGCATCATGGCCCGCGAAGTGGTGATGCCTTACATCTTCAAGCACTACACCTACACCAAGACCCTGTCCTACTCGCAAATCGCCGACCAGACCGGCCTGGTACTGGGCCCGCTGATCGCCGCGCTGCTGCTTGAGGTGTGGGCGTGGCACTGGGTGGTGCTGGCGACTGCCGGGCTGTTCCTGCTGGCGGACCTGGCAATGCTGTATTGGCAGCGCATCAGTTCGGTCACCCTGGAAACCTTCGAGCAACATCACGACCTCTGGCTAAACCCGCTACGCATTGCCTTCGGCCACATTTGCAACCTGGCGGAACTGAAAAAAATCATCGGCCTGGCGGTGGGCGTCAACCTGATCATCGGCGTCACCCTCGCCACCTCGGCGGCCATGGTCATCGGCCATTACGGCGCCGGCAAGGATGACTACGCAGGCTTACAGGCCGCCGGTGCCGTGACCACCATCCTCATCCTGTTCTTCCTGGCCCGGGTGACCTTGCCCTTGAAACTGCTGGGCGCCCTCTCCTACACGCTGATTTCCGTCGGCGCCTTCATCACCGCGCTCAGCCCGAACATAGGGGGCTACGTGGTCGGTTTCTTGCTGATTGTCGGTTTCGACAAGATGTTCAACGTCTACTTCCGCACCCTCCGCCAACAAGTCATTCCGCCTCAGGACTTCGGCAAGACCGTCGGCGTCATCACGTTGCTCAACAACCTGTCGCAACCGCTGGCGGGGCTGCTGGTCGCGGTACTCGCCGCGCCTGTCGGAACCCAACGGGTGATTTTGCTATTGGCGCTGGTCACCAGCCTGATCGGTATAGCAATGGTGGCGCTGCATAAAAACGCGCCCCCCGTGCCCGCTGCCTGTGGCGCAGAGGCTGACTGATCGTCGTGAGCCGGATACAGAGGGAGGGGTTTGTATTATCAGTGACTTATTGTTGAGGCATGGTTGCAACGTTACCGGCGCTGAACGTCTTTCCGGGCGCTCTGGACAGCCAGTCCCGCCATTCGTCGCCCGTTAAACGTAGCGTCCGATAGACGGCCACGTCTGGCTTAGGGTTTGCACGGGCCTGTGTTAGCAGCCAAGAACGACGTAATTCTGACGCGGCGGCAAATTTATCAATGCTTAGTCAGCCAATGGAGATGTACCGTGTCAACTCTCAACGAAATCGCAGCGAACCACGCGAGAATGGCAAAGGCAAAGGAAGAAGAGTCGATACGGCTGAGTGCGCTTCAAGGCCAAGTCGTGGGAAGTTTCGAAATTGCGCCTCTGGAGACAAAAAAGCAGATGCCGCTGCATTTCATGGCTGGGGTTCAGGATCACTCGTTTGGGGAGGCGACCCTGAGCTTTTGACCCGGAGGTTGGCTGGAACTCATCGCCTCAGCAATCACATCGGTTTCGTGAGCACACCATTGAGTGCGCCGACAATCGCGTTTTCATGTATTGGAGCGAGCGTCCTGATGAAGCCATGTTGATGCCCTCCTCCATGAGGGCGTCGATGAGTGACCGGGCCGCAGTAATGGGTATAAATAAAGGGAGAGAGGCTGATCAGGCGCTAAAAGTTACGGTAGGGAATGTCTTTGCCGACCTGCCCCCAACCGTCAGGCATGATTGTTTCGTCCGGGTAGGGGGTAAGAATTGGCAGGCCTCTTGACGCAGTGAAGGTAAAACAAAGGCTTGCGTGGATCGGTTCATAATCAAACACCTGTGCGATCAGCCTGATTAGTTGAAAGCGCCGATCATCCATCAGCGGATAACCTTGACGGTTCTTCTTGCCCGTTGAGGCAGCAGTATTGAACCAAACGGCACCAAGGCCAATCATGAATTGATTGGCCTTGGTCTCACCGACGAACCACTTATGAAAATTTCGCAGCGATCCTTCATTCCATGGGTCGCCTTCGCCATTCGCACAAAAAAGCGTGTTGTAATGCGCCATGGCCATTCTGCCGTTACCCGTATTGAACCCAGCAACGGCAATACAATTTCCCAGTCCCGCAGTCCCCACTAATCCATTGAGAGAAACGACGTTAGACAACTTGTCAAAGCCGGCAGCATCCATTGCTCACATCCTCCATGGTTTAAGCAAGCAGCATAGTCAATGCTGGTAAAAAAGAAGAAATGGGAACAAGAAAAGCAGGGAAAGGGGCCATTTCCCGAATCTATTCCAAGTTAAAGCAGACACCTATAGCGCCGTCTTCCGTAGAAGCATTCAGTGCAGCGGACTGCTTGAAACCCATCGCCCGCTTGTGGGCGGGCGACTCGGCCTTTCAGAACTGCCTGGCTAAAGCCGCTGCCAGTATGCCGGCCGCAATCGCCGGTAGCGGCTTTTTAAGTATCAACATGACAATGGCCGTGCTCAGCAGCGCCAGGCGCGCGCCGTTATCACCCTTAACGGCCAGCGGAGCCAGCACCGCCACCAACACCGAGCCCGACATGGCCGTGATGAACTGCTGCACCCGATAGTTGATCGGCACGAACGACATCACGAAAACACCGCCCCACCGAGTCGCCAATGTCACGACGGCCATGATCAATATGACGATCAACGTGCCGTAGCCCGCCGTTTCGATATTCATTGTTTTTTCTCCATCCACAGCGCGCCCAGGATGCCCCCCGCCAAAGCGCCGACCACGACATGACTGTTCGCCGGCAAGTACCAGTAGGCCAACAGCGATGAGCAGGCCGCCACGGTCCAGATGATGAACATGCGCAGGTTTTTCTTCCCGCCCACGACCATCGCCAACAAGAAACAGCCCATCACCATATCGAGCCCGAAACTGACCGGGTTCTCAATGGCGCTGCCAAAATGAAGGCCCAGCCAACTGCCCAGGATCCAAGTGACCCAGAGCGCAATGCCACCGCCGAATAAAATCCCGAGTCCCGGCTTGCCCCGACTGAGCGCCTGCATCGCCATGGCCCAGTTGGCGTCCGAAACAACCAGCATGACACCGTAGCGCTTGGCGACGGGTAGCTCCCGAAGCCACGGATACAATGTCGCGCCCATCAACAAGTGCCGGGCGTTGATGGCGAAGACGGTGATCATCAGCGGAACCACCGGCACTTGCTGCCCCCACAGATCCAGTGCGGCAAATTGAGAAGCGCCGGCAAAAACCAGCGTGCTCATGAGCACGGCTGATGTATCACTCAAGCCCGTTTGCGCAGCGGCCAGGCCGAAAGCCACTCCGAACACGACGACGAAAAGAGAGATGGGGATCAGCTGTTTGAAACCGTCGTAAATGTGATTCAACGTCAGCGCGTGCAGGTGGGGTTCAACATTCGACAAAACAGGACCTCTTCTGGATATCTGCGGTGCAAAAACCGAGAGTATGGGGCTGAATCTGCCTGTCGAAAACTGTTTGGCGGGTCAATGGGCAACTCAACCCGCCGAGCCTTAGAGAGTTTTGGGGCTGCGGGCCAGAGAAGTCATTAATCCCCAGTTCGCGTTGCCCTGGCCCCGATAAACCGTACCGTGGAACGTATCGAATTCTTTATTGAGTTTCTTAACTGCGCCTGCGGTGGATCAGCCTTGGAGGATCAGGTCATAGGACAGCTTGCTGATCAGGATCACCAGCAGCACCAGGAACAGCGCGCGGACAAAGGGCACTCCCTTGCGCACCGCCAGCCAGGTGCCGGTCAGCGCGCCGAGGATATTGAACAGCGCCATCGGCAGCGCTACCAGGTAGAGCACGTTGCCGGTCGGGATAAAGAACAGCAGCGCTGCGACATTGGTGGCGATATTCACCAGCTTGGCCGACGCCGAGGCGTGCAGGAAGTCGAAGGCGAAGCAGCGAATGAACAGGAAGATCAGGAAGCTGCCAGTGCCCGGTCCGAACAAACCGTCGTAGAAACCGATGGCGCCACCGACCAGTACCGCCAGCAGCTTCTCCTTGGTGCCGATGCGCATGGGCTTGTGCAGGCTGCCGAAGTCCTTTTTCCAGAAGGTGTAGATCGCCATCAGCATGATTAGCACCAATACCGCCGGGCGCATCAGTGCCTGCGGCACGATCGATACCGTCGCCGCGCCAGCGAAGGCCATGACAAAGGCCGCGCCAGCGGCAGGAACCACCAGGCTCCAGTCGATCACCACCTTGCGCACGAACGAGCGTGCAGCAAAGGCCGTGCCGCAGGCCGCCGCGACCTTGTTGGTGCCGAGCAGGGCGGCGGGCTGGGCGCTGGGCAGCACATTGAACAGTGCCGGGATCTGGATCAGGCCGCCGCCGCCGACGGCCGCATCGATCAGGCCGGCGGCGAAGGCGAAGACACATAGCAGGACGATATCGAACATTGAATCAGGCTCTGGCGATAAAGGGGTGGGTGGTCGAGAGCGGGAAGGCTAACTGAAGGGGCCTTTTTGTGTTGCAATGTCATATTGTGAAAAGTGCAACGAGGTGGCCGATGGCACTGGATATGTTGGCTGATCTTGAAGCCTTTGCGGCGGTGGCCCGCAAGCGCAGCTTTGTCGTCGCAGCCCGCAGCCTGGGGCGCTCCCCCAGCTCGCTGACCCGCGCCATTCAAGGGCTGGAAGAACGCAGCGGGGTCAAGCTGTTCAATCGCTCGGCCAATGCCGTGACGCTGACCGAGGCGGGCGAGCGGCTACTGCCCCACGCCTGCAGAATGCTCGATCTGCAACGTGAGGCGGACGAGGACCTGGCCGGGCTCAGCGGCCTGGCCACCGGCTGGATCCGCTTTTGCGCACCGCAATCCTTGGCCCACACGGTGATCCCCGGGTTGATCGCCCAGTACAGCCAGCGTTATCCCGATGTCAGCGTGGATGTGATCTTCACCGATGCGGCGGTCGATCCGGTCAAGGGCAAGCTGGACTTTTCGATTCGCGGCGCCTTTCCACAATCCAGCGACCTGATCGGCTACCCGCTGTGGAGCTATTCGCGCTACCTCTACGCCAGCCCTGGCTACCTGGAGCGATGCGGGCTGCCGGCGTCCATCGAGGCGCTGGAACAGCACGCATTGATCCTGCACACGGCGCCGCGGATTCTAAAGGAATGGAATTTTCGTGGGCCAGGCCAGGCCGGCAGCTTTCGCGTGCACCCCAAGTTTCGCTTCAGTTCCGGCGCGGCGGTGTTCCAGGCTGCGCTGGCCGGTGCCGGGATTGCCCGCCTGGCCGACTGGCTGGCGGAGCCGGAAGTGGCGGCGGGACGCCTGGCGCGGGTGTTCCCCGAGTACAAGCTGACCTCCAGCACGGGTGAAGACCCGCGCATGCATGCGGTCTATCCAGCCGGCAACCTGCCGTTGCGGGTCAAGAACCTGCTGGACATGATCCGTGTCTACGGTGACAGCGTCAGCCGCTCCTGAAGGCCAGCCTCTCCCTTCACTTCATCGCCTTCTGATCTCATTACGCTGCAAGGTTGGATGAGGATGAGTACGCTGGGCCAGGCCCTTGTCGAGCGGGCCCGTATCCTGCCTCTGCTGGCTGATGGAATGACGCCAAAAGCCGTCAGTGACCCGTTGCAGGTCACACGGCCTGTCAGATCAATTCATCTCTGGAACGAGGTGACTCATGAACGTCAGGTTTTCAATGGCGTACATATACTCAGAGAATCTCGGATCTCCATCGTTGAACGCCTTTGCCACTTTTTGTGCGCTCTCAAGACTGTCCCACATTGCCAAGTCCACGAAGACTCGATCGTCGCTCATAGGGCAGTAGGCACGGTACTCGATCAAACCAGCAAAGGCCTTTAACGTTTCACGAAGCCCTGCGCGAAGCACAGGCATTTGCGCAACGCATTCCTGTTTGACCTTGAAAATGGCAAGTTCGAGTACATGAGATGAGTGCTGCATAGCAATGACCTTCCGTGTGTTAAGAAGTCCCCATTGTCAGTGGCTCATACTGACAGCGTAGTGTCAGTAGTGGTGGTCGCTTTCCAATGGCTTGCCTGGTGCTTCATATACGCTTGAAGATCAAGGGCAGGATGGTCGGGTGATGATTGCTGGGCAATGGCGATGGAGGTGATGCGATCGACCCGAAAATCGCGGTAAGCCGCCCTGACGCAACACCAGCTTCCAACTGTCCATTTTCCTCCCCAGTAGAAAAGGCCAAGGGGGCAAATGAGCCGTTTCGAAACCACACCGTCCAGACGGGTATACGTTATTTTCAGTGTCTGAATGTTTTCGATGGCATTTCGAAGGGCTGCCAGATGGCCTCGTGTCGAAGAAGGTGTTGTGCCAAGTGCCCTGATTTTTGCCGTGCCGGGATCAACCTTGTGATGGCCCATAGACGCTGAGATCTTGCTCAACAACATCCTTGCAGCAGCACTTAGATCGTTATCGGCGCAAGCTGAAAGCATTTCCATCCCGAGCATCAATGCATCCAGCTCGAGCCTGTTCAACGTTAAAGGCGGCATCTCAAAATCGGCATCCAAGGCATACCCCACGCCGACGGTCCCATAGATTGGGATTCCACTTAAGGAAAGGTCATCGATGTATCGATAGATCGAGCGAACGGAAACGCCAATTCGGCTAGCCAGTCGTTCAGCAGAGATTGGCTGATGGACACGAATCAGATTTACCAATTGAAATAAGCGATCAGCTTTACGCACCTGGTGTGCCCAACTGAGCGTTCCTGGCAAACTCAATGGCCGCGTTAATGGCGGCCCGAGCTTGGGGGCTATTCTTCCAGCAAGTCGATCCTGCTGCTGCCGATGCCTGAGCCAGGATGTCACAAGCATTCGCTTTACCGAGCACAGCTAGCGAGTCAATGCCCATCTGCTCAAGGCGAGCGATAACAGCCGGCCCTACGCCTTTCAGGGTCAACAAGGCATTCTGTTCCGTCAGTGGAAATGGCATCCGTAAACTCCTGTTATCGGCCAACTGAGCAGCAGGAGTTTGCCCGACGAGAACGGGCATCTCAAGAGATGGACTCCATCGCCCTGAGCGTAGGTATCAGGAAGGTGGATTCGGCAGACGCTTACGAAGAACCATCGGCCGAAGCTCAATTGCCTTAATGACCGAAATGTTGTTTTTTTACACCATTTTTAGTCTTTCGCTCGAAATAGGCATGAACGAACCACAGTGCCAGGGCAAACCCGGCAAAGCCAAAAATGAAGAGCAACACCTCTATTGCAGTACCTTCATGAGAAAACATAGTGCTCACCTCATCCTTAAGTGGGTTGACCAAAAATCGCCACGCACGAAACTTCTCGTAACAATCCAAACATTTTCAGGGTAGTCGCCAACAATCCGTGTGGCAACCCTTAGCTTGGTATAAACCCCCGATCTAGACGAGTCGCCGACCAATGACACCCTGCCCCGGCGGGCCAATGTGTGCTTTCATAACGGTCGATCCAGACCCTCCAAGGAGCTGTGGTGAACACCCAGGACGAATCAACCACCACCCCGTTGCACGCAGAGATGATCGCGAAACTCCGACCCGCTGGCGGGAGCGCTTCAAGCATCACAGCTGGCACCCAATGACCGCCGGCTGTTCGGTTTCGGCAGACCGGGCAACTGCCACAGTACTGGCTCTCTGCCTGACGCTCTCAACGTGAGGGACCCTTGCCGCTCAGGCTGGACTGGTAATTACAGCGTCAGGAGTCAAGCCGCGCCAAGCGATGGGGGACAGCAGGCATACAAAGGTAAGGAACGCCACCTGGGACAGGTAGAACGGCTCCAGCCACTGCTGCTTCAATGCGACGTATAAAGTGTTGTGAGCTACGTCGACCAAGATGATCGCAGCCGTAAGCATGATTCCGGCTCTTGGCTTGAGGAACAGGAGCAGAGCTGCGAGCGGGTCAAAAAATGTAAGCGCTCCCCAAAAGATACGGCTCGCCATATAAGCGCTAGGTCCGTATCCGTAGTCCCAGAGCAAACCATGTAAAGCATCTGCACGGATGTGATTAGCCGTGGCGACAAGAAGGCAACATGCAAACAACACTCTGACGAAGAATGACAACTTTTGCATAGTTTTATCTACAATCGCCATCTAAGCCATGCATCATAGCGGGATCGGAGTTGGTAATGACCATCGGGACCGCTAATGCTGACGTTACCGCCGAGGGCAGCCTATCTTGAATGTCCGAATAGATAGCGCTTCATTACGCGCATCTTTTTCGTTCTGAGCCTTCATGGTGAAGCTACCGTCTTGGTAGCTGCGAGCCATAGCCTGGTTATTCTTGTCGATCTCGTCGTAGATGCGAGCGCACTCGCTGGCTGTTGCTTCAGGAGTCGTTGGCAGGGGCGCATTCTCGATATCGAGAACGTACTGAGATTTCTGATAGGCGCAGCCGGTCAAGGCCAAGAGAACGAGTATTGCGAGGTTTTTTTTCATGAGATTTCCATATCGTAAATTGAGGACTCACGTCCGCTAGCGGATCAATGGAGAACCCTGCGGCTTTCCTCGTGCAGGGAAACAGGGTACCGACCACGATTATGAGTTTCCCCATAACCATGGTCTGTTCACGCGTGCCCTACCCACACCAATTTTCAACTACAAACGCGTTGAGCTATTGATCTATTCAACGGCCGAACGGCTGTTGCGCCAGAACAGGTACGCCAACCCCACCGGCGCTACGAAAATCGCAAACGACCAGCACATGGCCATGGTGAAAACCTTCACCATCAACATGAACAATGCATTCACGAAAAAAACATTGTTACCCATGATGTAGCCAACAACGCTTTCGTAGACGAATCGAGAGTACGGATAAAGCAATGTGTTGATGATCGCCAACACGATCAGCCCAGGCTTCGCGCCGATTCCACCGGGGCCGTTGGCCGCCAGGGAGATGATCATCACAGTGAACACCAGCCCAAAAAGAAACTGGCGGATGTAGTAGCTGGTCGTAAGACCGCCAAAAGTCTTGGCGAAAAATGAGTGCATAAGAGGTCCCTCTAGAATGCTGATTTAAACGAGGCGCCACCATACCAGCATCATTTATTCACGCAAGATCAAACAGGCTCAGACCAACGAGTAGATGCCTGATTGCGGAAAACACATCGCCGATAAGGCAAACGCATGTCAAATCGGCTTAACCGCGAATGCGGCGCTCAATGAAGTCATAATCTTCCTGGCAATCGCCGGAAGGGTCTGACGCCACACTTACATAATGCACCGTGTCGGCATCGATCAACTTGTACGTGTAGACATCTGGCAAACGCACGCCATCGGTTCTCAATTCGTTCTTGCCATTGGCAGCGGACCAGGTGCCATGTTCGGTTTGAATCGGCTGGGTCTGCTGGGCATCCCGGAAAAAGGTGATGGTGAAGCGACCGTCAGGCTTGAGGTTATTGTTCCAGGAGAGGAACTGGCATTTGCCATTTTCTGCCCGCAGGCCTTTCCATGAACCAACCAAGGATGGATCATTGGACGGCTTGTTGGCGGCGCAGCCACCGAGAGTTGCGGCCAGGATGACAAGCGCCAGGGAGAAACTCCGTTTCACGTAGGACTTCCTTATTCAAATGAAATGCCGTGCGTTGCGAATGCCCCGCGTCGTGCCAAATTGTAATGACTTTCGGCCTGGAAAGGCCCATCGCCGCCCGTACAAATTCATGCAACTGCCTCAGCGAGCACTAGAGACAGAACCCTGATCGGCCTGCGCCGAAAGCGGAACATCAAACACTCGATCAAACCCCCATTGAAAAACCAGCGCGTAAAAAAAGAAAAACACGAACAACCCCAGGTTGGTCACCAGCGCCAACCACAAGCTGATGCCCAACCACGCGCCGATCACCGGGGTAAGAATTAACGTCAAGCCGCCCTCAAATCCCAGGGAATGCAGCAGTCGTCGCTGCCAGTTGCGATGGCGGCTGCGCTGGCGACGTTCCCACCACTCGAACAGGCCGTTGAAAAGCATGTTCCAGGCCAGCGCGACAGCGGAAATCACCAGCGACAGCAGGGTTGAATAGCCCATGCCCTGGTCGTAGGTCAGCGCCAGCGCCGGTGCCACGAACAGCACGCCACCGGCTTCGTAGAGGATGGCCTGAAGGATTTTACGGGGCGTGCCTTGCATCGCTGGGCTCCTTAGCTGGGTTGGTAGACCACAGCCTGGCAAGTTGAGCACCCGCGCACAATTGAGCTAAATTGAGCCACGCTCAACCTGAGTAACCTACCCACCCATGTTCGCCAAACTGCCCCTCACCGCCTTGCGCGGCTTCGAGTCCGCTGCACGGCTGGGCAGCTTCAAGGCGGCGGCCCAGGAACTGAACGTCAGCCCGGCGGCGATCTCCCACCAGGTCAAAAGCCTTGAAGCCTTCCTTGGCGTGCGCCTGTTCGCTCGCTCCAGCCAAAACGTGCGCCTGAGCGCCGACGGCGAGCGCCTTCACCCTTACATGCACCGCGCCCTGCTCGATATCCAGCAGGGCCTGCAGATGCTGTCGCCACCGTGTGCCGCGCAGTCCCTGGTGGTGAGCACAACGCCGGCGTTCGCCAGCCTGTGGCTGATCCCTCGGCTCGGGGACTTCCATCGATTGCACCCGGAGATCGACGTCAGGCTGCACAGCAGCAACGACGTGGTGGACCTGCGACGAGACGCCAGCATCGACCTGGCAATCCGCGCCCTCTTCACCCCGGACCCACAGCTGTTCGAACAGCCTTTGCTGGACGAGTACTTTGGCGTGTATTGCCGCCCCGGCTGGCAACCACCCGCTATGGGCTCACCCGTTGAACTGATCGACGTGCCGTGGCTGAGCAGCGCAAAGGTGGCGGTCGACTGGCCTGCGTGGTGCGCCAAGGCCGACACCCTGGGCTGGCTCGAGAACGCGCGTTTGCGGCGTTATGACGAGGAGCAGCATGCCCTGCAGGCGGCGATCGCCGGGCACGGGCTGGTGCTCGCCAGTAATGTGCTGGTTGCTGAGGCTGTCGGGCGTGGGGAGCTGGTTGAATATCGCCCCGAGGTTCGCTTGGCGGGTGCGCTGTATACGGTGGTGTGTGTGCCGGGGCGGGAGCGGCAGGCGGCGGTGCGGGTGTTTAGTGAGTGGTTGTTGGGGCGGAGCATCGCTGAAGCGGATGCTCCTGCCAGCGACACC
Source organism: Pseudomonas sp. PF05 (assembly GCF_056521845.1). Classification (NCBI taxonomy): domain Bacteria; kingdom Pseudomonadati; phylum Pseudomonadota; class Gammaproteobacteria; order Pseudomonadales; family Pseudomonadaceae; genus Pseudomonas; species Pseudomonas sp. PF05. The sequence continues at coordinate 131,694 of NZ_JBWLPW010000009.1, read as the reverse complement.
TTGGACCAAGACTGATCCAATGGCGCCTTCAGCGCCGAAAAAAGGGCAGAATTCGCCCCGTCCCTTTCCTTCCCCCCCTCAGGGAACAGGCGGATTCACAGCGAAATCCGTAGGGATATTGAGAAAGGAGTGCCAAGCATCTACAGCGTCATGATGTCGCTGGGCAGCATCCTCCCAAAAAGGACCGGATACCTCTTTGGCAGAAACCAGCATCATCATTTTTATCGTCGCAGCGTCCAGCTCTTTGAGAAGCTCATGGGATGCGGCCCTGAATTCTTCGAACGACGTCATTCCATTTACCTCGGGCGGTGTTCACCGCCATTGAGAAATACATATTTCTCTATGAGTGGAGTCCCCCGGGTGACAGCAATTCCAAAAGGTCGGACCGCCGGTAAATTCATTTCGTAGCCGCCTTTAACCGGTTCCAATCCTGGCTGTTATGCGTCAAATGCGATGTAGCTGGGCTCCTGCCCCCCTTCCGTTCTTGGAGCTGTCCCACATCTTACGAAGCGGGCAACTTATAAGTCGCCCGTCTTCATTATTCCGCCGCCTGCGCCCGCAGTCGTCCAATCAAATCCATGACATCACAACCATCGCGTAACGATGTGGTCAGCAACTTAAAAACATCAGTCAGCACCACCGTGTCGATTGATGATCATCGCGACCGCTTGCACCGGAGAGATCAGAGCCGTGTCTATGCAAAACGGAGCTTCATCCCACGGCTCATATTCGTGATCCAGTACCGACTGCCAGGTGGGTGGCGTCAGCCCGGGAATATCAACCCTCCTTGTTTCGACCCGGCGCTGATGCTCATGTTTATCGGAGCAAATCACTTGGATATTTGCCAATCGAATACCCGCCTGTGAGGCTATTTCGCTCCACGCAATTCGGCTTTCGAGAACGGGATTGACACAATCAACGATGACTGTGCGACCCAAACGAAGGTTGCTCAGGGCTAGCTCATTAGCAACCATGTAACCACTGCGTCCCACATCTCGCGCAAGAGCACCCGAGTTTCGAATCGCCTGTTCAATCGTATCGATCCGCAGGTACACGGCGCCTGTTGTAGCGGCAAGATCATTAGCGATAGTCGTTTTTCCGGTGCCGGGAAGGCCGCTGAAGACGATGAGCATTCCATGTCCTTCGATGAGTGAGCTAACCCAGTGTAGCCAGCAGCCAGTTATCCGGCAGCGATTGCTCTATCCCGCTCGCTCGCCGTAATGAGACCAGGGACAGACCACGATTGTAAAACTCGTACTGAACGCAATCTTTCACATCCCTTTCACAGCCGAGCGCCTATGGTCATCTCAGCTCCTAGTGAAACCCTTTTAGCCCGGCCTCCCCAGTCGGGCTTTTCTTTGCGCGCCAAACGTATGCCGACGCCTAGATACCAGCGACAATCCACGATTTTGAGTTTATCGGTAATCAGCCCGTTTCATATCGTGGGTGTGCCCCATCTCTCCTCACGCTTCAATGAAGAACCCTGCGACTCTCCCCGATCCTGATCCTATCGAGCGCCCTGTTTAAAGCATCCAAGGCATCGAGCAGGGCTTTCGCCTCAGCCTCCCGACCATCGCCCCAGAGGCGTTCTGCCATTTTGTTCAGTGCCTGGATGGAGCGCTCAATGTCAGCAGCAGTCGCTGCTTTGCTTTCCTGATGTTTCTTTGGCATTGATCAACCCTTCCTCGGGGCGTTGCTTCATCAGCTTCGACGCAGATACATCACGGCAGAACGCTATGCAGGTGCTCCCTACCCATTCCACCGCCGATGCCCCAATCAGCGCTTCGCGGACTCACACTGGACGCGTAGATCATGATTGTCGATATTCCCGCAACTACTGCTGCCGGTGGTGGCATTGCAGTAGGCGCGCTGGTCATGGTCATCGATGTTGCCGCAGGAACTGCTACCCGTCTCCGCGTTGCATCGCGCACGCAAGTCATGATTATCGATGTTGCCGCAACTGCTACCGCCCTGCTTGGCATTGCAATACGCCCGCTGGTCATGATCATCAATGTTGCCGCAAGAACTGCCTCCCAGCTCTGCGTTACACGCCGCGCGCAAATCGTGATTATCGATGTTTCCGCAACTGCTGCCGCTCTCCCTGGCATTGCAATAAGCGCGCTGGTCATGATCATCGATGTTGCCACAACCGGCAAAGGCGTAACCGCTGAACATCAATACCATCGCAAGAATCACTTTCATTTCATACGTTCCTGGGTCTGCCAGGAAACAGCCTGGCACTGGTTGATCCTCATTTAGGAGCGTCGCGAAACGCTATCAAATTGACATCATTTTAAGGAAAAGTTCCGGGGCCGGATTGGAAGCTGGAGGGATGCAGCCGGGCGTGAGGTGGGAAACAGGGGAAACAGGGGAAACAGGGGACAGACCACGATTTTGAGTTCATCTGTAATCAGCCCGTCTCATAATCGTGGCCTGCCCCGCATCCCCTCAATCCTTTAACTCTCACCTCATCTACTCGCACCATAGAAGTGATTCAGCACCATTAGTTCAAACACAGCCACCAATGCGCAGAACGCGATGAAGCCGGGGCTGAAGACCCGCCTGGGCTTGGATGAGCCGTCGCCCAACCAGGTCGCGTCGGAGTAAAAGGTAAACACTACGAGAAATACCAACAACGCATAGGTCCACGCCTTACTCCAGAACCCCTGTGTTTTCCATTGAGTCATCCGCGCTCTTCCGCAACCCGCTTTATTCGTCGACTCAGGACGCCGGTTAACCAGGATCGCATTACTTGGCTTTTGCGCTCTTGATGTCACTGATGATTTTCTGAGAAATAGCCTGAACCTGCTCTTTGGTCATAGCCGACATGACACCTTCCCAAGCAGACGACGACGTGTCATATGTCCGAGTTCCAATCAGGCGGCCCGATTTCAAGTCCGAGTAGTCTGCACTGGAATTGACCCACGCATTTCCCACCATGACCCCGGCTCCGTAGCGAGCACCTGGTGTCAGGTAACGGAAATTGGTCACGTTGATCTTGATACCGACACCGTCCTTGCCGTCGAGGCTTGATGCCTGAGTCTCTGTAAGGCTGTAGCCGGCGCGAGTTGCTTCGACTTGCAGGGCGTCATTCCATTCTTGCCTCAAGCGAGGCCAGTCCTCGTTTTGTTGAACCTTGCTATTACCTTGAAAGTTTACGACCAGGTTTTGCTTGGCTGACTCCTGAATGACGAGTGTTTCAGTCCCGCCGCTTTTAACAGAGGCAGCGCATCCGCCCAACATCAGAACAGCAACAGCACAGGACAGCGCAATCGAAAGCTTGGACGTGTTCATTGAATTTCCATATCCACAAAATCGGTTGAGAGAGGCGTTAAATATCCCCGCCGAGCCAGACGAGCCCGCACGCTGGGACGCGCAGAATTTAGCACCATTACTTCGCTGCTACGAGCCAAGGGCGAGGTCAGCAAAGACTGGCGACAGACCATGGTTTTGAGTTCACAGGTCATGGGCTGTCCCCATTTTCTCCCCTACCCACCCCGGATTGAGAATACTGGGGATGACCAGTATCGGCATCTTGACTGCCTGTATCCAGCTGGATACGGTCCACTCATAAATGATCTCATCCAGCAAACGCAGACGTTCACTGCTTGGCATTCATCGGTCCGTGATCTGCGAGCAAAAATCGCTATCGTCCGCCGCATTGATCGCGCTGCAGCAGATAACCTGGGCGATGTGAAACCTGTCGGTGATGGTATTTCAGAGTTGCGTGTGGATGTAGGCGCTGGCTACCGGGTCTATTTCACCTTGCGCAGTGGTGTGGTCATCGTGCTACTGGCCGGTGGTGACAAGTCTTCACAGCGTGCTGATATCCGGCGAGCGAAGAAATCGGCAAAGGAGATTTGAGCATGAGCCAACACCTGACGACATTTGACATGGCGGCACTTCTCGATAGCGACGAAGCAATCAGCGAATACCTTTCTCAGGTGCTGGCTGATGGCGATAGCGAGGAGTTTCTCCGAGCGATTGGCTATGTGGCCAAGGCCCGCGGCATGGCGCAGATCGCTAAAGACTCTGGCATGGGGCGAGAAAGCTTGTACAAGGCGTTCGCACCCGGATCAAAGCCGAGATTTGATACCGTACTCAAGGTCATTCATGCGCTAGGCATTGATCTTCATGCGCAGCCTGGGCATGCAGCTAATCATTCACCGGCCTGACGAACGGATTAGACACCGGGACAAACCACGATTTTGAGTTCGCTTGTAAAATCGGCCCGTCTCATAATCGTAGTCTGCCCCCCGTTTTCCTCTTATGAAACGGGCGGCTTATAAGTCGCCCGTCTTCATTATTCCGCCGCCTGCGCCCGCAATCGTCTTCCAATCACATCCATGACATCACAACCATCGCGTAACGATGTGGTCAGCAATTTGCAAAAATCAGTCAGCACCACCGTGTCTGAGCTGATGTCCGAGCGAAACGCGATATTTTCCAAGACTTGGGTCACCGTGCGGATGCGGTAATCGGCGGTTTCGAAAAGGACGTCCAGAGGCGCTTCGGTGTCGATGAGCAGGGTTGCGGGGATGCAGTCGATGCCGGTGATGGGCATGTATCGGGTCATGAGCAGTACCTTCATTCAATTGATAAGGACTACCACTCAAACGTCGCCAAACGAATGGGGTGGCAGCTGTGCTCGGGTTGGCGAACCGGGAATGAAAGCGAACCGGCAGACTCGAAAGTCTCCCGCACACAGCTGCCATAAAGCAGTCTGCAACTGCAAAAAAGCCCCGCAGTGTAGCAGGAGCTTCTGCGCTTCATTCAGTCGAGTCGCCAAACCCGAATCGCCATCTCGGCGACAGAGGGACAATAAGCTGCGCACCTTGATGCTGCAATGCGCTGGCTTCCGAGGTTTGTGTAGGAATTTGCGTCAATACCCCTCGCGACGCTCGTTTGAGTCGTCATAAGCCGCAGCGAAGGGACGTAGGGGAAAGGAGACGGAAAAGAGGACAGTTTTTTCCCAAACCAGCCCAAAAAAAGACTTTCAGCGCGGCGAAATAAATCTGTCCCCTTTTTCGGCTTTTTTGGAAACCGGGGACAGACCACGATTTGAGCTCACTTGTAATCGGCCCATCTAATAATCGTGGCCTGTCCCCGCTTTCCCCGCTGCGGTTGACTGGACTTGAGCCTGCATGAAGATCCTGCACAGTTGTCACTCCAGAATAAAAAGACCAGAATAAAGACCTATTCAGGAGTCATATCCATGCAAAATATTCTGGCCGATGTGGCCGTCAGCGTATCTGAACTCAAGAAGAACCCATCTTCCGTCTTGAGCGGCGCCAATGGCTTGCCTGTGGCCGTGCTGAACCACAACCGCGTTGTGGGCTATATGGTCCCCGCGAATGTTTATGAGGCGATGGTCGAGCGCCTGGACGAACTGGAACTCGTACACCTGGCCAAGGCACGGCTCGACGCCAACGAAACACCTGTTCGCGTATCTCTCGACGATCTGATTGGCGAGGCCGAAGCAGATATAGCCAATGGGCGTTGAGTACGGAGTCGAGTGGGATCCGAAAGCGCTGAAAGAACTGCGAAAGCTGGACGGTGCAATTCGTCTCCAGTTTCTCAAAAAGCTTCAGCAGCGGCAGACCGGCCCGCGAGTGCCAGGCGATGCGCTCCACGGCATGAAGGATTGCTACAAGATCAAATTGCGCGGCGCCGGCTACCGACTTGTGTACCGCGTTGAGGATGAGCGAATTGTCATCTTGGTGCTAGCCGTCGGTAAGCGCGAGCGAAGCTCGGTGTACGAGCAGGCTGGGAACCGATAGACGCGTACCGAAAAAGCCCGCGCATCAGCGGGCTATCAGTGACTTCCACTATATAGGTTTCCCCAAACCCCAGACGCAAAAAAGGGCCAACCTCTCGGTTGACCCTTCTAGACCGCCCAGCAGAGCGGATTTTGTTTGGTAGGCGCGATTGGACTCGAACCAACGACCCCCACCATGTCAAGGTGACCGTAAATCGAGTGTAACACTATGAAAAATAAAGGAAAGTTCATAAATACCGCACAAGACAAAACAGCCTTAACACCCTATAAGAATCAATAGCTTAGCGTTGTATATTACTACAGTGGGTCACCCTTCATCCGACGTCCTGCCGTCCGAATACCCTTCCCAAACTGCTACGCTGATTCCATTGCCCAAGGAGTCGTCACATGCCCAACTCGGACCTTCTCCCTTCCCTGCTATTCAAGATCCATGAAAACCAACTGGCCCTCGAAGCGGCCATCATGGAGCTGTCCAATTGGGTCGAACGGCACGGCTCCACCGACGTTGCTGACAACGTACGCGGCGCCCTGGACACCATCGACAAGAACGAGGAGTTCATCAAGATGACGCTTGCGGTCCTGATGACACCAGAGTGACCTGCCCATGGTTATCAACCGCAGGCTTTACATCGTCCAGCGCCACCCATGGTTGGATAGATGACAGCGGGTGGAGCCTCCAGCGCTGGGCTTTTCGTATGTGCCCGCCAATTTGGCGAGGTATTAATAAGACATCATTTACACTCGGCTGTCAGGGTCTATGCTCATACTCCCTCCCCCCTTCCTTCAGGTCACTGAATGGACGTCCTAAGCAAGCTCGATCTTGAACGCCTTCTTTCTGATCGGCTTCCGCAGTGCATTGTCACGTGCTCGATTAACGAAGACGGATGCTTATCGATTAACGTGGCTGGCCCAGGCACAAACCAGTTCACGATCTCACAGATAGAGCGCAGCCATTATCACGGAGAAGAGGGAATCCATAGACTTGTCCGCGAGATCTTGGAAGAGATGGTGATGTCACGACAAGCTACTCATCTGCTCGACTAGTGTGCCCGGCCCAGCGCCGGGCTTCTTGTATCTACCCCTCTCCTTCAGCAGATCTGGCGATCAGTGGCCATTGCCCCGCATTCTCATGGGCTAAAATCGAGTTTTGCCATGGAGGGATTAAGCATGGGCAAGTCAAAATCCGCAGAAGAGGTGCGAGCGCTTCTACTCAGCGAGTGTCCCGACCTAAAAGATGATCTCGCGAACATTTCAGACCTTGAACTGCTGCGACTCATGGCCTGCATTTACAAAAGCGCGATTGGTGTCAAAGAAGCCGAGCTGATTGAGATCGAGAAGCAGCTGGACGAGGCCGCCAAGGCGCTATTTTCCCCCGCACTCCACTGATCTCATCGCACATCCAGCACAATGAACTCAGCCCAAAGGCGTGGTGACGTGCATCAAGGACCTGGCCCAGCGCCGGGCTTTAAACCTCCACGAACTATCTACCTTTTCTAAAGTCGACTTTTATTACGCGACCACTTTTTAACGACGATATTGATCCAGCTATTTCATCCGGGTTCTGCTTCCACTCCAACCCAGTCCCTCCTATATACACACCTCCTCCGCAGTGCGATGAAAACCCGCCGGACACAGAATAACCACCAAACTCTGACCCAATGGGTGAAAAATCAATATCAGTACCACCAACCTTAAAATTCACCTCAACGATAGTAACTGGATAATTAATTCCCTCATCTAAAAAACCTTCATTTTGATATTTTTTTACAGCTTCTTTTGCCGATTCAACCTCAAAAAAGCGGAGATAAAGATAGTCTCCATTTCTATACTTAACTTCTAACTCCTTGCCCTGAGGCGGGCACCTTAAGTCAATTGGCGTTCCTACCCCTCCCCAAGAATTTCTATCTATTGACATCCGCTCTTCTGCTCCAAGACTCAACATGTTAACACTGAGCCGAAGATATCCCTCCTCATCTCTTCTCAAAGAAACAACCTCTACGTCATCAATAACGATAATTCTTGGTGTCTCATGGTAATAATTCCCACCTACTACCGCTATAAGCTCATGACGCAGCCAATCCAAACTTCCCTTAACACTCTCAGCATGTGCTCTATCTTTTTTCAATGCATGTAGTTGTTCGTTTGTATAGGCGCCGCCATCCGCTTTCTTGTGATGCTGCGCACAAAGAGCAATCATGCCTTGCGGCTCATTGTGAGCACGAACGCTGACAGGAGGATCAAAGTGGTGGTACTCCAAATACGGATTTCCGCAGTCTTTCACAGGGCATCCAAAGCCTACTTCAGATCTTAGGGCCAACATTACACTTGATGGAATTGTCTTGCGGCCCATTGGATATTCCTTTCCAGGCGAGAGAGATATTCAAAGCTACTCCCGCCTACAACGAGAAGTCCAAATATATTTGAGAAGACGGTTAGGCCGATAGCGGCTGGTGCAGACTCGGTGGCGACCCGCATCGGCGCTCGGACATGGGCGGCGCGGCCGCCGATGCAGGACTGCGTAACCATACTCCTTTGCGCTTAAGAGAAAGGTGCCACCACGTTTGCCCGAATGTCAGCAGGGAGCCCGGTTACGGTGGTGCCTTTGATATTCCCCACCATCGTGACGTTGGCCGCGATCGGGAATGCTGTGTAGTTGCCGGTAAACTGGCATGCTTGAAAAGCCATATTCTTCAGGGTCGCGGACACCGCCCCGCCGGTAAACCAACAACCAGAAAAAATACTCGCCCCTAACGGCGTCGCCGCCGCGTTGTCGTCAACCATGTTCGTAATCGTCGCGTTGTTGGCTCGCAGGTTGTTGACGCTGTACCCGCTGTAGCGCAAAGCTCCGCGAACAGTATTCGTCAACTTGACGTCCATGGCGTTGGTGGTGACCGCATCGGTAGCAATCACATACACGGCAGTACCGTTGGCTCCGCAATCCATCGTTGCTTCACAGGCCAACAGCGGGCGCCGATCCTGCTGATAGGTGGCATTTTTCTCCGCAAAGATACCGATCACCGTAGAACCCGTGAACGTCCATTGTCCGCGCAGGCAAATGGTTCCCCAGGTGGTGTGCGGCGCCAAGAGGCTCCCCAGGTACGCGCCATACACAACGGCTGTATCTGAATCAATCCGGGCGTCTTCGATTACGACCGTGTCGGGCAACCGCGGCTTATTGGTGTAGGTGAAACCAATTGCTCCAGGTCCGCCCGGGCTGGAGAAACCAAACAAATGGAACGCGCCGCTCTCCCCTCGAGTTTGAATCCGTGGGTTCTTGACCACGACTTTGCCCCCTAGGCTCGGCGTATCCACACGGATGCCTAACAGGCTTCGCCCGCCGAACTGCTGAGGGTTGTTGATGGTGATGTCGTCACCTGCAAATTCGAATGCGCTTGCGCCCGGCTGTGCGTATACCTTGACGTCATTGGCGGTGAATCGATCGGTCCAGTGATCGTCAATAACTCGACTGTATGAGCCGCCGTTGAGCACAACGTCGACCGTATAAGCGCCGGTATAGGCATGCCGGCAGTCTTCCAACACTGGCTGATTCACGGTGAGCCCGATGGTCGTGCCGTTGAGGATTCCATAACCCAGGCCGCCGTAGTTGAAGCCACGGACATGCGGCTGGTTAAGCGTCACATCTGCACAGTAACTAACTTCAATCGCGACAGGCCGTGGCTGGGCGGGGTCAGCATTGATCACGGATGGCTGGTCCATCACGACGTTATCACGCGTCACCACAATCGTTCCGCGGTTGGACTCCACGCCACCAGATTGTCCCGTGAGCAGAATTGAAAGTCCTTCAATCGAAATCGGCACCGACGGGGTGTGAGCCGTCACTGTCAAGTTGGTGTTGAAGTTGTAATTGCGCGTGATAGCGGTGCTGAAGATGCCGCCAGGCAGAGGGCATCGGATGAACTCCTGCTTCAAGTAAGGTGCTCCGCCTGACCCGATGCGTTCAATCAATACCTCGGTCGATGAGATGAACAGGTTTTTGCCAACGGCGTTCAACGCGCTTGCGTTGGTTGTCCCGCGCTGCAAAGCAGTCCATGAACCTGTTGGAATCACGGTTCCTGCTACATCTCGGAGGATATCGAAGCGGAAAGTTTGGTTCGCCTTCGGGACAAGGAATCGGCCATTGCATACCCCTGAGGTTTTAATTGTGATGGGAGAAGTCGGATTGATGACGTAGTCCCCCGACGGGACCATCCAAGGGCGATTTTCAGTCAACACCTTGGAGAAGAACGCCACAACTACAGCGGTCTGGTCCGTGCCGTCTGTTTTCGCATCGAGGACAAGTTCCAGCCCAACCCTTTTATCCAGACCATCAAGCGCCGCCTCAAGCGTGCCACCGTGATGACCTACGACCTGCGAACCATTGGCATTGCCAATATCCTGGACCACATGCGGCAACCCATCGGCACCCGTAATGTAGATATTGGCGGCGTTGTTGATGGGTCCTGAAATCTGCTCTATCAGGTCTGCGACGTACTCGCCGGTCCACTGGGCCGTTGCAGCGTCCTGCGGCTCAACCGGATCGGCAACATTCGCGATCCTCCGGTTTTCAGCGTCGTAATAATCGCGACCGAACGGGCGGACAAGGGCGCGCTTGAAGATGGAAAATCCCTGCTGGATCAGCATCGTCAACCGGTCGAACACGTCCTCATGCGTCTCAGCGAGGAACTTGCCCTGGTTGCGCAGCGATGTCTGCTGGTACGCATCCATTTCCCGCGACACGATCAATTGCCCGGGTCCCGCCAGGGCTGTCGTAGTGACGACGCTGCCGCCATCCTCATCGCCAGCGCCGTTGGCGGTGTACTGGGTGCCAAACGCCAGCACCGAACTCACGCCGGCCGGGTTGACGTACGTGACGACCAGGTCCTCATTCGCCAGGAACTTGAAGAAGAACGGGAAGTTGGTCGTAACCCCATTCGTTGCAAACTCGGCGACACTGTTTAGAGTTGGTACGGTCACTGTCGTGACTCCTTTTCTCTGGACGAAAAAAAGCCCGCTCAGTGGCGGGCTTGATGGGGTTGATTGACCTACCGGGCAATGCCCAGTGGGTCGGCGTAGTTTTGGGATGGCCTGATCAGGAACTGCTGGCTGTTCTCTTTCTGGATTCGTTGCTCGGTTCGGCGCAATGATCCAGGGTTCATCGCCTCCTGGACCGAATAGAGGAACAGGTGATTCAAGGCGATGCGGGTGTAGAACAGGTTCAGGAATGGCGTGTTGTTCAGGGCCAAGTTGAACGACGAGGCTGCCGCGTCATCGCCGGAGCGGATCTTGCTCCAGAGGTCGATAGCGCTGGCGGCGGTACCCAGCGTCGGCCCGGCCATGGTTTCCAGCGGCTTGTTGCCGAATCGACTCACCTCGCCAAACATGAAGTCACCGAATATCCCGAATCCGCCACCTTGAACCATGGATGCAATCCACGTCTTTGGATCATCCGCCGGCCTTGGCTCGCGGCCCTTCATGGCGTCTTTCGAGGACATCGACAGATAACCGAAGGCCGTGGTCCACAGCAGCAACTGGGCAAGCCCGAGCTTCTCCCCATTGCCGTTGCGCAGGGCGGCCATGAGGTCCCTGCTTCCACGGTAGCCCTGGCCCAGCGGCGTCGGCGTATAGCCTCGTCCGTATAGCTCCCGGCCCAGGGTTTTTTGCATGTAGGCCGCGGGGAAGCTTTTGAACTGAGTCAGGAATCGGTTGAGGTCGCCCATCACCGTGCCCGGGCGGGTGCCCTGGTTCAGGATCGATCGGGTTCGGGCGTCCGGCTCCAGCACCGCATAGCTCACCCGGTCGTTGACGTAGGTGCGCAGGCTGCGGTCCAGGCCCTCGCGTGTTTCGCGGATGGCGGCGTCGGAAACCTTTCTGCCCTGCGATGTCAGGTATTCGCTGATTTTCTCGTCCGGGATGGAGCCGATGCCATCGGTGGTCATGTAATCCCGGCCGTCGGCCATCTTGGTATCCATGCCACGCAACAGATCCCACTTGCCGGCGTCCAGATCGTACAGCTCCAGGGTTCGACGGAAGCTGGCATCCATAGAGCTCCACGCGCGGCCTTTGTTCTGCGCCAGGTTGTGGGCCATCATCAAGCCGGCGCTCGCCTTGTTGGCATCAGTCCACCAGGACAGACCATTCAGCTTGAAGAACAGCGACATCCCCCGCGACATTTTCCCGCCCACCGAGTCATCGGCCGAGAATCGCCGCATGATCTCCCCTCGCATCGAGTCGGCATACACGCCGAAGCTGGACAGGATTTCTTTCTGCTCCTTGCTTCCGCGCCCCTTGACCAAGCCGGCGGTCATTTCCCCCAGCGAACCCAAGAAGCTTTTGCCCTGGTACCGCATTTCGCTCGCGGCCACCGGCAGATCGGTGAAGCTCGACAGCAGTGCGCCGCCCAGTTTTGACAGCGACTGCCAGGCCCGGACGTTGGCCGAGATCCTGGCGGCCCAGGCGTTGCCCGGGATTCGAGTTTGTCCGCTGACCTCGGCGAACCGGTTTTTCAACATGGTGTCCCGCGCGGTCTTGAAGTTGGTCGACGCCGTTGTGTCACCGGCCTTGTCCAGGTCGGAGGCGATGACATCCATTGCCATTTCAAGGTTTGCCTCGGGGTTGGTTCCCAGACGGCGCATGATCGCGGTGTTCTGACCGGACAGATCCAAGCCGCGCAATACAGCCTCGCGAAGGTTGCCGGTGCCATACTGTTGGTTGTATTCGTGCCAGGCCACGCCATCCTTGAAGTGCAGGACCCGTTCCTGACTGATCTTCTTGGCGATGTTGGCCGGGCCTTTGAAGCCGTTTGGCTTGGGAGTATCAGACGATTTCAGGTGATTGCCGGTGACCAGTCCGTTATAGACCCCGCGCAGGAAGCTGGCCTCATTGGTCACGCCATCGAACGTCTTCGGGTCAAGGCGTGGCAGGATGTCTTCTGCCCACTTGTCATAGCCCGCGGCGCCGATCTTCTCGCTGTCGTGGCTCTGGCGAGCGATGTAGCCCGGGATCTTTCCAATGCTGGCCCCAGCACGGTTCGCGTCGACGCGCGCCGCCTCTTGGTATTTCTGGATGATCCTGGCGATATCGACGACCTGGTCGTTCAGCTTCGACGTGTCCAGATCATTGCCGATCTTCCACAAGGCGTCCGCGATATCGATGTCAGACCCACCATTGGCGAGGATGGCAGTCAGGTCCTTGCTCTCCAGGTCGTGAATCATGCCGCCAATGTAGGCATCGCCCAACGCCTTTTGCTCGGCGGCCACCGACATTCTGGAGCCCTGGCGTGCCAGGTTGGTGCCCACCAGCAGCGATTCGATGCCAAGGTCGGGGCGGTCGGCGAAGTTGCTGCGCACGAACGTGACGATCTCGCTCCGGCGGCGCAGGTTGATCAGCGCGTTGCGGCGCTCGATCAGTGCGGCCTGTTGTGCCTGCTTGCCCAGTTCATCGGCAGCTCGAAGCGTGGCTTGCTCCATACCCAGCGCACCTTCCCTGGCCATGATTTCCTGGGCGCGCCCGCGCAACAACTCGAAAATCTCGACGAGTTCCTGGTCTTCAAGGTCGCCCGCGGCAGCTCGTACAGCGTCAATGCAAGGGTTCATTGTCCGTTCCTTATGTCGCACACGGCGGCCGCGCGATATGCCTTCGAGTAGCGTTCGGCCCGCTCAGCCTGGGCGATGGCTAGGTCAGCCTCTTCACGGCCGGCGGCCAGCACATCTGCGCGATCCTGTTCTGGTAGCTGGTCGAGCATTTCGTTGACCAGCGCTTCATCCTCGTCAAAGGCTTGTTGGGCAGACTCCAGGTCATCCTGGCCTTCTGCTTTAGCCTGGCCATCGGCGCGCAGGCTTTCGGCTTGGCCTTGCGGGTCGACACTTCTGGTTGGTGGACGCTTGACGTATTCCAGCGCCGCGCCTGACTTGCCTGGGGCTTCCAAGTCAAACAAGGCATTCACGTCGATCTCGCGACCGCTAACGGCCTGGGCTACGGCACTGCGCAACGCGCTTTCGCGCACCTTCCAGTCGGCGGCCTGGGCGGTTTCCCGGGCAGTTCTGATCGCGGAGCCCAGCGGACGTTGCTGGTAGCCCGACATGATCTGCTTGGCCCTGGCCTCAATTTGAGGGCGAAGGCGCTCCGGCACCTCGCCACGCTCGATCAGGCCCAGGTCACGACGATCGAACTCGCCGGCGCGGTTGCGCTCGAGCGTGGTATTGATCTCAGCCTGTCGGGCGCCGATCTGTTCGCGCTGCACGGCGATACTGTCCCGGGCGGCGCGCTCGGCCTGCTTGCGGGTCATGCCCTGGCCCTGGAACTGCTTCGCCACATCGCGGAACGTGTCGTCCAGCTTCATGGCTTGCTGGGTCAGGGTTATCCGCTCGGCGTGCAGATCAGCCACATTCCCTACCCGATCACCGGTCAGCGTCGGGCGGATCTCGTCGATGGCCTGGCGCTGGGCATTGCGGTACAGGTTGGCGCCGTCGGCCTCCAGTTGCCGGGACAAGGTTGTCCGGAGGGCTGTTTCAGGGTCTTCATCGAACAGCCGGTCGAAGTCAGCGGTGCGCAAGGAGGAAGGCGCAACAGCTTGGTGATCGGCAGCGTTCAGCACGGTATCGACTGCGGGCGTCTCGGTTGCAATCCGCCGGCGGAGCGCATCGGATACGGCACCGCCAACACTATGTAGGCCGCCGCCCAGCACACCGCCAAGGGCGATGTTGGCCAGAGAGTCGGAAAGCCCGTACTCGGTCTGGTCCATGTTCGCGGCTATCAGCGGCAACGGCTCAATGATGGCTGCACCTACTGCCCCCTCAACGGCGCCGACGCCAACACGAACACCGGCACGCCCCAGCGGGCCAGATGCTCGGCCAAGCATGGAGGCATATCGCGCCGGGCCGACCACGGGAACGAATGCCGACGCGATGTTCAGTGGGTCGAGCAATGACGCGGCCAGGCTGGCAGCAACCTGCGTGCCCATCGACCCACCGCCGGAACGGGCCATGATCTGCTGATGGGCAGCCTGCTCCCGGTGACGATTGACCAGAACCTCAAGCGCGCCCTCGCGGATACCCTGTTCCGGGATTTTGATGTCCAGGCCCATACCTGCCACGCGCTCGCGGGCGACCTGCGCGTCGAGCATTGGCGTGTCTGGTGCTGCGCGGCCGGCATCGGGCGCCAGGTAGGATTCCGGCCCCATGACCATGGCGCGGCCTTGTTCCTGCTCGGCCAGTTCCTCGGTGCGCACCAGCGAGGTGGTGGGGTTGGTGCTGAGCGCGCTGTCAAACGCTGCGTCGAATACCTCGCCGGCGTCGGCCGGGATGTCTAGCATCGTCCGCCGGCGCAGTACCGGTGCGTCTCCCGCAAAGATCGTCATGGCATGATCCCCATCGGTGCTACACGGTAGGTGCCGGATTCTTGCAGGCCCTTCAGCTGCAGGTCATCCCACGTGCGGATCAGTGGCTTCCCGTCTTTGCCCAACAACTGATAGCCATTGAGCGTCAGGGCCAGGCCGCTTTCATCGTTGGTCGGTACCCACTGGCCGCCGGACTTCACGGCATTGATGAGCTGGTTCGCGTTTTCCCCATCAGTCACGCCCTCGAACCCAGGAAGCGGCATCAGCTCATCAGGCGTGATTGTTTGCAACGCTCGATCGGCGCCGCGGCTGACGGCATTGGTGTCCAGGGTCTTCGGTACACGGTAGGTGCCGAAGAAGTCGTATTTGTCGTTGACCATTCCGTCGACCACACGCTGCGCGGCATCCTTGGGGCTTTCACCCTGGAGCACGTAGGACGTGGCAGTTCGCAAAGCCGCCTTGTACATGGTGCTGTAGGTGCTGGTCGACCCTATTTGGCCCTGTAGCGATTCAGCGAACGGCGCCATAGCCGATTGAATGTTCTGGCTGATTTCGTCCTTCTGGCCTTTTTGCAAGCCGATGTCCAGGTCCTTGTCCGGCACAACGGCCACGGACGCCATGCGCTCGGCGATGTCCTTCGGTAACCCGGTCGCAATTACCTGCGCCTCGGCCGGAAGTTTTTTGCCGACCTGCTGGAGCACCGCAGGGAAGTCCTTGCCCCACTTCTGCGCCTCTTGCTCGATCAATACCGCCGCATTCTCGCCGCCCTGGAGCTGCTGGTTGAACGTGGCGGCGAACTGATCGGCGGCCTGCTTCGGTAGCAATTGAGGCTGTGCCACGCCCAAGCGCTGTTGTTCGGCAACCGTTGCTGCGGCGTACGCCTGATATGCCTCGGGCGTGCCTTCTTCCTGGGCCACGGCGAAAGCCTGCTGCACGATCGGACTGTACTTCGCGACATAGGCGGCCGGGTCGGTCTGCTGCTGCTTCATCAAGCCCACGGCAACGCCGGTCAGGTGCTGATAGAGCTGTGAGTCTTCCTTGAAGCCCTTGCCCACGGTGGGGGTGCCGCCATCCGCGTACTGGCGCGCCTGCTGCTCGTGCAGGGATTCGGCATAAGCAGTGGCGTCTTCCGGGTTCCCGAATTTGCCAAGATGCTTTCCAGTTTTCAGGTATGACTTGATGGCGTCCTCCTCGCTGAGGATCTTGCCGTCGTCGCTGACAGTCGGAATCAAAACCTCCTGCCCATCAAAGTTGGCCGACATCGATCGCACCGTACTGATTGAGCCATCGGCATTCTTCACGGTCGGCCTGGCATTGAGGTCAATGTTTCCCTGTTCCAGCATGCCGGCGGCCTTGTCGCCGTAGAACGCACCAGCTGACGTGCGAGTCGGGTTGAACTTGTCCAGAATCGCTTGGCGCTCTTGCGGGTCTGCGGTGGCAAACTCGCGGATGGCCGGCGCAAGAGCCTGCACCTTGGCAAACGACTCGTATTGATCCTTGGCCTTGTCGCCGTATGCCGCCTTGAAGTCGGCAAAGTTCGGTGGATTCTCGAAATCCAGGCCTTGCGAGTAGGCGGCGCTGGCGTCTTGCACGCGGCCGCTCAGCTCCATCCGGTTGATAGCCTGCATCTGGCGGGCTTCGATCTGCGCCTGGCGCGCTTCGGCTGCCAGTCGGCGGAACCCTTGGTCAATGCCGCTACTCGCCCGGATCTGGTCCTCGGCGGTCATGGTATCCTTGAAGGACTCGAAATAGCCCTTGGCCCGCTGCGGTGAATCGACCAGCATCCGCTGGATGACAGCCGTGGACATGCCGCTATTCGTCTCCAGGCGCTCGGCCTGGGCAGCCTCTGGCGAAAGCCCCAGGCGCTCGGCGCGACTCGCCAGCACGGCATCGATCTTCTGCCGGTACTGCTGAACCTTGGCCGGGTCCTGGTATTCCAAGGCCGCCCCCTGCATGGACGTCTCAAGCTGGCCCTTCTCAACCTGGCCGTAATAGTTCTGGCGCTCGGTGTATTCATACCGGTTCAGGTCGTTGGACAGCGAGTTGCGCCGGCTTGCCACGATCTGCGCATAGCGCGCTTTCTGTGCGTCACTCTTCAGGTTCTTAGCGATCTCAGCCTGGGTTTGCTCGAACTGCTCCAGGGTCTGGTTTGTGACGTCGAGGGCATTCTTGCCTTTGCGGCTATAGACGCCGCCCTCGTCGTACATGGTCTTCTGCTGCCACTGGGTTAGCTGGTTGTCGGCCTCCATCAGCATGGCGGTGTCGGCTTTCTCGCGCTCCTTGGCTACCAGAATCTCGGCACCACGCTGAAAGCTACGCAGACCTTGCTCGATGCCGGAGTTGTCCGGCGCCACACCGCGCAGCTCGACAGCACGGCCTGGCTGCTGCTGGACCTGCGCCGTGTCGAACGTTGGCACCCTCATGACATGCCCCCGGCGAACGAGCCAAACGCGCCGCCAATGCCGCCCAGGATCGAGCCTGTGGCCTTGTTCCCGGCATTGGTCAGTGTCTGTCTGGCATTCATCCGGTCCTGATCGGCCTGGATGCGGTAGCCGAACGACTCCTTGGCGGCATTGTTCTGGATGGTCAGGGCGTCCAGCTCGCCAATCATTGAGGTGTCGTCCTGGAGCTGGGCCGCGCTTCCGCTGTTCACGTCTATGCCGTTGGCAGCCTGTACGGCGCGCTGCGTACCAATGGCCTGCCCGGTGCGCACGCGCTGCCAGTCTGCCGAGGTATCTCCAGCAAACAGCGTCTCCTGGGCCGTCTGGTCCTTAAGCTGGGCGTTGCGGTTGAGCATGCCCGCACCGAACGCGCCTTCCTGCTTGGCGTTCTGCGCACCCATCATTCCGCCGACCAGGGATATGGCGATCGGTATCAATGCCATCCAGCACATAATCAATTCTCTCTGTTCAATGTGAATGGGTGAAACGGGAAGCCCTTGGGGCCGTAGGGGATAGCCGGGCCGAAGGTGAAGCCCAGCCACTTCAGCCAGCGGATAGCGGCTGTGTTGCGGGCATCTACGTAATTCAGAAGGTGCTGGTGCCGGGTGAGCATGCCCTGTACTTCTGGCTTGCAGACCTTCAGGAATGCCCGGGCATGGCGCTCGACATGCACGGTGCTGATCAGCCACGGAACCCCAACCGAACCAAGAATGCTGTAGGTGGCATCGCCGAACACCGCGACCACCTGGCCATCGACCACGATCTTCTTGGCGTTGAGGCTGTCCGTGACGGCATCAATCAGCGCCTCTTCCATGGGGATGCCCAGGGCTTCGGTGATTTCGTCAATGTCCGCCTGACGCACGAACGGCAGGATGGCCGGCACATCATCAGCCGATACCGGCAGGACTTCAGCGGCCACCGATGGTTACCTCTGGAATCACGGCCAAGACCGTCAGTGGCAGTGGATCGGATTGACGAATGAATATCCGGCCCTTGCCCTGCCAGTCGTTGGAAATGTTGATATCAGTTTGGCCGGTGAGTGAGTCGAGCGCCTGCTCGTAGGTGTCCCGCTCTGTTTTGGCCTCATACAGCGAATTCTTGTCCTTGCCGGCGAAGATTCCTCGGGATTCCTCAACCATGACCGTCAACGACGTGACGGCAATTTTCTTGTCGAGAACGGTTTCGTTACCGTTCTTGAGCTCAAGGTCGAGCGTTTCCATGTCCGACTTGTACGGCAGGCCTATGTGCGCCACGCCAGCGGCCTCTTGCAGCACAACAGAGCCACCGGATACCACACGCTGCGGATGAACACTGCCGTCGGCAAGAATGGAAACAGTCTTCCCTTCTAAGTGGCTAAGGCCTGAAATGGTTTTCGCCTGGCGCGCCCAATCGGAGGTGGCCACGTTGCGCAGGGCTTCGGGGCAAACAATCAGTAGCTTGACCGTAACCACGGTTGAGCTGGTGTAGCCGACGACCTCAGCCCGTACCGTATCAGTGGTTTCGTCCTCGTTCGCGTCGGTGGTGGTCAGCTTCAGGGAATAGTTGACCCCGACACTGCTGGCCGTGAACGGCGCGTGCCCCGAGGCCGTCATGGTCAGGACTTCGGGATATTCCCAAGTCGTACCACCAGACAACAGCATCGTTTTGGCTGCATTGGTGTTGCGCCCGTCGTAGGTCAGGCCGCAATCCACAAAGAACGCATCCTCGATCGAAAGCACCTGGCGCGTAGCCATGCGCTCGACGTAGCGCTTCTGAACGCCATTGATCGTGCGGCGCACCACCATATAGAGCGCGTCTTCCTGGCCCTCTGGGATGCAGGCGATGGACTCGACGAACCCGTCCGTGTCGTGCCAGTGCCAGCCCACAAGCTGCTGCTCTGGCAGGTAGGTCATGCCCAGGAGCTTACCGTCGTCGCGCACGTACCAGACGATCGAGTCGGGGATCTTCTGGTAGGCAACGCTGGTCAGTTCGTACCCGCGAAACAGGTGGGCACTGAACAGCGTCAGGTCATCAGCTGCAAAGCCATCAGCGTCGAGCGAGTAGCCAAAGGACGACACTCGATTGCCGCGGGCCTGGACGTACACCGCGCTGGTGCCAACCACAACCGGCGGGACCAGGGCGGAACCGTCATACCCTTCCTGGCTGGCCTGAATGCTTTTGGCTGTCAGCCCCGAGTCACCACCAGTGAAGGTCCATTCACCGCCTGAAGTCAGGCCCAGCAACTTGCGAAGCCCGATCAGGTGGCGGACTTTGTTCACCTCAGTGCTGGCAATGGTGAACGTGATGGCGTCGTCGTCCTTGTTGGGGATCGAGTAGCCGAAGTTTTTGAACAGGCCGGTCTTGCTCATCCAAAAGGTTTGCGGGCTCAGATTGCTGCCAGCAAAGACGAGGCGTTGCTGAAAGTAGCCCACGGCGCCAGGATAGTTGTTCGCTCCCACGAACGGATCGGCACCGTTCGGCGGCGTGTCGGTCTTCACCGCTGTGATGTTGCGGTCGGTGAATGTCAGGGCCGTGGCCCGGCCAATGAAGCCGTAGATACCGGCGCCGGCATTGTCCTTGTACACGATGTAATACGTGGCGCCAGTGACCGCCGGCCACACGATGGTGGCTGATGCGGTGTCCGCAAAGATCGTCACGGCGTTCGAGGTGACCGGCAGGGATTCGTCGATGCTGTTGCCGTCATCCAGCACGGCGGTAACCTGATAGCGCCATGACTGCTGGACGCCGGTGCCTGCCGTTGGCGTGGCTGTTGCCGAGGCCGGTGCTGCGATGCGCGGGGCTAAATTCAGCTCCGCTGTTGTCCAATTGTCATGGGCCAGGCGGCTAAGCTCGCGCGGCCTATACGACGTGTGGGCGAACGTCATCACATCGGCGGACTGGGTAAAATTCAGTTGACTCAGGCTCGACTGGGCGTAAGGCATAATGATCTGGTACGGCAGCCCCTCGAAAGGCCCGGGGCCGAACAACACCTGGCCTCCATCCTTGATCACACGCATGAGCTGATCGCTGAACTGCAGGATGTAGGTCTGCTCATCGTTGAACTGGAACGGGATCAATCGGTTCAGCTTGGTCGAGTCCGCCACCTCGCACACAAACTTGGTGCCAGGACGGTTGCGCACGCCGCCGTACGGCATGACCATGAAGTTGCGACACAGTTTCAGTCCGGTGTAATAGCGGGCTATGTCGGTACGCGCGCTGGCCGACGGTGACAGTTCGCCGGCGGCGAAGGTTGGCTGCAGGGCGCTGGTCATGAGCGCACCGTGACGAATTCGGATTCAGGCTCTGGATCGTCCTGCGATTCTTCGAAGGCCGAGCCCTGGGCGCGCGTCTTCGCCATTTCGTATTGCTGCTGGCAGTACTGCTGCAAGTCAGGCTTGGAGCTGAGCGGCAGCGCCAGGTCCTGACCCAGGCGCCAAGCCAGTGCGTCGGCAAACAGCGGGTCGAAGAAAGTCGAGTCCTCAACCTTGAACGTGAACCGCACGCCGGCCTCTTCCTGGTCGGTGTGGATCACCCGGCCGCCGGGGTCGTAGCCGATCTTGTATGGAATCTGCTGATCGCTCGACAGTGGTCGGCGCTGGCCAGGGATGATGATTTCCCGAACCTTGAGGCAGTCGGCCGGGTAGCGATAGCGATACAGCCAGCCAGGCGCAGGGCTACCGATATCGGCCAGGGTCACGATGGATTCAGCGAACGGCCACGGAAATTCAGTCAACACCAGCTCACGCAGCGTGCCGAAGAACACGCTGCACAGCTCGGCCGCCTTGCTCTTTTCCGTGAACGACACAATCGGCTGAGTGTGCGCAACCCGCGAGAGCGCGATGTTGCAGATCTCGATATCGCTTGGCATTCGGGAACCCCAGAAATTAGAAAGGGCCCCGAAGGGCCCTTAGGTTTGTTGCGGGAGAATCAGGCGTCGGGCAGGTCGCTGTCGTTGCCGTCGTCCTGCGCATCCTTGGCCGGGGCAATGTCGCCGCCCTGGTTCAGGCGCTCGGCCTCTGCATCGGCTTCAGCCTTGGTGCCGGTGAAGGTGCCGATCATCTGGCCGGCTGCATCCTTGACGACGAACTTGCCGGCGGCGCTGCGAGCAGACACGTAGCCGGTGAAGGACGGCGCATCCTTGGCCGGGGCTTCCGTACCCTTGACCATCCATTGGTCGCTGAAGTGCTTCTTGTCGGTCAGCACGAAGGTGTCGCCCGGGTCCTTGATGCCGCCTCCGTAGAAACCGCGCTCTTTCGCTGTAACTTGCATGGATCACCCCCTTACAGGATCGCGAAGCCGCTGGCGTACTTGGTGTTGTCTTGTACGTCTTTGACCAGGCCGGCAAAGAAGCTACCAGCAGTGAGTGGGCCGGTGCCGATGATGTAGTTCACGCGCAGATAGCGGCGCACGCCACGCGGAACGGCCACCTGAACCGGGCGAGCGCCGGCGGTGAGAGCGGACAGGGCCAGCGAACCAGAGTCAAAAAGCGTCACCCAGGTGCTGTTGTCGTCACTGGTCTGCAGTTGGATGTTGGTAGTGGCAGCGCCGCCTGCGGTTGCCGTAGTGAGGGCGGCGACAACCAGGTAAATCGGCTCGCCCGCACCAATGTCGCGGCGGGTGTTGCCGTGGGTCAGCGGCCCCAGGTCCAGGACATCAGTGGACGCGGCAGAAGCCGTGACCGCCTGGCCGTTGCTGAAGGTATTGAGTTTGTCGGTGATCATGTTCAGGTCTCCAATGAGCGAGGGACAGCGGCCTTAGACCACTGGGGCCTCGTTGTTGAGCAGGGCGTCAACGGTGCGGAAAGGCACGCCGCGCAGACTGGTGATGAACTCGCCGTCGTACTCTTGGATCTTGAGTTGGACGTTGGATTTGTTCATCGCCTGGATGTCCAGGCATTCCAGGATGGTGCGGTTCATGTAGAACGCGGAACGCCCCATCTTCAGGTTCGGGATGCGGTGAACGGCACGGATCATTGCCTCGATGATCTTCACCGATGCGCCAGTGGTGTCGGCGAGCAGGTCGGAAACATCGATGTTGCAAATGCGGACCGCATAGCGCCAGTCGCGAAGCGCGATGCCCGGTACCCACTTGTAGTGGTCGCGGTAGGCGCGGAATTTCTTCCCGGTACCGTCGTCCACCAGCTCAATGCCCATGTCGTTGTGTTCAATGCCGGCCTTCGAACCTTTCGGGTAGATGCCGTGTACGCACTGATCACCCCACACAACCAGCCAGATCGAGGTGTTGTCCGAGCCTGCGCCGCCCATCTTGATGATGTTCTGGCCGTTCTTTGCGGTGCTGTCGTTGTAGCGCGGCGCCAGCCCCAGGAACTGGGCAGGAGCCAGCGAATCGTTGTTGTAGAACAGGCCGGTAGCCATGTCCTGGTTCATGCCCTCGATGAAGGCCGAGTTTTCCGAGAGGCGGAACGCTGCGGTGTTGCCGTTCAGATCGGCCAGCGCTACGTCCACAACACCGAGGTTTTCCAGCATTGCGCAGGTCTCGTCGATCTGTGCGGTGGTGGACTTGCCGGTGGCGATACCGCCATTCAGTGCGCGCCAGGTGCCGGAGGGCAGGCCCGTGCGCGCCGTGGTGCGGTGACCGGTTGGCAGGTTGCCTTCCAGCCAAAGCATGTCGGTCAGGATTTCGTTGGTTTGATCCAACATCTCCACGATGCGGGCCTGCTTGTTGTCTGGGTCTTGACGCTTTGCCCAATCCGCCAGGGTGATGGCGGTGTTCGCGATGGTAGCCATGCGTGTTTACTCCGTGGTTAAGACTTGTTGCCGCCGTAGAAAACTTCTTCGTTCGACTTGCGGCCGGTGGATGATTGGCTGCCCGGCAAGACGAACTTGTCTTCCGAGATCGCCTGGCTGATGCGGTGGCAGAACTTGAACAGCGCGGGGTGATTGCCCAGGCCTGAGCCGTTGAGCAGTTCCCGCAAGCCGTCGTCGCCGAACGACTGAATCACCTTCACGGCACTGGCTACGCTCTTGTCGTAGTTGGCGCCGCCAAGTTCTGGATCGTTCTTGACTGCCGTGGCCCACTCCTGGCCCTGCTTGAGTGCAGCGGCCTGGTACTCCTCGGCCTGCTTGGTTGCCAGCTTCGTTTGGAAATCGACGATCTTCTGCGCCTTGTCCTGGGGCAGGTTCAGCTCCTTCGCAAAGGCGGTGAACTCGCCAAGAACGTCGGCGTCGAGCTCCATGCCTTCCGGCAGGGTGAAGTCGGTGTAGGCCTCGGGCGCGCCCTCTGGCTTGGCCGCATCGCCTTCCTTGGTACTTGCGTCGGCTGGCTTGGTGTCATCCGGCTTGGCTACTGCATCAGCAGTGGCTGGTGCCGGGTCGGCTGCTGGAGCGCTCGGGGTGAGCACGGTGGTATCCGACTGCGTTGCGGCTGCTGGCGCGGCGGTGGTGTCCTGAGCGGGAGCGGCAGTTACATCAGTCATGGGATTCTTCCTCTACTGGTTGCGTGGCGTTTTCGGAGGCCATGACGGCGAATCGCGCCGGGCACAGCTGGTTCACTTCGCCCAAAAGAAAAAGGCCAACATTTCGTTGGCCTTCGTTGAAATTCATAACCCCTCCGTGTGTGTTGAATGAGGGCTGGAACACCTTGCACTGCCCCATCATTCGCCACATGAAGCGGCGCCCGCGAGGGTCACCCATCAGCCAGAGGAAGTCGGCCACCTCCTGATCGCGGGCAGTCATTTCCTCGATCCTGGCTTTCTCTTCCTGTTCGTTGAGGTCATCCATCACACGGCACCCGCCAGCTGGGTCAGGGCATTGTTGCCGCTGGTGTCTGTCTCGCTGAGCAGCTGTGCGCCCTGAATGACTGCGCCCAGGTCCTGTTGCATCTGCTGGGCCTGCATGGCCTGGTCGCGCTGCTCGCGGATCGCCAAGACGGCATCGTCGGAGCGGACCAGGGTTGGCGGCACACTGACAGCCTTGAAGTACTCACGCAGGGCGTTGTCGGTGTCGAGCAGGTCCAGGGCTGACGGGTCTTGCTTGATGTTGGCGACGGTGCCGGCGAATCCAATGGCGCGCTCGATGCTGCCGCCCTCCACTGCCCGTTGGGCCTGGGCCAGGATGCTGGTGTATTCGATGCGCAGGTCCAGGTTGCCCAGTTCCTTCGGAGGTGGTGGCAGCAGCGGGTTACCCGGGAGCAGACCCATCCAGCGCGAAATCGACTGTTCAACCATCAGGTGAAACACCTGGTCGATGCACGGGTCCAGAAGGTCGTCGTTCTGGCGCTCCAGCACTGGGCCGAGCATCAGCATCTTCTCTTCCTTGCGCGTGGCGATCTCGTAGGCCGTGCGCACGCTGTCCATCTGGCTGATCATCAGGAACAGATCGACGAAGAACGCGGTGTCGGCGATCTGCTCTTCGGCCTGGATCTCACCGCGCAACTGGCCGATCCACGCTGGGTTGACCATATACAGCGGCTCGAACTTGGCACCGATCTGCATGTCGTTCAGGTAAGTGATGCCGCCAGGCAGGATTGAGGCGCGCTGCCCTTTTAGGCTGGCAGGTGCGCCCATTGGCGGACGAACGCCCTTCTCCATCATTTCAGCCTTACGGCGCTCCATGAGCTGCAGCGCCTTGGTCGAGCCGATGCATTGCGAGCCTGGGCCGGTGCCGTAGACGTCCTCGCCAAGCACATCCCAGCGCGGAGCCATGACCGGGAATTCCTGGAAGCCCGACTGGCGCAACAGCTTGTCCTTGTCGCCGCCCTTCTCCCAGTACACGGACCGATAGGCCATGTTGGTGTTGTCTTTGCGGCCCTGCTCGCGCTTGTCGTTGGGCTCGGTCGCGTGGCACACGTCTACCCAAGCCTCACTGTTGCTGTCGAGCAACGTGCGCACGGTCTGGCTTAGCGCCTCCTTGCCAAACTGCTGTTCCATCTGGCGCGCAGTCATCTTGAATTCGCGATACAGCGTGTCCACCTGCTGGCGGTCGCTGTTGGCGATCATGTAGCTGCCACAGGTGAACGGGTAGAACCGCACGGTGTCGCGCTCGTCCGGTAGCGCAGCCATGGCGGCAGTACCGAATACGCCCTCTTCCCCGTACACGGTGGGCAGCACGTTGTAGAGGTTCGAGCGGGCCATGACTTCGCGCATCGCCTTCTCGACGGCGTATAGCCATTCCTTCACCGGGCCGTACTGCATCAGGCCTGGGTCAGGTGTGCCGAGCTTGAACCAGGGCGATGCCGGGCTGGTCATGCCGCTGTGCATGCCGGCGGCCAGGACCCGAGCGGCGAACGTGGCGCGCGGGTTGATGATCTTCTTGTCCCGGCGCTGCCCGCGGTTCACGTCAGTAGTGTTGAACCGGCCAGCCCGGGGCAGGATGTAGTCGCTCAGCTCCTGCCACTCAGGCAGCCAGTTACTGTCGCGCTCCTGCTTCAGCCGTGCCAGGCGTTTGTCGAGCTGTTCGCGCAGGGAGTCAGCCAACTTACACCCCCAACAACGTTTTCTGGCCGGTGTTGGCACCGCCAAGAAGGCCGGATGCACCGGTCAGGATGGTGCCGTTCTGACCGGACTGGGCCAGGCGGCGGCGGCGCTCAGCATCTATAGCGGCCTGTACCGAGTCGCTGCTGGTCGTTGGCGCTGCTGGATTCACCGATGTGCCCGAGCCGGATGCTGCCTCAGCCGCTGCCTTCTCGCGCTCAGCCTTGTTCAGGAAGCCGGTGTTCTCGCCGGTCAGGTTGGGCAAGCCCATGCCCTCCAGGATCACGTCACCGCCACGCAGTGGGTCCAGGTCGATGACCTTGTTCATCAGTTTTTTGATCTTCTTGCCGCACATGTTTATGCCTCCGCATAGGGGTCGTAATCGGATTCCAGTTCGCTGTTGGGGCCGCCACCGGTTCCGGTGTACTGGCTCTTCATCACGGGCATTGCGTAGGTCAGGGCCAGGGCGTCGGCATAGTCAGGCGACAGACCGAGGCGCTTCTTGATGGCGTCTTTCTTTTCCAGCGCGATCTGATCGCTGCCGTTGTGCCCGTACATGGGCGAGGTCAGTTCCGACTCAAGTTCGGTGTTTTCCTCAAGGGCCAGGCCGGCACGCAGGCCTTCACGCAGCCTCCACCACATGTAGGTGCGCATGTTGGCGTAGTGGCGATCAGGTGCAGCGCTGGCGAAGTTCACGTCGAGGATGACGATCCCAGGCATCAGGCGGCGCAGTTGGTCAGCAACAGGGCCACCGACACCGGTCGAGTCAACAAACACGGCGTCAGGACGATGCTCCTGGACCACGGTGCAGACCTTGGCGATGAACAGCGTGGTGTCGCGCGTCTCACTGCCGGGAATGCTCATGGCCTTGATCGAACGAGCATCGAGGCCGCGGCGGAACACGATCACGTTGCTGTCCGCACCGCCCCGGGCAATGTCGATACCGCAGACCATGGCGTCATCCAGGCCATACACAGGCTCGCGCTTCATCGCCGCGGCTACCCAGTCGGACGGGATCAGTTGCAATTCGGAAGCCCTCGGGAACATGCCGCGAACACGGATGCGGAAGAAGTCGCTGTCTTCGCCGTAGTCCGCCTGCCATTTGGCGATTTGCGTCTTGTTGGTGCCGTCCACCGTGCGGCTGTCGACTTGCCGGTGGCTCCAGCGGTGCTTGTATCGGGTGAAGCACTCGCGGAACCGGCCAGTGTTCTTGGTCGGGTTACCGAAGGCTGCCCAGATGATCTCTGTGTTCTCGTCCGTCAGCGCACCCTCGGCCACTTCCCACACCAGGTCAGCAATGGCTGAGGCCTCGTCGAAGATCAGCAACAGGCGCTTGCCTTCGTTGTGCAGGCCGGCGAAGGCCTCGGTGTTGCTCTCCGACCAGGGCACGGCGTCTATGCGCCAGTTCTTTTCGTGCTCCGGGTCGGTGCTGATCAGCGCCGTGGCTGTGAGCCTGAACCAGTGGGCCGTGATGGATAACCGGTTCCACTTCGCCACCTCGGGCCAGGTCTTGGTCCTGAGCTGGGTTTCGGTGTTGGCCGTCACAACGCCGCGCGTGTCGATGGCGGTGTCCAACGCCCACTTGATGATCCAGGACACCAGGGCGGACTTACCGATACCGTGGCCGCTCGCTACTGCCTCATGGATGACATCGCCCAGGTCCTTGGCGCCACCTCGGATCTTCTTGCCGATCGAGTCGAGGACATCTATCTGCCACTGCCTGGGACCGGTCTTGTTCGCCAGCTCAGTGCCCGGCTCTCCCCAGGGAAACGCGTACCAGACATAGCCCAGTGGATCGTCAGCAAATGAAAGGATGTCCTCGACCAGTTGCTGTTCGAGGTCAATCTTTGCTGGCGCGTTCACGGGCTTTTGCCATCCGCTCAGATAGGGAAACGTTGACATCAACGCTCACCTGGTCGCGGAAGGCGTTCACATTGACGTGCTTGCCAAGGAGTTCGAGGTTCTTGACCTTGTCCGGCCACTTGATCTTCTTCATCAGGCCGACCATTGAACGGTCTTCGCCCGAGCCTTCGAACATCTCGGCGATATCGAAGCCGACCAGATACTGGCGCCAGCCCTTCGGCCACTCCGACAAGGGCTTGAAGCTCATGTCGTCTTGCAAGATGTCCAGCACGTCGAGCTGATCGATCTCAACCAGGCGCTTCAGCACGTAATCGGCATTGATCTCGGTGCGTTTCTCGCGATCCGTCATGCGCTTCTGTAGCTGCGCCTGGACCTCAACATCCTTCAACAGCCTCTGACCCTGGGAATAAGCCGTCTTTTCGCTGTATCCGGCCCGTACGGCAGCCTGAGTGGCATTCAGGTCGATAAGGTACTCATCCACGAAGCGAGCACGCTTACCGGTCGGATCAGCCATGGTTATTCGCTCACTGACTCGGCAGGCTCTTCGGTCACAGGCGCATCAGCGACAGGCTCAGCCTTCACCTCTTGCACCCACAGGTAACGCGAAAAACCGGCGGTGATCTTGTCATTGGTCCAGAACAGCAGGCGCACACCATCAGTGCAGTGCTCGACTGCGTCAGCCTCGACGGTGACGTTCTCTTCGTAGGTGCGGACTTTGAAGGTTGGCATGGGTCAGTTTCCTTTCAGGCAGACGTTGGCGATGTAGGCCTGCGCAGCACGCAGAGCAATCAGTCCTTGGTCGCCGTCGTCGGTGATGGCGACAATTCGTTCACCAGACGCTGGGTCAAGTTCGGCTCGCGCTTCTGCATCACCCAGGCTGGTGGAGGTGGTGGTGTCTCGCACAGCGGGACAGGTGGCTTTGACTGACAGGCGGCGAGTGCCATTGCGGACATCAGCACGAAGCTGGTTATTAGCGGCTTGAGCATCGGTCAGGGCCTTTGTGTGTTCGGTGTCGAGTTTGGCCAGTAGCTTTTGGGTGTTGCGGCGAGACTGCGCGGCAGCCTCAAGCGTGTTGATCGTGTCCACCTGGCCGCTGATGACGGCCTTGGCTCTGTCCAGGCTGTTGCTGACGTGATCTAGGCGCCAGCCAGCGAGGATCAGCGCAACAGCAAGGCCGGCGATCAGGTAGCGAGTCATGCTAGAGGGCAATCCTCTGCGCCAGGATCTCGGACAGCTCGGTCATTGCTCCGGCCTGGGTCGTCAGCAGCTCTTGCGACTTGGCGCTCAACTCACGGAAGCCTGGGGTTTTGATGAATGCGTTCAGCTTGGCAAGACGGTCATCGTTCTGCGCCTTCTCACCAATCATCCGCTGTACATGCGGAGGAAGCGCCTTCACCTGGCCGATCCCGATGTACGCCTTTTCGAAAACGTCCTTCGGGCTCCAACTGGTGTAACCGTCCTCGTACTTCACGCCATAGCCTTCGATGCCATCTTTCATGGCAGGCCAGCCGGTGATCTGTTTGGTGCCGATGTATTCCTGGGTCATCTCGATTATCTCGGTGGTCACGGGGTTATTGAGCCGCCATGCACTTGGCATAGCGCTTGAGTTGTCGCGACCACACGCCTGGGCAACGCTTGTTGCCCGGTGTGGAACAGTCGTAGCCAGCGGCGAACTTGTACTTGAGCAGGTCGTGACAGGCCTGGACGTAGTTGCCGGCCAACAGGTCGCGGCGCATCGAGCCCTTGCGCCAGGTGCCGATGCCGTACTGACCTATGAAGTCCATGTACAGGTCGAACTCGGCTTGATTCAGCTTCACGCCCGGCAGGGACGCGGCAAACATCTTCTCGTCCTGGCCGATCAGGTTGCGGGCCAGCACGTCGGCGCGCTTCGGGGTGATGGTGTCGCCCATGCGGACCGGTGTGCCGTCTTCGTAGCGGGTCGAGCCGTGGCCGATCGTTGGTACGTCACCCTTGGTGGGGATGACCGCGTGGTCGGTGTAGCCCTCGTTCGTTTTCCAGGCACCGATGCCGGCCAGGCTCATGGTGAGCAGGCCTACGGCAACGCGCTGGCGGTTGTTCATGGGCGGCACTGGTCACGCAACGCCTGGATGCGGGCAGCGCTCTCGGCGTGCTCTCGGCGATCCCGGCGGATCTGGAAATAGGTGCTGATGAGCAAGCCAAGGACTGCAACGACAACACCGGCAATCCCGATCCAGTTGACCTGGGACAACCAGCCTGCAACGCCTGTTGCCGCACCAACCATCATGCCTTTGTTGGCCACTGACGCACCCACCACCTCTACGATGCTCTCGGGCGTCGGGTTGGCCATGTTTGAACTCCTGCCTGAGGCTGCCATTGGGGCCTCCAGAAACGAAAAAGCCCCGCACAGTGGCGAGGCTCAGGGTTGAATTTCGAATACAAAAAAGCCCGACTCAATGGCCGGGCTTTTAATCGGGTCTAGCAACGAGAACCTGCTCGATCTCAGGCTCCGTCTTCATATCATAACTCTACACAGTCAAACGACGCGTCAGAAGCTCTGCCTAACCAGATACCTGGCTCAAAGTGATCCGGCCAATTGAATGCCCTATAATTGCGTTCAAGTCGCCTCGCCACAAGCCGTTAACACCTACCGGCATGGCCCCCTGAAGCGTTACAAGCTGCGCGTCCTTTAGATGGACATAATGTATGGGAAGCTGGCCCTCAAACTCACGCATCGGTGCGAACAAATTCCGGAAAGCCTCTGCCTGTTCCCCCCAGCCATCTGCCATCGCAGTGCCGATGGAATCTAAATACCGAGCTTCAGAAATCAAAGTTCCGCTAATAATTCCCGCAGCTGTTGTGAGCACAACTGAGAACCCTTCGCCACCTTTCCCTGTACCCGATATCCAAGCTCTGAGCAGCCAATCGCCCCTGTCATCCTTTCGTACTTGAGTATTCTGTTCGCTCATAAAATCAATCCTTATGGTGCCATAATGGCTAAAGGACATTACATCGCGCGAAGTATCAGAACAACCCCAAGTCGCTTTCGCTGAACAACCCTGCCTCGTTCCATGATGAACCACGCCAAGGGTTTCAAGTTCGATGGATACCGAATAAGGCCGAGTTGCGCACCCAATTGCAGCTGTTGCATCGGAAAAAAGCCCGGATCGCATCGATTTGCAACCGGGCTCTCTCCTTAGAACTGTCTCTGTGTCGCGCTTCAACAGCTGAACACCGTGCCATGAAAGCAAGTCTTTATCCGGCATGAAAGGTTTATTTACGCGGCATCGCTCATTCCGTGCAGGACGCCATCAATCCAACCAACACCTGACTTGATTATCTCTCTCGTTGAACGCTCAGAAATGCCTGCCGCCCCGCCCCCCGCCGATTCCCCTATTCGAACCATCGTCCACTTGGCACCGAAGTAAAGCCAGAGGAACAGGCCCATCTGTGCGTTGCGCTGTGTGAGCTTGGCCATAGCGGAATCCACTGCCAGAGCCTCGTCATCCGTGATCACGTAACTGGACACGCTGGGCATCTGGACGTTGTCCCGCATGAGCGCCAATTGCGGCGAGACATACCGAGGCACTCCCATTCCGTCCATGCGCCACCAGCCCCACTGCTCCAGCAAGTACTCCGTGTCCCCCAGGGGCTTGTTGATGTAGGTGCGCTTTTTCATGCAGCTTTCCTCGGGTCAGGATCACTCAGGCCAAACAGATCTCGAAGCAACCGGTCGGCGGCGGTTTTCTTTGCATTGCCCTCCAGCAACCAGCGCTGGCCGTAATCATGGAAACCGATCTGCAGACGGCTCGAGTGCCAACTGGCG
This sequence comes from Pseudomonas sp. PF05, assembly GCF_056521845.1. Taxonomy (NCBI): domain Bacteria; kingdom Pseudomonadati; phylum Pseudomonadota; class Gammaproteobacteria; order Pseudomonadales; family Pseudomonadaceae; genus Pseudomonas; species Pseudomonas sp. PF05. The sequence continues at coordinate 100,062 of NZ_JBWLPW010000009.1, read as the reverse complement.
ACCATATCCAACAGAGCCGCCAGCGCCGCCGGGCCGCCCATTTTGATCTTCGCCAACTCCTCGCCGGCTATTTTCAGGAACTGGCACTCGATATCGCTCATGGCTTTGCGCGGCGGTACCGCTTTGACGTTACCCATGGTTTGCTCTCCCCTTGATGCGGCCAGCGAAGGGGCGACTTGCTTCGACCTCCTCCTGCGTGGGCTCGCGGCCTGCAAAATTGACGAATCGGGCGAACCTGCCCTGCTGTTGCACAAGGCATGAACCCACCGGAGCGTGCCTGCACTTGGGCATGATCAGCTCGGTGACACCGTTCTGGCCCTCCTCCGAATCGTTGTCGCGGTGAACGAGAATGATGCAGTGGGCGTCTGCCTCGATCTGGCCGGAGTCGCGTAGATCGGAGGCAATCGGTTTTTTACCTGGGCGCTTGGTTGAGTCGCGGTTGAGCTGCGCCAGCAGGATCACCGGCACATCCAGTTCCTTGGCGATATTCACGATGCCTGTCGAGATCTTTCCCAGCTCCGAGGTGCGGTTGAACGCCTTCCCGTCGGACCCGATCAGACCGATATAATCGATCACCACTACGTCGAGGCCCTGCCTGCGCTTGACCTGACGACAAATGCTCCGAATCCGCGCCACGGTCAGCCCTGATCTGTCGCTGACGTACAGCGGCCTATCCATGATCTGACTCACCGCCGAGGTCAGGCGGGGCCAGTCCTCATCCTGCAGTTGGCCGTTGTCCAGTACTTGCAGATCGACGCTTCCGAGGGAGGCCAGCGCGCGGTTGCCCAACTCCTCCTCCGGCATCTCAAGCGAGAAAACCATGCCCACACCAAGGCCGGTACAGGCAATGTGCTGGGCGATTTGCAGGCCAAGCGTGGTCTTGCCGCTCCCTGGCAGGCCGGCGATGATGGTTACGGTCTTCTTGCGCAGGCCGCGGATCAGTTTGTCCAGGTCCGTCAGGCCGGTGGAAAGACCGGTCTTCAAAGTTTTGTTGAATTTGGAGTCGATTATGTCGATGTTTCGAGTCACCACCTCGTCCATACGCTTATAATCCGGCTCGCCAGTGTCCAGGTCGCGAAGATCCGCCATGGCTTGCTGGGCGCTGGCTATGATCTCCACCACCGGCTTGTTCTCGCTGGCCGATTCGCGCACGGCATCGGCCGCTTCAACCAGGCGGCGGAGAACCGCCCTCTCTGCTACCGTTCTGGCGTATGCCTTCCAGTTGGCGGTGCTGGGCGTGTTCTTCGCCAATTCCCCTGCATATGCAATGGTCGGACCGCCACTGGGTAGATACGGCCTGAAATCGTGAAGCGTGACCGGGTCCACCGGTGCGCCGGTTGCATGCAGGTCAAGCATCAGCTGGAACAGCGCTGCGTTTTCCGGGTCATGGAAGTCAGCAACTGTGACGCTGGCGGTGATCGAGTCGAACAGATCACCATCCAACATCAGGGAACCGAGAAGCGCATGTTCTGCCTCGTCGCTGTAAAGCTCGCGATAGTCGTTCATACGGCACCTCTCGCCGAGGCCCAACTGAATCCGACAGCCTGGCCTCCCCCCTCACGAAGTCGATCCAGTGCTCGATCTCCGATATAACGCCCCAGGTCCGCTGCCACTAGATTCGACACCACCACGGTAGGCAAGACGAGCTGGTATCTCCGATCAATTACCTCGTGAAGCACACCCAGCTCGTAGGCAGTTCCCGCCTGGGCTCCCACCTCATCGATGACCAGAAGATCAAAACTCGCGAGTTCATCCAAAACATCCCTGTCGGTGTATTCAGCACCACGATCCATAGCACCCTTGAACACCCGGATTATCTCAGCCGCAGACACGATCACGGCCTGGGCCCGGTGTTCTCGAATCACAGCTTGGACTATCGCGCAGGCCAGATGGGTTTTCCCATTGCCAACGTTTCCGGAGAGGATCAATGAGCGACCGGCCTCATAGTTCTCATTGAACTGATCGACATAGCCCTTGCAAAGCTTCAAAGCTTTCGCCATGGCGTCCACACCGCCGGAGGTTCGGTAGTTGCCAAAGGTGCATTTGCTGAACCGCGGCGTGATTCCCGAACCTACGAGCAGTTTGTTCAGCTCCTCTGCCTTTTTTCGATTGCGTGCCTGGATATGTTCCTCGCTCTCAGCCGGAGCGATATTCAACGCCTCCCAGTGGCAATTCTTGCACCCACGCGCAAGCATGGAGCCATCGAACTGCTCGATCTCCGAGCTGCTCACCTGGCCATGCTTCGGGCACTCGCTGTCGAAGAAGCGAATGCGCGGCTGCGGGCAGAAATTAGAAATTCGAGCCATGTGCTACCTCCGGGTACTCGAGCGTGTGGTTAGGCAGGCCGGTGTATGCCGATTGCTTGGAGGGCATAGCTGGCTTCAGCTCGTCCAGGTATCGTTTCTTATTCAGCCAGGTCGATGCCATCGGAACGTACTGCCCGTCGTCTTTGGTCCAGTCTCGAGAAGCGCTGTGTTGTGCAAGAGCGGTCTTCAGAACATTGCGCAGATCTGCGTCAGGCTTGAGCTTCTTCCATGCTGCTGCAGCTTCCTGCTTACCCTTTCCGTTTGGGTAGAGTTTCCAAAATTGTTCAAAGCCCTCCAGAGGGTCCGATTTACACGAAGGTTTTTCAGTCCTTGCTGCTTCATTCAGTCCTTGCTTACCTTCAATACTTACTAGTGTCGGATTTGCCGTATACGGCTGAGCCGTTTCCGGTGAATCCGTATACGGCTGAGCCGGAAGCGGTGATTCAGAAACCAAATAGTGGATCTCGCCAAGTACGCCGGTGTCGGAACGATCTTGGCTGCGGTGTACATAACCGGCACTGATTAGTTCTTGGAGAAGTCCATACACACCGTCTCGGCCAGTAGGTTTTGATGACTTGGCCGTTTCCCCACGCAGATGCGCTACGGAAATTTCCCAGTGATCAGGCTTGCCCAGCAGGAAAATCAGCAACCCGCGGGCCGCCCAGCTAAGCCGGGCGTCCTCGCTGATTCCTTTGTTGAGTAGATAGAAATTTCCCTCGGGACGAGGGGCACGGATGATGCTCATAGCTCAAGCTCCCCAGTCACGCGACGGACGAAATCGTCGTAACCCTCAGCCATGATCAGGCCCTGGCCCTCCAGCGCTTCGCGGTACGCCTTGGCGCTGCCGTAAAGTACCCAGCGCTCTCGCTCTGGGAGGGATCTGAATGACGCGTAGCTGGGCCATGGGCCGGCTATCAACGATGCCGGCCCCTTCTCAGCAGATGATGTTTTCGGCCGTGTATTCATTGCAGGGTCTCCCCTGGTTTGCGACTAATCTGGGCGCCCATGGACTCCACAGAGCTGCCAAACAGACGCAGCACAAGTTTGCGCAGAGCGGTTGTGGCATCAATTGAAAAAGTGCGAGCCTCATCCAGCGCCAAGGCCTGTGGGGAGTGGTCCATGATCAAGATTCGAACGCGATCGCTGTAGTTGAACGCGGCACAAGCCAGTTGCTGGTCCGTCAGATCATCGAATGCTTCATCCGGCAGGCATTCGCCAGGGAATACGACGACGGGAATAAGGTTTTGTGGCCGCGGTTTACCCTCCAACAAGTAGCGACTCATAGCCTCCCAGTGATCTTGGGCAACTTGCTTCGCATCGTGCCCAGTCCTGCGCCTGAATAGCACCTTGAGGGCATAGAAAGCTCGATACAGGTCAATGTGAGTATCACTCTCTTTCTCGATGGAATACTCAGGCTCGTCGATCACATCCAGCACATCCTTGACGACCTCGAAGCACTTCAGCAATAGGGCGGCGTCGGAGTAATTCTCGAAGTGGGCTTCGTCGATCACCGTAGGTTCGGTTGAATTGAACTCGCTCATCTTGGCTCCCCCTTACTGTCCAGTTTCTTGAGGAGTGCATTCAGATTGTCACCACGATTCATCAAGTCGGTGCCGACGATTCGCAACCCGGCAGCGATTCCGCCAACGGTGTATCCGTTGAGAATTCTCTCTACCGAATCCGGGGCCTCAGCAGCTAAGTCCAGCAAGAGACGACCAAGGGCATCAACGAAATAGCCTGCGGAGTGCATGGACTCTGCGTCATCAGCGATGCGGGTAGGAGATACACGTAGGTGGCTCATTGATCTGCGCTCCATACCGGCATCCAGATTGGCTTCGCCATCTCCTTGGCAGCCTGGCCGTACCAGCCCACGGCCTCAAGAATGAACCTCCCCGGCCGCGCTTCGTATTTGGACGCTCTGACAATGGAGCTCATGATCGAAGCCTTCCTTTCAAACTCAGGTACTTCCTGACTGAAAAATCCCTTCGCAGAAAGAGACAACTCTGCCTCTGGGACTTCTGGGATAAGAAGCTCCAGGGCCACCTTTGCGTCAGCACGCCCCATCTCATGAGTCATGAAACGCTTGATACCGCGCTCACGATGGAAACCTTGGACGCAGAAACCGATGCACCCGATATCGAAGCCCACCTCATCAATCGGATATGCTTGAGCCTGCAGCATCCCAAAGACGCTCGCATTCGAACGGGCTTGTTCATTACGGATTGCGTGTGCCATGATTAGTACCTCTACGAGATATGTTGTCCTGGTTGCACAGGACGATTAATGAACCCGGTTCCCGCCGGGTTTGTTGCTTTCTGGGCCGAGCGAAAATTCATTCGCCGGCCATTCACGCCGCTTTCACCGACTCCTCCAACACAAGCAAGCTCTGCCGCACGTGGCCGATCTCTTTCTGAATATTTGCCTTCTCAAACGGTGAAACCCGGCCATCGGAAAGCGCGTCGTGAACCAGGCGGGAGACGTCCCCGTATTCGGCTGCGAGGTGTATCAGCGCTTCGATGAGGTTCTTGCTCGCCGGCCGTGCCTGGGGCACCAGGGCATAACCCAAAGCGTTTGCCAGCAGCTCAAGTGGCTCAGGGTTCTTGCTGTGCACCAGAATTTGCAGGAACTGCTCAAAGTTCAGCCGATGCGAGTCGTCGTTCGGGTTGACCCGATTGAGCAGCGAGGTGTGACTCATACCCATCAGGTGAGCCAATTGTTTCGGTCCCGCCTCCAGGACTGCCTCGTGAATTGCGCGATGTACCTGTTCCATTTCGGGAAACCTCTTCGTGGTTGTCGTGGCGGAACGTCCTGCCCAAGGCGAAAATGTGCGCCCTCGGCAAGGCTCGCTTATGCGGTCTTGAGCTGGGAGTTGCGCAGGTACGCCCAATCGATATCGGGCCGAAGGTCTTCACAGATCACCGCCCTCTCCGTCTCACGCTCGAGCTTGATAGCAAGAGCGGGGTTGGCACGGCGAAAGCCGAGAGCGACCTGTCTGAGTTGGCCCACGCTGGTGTCGCAACGCTTAGCCAGGGAGTCCAGCGAAACGGCGTCCAGGGAGCGCATGAGTTCAATTAGCGTCATGGTTTTCCTCCTAAGAGGCTTCACATTACATATTGCTAAATTAAATAGCAATAGCATTTTATAATTTACAGATTGCTAATGCACGGACACTATTCGCTGATGGACATGAAAACCCTTCGGGTCGAAGCGCTGCGGCGTGTAATCGGCCAACTCAGTCAGAAAGAATTCGCCGACCAGCACGACCTGGACGCTTCCTATTTGTCCCAGATCCTCAACGGGCATCGAGGCTTGGGCGAGAAAGCGGCGCTCAACCTCGAGAAAAAGATCGGGCTGGCGCCAGGCGTTCTGGTCAACCCGGGTGGGTACGGTTCGAACGTCATTGAAGGTGAGTTCACTCGCCAGGATGTTGTGCGCGACCAGTCACCCGCCTATCAGGCTATGCAACAAAGTGCTTCGCCCAAAGCGATCGCTGTTATCGAGAAGCTCGCTAGAGCCGCGGCGAAGGGACGGCTGAAGGAGTCGGACCTAGTGCTCTTGGAGGGCATCGCCGCTCTGCTTGAGAAGGCCAACGCTGAAAAGCCTTGAGTCAGATGCAGAAAGCCCGGCGCATGGCCGGGCTCTCTTCCATTTGCTACGTCAGCAAGTCCTCTTCCCTGCTCTGCCACATAGCCTGAAGCTTGGTCAGCCCCTTGCCAGTGATCAGCGTCGAGCACGTTGGGACGATGCCGTCTATTGGATGCTCGAAGGTGCCGAGCTTCACGTCGAGCAAACCGGCCTCGATCTTCGCCTGGTACGGTTCGTTGCTCCTGGTCACCCACCCCTTCTGGCGCATGAACTGCAGCAGTCTGGTGCGGCCGGTACCGATGATCTTCGCAGCCTGGGCAGCGTTGTACCTCTTGTGGGATACCGTGACCATGTCGTGAAAGGCCACCTTTGGAGCGTCTTGTTCTACCTTCACTTCCAGTAGATGGTTCTCTTTGGTCAGTTCGGTGTTGTCGGCCTCCAAGGTGACGACCTTGCGCACGTTGTCGGTCAGCAGGGCCAGGAGGACTTTCGGGTCGTTGAGGCTGGCGATGTCGAAGGCTGGCCTGGCGTGCGCCATCCGCCAAAACTCTTTGACCAACCGTTTTTTGAAGTCGCGGACGATCATACTGTTGCGCATATAGGTAAGGAGCAGTGTCGATTGCTGCTCATTGAGATTTGCAATCTCCCTTGCTTGCTGGCCGCCAGCGGTCTGAAAGGTCTGGATTTCAAATCCGACCCTTCCGAACTCTTCCATGTCGGCTTGGTAGGTTCGAACCAGTTTAATGACGCTGGCATGATCGACTTCGCATCCTGCGGCGATGGCGAGAGTGGTGGTCACCGCTTCGCCATCTACAAGACTGACGATTTCAGAGCGCGACACGTTTCGCGATTCAACAAATTGTGTCGCATCGCCAGAAAGCTGTCCAAATTGGATGGAAGAAGTATTCATCGCACTCGCTCCAGACCTTCTTGGACAGAGTCGATCACAGCCTTCGCGGAAACCACTGCCCGGAGAAACGACCAAGCGTTGATACACGGAATATCGTCGCTCCCCATCGCCATGAACTCGAGCTGCCCCTTAAGCTCGCTCAGGATGCAGGATGCCTCGCTGAGTGCATCTTCTGCCGGTACGCCAGGACGAACAGCAAACAAATCTTGCCGATCACTGTTGCAAGGGATGAAGGAGCAATCAACAGTCACTGGCCCTTTAACAGCGCCAGCATTGAGTTTTTCGTTTACTTCGGTATGCTTATTCATGACGATTTCTTCCTCGAAGCGGATCTCGTTTCCCGAAGCCCTGACGAATCTCACCTCGTCGGGGCTTCTTCGTTTCAGGCATTTGCCTGCTCTTGTCGCCTTTTCTCTTCCATCAGCCGGAAAACAATTTCCGCTGTCTGTGACCGGCAATTTTCCTGCGCCTGGCTCTCCACCCATTGCTTTAGCTCCTCCGGAAGCCTGAGATTGAACTGTGGATCTTTTCTAGACATGGGCCCGCCCCTTATGCATCACCGTGATTCACCAGAGCAATATAGAACCGTGATGCATTGCCGTCAATACCACCGTGATGCATTCTCTCGCGTAAACCTAGTAAACCCATAGTTGACCGAGTTGACATGAGCCGCACCGACCCGCAATTCAACCTACGCATTCCAGAATCCCTGCGCGATCTTGTAATGACTGCCGCAAAACGGAATAAGCGTTCCGCTACAGCTGAGATTCTTGATCGTCTCGAGCGGAGCTTTACTGAGACCGACGAGCTTGGGATTAACGATATTGATCGAATGAATCCCGAACACGCTCTCTACGTTCCATACAGCGATGCTCAGGTGACTACAAAAATCCATAAGGATCGTTTGCTGGCCGGGCTTGATGATTCGCTGACCCCGCAAGAAGAAAAAATCTTGTCGGCGATGATCCAGGCTCTCCGGGGCACACAGGGACTTACGGATGAAGCTGAACAGCCTAATAAAGGCCCTGCCGCTCGTAAACGCTTTCCCAAAACTTAGTCCCATCATATGGTCCCACAATTTTTTTGTGCCCCTGCGCATATTGCCTATCAAAAGAACTTGTTGATCTCTTGAACGGTGCGGATTAAAGCGTCCTTTGTGCGAGAGGATTACCTCAAACTAACTCGCAACCGCACCCAACTTTGAACCTCAGCAAGAACAAAGCCCACTGGAGAGCCGCGAGAATCGCTATCACCCAATGGGACTGGCTTGGGAAAGAACGGATCATCTTTTATCCGTCTATAAATCGTGGTGCTCGCTAATCCGGTGATCTTTTCGACGTCAGGCAGACGAATTAAGACGAAAGCGGGATCAAATTGCCTGGAGTGGTCATTCAAGTCGGTCATGCTGCTTCCTGCCATTGATTGGGACTGGAAACAGATTGGCGCAGAAGCGCCCATGACAGGAAGGGGTTACATGGTTACATGCTCCATGTCATGGCTTGAGAAGATGATCAGGCTTGATCGCTGTAGCTAAGTAAACTGCCTTGTGTGGTGGTGTTTTATCAGCAGGGACATTCAGCCCCAACAGACTGCAGAATTCTCGCTGAATAGTGTCCTGCTTCGGTTGCCGCATCTCAGACGTGTATTGAGCCCAGTACTTCAAAGCTACCGCCCGCATAACCTCAAGTTCCTTTGTAGCATAGGGAAAATTCAGACCTTGCAGGCTTTTAGCTTCGCTTGCAGACTCCAAATTTGAGTTCGCTAATTGAGCCCGCAGATCGGCATTTTCTTGGAGTAAATCAAAGTTTTGGCGCTCAAGCTCTTTGATGCGTAGGCCCACCGGCACTTCGATTGAGCAGCCAGCTGTTACGCGCTCCGCCATTACGGGAATAGGCCAGTCTATGCCGTTTTTTGATAACCAACGCCTAGCATCCCCTAGATCTATGTCCTGATCGATTCCAAGGTCGGCTGTTCGTTCCACCGCTCCACTTAACGAGATAGCAGGCACCGCATACCCCTTCCTTATGAGGCTGACCACCACCGGACGCTTATGACCTTGATCCTCCAGCAGGACGCTGATTTCACGCGGCGTAGCCTTCCAAACGGACGATAGAAGCGAATATTTACGCAAGCCAGTTTTAGAGTTTAGGCGCCAACTTGTTTGGATGCCGCCACGCTGAAGAACATCCCAAATATCTTTTGAGAAACCATACTCAAGCAGCTCCTTACTTTCTGAAAACAATCTCTCATCAAATAAAAAATCGCTAATTTTTAGATTAGAATAACTCTTATTTCCTGCTACTCTTTCCAAAAGCAGTGTAGCACCACAGCCAGGGTCGAACACTGGTAACCCAGCATTATCTAACCTCATGCCCTGAGGAGGGGTGTTTACGGATCGCAGGCATCCGAGTATTACCCGAGCGGCATCTTGTAGGGATAATATTGTCCCCTCATCCGAATACGCGACACTGGTGACAAGGTCGGAGACACATACAAAGCTATTCAACACTTTGTCTAAAAACTTAATTGCTGCCATAACCTTCCACCTAGAGCCAGCTGCATTACGAATGCCAAGAGACCGCAGTTTATATAGCCCGTTAGCAAAATGTAATAGCCGAGCCGCGCATCCAAGAAACACAACCTGAACGGTCGTGGTGACAGCCATTGAAGCCTGCGCTCAGCGTAGCGTCGACGCCCTATCATCTGCATCATGTAAGATTATGACCGCACTGCGCTGGGTATTGCAGCTGATCGTTACTGGACTGAGCCAGGTGGCGTGGGGGTATGGAGAGATTGATCAGTAGTTGACGGGGTCGACCGTCTTGGCTTCTGGCGGGCTCGAGCGAGTCACCTGCCCTCCTCTCGGCGACAATGACTGCATGACCCGGCCTCAGGACTTGTACAAACTCAAGCGGCAGAATGTTTGCTTCACTGCCAAGATCATGATGTGTGGTCATTCCTGCGAGGGTTTCATTGCACAGAAGTCCAGCATCCAAACGCTTTATGTGATTGCCAGTACCGGCCTGGACAGCTCGGCGATCAAATTCTACAAATGCCCGAGCATGTACTGAGGCAACACGTTAGCGCAGCAACCCAGTGGGTCGTATCAACCTCAACCGACGGCGCCCTCGGAGTTGTGCGCGATAAAACTGCGTATTTTTAAGGGGGGTGCAAGTGAATGGATGAGGCAAAAGCTCGCAGGCTTGAAGCAGAAATCAATGAACTGAAGACTCTTATCGCAGCTTTACATTCATCGAATGATGCCCCCAAGTCTTGGATCGGCAAAGCGAAGACATTGCTATGCATGACCCTTTGCTTCGTCGGCGCCACGGGTGTGATGGGGGTGCTCATGGAGGGGTTGCGCTGGCACTGGGCGGTGATGATTGGGGTTGGCGGGCTCGCGCTCTACCAAGGGCTTCGGGCCGAAAAATCATCGAAAGCAATGAAGCAACTGCTTGCTGACTACAACATTCGTCTTGACGAAGCTGAGTACGAATTGAACAGGGAAACCGCGAAGGAGCGGCTGAAGGCGATGTTCACCATATCTGATTGAACAATACCAACCGGATGTCTCGCCGGTTGGCGTGCTTCGAGTTTGTGGGCTATTGGTTGATGGCCCGGCATGAGGCCGGATCAAGGAGAAGAAGAATGAGTTTGCTAGTCGATCGTCCGTGGCCCATTGAGCATGATTACAAAGGCAATAAACTCCAGATCGCGTTTCGTTATCGCGAAGGCTCAGATGTTCCAACACATGCAGTAATTCTGCCTCGGGACCACGACGGTGATATCTACATTTACGACGTCATCGAGGGTCCGTGGGATAGTTATGACCATGCTGTGCAAATCTCAAAGAGCGCGGCTGAGCGATGGATCGACATGCAGCCGTCCTAATCGCGTGCGCTTCCGTTCTGAGCGATACAGATAGACCAACCCAGGCGCAGCCGTCCATTACCAATGATGGAAATTCGGCTCGGATTGAGGTATCACGGATAACCGGCATAGGGTCGGATCAAGGAGTTAGAGATGTCTGATGTAAATACTGACGTTCATCAGCAAGCTTTGGTTGCGATAATCGCAGCCGCGAAAGAGCAAGGAATAGACCCGGCAAAACTGGTAGATCGAGCAAGCGAAATCTTGAACGACTCAAGCAACAAGGCTTTGTTCATCCCGGAGCGAGACGTAGAACATGTCGAGCTTGAGCTAAGCTTGGCATACGCGAAGATAAAGGGCTTGTGGTAGGCGCCACTGATCAACCGCAGCTCCCAGGCTGCTGAAGCTAACGACCCGTCGTGACACGTTTGCGCTATAACGCTTTCGTGTCTCGCAATGAAATTCGAGGTACCGCGCCGCCCGGCTCTGGCCTCTCCGGTAGAGAATCAGCAGTGCTATCAACACGTACTGCAGCGATGTCAAACCCGGACCTATAGCTCTGTACCAGATGCTAATGGTGATTGAATACCAGGAGTGATACGTTCAGTTTCTCGCTCGTCTGCTGAGACCAGAGCATGTCCGCATCTGAAAAACGGCATCTCCGTGAATCATTTACCAAGAAGCTGATCCGAATGTGCCAGAGGCTGGACGAATGCTCTGTCCGCACCATCACGCACAAAGACATTTATGGCGAGTTCACTGGCGAGATCAAAATCACATCGATGTGGGTCGTAGGGTCCTATGCCCGCGGTGCGATGACCTGTGGCGATCTGGACATGGTCATAGGCGTACAAACCAAAGGAGCCCTACCCTCAACAAGGGTTTGGGCAAGGTCCTTCTTCGGCGCCCCTTCACTCGTTCGCTACTACCCTGGAGATCCAACCGAGAATGCCTCGGGCGTACCGTTCCCCGAGGCTGTCCTTATCTGGTCCGGCGTCGGATGCGATTGGAAAGCAGCGATTGCGTCGATCAAACCGGATCCCAACGCCGGCCGTGCGGCGCGTGAGACGGATGCCATTCCCCTTCGGGACGAACAGCTGCGCACCTACAATGACGAATACCACGCTGCGGTAGATATGCAACGCGATGGTCTTTGGGAATGGGAATTCGTCGAGATAGGGAAGCAAATGCCCCCCCCTACTCCCTCCGAGGCGGCCGCAGAGGATGAAAAGTATTTCGCGCGCTGCGCACCGCTGATGGGGCGCAAATCGCGGGAGCTAATCCCAGCAATCATCAAGCTGATGAGGGAGAGGGAGCCCTTCGGTTCATGGTCCTCCACGAACAGTCATCGATCAGAGTTCACATGCGGTGGCTCGCATCTGCGCCTGGGCCGTCCAGCGCTACCCCTACGCTTCTTTGAGTACACACCATGGGCACACCAGTTAATTTTAGTTCCTCACATCAGCGCCAGAGGACCTAATGGCGCGTGGATTATTCGCCGCGGCCCAGAACACCCGGACCGCAAAGCCCTTGAAGGTAAACACGCTTACTACCTCATGACCTCCGGACAGCCCGATACCATCACCTACTTCGGACCTTCCATCTACTGGCCTCCCACCGGCATTGAGCTGCTTGGGTCCTGCGATGAGGCTCAAGAGCTAGCAGCGCAGTTTACCGATGAGGATGACTTCGTAGCCCCAGAGATAGGTCGAGCAGAAGGAATCGATTTACTCTCTCTGTTTGGGCTGGTGGACGTCGTAGAGGTGAGCGGGGAGCAACTGGCTTTGACACATTCCGGATCGTCTTATCTGGAGCAAGACGAAGCCTCACTCGATGAACTGCTTGCAGTTCTACCATCAACCTAAAATGCATTAGCGGGAGGGATGGGCAAATCGCGGACAAAGAAAACCCTGCGATGGGGAAGGCCTGAATAAGTAATGGTGGCGCTCTGCTACAATCGCCGCGCACAAACTGGAGCAGGAAATGAAACGGATAATTGCCCTATCTATAGCGCTTTCTTTAGGGGGGTGCGCGAACTCTCCCCAGCCCTCCCAAAATGATTTCGCCTATGAAGATTTCTCAAGTTATGGAGCCGTCGGCGTGCGGGTTATATCAACGTCAGCCGGGATGGCTATAGATATTTCTGCGTCTTGCATTGAGGGCGATACCCAGTATTCTATCCGGCCGGCAATCATAGGACCCTACAGGGCGGCCGATAAAAGATGGTCCCTGAACATGGACGGGGCAGGGTTCTGGAAAAGATCAGCCGAATTCGATAATGAAGCGTTGTTCCGAGCCTCGCTTGCGACGTTGGAGGTGGTCAGCCCCTCGACATTGCTCGGGGGCGGCCAGCGCCTCAAGGTTTCAAATTCGCAGATAGAAGAGATTGCGGATCTTTGCAGGAAAAAGCGAGCAGAGCACCTTACCTATGTTCGTAATATTGAAAACAAAGAGAGAAGGAAAGATGATCGTTTAATCTCGGACGTGGTTGACCGGACCGGCGTGCAGCCCATGCTCTCCGGCAAAAACCAAATGAGCTTCAACAACATAATCTCTTTGCTTCAAGAATCGGGGGTATCCAAGCACAAGGGCAAGTTTGTATGGGCAAGTGATGGTGATTACAGAATCGCCCAGGTGGCTGGAAAGAGAGTTCTTCTTATCAGCATGACAAATCCTGGCGGCTTTCCAGCGATCACTATCATCACCGATAAGGATGCGATGGAAGGGCAGTTCTGGTCATCGGTATCGCATGGACCGCTGGAGCTGATTGGCATGTCTTCCTACCTGACGGTTCTCGGCACAAGCCGACAGACGATCCTGTTTAAATCGATCTAGGCAGATACAAGAAGCCCGGCGCTGGGCCGGGCTTACGGAATAGGATTCAAGACGCTAAAATCCTTATTCATCTTCCTCTTCTATTTCTGTCGAGGAAAAATCTTCCGGCCCGATAATCTTGGGCTGTAAATAGTATTCACTCCAGGGACCACGGCCAGTCACGGTCGCAATCATATCCCGAATTCCACTGTAAACAATATTCGGCCCACTACGGGCTATAAGGGAAACCTTTTGCTCGTCACTAAGGCTCTCGTCAGTACTGAAGGTTCCAATCCCTAACACTTCAATGCCGTACTTGTCCGAGTCAAACTCTGCAGACACCACCAGCCGTAGACCTACGTGAAAAGTATCGCTGCCATTCCTATGCACATGAATCGCTACTTCTGGCTCAGTTGGCAACTCTTTAGATTCAGTACTAAATCCTTGGTTAGCCTTGACGGAAATTTCAGGGAAAAACAGATTTTCAAGCGTAAATTTCGCGGCTTTCATTTTGTATCTCATCAAATACGCGGGAAACATCAATCAGCTCGCGATCCTTTTGGTGCGCAGGGGGGGCTGGCTGATGATCAACATTTGCGCAATTAATGTGCTCGAGCCACCGAACGCTAGCCTCAGCATCTGCGACGTGAATATGGATGCGCCCGCCCATTGCGTGAGCAACCTTGACCATTGTCTCGATGGTGAAATTTGCGTCACCCCGCAGCGCTTTCGTGACGTAAGCCGCACTGGAATCCAATCTATCCGCAAGGGCGGCGTTGTTCACCCCCTTTAACCGCATGAGTCGTGTGATTCCACCCACGAATTCCAGCTTTGCCTGCTCCTGGCAGTAGCTCTTGGTCCTTTTGAGCTCGCTTATTCTTTCCTTGAATGATTTGAGCATCAGTTATTCCTCCGTAAGAAATCTTAGACTATTCAGAGACTTGCTCTCAGCATAGGCGCGCTTCACGCGTATCGCTCGCTGTATCTCTCGCTTGGGAGTCTTTTGAGATTTTTTTACTATCCCGTGAGTGCAAACGACTATTTTCTCATCGTCCTCAAACCAGAAAAGCCTCAATCGGCCCTTGATGTACTCGTAAATTTTCTCGCCCTGATCAACGTAGTGACACTGGGCTGTGTTGAAGGTTTCCGGCCCTTGTTTGCTATGCCGCTCCATCATGATCAGCAAGCCGTTAAGGTTCGATTCGAAGCCAGAACCAACCTCTTCCATGAACAGCTCCACTTGGGATAACCCGTTCGGCTCCATCGGGGAGGCTATTTGCCATCGGTTCGCGAAAAGGATCTTGAGGTCCACTGCGTCACCGAAACTGAGCGCACATTAACCCATAGGTTAACTGGAGGATAGAGGATAAACCGCCAGATGATGTAAATTTTTCTATGCTTTCCATGCGGATTTTCTACTTGTCAATTGATTTTGTCTTCTTGGCCCGCCAGCTTAACAAGCTGACGTACCAACCCGCACAATCCTTCCTCCGCATAATCGGCAGCCGATTCTCCCACCATGAAAGACCGCGGAAATCTTCAGTACCACACCTGGGCATCTGCCTTGCTGCCAACGGGCCCCCAACGTTCGGCGATCACATCAGAGCGACGGCTGGCCAAATGAGGCCTGTGGCTATGTTCTGGAGGTCACGCTTCAGGGCTTGAATGGATTGTTGAAAGGCATGGTGCCCCTACAAATCATACGCCGCCAGATGTCCTAGCCGCAAAATGCAGAATCTAGCACCATTATTTCGCCACTACGAGTCAAGCCCTAGAAAATTAGCAAACCAAAAATCATCAAAACAATTTGCTAATTTATTTAGCTATTGCTAATTTATAGCCACTCCTTCGCCATCTCATGGCGAAACACGGGCACTCACTAATTTTTGCGAAAGCCATCAATGCGGCCGGGATTCGCTCGGCCTGGAGAAAGTTATGACACAGAAACGCTTGTCGGCAAAACGACTGTTTGAGGTGCTGATGTTCATGTTCGTCTACGTCGCGCTCACGATTGCCTGGTTTGGATTTGCCGCGCCGGAAATACTCAGCAACAGCTCAACCGGAGCCGTTCTGACCGGTTTCGCAGGATCCGTCCTGTGGCTCATCTGCACCGCCTGCATCGTCATACACATCATCAACAAATGGCATTCAGCCGAGACTGCAGAGAAACAACCATGAAGCGGTACGACTCCCGCAACGCCGATAAATTTGTGGTGCGCCTGCCGGACGACATGCGAGCTGATGTTGAGGCCCTGGCGGTCATCGAAGACCGCAGCATGAACAGCGTGATTGTCCAGGCGATCCGAAATCACCTCGACTGCAATCGACGCCAAGAACTGATGCTGGATGCCCTGACCGATGCACTTGAGCGGGCAGTTCCAGGACAGGAAAGAAACAACCCTGACACAGATCCGCGCGACCTGTTCACTAAGGGCAACCCTGGCGGCTCCCTCGTCGAACAAACGGAGGCGCAGCCATGACAGCCACAACACCCAGTGGCAGCCGGATAGCTCTCCAGAATGAGTTCCACCAGCTCGGTTACCGCCTGGTTCGCTTCGGCCAGGCCATGCAAGAGCCCAGCACCACGGTCAGCGAACTGACGCAGTTGGCCCAGATCTGCGGGATCAACCTCAAGCTGCGCATAGTGGCTGAATCGGAGGGACGATCAGATGGCTAAAACAGTCCTGCGCGTCCGCCTGGGTGGCGCATCGTTTTACCTGAACACCGAATCCTCCTCCCCTGGTACCGGACACAGAAACCGGTACCGCCTGTTCAAGACCGATAACTACGGGCGGGACAAACTGGGGTGGATCCAGATCGGCTCGATGGCGGGCCAGGAATTGATCGCGCTCGATACCGATCGGGCCCGATTCGAGGCATGCGAGAAATTATTCTTGAGCAAGAAGCCTCATCAGTACGGGCAGTACGGCGATATACGCGGTCAGCCGGGTAAATGGGAAGGTGAGGCGTTCCCGCTTCGCGTGACGAATAGGCCGTGACGCGACACAAATCGCGAATACCGAAAACGTGTCGCAAGACAAATCCGAAGATAGAGCCGAGCACGGTCCGGAGCATCATCATGGCGAAAGTCATTGCCCAAATTACGATAAAGCTCCCCCGCCTCATGGAGGTGAGCGAATACAGGAAGCTGCGCTACGTCGGGGGAAAGCCGAGCGTTCAGCAGCTGAAGAAATGGATTGAGGAAGGCGAGGTGGCAGGAGAAGTGAAAGGCGGGATGTATTTTGTGGACGTCCAGGCCGCCGTGATGGGATCTGCTGACCCGCTGCTGGCCCAAATGATGGAGATCGGCTGATGGCTGCCCGGCCGCGCACACTGAAAAACAGGAAGTTACCGCCGAACCTCTACCCCAACGGGAAGTATTGGCGGTACCGCAACCCAATCACCGGCCTGATGACGAGCATCAACCGCCCCATAGAGGAGGCAATCAAACTAGCCCGGGCGGCGAATTTGAAACTAGCGGCGCTCGTTGTCGACGACGGCGCGCTGCTCACCCTGCTGACGGGTGACCGACTGCCGGCTGTCAGCAACCTGCTCCAGCGCTTCCACGATGAATGGCTGGTGGATAAGGGCTACGCCGCTCGCACCTTGGAAGAGATCAAATTCAAGATCGAGCGATACCGGCAGGACCTTGGAGATAGGCTTATCGGGCAGATGGACGTGCTGGCCATGGCCGAGTATCTGGACCAGTTCAGCAACAACGCCTACACCAAGCACCGGGGGTTGTGGGTGCAGATATTCGCGTTTGCCGTGGCCAAGGGCCTGGCCGAGCGAAATAACGCCGAGCTGACTCTGGTGAAGAAGGAGGCGGAGAAGAAGCGGCAGCGGCACACGCTGGAGGGATTGAAGTCGATCATCGACGCGGTGACCACGCCACCCTGGCTGAAGCGAGCAATTCGCCTGGCGCTGACCAGCCTACAGCGGCGCGAAGATATCGTGACGTGGCTGAAATCAGCTGCCGACATGGAGAAAAACACTCTGACGGTATCGCCCGGCAAGACCCAGGGTTATGACAACCCCGTCCACCTGAAAATCAAGATGGGGGCGGCGCTCCGTGAGGTAGTTGGCGAGTGCCTGCGCTCGCCTCTGGCTTCGCCTTACCTGATTCACTACAAGCCCAAGGCTAGGCGGCGGGAGCAGATCGACGCAAAGGACCATTGGACGTCGGTGACACCGGATTACCTGACCAAGGAGTTCAGCAAGGCCCGAGACGCGGCACACGCCTACGACCATGTGCCGGCCGGCGAGCGCCCCACTTTTCATGAGATCCGCGCTTTGGGTGCATGGCTTTATGAACAGCAAAATTTCCCTCAGGAATACATCCAGGCGCTGCTGGGCCATGCGGACGAGAAGATGACCAGGCACTACCAGGAGGGACACGGCAACAAGACAATTGAGTACGTCGAGGTGGGAGCCGAATTGGCGTTGTGAGGTGGGGGTTTTGCAAAAGTTTTGCAAAAGTTTTGCAAATCGCAGAAACAAAAAAAGGGTAACCATTTCTGGTTACCCCTTCTAGACCGCCCAGCAGAGCGGATTTTGTTTGGTAGGCGCGATTGGACTCGAACCAACGACCCCCACCATGTCAAGGTGGTGCTCTAACCAACTGAGCTACGTGCCTGCTGTGAGGCGGCATTCTACGGAATTCCGGAGGGGTGTCAACACCTTTTTTTCACCTAACCCTATGAATATGCAAAATATTTAATTTCGCCAAGGCAACGAAGATTTCGCGGTGGCTGGCGGCCGATTTTTATCTCGGGTAGGATCGCTGCATTCGTAAAAAATATAAAACAGAGGTTGCAGAATGGCGAACACATCCTATCCAGCGTCCTATTACGCCGCGTCGGCCAACCCGGTTCCTCCGCGCCCTGCCCTGCAGGATGACGTCGAGACGGATGTGTGCGTGATCGGCGCGGGTTACACCGGCCTGTCCTCTGCGCTGTTTTTGCTGGAGAACGGCTTCAAGGTCACCGTGCTTGAGGCGGCGAAGGTCGGCTTTGGGGCTTCGGGTCGCAACGGCGGGCAGATCGTTAACAGCTATAGCCGCGACATTGATGTGATCGAGCGCAGCGTTGGTCCTCAGCAGGCGCAGTTGCTGGGCAACATGGCGTTCGAGGGCGGGCGGATCATTCGTGAGCGGGTGGCGAAGTATCAGATTCAGTGTGATTTGAAGGACGGCGGTGTATTCGCCGCCCTCACCGCTAAACAGATGGGCCACCTGGAGTCGCAGAAGCGTTTATGGGAGCGTTTCGGACATACCCAGCTGGAGTTACTGGATCAGCGGCGTATTCGCGAGGTGGTGGCTTGCGATGAGTATGTGGGCGGCATGCTCGATATGAGCGGCGGGCATATTCATCCACTCAACCTGGCGCTGGGCGAAGCGGCGGCGGTGGAGTCGCTGGGCGGGGTGATTTATGAGCAATCGCCAGCGGTGCGTATCGAGCGTGGCGCCAGCCCGGTTGTGCATACGCCACAGGGCAAGGTCAGGGCCAAGTTCATTATCGTGGCGGGCAATGCTTACCTGGGCAATCTGGTGCCGGAGTTGGCGGCCAAGTCCATGCCTTGCGGTACGCAGGTGATCGCCACCGAGCCGCTGGGGGACGAGTTGGCTCATAGCCTGCTACCTCAGGATTATTGCGTCGAAGACTGCAACTACCTGCTCGATTACTACCGGCTGACGGGCGACAAGCGCCTGATCTTCGGGGGCGGCGTGGTGTATGGCGCGAGGGATCCGGCGAACATTGAGGCGATCATTCGGCCGAAGATGCTCAAGGCTTTCCCGCAGCTCAAGGATGTGAAGATCGATTACGCCTGGACCGGAAATTTCCTGCTGACGTTGTCGCGTCTGCCGCAGGTAGGGCGGCTGGGGGATAACATTTATTATTCCCAGGGCTGCAGCGGCCATGGCGTGACGTATACGCACCTGGCGGGCAAAGTCCTGGCCGAAGCGCTACGAGGTCAGGCTGAGCGTTTTGATGCGTTTGCGGACCTGCCCCATTACCCTTTTCCTGGCGGTCAGTTGTTGCGTACGCCATTTGCGGCGATGGGGGCTTGGTATTACGGGTTGCGGGATAAATTGGGGTTCTGAAGCCGCCAACAACAAGGGCTGCTTCGCAGCCCAGCGGGAGCAAGCTCCCTCGCCACGGGCTTGTTCCAATCTTTCAAATCCGAAAAACAAAAAACCCCGGTCTTTCGACCAGGGTCTTTGCTATCGACTAGAAGTAGCTTTTCAGCTTTCTTCTTAGCTTCAAGGCGTTCAGTGGGCCTCGAAGCAGATATGGCGCAGCGGACGGGACTCGAACCCGCGACCCCCGGCGTGACAGGCCGGTATTCTAACCGACTGAACTACCGCTGCGTATCGCTATGGACTTGCGTCCAGTTAACTCGTCTGATCAAAACCCTTGGGTCTGGATCTCGAACCAGGCGAACCTGCTTCGGAAAATATGGCGCAGCGGACGGGACTCGAACCCGCGACCCCCGGCGTGACAGGCCGGTATTCTAACCGACTGAACTACCGCTGCGCGTCGGTGGAGGCTTTTGACAGCTTCCGTCTTGCTTTCGCAAAACTCTCGTAAAACATGGTGGGTGATGACGGGATCGAACCGCCGACATTCTGCTTGTAAGGCAGACGCTCTCCCAGCTGAGCTAATCACCCTTTGCTTCGTTGAGGCCGCGAAATTTACGCAGGTACCGAAGCTAAGTCAATAGCAGGGTTGAAGTTTTTTCAAAACAGTTTCAAACGGCACCCGCAACCGCACTCACGTATAAATCATTTTCTTGGTCATGCCGCCGTCCACGACGAACTCCTGCCCCGTGACAAAACCGGCATTGCGCGACAACAGCCACGCCACCATCGCCGCCACGTCCTCTACCGTGCCCACCCTGCCCGCTGGATGCTGGGCGTGATCGGCATCGGTCAGCGGTTGTGCGCGACGCTGGGAGGGATCACGCGCGTCGATCCAGCCAGGGCTGACGGCGTTGACCCGGATCTCCGGCCCAAGGCTGATGGCCAGGGCATGGGTCAGGGCCAGCAAGCCGCCCTTGCTCGCCGCATAGGCTTCGGTATCGGGTTCCGATTGCGCGGCGCGGGTCGAGGCCAGGTTGACGATGGCACCGTTGTGGGCGCGCAGATACGGCGCGCAGTGCTTGGCCAGCAGCATCGGCCCACCCAGGTTCACCGCCAGCACCCGATTCCAATAGGCCAGGTCCAGGCTTTCCAGGGTGATGTTGTGCGGGTCGGCGATGGCCGCGTTGCACACCAGCGCGTCGAGTCGCCCGAACTGCCCGAGCACCTCGGCGATAGCGGTGGCGACCTGCCCCTCGTCCGCCACGTCCATGGCGATGAACCAGGCGTTGTCGCCCAGGGTCTTCGCCACCTTGGAACCGCGCTCGCGGTCCAGGTCGGTCAGCACCACCTGCCAGCCTTCACAGATCAGCCAGGCGGCGATGCCCAGGCCGATGCCCCGTGCGGCGCCCGTAACCAGTGCAACCCGGCCATGGGTGCCGCTCGACGGCGTAGCCAGCTCGATCACAAGGCCGCCAACCCGCGGGCCAGGTCGGCTTGCAGATCAGCCACGTCTTCCAGGCCGACCGCAACGCGGATCAGGCTGTCACGAATACCCGCCGCTTCACGTTCCTGGGGCGACAGGCGACCGTGGGATGTGGTGCTCGGGTGGGTGATGGTGGTCTTGGTGTCACCCAGGTTGGCGGTGATGGAAATCAACCGGGTCGCGTCGATGAAGCGCCAGGCGCCCTCCTTGCCCCCCTTGACCTCAAAGCTCACCACCGCACCGAAACCGCGTTGCTGACGGGAGGCCAAGTCATGTTGCGGATGGCTCTTGAGGCCGGCGTAATGCACTTTCTCGATGCCGTCCTGCTGCTCCAGCCACTCGGCCAGGGCCTGGGCATTGGCGCAATGGGCTTTCATGCGCAGGCCGAGGGTTTCCAGGCCCTTGAGGAAGATCCAGGCGTTGAACGGGCTGAGGGTGGGACCTGCGGTGCGCAAAAAGCCCACCACTTCCTTCATCTGCTCGCTACGACCGGCCACTACGCCGCCCATGCAACGGCCCTGGCCGTCGATGAACTTGGTCGCCGAATGCACCACCACGTCCGCGCCCAACTTCAGCGGTTGCTGCAGCGCCGGGGTGCAGAAGCAGTTATCGACCACCAGCATGGCGCCCTTGGCGTGGGCGATTTCCGCCAGCGCGGCGATGTCCACCAGCTCGGCCAAGGGGTTGGACGGCGATTCGACGAACAACAGCTTGGTATTGGCCTTGATTGCCGCATCCCAAGCGGACAGGTCCGCCAGGGGCACGTAATCGACTTCCACGCCAAAGCGCTTGAAGTACTTTTCGAACAGGCTGATGGTCGAGCCGAAGACGCTGCGCGACACCAGCACGTGGTCGCCACCGCTGCACAGACTCATCACCACGGCCATGATCGCGGCCATCCCGGTGGCAGTGGCCACGGCTTGCTCGGCGCCTTCCAGGGCGGCGATGCGCTCCTCGAAAGCCCGCACGGTCGGGTTGGTGTAGCGCGAGTAAACGTTGCCCGGCACTTCGCCAGCAAACCGTGCGGCGGCATCGGCAGCGGTGCGGAACACGTAGCTGGAGGTGAAGAACATCGGATCGCCATGTTCGGCCTCCGGTGTGCGGTGCTGACCCGCGCGAACCGCCAGGGTATCGAACGCTACGCCTTCAAGGTCGCTGTCCAGCCGACCGGCATCCCAATCCTGACTCATGCTGTCACTCCTGAAATCGGTTTAAACGCAAACCGGCCCCTCAGGGCCGGTTGGTTAATCAGTTGTTGTACAGATCGATGATCGCGCTGACCGCCTGAGTCTTGGCCTTGGACGCATCGTTACGTGCGTTCTCGATCTTGTTCAGGTAGGCCTCGTCGATGTCGCCGGTGACGTACTTGCCGTCGAATACCGCGCAATCGAAGTGTTCGATCTTGATCTTGCCGCCACCGACCGCTTCGATCAAGTCCGGCAGGTCCTGGTAGATCAACCAGTCGGCGCCGATCAGGTCGGCCACGTCCTGGGTGGTACGGTTATGAGCGATCAGCTCATGGGCACTCGGCATATCGATGCCGTAGACGTTAGGGTAGCGTACGGCCGGGGCCGCGGAGCAGAAATACACGTTCTTGGCGCCGGCTTCACGGGCCATCTGGATGATCTGCTTGCACGTGGTGCCGCGCACGATGGAGTCGTCCACCAGCATCACGTTCTTGCCGCGGAATTCCAGTTCGATGGCGTTGAGCTTCTGGCGTACGGATTTTTTCCGGGCAGCCTGGCCCGGCATGATGAAGGTCCGGCCGATGTAGCGGTTCTTCACGAAGCCTTCGCGGAACTTGACGCCCAGGTGGTTCGCCAGTTCCAGGGCCGCGGTGCGGCTGGTGTCCGGGATCGGGATGACCACGTCGATGTCATGGTCCGGACGTTCGCGCAGGATCTTGTCGGCCAGTTTTTCGCCCATGCGCAGGCGGGCCTTGTAGACCGAGACGCCGTCGATGATCGAGTCCGGACGCGCCAGGTAGACGTGTTCGAAGATGCACGGGGTCAAGGACGGGTTGGTCGCGCACTGACGGGTGTGCAGCTTGCCGTCTTCAGTGATGTAGACCGCTTCGCCCGGGGCCAGGTCGCGAATCAGGGTGAAGCCCAGCACGTCCAGGGACACGCTTTCGGAGGCGATCATGTACTCGACGCCTTCGTCGGTGTGACGCTGGCCGAACACGATCGGGCGGATACCGTGGGGATCGCGGAAACCGACAATGCCGTAGCCAGTGATCATCG
This sequence comes from Pseudomonas sp. PF05, assembly GCF_056521845.1. Taxonomy (NCBI): domain Bacteria; kingdom Pseudomonadati; phylum Pseudomonadota; class Gammaproteobacteria; order Pseudomonadales; family Pseudomonadaceae; genus Pseudomonas; species Pseudomonas sp. PF05. Next base: position 76,769 of record NZ_JBWLPW010000009.1, on the reverse strand, counting down.
CCACCACCGCGTAGCCACCCACGCAACGGTTGTGCACGTCGGTCACGGCGGCAAACACGTCTTCTTCGGTCGGTTGCAGCTTGCCGCGCTGGGCCAGCTCATGGGCGAAGACGTTGAGCATCACTTCCGAGTCGGAATTGGTGTTGACGTGGCGCAAGTCAGATTCGTAGATCTCCTTGGCCAGTTGCTCGACGTTGGTCAGGTTGCCGTTGTGCGCCAAGGTGATGCCGTACGGCGAGTTGACGTAGAACGGCTGGGCTTCAGCCGACGTCGAGCTGCCCGCGGTCGGGTAGCGCACGTGGCCGATACCCATGTGACCGACCAGGCGCTGCATGTGGCGCTGGTGGAACACATCACGCACCAGGCCGTTGTCCTTGCGCAGGAATAACCGGCCGTCATGGCTGGTCACGATACCGGCAGCGTCCTGGCCGCGGTGCTGGAGCACGGTTAGCGCGTCATACAGCGCCTGATTGACGTTCGACTTACCGACGATACCGACGATGCCACACATGCGACGCAACCCCTACTTAATGGATCTGAACTGAACAACACTTACTGCGGCGTTTTGGCCATCGGCAAGAGCTGTTCCTTGAACGGTATTTCAGCGGGTACGCTGATACCGCTGGCAAGCCACTGACTGCTCCAACCCAGGATCAGGTTTTTGGACCAGTCTGCGACCAATAGAAATTGTGGCACGAGCCGGGACTCCTGCCACCACGTATCCTGCTGTACCGGCCCCAGGCTCAAGAGCCCGACGGCCACGACCACCAGCAATGCGCCACGCGCCGCGCCAAAGGCCATGCCCAGGAACCGGTCCGTCCCGGAAAGCCCGGTGACGCGAATCAGTTCGCCGATCAGATAATTAATCATTGCGCCAACCAGCAAGGTGGCGATAAACAAGATGGCACAGCCCGCGATCACGCGAGCCGACGGCGTTTCGATGTATCCGGCGAGGTACTGGGACAGCGAACCACCAAACATCCAGGCTACGACTCCCGCGATGATCCAGGTCAGCAGTGAGAGGGCTTCCTTGACGAAGCCGCGGCTCAGACTGATCAATGCGGAGATGGCGACGATCGCAACGATCGCCCAGTCAACCCAGGTAAATGGCACGGTGCAGCCTACAGACGGATAAGGCGGCGCATTTTAGCAGAGCGCAGGGCTGTCGGTAAGCTGCACGATTCAAATCAGCTAAATCGCCGTTAGCCGCGCTCTGGCTGGAAGCGCACCACAAAACCCTTGAGGTTCTGCTGGCGGCCGAGCAGGTCACGCAGGCGGTCGGCTTCGGCACGCTCGATCAGCGGGCCGACAAACACCCGATTCTTGCCATCGGCGGAGCGGATGTAAGCGTTGTAGCCCTGGCTGCGCAGGGTTTTCTGCAGGTTCTCGGCACTTTCTCGACTGCTCAGGCTGGCCAATTGCACCGACCAACTGACCGACAGGCCATTGGCATCCACGCGGCTTTGCGTGGTGTCCGGCTTGGTCGTGGCGGCGGTAATCGGCTGGCTTGGGGCCGGCTTGACCGCTGGAGCCGCCGGAACGGGAGCTGGAGCCGGAGCAGTTGCCGGCTTGCTCGGCGCGGCGGGCGCAGGCGTTGCGGGGGCAGGCGCAATCGGCATCGACGGCGCCGATTGCTCGGCCAACTCCTCGTCGCTCGGAATAGGCTCCTGGGGCAGCGCCTGTGGTTCGGGCACGATCACTGGCTCGACCTGCACAGGCGGCACGGACGGCGCCTGGGGCGCCGCTGGTGCATCGACCGTGACCTGGCGCTGCTCGTCCTGACGGGAAAACAGCATCGGCAGGAAAATCACCGCCAGGGCTACTAACACGAGTGCCCCGACCATGCGCTGCTTGTACGCTTTATCCAGCAATGCCATCTGCAGCTTCCTCCGTGGAGCGCCGGGCCAACCATTGAAGGGCCTCGGCAACACAAAAAAATGATCCGAACAGCAGGATTTCATCATCGGCCGTCGCCAGGGCGCACTGCCCTTCCAGCGCGGCAGCCACGCTCGCGTAGGCTTGCACTGAAGCACCACGGCGCTGCAAGGCTTCCTGCAGCTGAGCCGCTGTACGCGAACGTGGCGAATCCAGTGGCGTCACCGCCCAATGTTGGACACTAGCACCCAACGCCTCGACAACGCCATCCAGATCCTTGTCGGACAGCAGCCCGAACACGGCAAGACGCCGCCCCACCACGGGGCGCCGTGCCAGGCGCTCGGCCAGGTACTGCGCCGCGTGGGGGTTATGGCCGACATCCAGCAACAGGTTCAGACGCTTGCCTTGCCAATCGAACTGGCGACGATCGAGGCGCCCGACCACACGGGTCGCCTGCAGCGCCTGGACGATTTGCCCGGCATCCCATGGCAAGTCCAGCAACAGGTAGGCCTGGAGCGCCAGCGCGGCGTTTTCCATCGGCAGGTCCAGCAAGGGCAGATCGTGCAATTCCACCGGATTGCCCCGCAAGTCACTGCCGCGCCATTGCCAATGCTGCTCGGTCATCGCCAGGTCGAAATCCCGCCCACGCAGAAAGAACGGGCAGTTCAATTCGCGAACCTTGTCGAGCAACGGCTGAGGAGGATTGAGATCGCCGCAAAGCGCAGGCGCGCCCTGGCGAAAGATGCCGGCCTTCTCGAAGGCCACGGATTCGCGGGTATCGCCCAGGTAGTCGGCATGGTCCACGCCAATGCTGGTGACCAGGGCAATGTCTGCGTCCACCAGGTTGACTGTATCCAGGCGTCCGCCCAGGCCGACTTCCAGCACGACCGCATCGAGACCGGCACGGGCAAACAACCAGAACGCCGCCAGGGTGCCCATCTCGAAATAAGTGAGGGTTGTATCGCCTCGCCCGGCTTCCACCGCGGCAAAGGCTTCGCACAGCTGCGCGTCAGTGGCTTCGACGCCATTGACTTGCACCCGCTCGTTGTAGCGCAGCAGGTGCGGCGAGCTGTAGACACCAACGTTCAGCCCCTGGGCCTGCAACAGCGAGGCCACGAAGGCGCAGGTCGACCCCTTGCCGTTGGTGCCGGTGACGGTGATGACCCGGGGCGCCGGCTTGGCCAGCCCCATGCGGGACGCTACCGCTTGCGAGCGCTCCAGCCCCATGTCGATGGCCGATGGATGCAACTGCTCGAGGTAGGCAAGCCAATCGCCCAGGGTACGTTGGATCATAGGCCAGCAGGCACCGGCGGAACCACGATCGGCTCGATCGGTGCAGCGACGAACTTCGGCGTCGGCAAGCCCATCAATTGAGCCAGCAGGTTGCCCAGGCGCGGACGCAGCTCCTGGCGATGGATGATCATGTCGATGGCGCCGTGCTCCAGCAGGAACTCACTGCGCTGGAAGCCTTCCGGCAGTTTTTCGCGCACGGTCTGCTCGATCACGCGCGGACCGGCGAAGCCGATCAGGGCTTTCGGCTCACCGACGATCACGTCGCCGAGCATCGCCAGGCTGGCGGAAACGCCACCGTAGACCGGGTCGGTCAGCACCGAGATGAACGGAATGCCTTCTTCACGCAGACGCGCCAGCACCGCGGAGGTCTTGGCCATTTGCATCAGCGAGATCAGCGCTTCCTGCATCCGCGCACCGCCGGAAGCGGCGAAGCAGATCATCGGGCAACGGTTTTCCAAAGCATAGTTGGCGGCACGAACGAAGCGCTCACCGACGATGGCGCCCATGGAACCGCCCATGAAGGAAAATTCGAAGGCCGAGACCACCACCGGCATGCCCAGCAGGGTGCCGCTCATGGATATCAGCGCGTCTTTTTCACCGGTCTGCTTCTGGGCAGCGGTCAGGCGGTCCTTGTATTTCTTGCCATCGCGGAATTTCAGGCGATCCACTGGCTCCAGGTCGGCACCCAGCTCAACACGGCCTTCGGCATCGAGGAAAATATCGATACGGGCGCGCGCACTGATGCGCATGTGGTGGTTGCACTTGGGGCAAACGTCCAGGGTCTTTTCCAGCTCGGGACGGTACAGCACCGCTTCGCAGGATGGACATTTGTGCCACAGACCTTCAGGCACCGAGCTTTTCTTCACCTCGGAACGCATGATCGAAGGGATCAGTTTGTCTACCAACCAGTTGCTCATGCTTTCTTTCTCCAGTACCGGCGGCCCGAACGCTTTGGTTCGCGGCCCCGCGTATGCCCTTGAGCTAAATTCATTGTGCGGCGAGTCGAGGGGTCGCCACGGTCAGTGCAAAACATGACCTGCGTGCAACCCAGCCTTCCTCAGCCATCCCGGCAACCGCACGGCGGTTACCACTTCGCTATCGGCCCACCCGGAGGCGGCGCCTGCCTGCTTTGTACAGTGCTGGTATGGACGGCGGCAGTCTGCCAGCCGTCACATTGACGACTGGCTGCTGCGCACAGCGGCCATGAATGCACGAATCTTTGCCGGGTCCTTGATGCCCTTGTCCTGCTCCACTCCACCGCTCACGTCCACCGCGTAAGGGCGAACCTGGCGAATGGCCTGAGCCACGTTATCCACCGTCAGGCCACCGGCCAGGATAATCGGTTTGTCCAAGCCTTGGGGCACCAGCGACCAATCGAACGCTTCGCCGGTCCCTCCGGGAACGCCTTCCACATAGGTGTCCAGCAAAATGCCGCTGGCACTGGCAAACGCCTGGCAAGCGGCGGCGATGTCGTCACCAGCCTTGACCCGCAACGCCTTGATGTACGGACGATGCCAGCCCTCGCAATCGGCCGGGGCTTCATCGCCGTGAAACTGCAACAAACCCAGCGGCACCGCATCGAGTATTTCGCCCAACTCGCAACGACTGGCATTGACGAACAGGCCCACCGGAGTCACGAACGGCGGCAAAGCCTGGATGATCGCCCTCGCCTGCTGCACCGTCACCGCGCGCGGGCTCTTGGCGTAAAACACCAGCCCGATGGCATCAGCCCCGGCCTCGACCGCTACCAATGCGTCCTCGACGCGGGTGATCCCGCAAATCTTGCTGCGAACGACCGGCATGGTGGGTAAAACCTCAGGCAAATCCGTGAAAGTCCCGGATGGTAGCAAATGCTGCGCAGGGCGTCAGCCGTCGAGTTCCGAGAAGCCCGTGAGGAAATGTGGCCCGATATAACGCTCCGGCAGCTCGAATTCATCGCGATATTCGACCTGTACCAGGTACAAGCCAAACGGGTGCGCCGTGACGCCACCGGAGCGACGAACACGACTGTCGAGCACTTCCTTGATCCACTCCACCGGCCGTTCGCCCGCACCAATGGTCATCAGCACGCCGGCAATGTTGCGCACCATGTGATGCAGGAACGCGCTGGCGCGGATGTCGAGCACGATCATCTTGCCATGACGGCTCACGCGCAGGTGATGCAACTCCTTGATCGGCGACTTGGCCTGGCACTGGCCGGCACGGAAGGCGCTGAAATCATGGACGCCGACCAGGTATTGTGCGGCCTCGGCCATGCGCTCGACGTCCAGCGGACGGTGATTCCAGGTGATTTCTTCGTTCAGGTGCGCCGGGCGGATCTGATCGTTGTAGATCACGTAGCGATACCGCCGGGCGATGGCCTTGAAGCGCGCATGGAAATGCGCCGGCATCACCTTGGCCCAACTGACGCTGACATCGTGGGGCAAGTTGATGTTGGCGCCCATCACCCAGGCCTTCATCGAACGCTCGACCTGAGTGTCAAAATGCACCACCTGGCCGCAGGCATGCACGCCGGCATCGGTACGCCCGGCGCAATGCAGCGCCACGGGCGAGTCGGCGACTTTGGACAGGGCGTTTTCAAGGGTTTCCTGCACCGTCAATACACCGGAAGCCTGGCGCTGCCAGCCACGATAGCGCGAACCTTTGTATTCAACGCCCAAGGCGATCCGGAAAAAGCCATCGGCCGCCATTTCGGCGGCCGGGTTGTCTATGTTTGCCAAGGAATTACAGCCTGCTGAGGTACGCAAAGGCGGGCATTATAAGGCTGATGGCTTGGGATGCCAGTCCGACGGGTGATCCTGTATTGAATGGACTGACGCTATCGCGAGTAAACTCACTCCCACAGGGGTTCACCAGCGCTCACGAGTTCCGCGCTCACCGCCCCCCTGTGGGAGCCGAGCTTGCTCGCGATAGCGGTGAGTCAGCGTGCATTGATGTTGAATGGACCTCGGTCATCGCGAGCAAGCTTGGCTCCCACAGCAATTCTCCAGTGCTCATGCGTTCCGCGCTCACCGCCTCCCCCCTGTGGGAGCCGAGCTTGCTCGCGATAGCGGTGGGTCAGCGTGCATTGATGTTGAATGGGCCTCGGTCATCGCGAGCAAGCTTTGATCCCACAGCAATTCTCCAGTGTTCATGCGTTCCGCGCTCACCGCCCCCCCCCTGTGGGAGCCGAGCTTGCTCGCGATAGCGGTGGGTCAGCGTGCATTGATGCTGAATGGACCTCGGTCATCGCGAGCAAGCTTGGCTCCCACAGCAAAACCCTTGTGGGAGCGAGCCTGCTCGCGATGAGGCCAGCCCAAACACCCGCAAATCCCGCCGCAAACAAAAACGGCAGCCTCACTGGCTGCCGTTTTTGTATAAACACTGACTCAAGCCAAACGCGACAACATCTCCTGCGCTTCGCTCTTCTGGGTGGCGTCGCCTTCGCTGAGGACTTCGCCGAGGATGTCGCGGGCGCCGTCGTTGTCGCCCATGTCGATGTAGGCCTGGGCCAGGTCGAGCTTGGTCGCCACTTCGTCGGTACCGCTAAGGAAGTCGAAGTCCGGCTCGTCTTCTGCACCGGCCAGGGCATCTTCGGCGGTGAAGGTCGGCTGGCCAAGGCTGTCGGACAGACGATCCAACTCGGCGTTTACATCGTCAAGCTCGGACTCGAAGACATCCTTGGGCGCATCGTGCGCGTCCATTTCATCAGACAGGGACAGATCGAAGTCCGCCGGCAGTTCGAGATCGTCAGCCGGGGTATCAGCCAAAGCCGGCGTTTCAGTCGCAGGCAAGTCCAGGCCCTTGAGGTCGTCGTCCAGGTCCAGCAGGAAGTCTTCATCGTCGAGCGCAGGGACCGGGGTCGGGGCATCGGCACCCAGGTCCAAATCGAACTCCGACAGGTCGTCCAGGCTTTCGCTGGCTTCAGTCTGCTGCTTGAGCACCGACTCGAAACTCAGGTCGTCGTCTTCCGGGAACGCGTCCAGCTCGGCGACAGGCTCTGGCGTCGGCGCAACCGGGGCGGCTTCCAGGTCATCCAGGCTCAGGTCGAAGGCGCTGTCGAGTTCCTCGTCGGTCGGCGCCTTGTCTTCCAGCAGGTCCTTGACGTACTGCGCGTCCAGTTCAGCAGCCACCGCTGCCGCGGCCAGGCCCGCGGTGGTCGCGACCACCATGGCCGGGAAACGGCTTTTCAGTTGTTCGACCTGGGCGAAATTCTCGCCATTGGCCACCAATTGGCGTTCCTGGGCGACAAAGGCGTCGCGGTCGCCCTGCTGACCGTAGACTTCCATCAGCTTCAGGCGTAGATCGCTGCGCTGAGGCTCGGCCTTGATGCCTTGTTCAAGCAGGTCGGCAGCCTGGTTCAAGCGGCCGCGGTCGATATGGGACTGGGCCTGGGGCAGCACGTCGTCGGAGCGATCGGCAGCCGGAGCCACCAAGGGCGCCGCGATAGGCGGCGTGACCACCACAGGCGCAACCACCGGGGCCGGCTTGGGTACCGGCGCAGGAGCAGGCGCGGGTTTTGGCTCGAGCTTTACGCTAGGCGGTGGAACATCAATGCCCTCGAAGCTGCTCGGGGGCAGATCGAGCTCCGGGGAGAAGTCAGCCTCCTCCTCGAGGGCTCGGGCCATGCGCAAGTGCTTTTCCGCTTCCTGCTGGGCCTTGCGGCGACGGGCGAGCAACAACAAAAGCAACAGCAGGAGCAGCGCCCCACCGCCAATCAACCCCAGCAGGATCGGGTTGGTCAGCAGGTCGTTGTATTTTTGCTCGTTGGACGCGGCAGGCGTCGGCTCGACCGCAGCGGCAGGCGGCGTCGCTTCCGGGGCTGCCTCTGGCGCAGGTGCAGGCGCAGGTGCAGGGGCCAGTTCTGCGGACATTGCAGGAGGTGCCTCGCCAGCAGGAGGAACGGCGACACCTTCGGCCTGCATCTTGGCCAGTTGATTGTTCTTCAGCTCGATCAGGCGTTGCAGTTTGTCCAGTTGACTCTGCAGGTCCGCCATGCGGCTTTTCAGTTCTTCGTTATCCCGGCGAGCCGAGTCGAGGCTTTCCTGGGTGACTGCAAGCTTGTTGGAGAGCGCTTGGGCATCGCCGGCAGCGCCCTTGCCCTTGCCGCCCGCCTTCGCCGAATCAGCCGACACCAGGCTCAAATTGTCGCGACCGGCAGCCTGTGCCGGCGCACCTTCACCACGGCCGCGCTTGGTGGCATCCAACTGCTGCTTGCCAGCACCCGCCACGCCACGCCGCCCCGCACGCCAGGCGGCGTTCTGCGCAGCCACTTCGGCGATGGCCTGGGGTTGCGGCAATGCCGTGCTTTGCACCGGGTCCGGCAGGCGCAACACCTGGCCGGTCTTGAGCAGGTTGATGTTGCCGTTGATGAACGCGTTAGGGTTCAACGCCTGGATCGCCAGCATGGTTTGCTGGACCGAGCCGCCGTTACGCACCTTGGCGGCGATTTCCCACAGGGTATCGCGCGGCGTGGTGGTGTATTGCGAAGGCTTGGTGGCGCCGGTGACCGGCGTGGACACGACCTGGGGCGGTTTCGCCCGGGCGGCGTCAGCGGCCTGTGGCGAGAATTTGGAGGGATCGAGCAATACGCTGTAGTCGCGCAGCAGGCGGCCATTGGGCCACATCACCTGCACCAGGAACTTGACCATGGGTTCAGACAGCGGCCGACTGGACGTTACCCGCAGGACGCTCTTGCCATTGGCGTTGATCACCGGAGTGAAGCTCAGGTCATTGAGAAAGGGCTGGCGGTCGACCCCTGCCTTGGCAAACTCTTCGGGCGAGGCCAGGCTCGGCACGACTTCGGCGGCGGTCAGTTGCTGGACATCGAGCAGCTCGATCTCGGCGACCAGGGGCTGGTTCGGCGGCGACTTCAGGGTCAATTCCCCAAGCCCGAGCGCTTGCGCCATACCGGAGGACAGCGCCGAGGCGGCCGCTATTGCTAACACCAGTTTGCGAACTTGAACCATAGCCTCTTCCTTTGTTTGAACATTCCTCGGCCAGCGAGAAGGTATTGATGCCGCTGCCGTAAGGCATTGCGCGCAGCCCCGAAGCGACGGTGCGCGCGATCATTTCACTCATGCCCCGGGAATGTCCCCCAGAGGGATGTTCGCCTTCAGCACTCCGACCAAGCATAGCGCCCAGCTAGAATCATTCGACAAATTGATGCCAAGTATCTTTTACAGCAAGTCTTTTATCAACAACTCAGCCACCTGCACGGCATTGAGCGCCGCGCCCTTGCGCACGTTATCTGACGTCAGCCACATATTTAGTTCCGCCGGATCGTCGATTCCACCGCGCACACGACCAACGTAGACCACATCCTGGCCCACCGCATCGCCCACCGCCGTCGGATAATCGCCCGCATCCACCAGCTCGATACCCGGGGCCGCTTCCAGCGCCGCGTTGACCTTGGCCAGGTCGATGGGACTGGCAGACTGCACAGTCACGCTAAAGCTATCGCCAAAAAACACCGGGGCTTGAATGCAAGTGACGGAAATCTTTAACAAAGGTTGATTCAGCACCTGGCGCAACTCGCGGACCAGGCGCTTTTCCAACTGCGTATGGCCCTGCTCGTCCGGGGTGCCGACCTGGGCCAGCAGGTTGAACGCCATCTGCCGGTCAAAGAATTTCGGCTCCAGTGGACGGGCGTTGAGCAGCTCGGCGGTCTGGCGCGCCAGCTCGCTCACAGCCACGCGGCCCTGGGCCGACACGGCGAGGCTGGCGGTCAGGCTGATGCGCTGCAAGTCCAGGCATTCGCGCAGCGGCGCCAGCACCACCGCCAAGGCCGTGGCCGAAGCGCTGGGGCTGCTGACCTGCAACGGCTTGCTCAAACCGGCGAGCACCTGGGCGTTGGCTTCCGGCACGATCTGCGGCGCCTGTTCGGGCGGCAAGGCGCCGGACAGGTCGATCAGCGCACAGCCGGCCGCCGTGGCCCGCGGGGCGAAACTCAGGGTCACCGCCGGGCCGGCAGCGAAGAACACCAGTTGGACTTTGCTGAAATCGAACTCGTCGACTTCCCGCACCCGCACGTTTTTGCCGCGGAACATCACCGAGCTGCCTGCCGATTCGCTGCTGGCCAGCAGGTGCAGGTTACCGACCGGGAAGTCCCGCTCTTCGAGAATCTGGACGAGGGTTTCGCCGACAGTACCGGTGGCGCCGATCACGGCAATATCAAAGGACTGGCTCATGGGTCTACCTCAGGTAAAACGTGGGGAGCGGCACTTTACCGGGTGGTTGGCGGGCAAGCAATTGCACACAAGAGAACCTGTGGCGAGGGAGCTTGCTCCCGCTCGGTTGCGCAGCAACCGCTAGAGTTTTGCGGCTGCTTCGCAGCCCAGCGGGAGCAAGCTCCCTCGCCACAGAGAACTCACCAAACCGACATAAAAAAACCCGCACCTCTCACAAGGCACGGGTTCTTTCACAGCAGCAATCGATCAACGCTCGAGCAGGATCCGCAGCATGCGACGCAGCGGTTCGGCCGCGCCCCACAGCAGTTGGTCGCCGACGGTGAAGGCGCCGACGAATTGCGAACCCATGTTCAGTTTGCGCAAACGACCCACCGGCACATTCAGGGTGCCGGTGACCTTGGTCGGGCTCAGCTCCTGCATGCTGGTTTCGCGATTGTTCGGCACCAGCTTGACCCAAGGGTTGTGCTGGCTGATCAGCCCTTCGATGTCGGCGATCGGCACGTCTTTGTTCAGCTTGATGGTCAGCGCCTGGCTGTGGCAGCGCATGGCGCCGATGCGCACGCAGATGCCATCCACCGGGATCGGGCTCTTGAAGCGACCGAGAATCTTGTTGGTTTCGGCCTGGGCCTTCCACTCTTCGCGGCTCTGGCCGTTAGGCAGTTCCTTGTCGATCCAGGGAATCAGGCTGCCGGCCAGCGGTACGCCGAAGTTCTCGGTCGGGTAGGCGTCGCTGCGCATCGCCTCGGCGACCTTGCGGTCGATGTCGAGGATGGCGCTGGCCGGGTTGGCCAGGTCATCGGCGACGGCGGCGTGGGTGGCGCCCATCTGCTTGATCAGCTCGCGCATGTTCTGCGCGCCGGCACCGGACGCCGCCTGGTAAGTCATGGCGCTCATCCACTCCACCAGACCGGCTTCGAACAAGCCGCCCAGGCCCATCAGCATCAGGCTGACGGTGCAGTTGCCGCCGATGTAGTTCTTGGTGCCTGCGTCCAGCTGCTGGTCGATGACCTTGCGGTTCACCGGGTCAAGGACGATCACCGCATCGTCCTGCATGCGCAGGCTGGAAGCGGCGTCGATCCAGTAACCCTGCCAGCCGGCTTCACGCAGCTTGGGGAAGACTTCGCTGGTGTAGTCGCCGCCCTGGCAGGTCAGGATCACGTCGAGGGTCTTGAGCTCGTCAATGCTGTAGGCATCCTTGAGCACACCGGTGTCCTTGCCCACGGACGGGCCCTGGCCACCCACATTGGAAGTGGTGAAAAACACCGGCTCAATGAGATCGAAATCCTGCTCTTCCAGCATTCGCTGCATGAGCACGGAACCGACCATGCCGCGCCAACCGATCAGACCTACACGTTTCATCGCAACTACACCTATACAAAAGTGGGCCACCGTCGGAGCGGTGGGCCCGAAAGATTACAGATTCCGCAGCGCGGCGACTACTGCATCGCCCATTTGCTGCGTACCGACTTTGGTACAACCTTGCGACCAGATATCACCGGTGCGCAAGCCTTGGTCCAAGACCACGCTGACGGCTTTTTCGATCGCATCGGCGGCATCGTTCAAGTTGAAGCTGTAACGCAGCATCATCGACACCGAGAGGATGGTCGCCAACGGGTTGGCAATGCCCTGCCCGGCGATGTCCGGCGCCGAACCGTGGCACGGCTCGTACATGCCCTTGTTATTGGCGTCCAGGGAGGCCGACGGCAGCATGCCGATGGAACCGGTTAGCATCGACGCTTCGTCGGACAAGATGTCGCCGAACATGTTGTCGGTGACGATCACGTCGAACTGCTTGGGCGCACGTACCAGTTGCATGGCGGCGTTGTCGACGTACATGTGGCTCAGCTCGATGTCCGGGTAATCCTTGGCCACCTGCTCGACCACTTCACGCCACAGTTGGCTGGAAGCCAGCACGTTGGCCTTGTCCACCGAGCACAGCTTCTTGCCACGCACGCGGGCCATGTCGAAGCCGACCCGGGCGATACGGCGGATTTCGCTTTCGCTGTACGGCAGGGTGTCGTAGGCCTGGCGCTCGCCATTATCCAGCTCACGGGTGCCACGCGGGGCGCCGAAGTAGATACCGCCGGTCAGTTCACGGACGATGAGGATGTCCAGGCCCGAGACGATTTCCGGCTTCAGGCTCGATGCATCGGCCAGTTGCGGGTAGAGAATCGCCGGACGCAGGTTGCCGAACAGGCCCAGTTGCGCGCGGATCTTCAGCAGGCCGCGCTCGGGGCGGATGTCGCGTTCGATCTTGTCCCATTTCGGGCCGCCCACGGCGCCCAGCAGCACGGCATCGGCTGCACGGGCACGGTCCAGGGTTTCATCGGCCAGGGGCACGCCGTGCTTGTCGATGGCCGCGCCGCCGATCACGTCGTGGCTGAGTTCCAAGCCCAGGCTGTACTTGTCGTTCGCCAGCGCCAGGACCTTGACCGCTTCGGCCATGATTTCCGGGCCAATGCCGTCACCTGGGAGAATCAGAATCTGCTTGCTCATGCTTTCCTCGTTTTACTATCGGCGCCCATGGGCTGGCCGGGAAAAATGCTATCGCTCGGCCCACAGCACCAGTACATCCGTACTGAACGAACCATCGGCCTCAATCTCAAAATATTCACGCACTTCGTCACCCATCGCGCGCTGCAACTCGAGGATCGCCCCACGCATCACCTCGGGGGTGCGCATGCGCTCGACCCAGGAGCGGTACTCCAGGCGCAGGCGTTGGCGCGAGGTGCTGCGGGTGTGCAACCCCGCTTCGCTGACCTGGCGCAACCACTCGCCGGCAGAATAATCGCGCACGTGGCTGGTGTCGCGCAGCACTTCGACGCTTTGCAAGTAGGTGTCCAGCAATGGCATGCCAGGCGACAGGACGTCGATGAACGCCGCCACGCCGCCGGGCTTGAGCACCCGACGCACTTCCCGCAATGCCAGGCCCAGGTCGCTCCAATGATGCGCCGAATAGCGGCTGAACACGAAGTCGAACTCCGCGTCGGCGAACGGCAGGCGCTCAGCGGCGCCGCATACCGTGCCGATATTGCCCAGGCCACGCTCGGCAGCCGCCGTGGCGACCACGTCGAGCATTTGCTGGGACAAATCATAAGCCACCACTTCACCGGCCAGCGGCGCCACGTGGAAACTCACATGGCCGGCACCGCACCCCAGGTCCAGCACCCGGGCATCGCCGCGACCGGCCAACGCAGCCTGTAGCAGCGCAAACTCAGCGCCCTGGGCGTGCACCGCACTGCTCAGATAGGCCGAGGCCTGTTCACCGAATTGCTTTTGTACAACCTGACTGTGGGCGGTGCTGGTCATGGGGTGTCCTTGTGGTTTTTGTATTGCCTGGGCGGGGCCCATCGCGAGCAAAGTCGCTCCCACAGAGGCTTTGTGAACGCCGCAAATCCAATGTGGGAGCGAGCTTGCTCGCGATGGCGTCTTTACGCCTTATGCAAAATCAAGCATCGCGAAACAACCAAGGCTGGCTCGCCCGATGCTTGGCCTCGAACGCGGCAATTGCCTCGCCGTCCTGCAAGGTCAGGCCGATATCGTCCAGGCCATTGAGCAGGCAATGCTTGCGGAACGCGTCGATCTCGAAACCCAGTACCTTGCCGTCGGGACGGGTCACGGTCTGGGCGGCCAGGTCGATCTGCAGCTGATAGCCAGGGTTGGCCTCGACCTGCTGGAACAGTTCATCCACATCAGCATCGCTGAGGATGATCGGCAGCAAGCCGTTCTTGAAGCTGTTGTTGAAGAAGATGTCGGCATAGCTCGGCGCGATGATGCTGCGGAAACCGTACTCTTCCAGGGCCCACGGCGCGTGTTCGCGGCTCGAGCCGCAACCGAAGTTCTCACGAGCCAGCAACACGCTGGCGCCTTGGTAACGCTCGGCGTTGAGCACGAAATCCTTGTTCAACGGCCGCTTGGAGTTGTCCTGGTATGGCTGGCCGACATCCAGGTAACGCCATTCGTCGAACAGGTTCGGGCCAAAACCGGTGCGCTTGATGGACTTCAAGAACTGCTTGGGAATGATCTGGTCGGTGTCGACGTTGGCACGATCCAAAGGCGCGACAAGACCGGTGTGCTGGGTAAAAGCTTTCATGCTGCGCTCCTTCAGATCAATTCGCGGACGTCGACGAAACGGCCGTTGACAGCCGCCGCCGCGGCCATGGCCGGGCTCACCAGGTGCGTACGACCACCGGCGCCCTGGCGGCCTTCGAAGTTACGGTTGGAGGTGGAGGCGCAATGCTCGCCCGACTCCAAACGGTCCGGGTTCATCGCCAGGCACATCGAGCACCCCGGCTCACGCCATTCGAAACCGGCTTCGAGGAAAATCTTGTCCAACCCCTCCGCTTCGGCCTGGGCTTTCACCAGGCCCGAGCCCGGCACCACGATGGCCTGCTTGATGGTCGAGGCCACCTTGCGACCCTTGGCGATCACTGCAGCGGCGCGCAGGTCTTCGATCCGCGAGTTGGTGCAGGAGCCGATGAACACGCGATCGAGCTGAATGTCGGTGATCGCCTGGTTGGCGCTCAAGCCCATGTATTTCAAGGCGCGGACGATAGAGTCACGCTTGACCAGGTCCATTTCCTTGGCCGGATCCGGTACGTTCTGGTCCACCGCCAACACCATCTCAGGCGAAGTGCCCCAGCTGACTTGTGGCTTGATCTGCGTCGCGTCGAGCTCGACTACAGTGTCGAACGTGGCATCGGCGTCCGACACCAGGTCTTTCCAGGCTTCGACCGCCATGTCCCATTGCGCGCCTTTTGGCGAGAACGGACGGCCCTTGACGTATTCCACGGTTTTTTCATCGGCGGCCACCAGGCCAACGCGGGCACCGGCCTCGATGGACATGTTGCAGATGGTCATGCGGCCTTCGACGGACAAGTCGCGGATCGCGCTGCCGGCGAACTCGATCGCATGGCCGTTACCGCCGGCGGTGCCGATCTTGCCGATCACCGCCAGGACGATGTCCTTGGCGGTCACGCCGAACGGCAACTTGCCCTCGACGCGCACCAGCATGTTTTTCATTTTCTTGGCGACCAGGCACTGGGTGGCGAGCACATGCTCCACCTCGGAAGTGCCGATGCCGTGGGCCAAGGCGCCGAAAGCACCGTGGGTCGAGGTGTGCGAGTCGCCGCAGACCACGGTCATGCCAGGCAAGGTCGCACCCTGCTCCGGGCCAATGACGTGGACGATGCCTTGGCGCACGTCATTCATCTTGAATTCGACGATGCCGTATTCGTCACAGTTATCGTCGAGGGTCTGGACTTGCAAGCGCGAGACCTGGTCGGCAATGGCTTCGATGCCGCCCTTGCGCTCCGGCGTGGTCGGTACGTTGTGGTCCGGGGTCGCGATGTTGGCATCGATGCGCCACGGCTTGCGCCCGGCCAGGCGCAGGCCTTCGAAGGCTTGCGGCGACGTCACTTCATGGATGATGTGACGATCGATGTAGATCAGCGCCGAGCCATCGTCGCGCTGCTTGACCAAATGCGAATCCCAGAGCTTGTCGTAGAGCGTTTTGCCGGCCATCAGACGGTTTCCTCATCAGCTTGTTTCTATGCCCCGGGCCTTGAACGAATCAATAACCCCTTGGCTTGTGAGGCTGATCCTATGGGGTTACATTAAATAACTCAAATTCATATTTTTCATACTTTGCATAACCAATTGGAATTCGACCGGAACCGCCATGGACCTCGCCAATCTCAACGCCTTTATTGCCATCGCCGAGACCGGCAGTTTCTCCGGCGCCGGTGAACGCCTGCATCTGACCCAGCCGGCCATCAGCAAGCGCATTGCCGGCCTCGAGCAACAGCTCAAGGTGCGCCTGTTCGACCGCCTCGGCCGTGAAGTAGGCCTGACCGAGGCTGGCCGGGCCCTGTTGCCACGGGCCTATCAGATCCTCAACGTGCTGGACGACACCCGCCGCGCCCTGACCAACCTGACCGGCGAAGTGACCGGGCGCCTGACGCTAGCCACCAGCCACCACATCGGCCTGCACCGCCTGCCACCTCTATTGCGGGAGTTCACCCGTCGCTACCCCCAGGTGGCGCTGGATATCCAGTTCCTGGATTCGGAAGTGGCCTACGAAGAAATCCTCCATGGCCGGGCGGAACTGGCCGTCATCACCCTCGCCCCCGAACCTCACACCCTGGTACGGGCCACGCCAGTGTGGGACGACCCTTTGGACTTCGTGGTCGCCCCAGAACACGCGTTGCTGGAAAACGGCGCGGTCAGCCTGGCGGACATTGCCTTGCATCCAGCGGTTTTCCCGGGGGGCAACACGTTTACCCACCACATCGTGCAACGGCTGTTCGAAGCCCAGGGCCTGACGCCGAACATCGCCATGAGCACGAATTACCTGGAAACCATAAAGATGATGGTCTCCATTGGCCTGGCCTGGAGCGTCTTGCCGCGCACCATGCTCGACGAACAGGTGGCACGTATTCCTTTGCCGGGCATACAACTCAGTCGCCAGCTAGGCTATATCTTGCACACCGAACGGACGCTGTCGAATGCCGCACGGGCTTTCATGGCCTTACTGGACGCACAAATCGATTTGCCAGGGACAAGGGCATAGGTTGTGCCGCGCCTGCAGGCCCGAACGCATGTGCTTTATGCCCAAACCCGCTCAAGGCTCGCTAGATAATGCCCAAACCCGCTGACCACCTCCCGCCCTTGCCCCGCATCCAGGCGCTCGACCCAAAACGGTCCGAGCAAAGCTGGGACAGTGCGCCGCAGTTGCTGGCCGCCCTGAACGGTGCGCGGCTGGGGGCCTGGTCGTGGGACATCGACAGCGGACAGATCAGTTGGTCGCGCGGCACCCAGGCGCTGTTCGGCTTCGATCCGCGCCAGCCATTGCCAGCGGATGTGGACTATCTGGACCTGCTGCTACCCGAAGATCGGGCCCGGGCCGTGCGCGCCTTTCACGCGGCAGTGGCCGGGGCGCCGCTGGAACAGGCCATGCACCACCGCATCGTCTGGCCCGACGGCAGCCTGCACTGGCTTGAAATCAGCGGCAGCGTGCTGCCCGACAAGCACGGTCGCCCACGCATGATCGGGGTGATCCGTGAAATCACCCATCAGCGCCAACGGGAACAGGCACTGCGCAGTTCGGAAAAGCGCTTTGCCACGCTCTTTCATCTGTGCCCGAACATGGTCCTGCTGACCCGCCAGGAAGACGGCCTGATCAGCGAGGCCAACCAGTATTTCGAAAGCTTGTTCGGCTGGCCGCTGCACGATGTGATTGGCCGCACCACCCTGGAACTGGGTTTGTGGGTCAACCCCGGGCAACGGGTAAAACTGCTGGAAGCCATCAAGACCAAGGGCGAACTGGCGAGCATGGAGGTGGAACTGCGGGCCAGCAATGGCCAGATCCACACCGGCCTGCTCAGCGCGCAGAAAGTCGAGCTGGAGGGCCAGCCCTACCTGTTGAGCACGTTCCTCGACACCACCGAGCACAAACTCGCCGAACAGGCCCTCAAGGACAGCCAGGAACGCCTGGACCTGGCCCTCGACTCGGCGCAACTGGGCACCTGGGACTGGCACATTCCCAGCGGCATGCTCTACGGCTCGGCCCGCGCCGCGCAGCTCCATGGCCTGGAACCCAAGCCGTTCCACGAATCGTTCGATGCGTTTTTCGAAGGCGTCCCCACCGAAGAACGCAACAACATGCGCAACGCCTATCGCAGCCTGCGCGAAGGCCCGGCGGGCAACTATCAGCTGACCTACCGCGTGCAACTGCCGGACGGCAGCTCGCGCTATCTGGAAAGCCGCTCGCGCCTCTACCGCAACGACGACGGCAGCCCCTTGCGCATGGCCGGCACCTTGCTCGACATCACCGACCAGGTGGAGCGCGAACAGAGCCTGGCCGCCTCGGAGGAAAAATTCGCCACGCTGTTCCAGGTCAGCCCTGACCCGATCTGCGTCACCCACCAGGACAGCGGCCGGTTCCTCGAGATCAACTCCAGTTTCACCCAAACCTTCGGCTGGACCGCCAGCGACGTGATCGGCCTCGACGCCGACGAAATCGGCCTCTGGGATACCTCCGGCAGCAGCCTGCAACGCATCGAACGGGTGATCCGCGAACAATCGTTGAACAATGTCGCCATCGTCGTTCACCATAAGAACGGCCAGCCACTGACCTGTGTGATTTCCAGCCGGCAAATCAACGTCGGCAACCAGCCCTGCATCGTCACCACTTTGCGGGACATCACCCAGCAACAACGCTCCGAAGCGGCCCTCAAGGCCAGCGAAGAGAAATTCGCCAAGGCATTTCATTCCAGCCCCGACGCCATCACCATCACCGAGCTCGAAAGCGGTCGCTACCTCGAGGTCAACGACGGTTTCTGCCGATTGACCGGCTACCGCGCCGACGAAGTGATCGGGCACACCGTCTACGAAGTGGGAATCTGGGCCGAAGAAAAACAACGCGCCGCCCTGCTGGCCGAACTGCAACTCAAGGGCCGCATCGTCCACCAGGAAATGCTCGGGCGCAATAAGCGGGGGGAAATCCTCACGGTGGAGGTGTCAGTCGAGCCCATCACCCTCAATGAAACCGCGTGCCTGCTGCTGACCGCCCGAGACGTGAGCCTGCTGCGCAATGCCGAAGCCCAGATTCGCCACCTGGCCTACCACGACCCCTTGACCAACTTGCCCAACCGCGCCTTGCTGATGGACCGGCTGAGCCAGCAGATCGCCCTGCTCAAACGCCATAACCTGCGTGGCGCCTTGTTGTTTCTCGACCTGGACCACTTCAAGCACATCAATGACTCCCTCGGTCACCCGGTGGGCGACACCGTGCTGAAAATCATCACCGCGCGCCTGGAAGCCAGCGTGCGCCTGGAGGACACCGTCGCACGACTGGGCGGCGATGAGTTCGTGGTGCTGCTCAGCGGCCTGGAAGGCTCGCGCAGCGAAGTCAGCAAGCAAGTGCAGACCTTGGCCAACACCCTGCGCGAACTGCTCTCGGAGCCGATGTTCCTCGATGGCCAGCGACTGCAAGTCACGCCGAGCATCGGTATAGCGCTGATTCCGGACCACGGCTCCACGCCCACCGATTTGCTCAAGCGCGCCGACATTGCGCTGTACCGCGCCAAGGACTCGGGGCGCAACACCTCGCAGATGTTTCACACCACCATGCAAAAAGCCGCCAGCGAACGGCTGCGCATGGAGACCGACCTGCGCCTGGCCCTGGCCCGCGGCGAGTTCGGCGTGCATTTCCAGCCTCAGGTCGATGCCCGGGACAACCGCATCATCGGCGCCGAAGCCCTGGTGCGCTGGCATCACCCGGACCTGGGCGCCCAATCGCCCAACGAGTTCATCAAAGTGCTGGAAGACAGTGGCCTGATCCTGGAAGTCGGGACCTGGATCCTCGATGAAGCCTGCGACGGTTTCAAGCAACTGATCGCCAAGGGCAAGATCGATCCCCAGCAATTCAGCCTGTGCGTGAACATCAGCCCACGGCAATTCCGCCAGAGCGACTTTGTCGAACGCATCGAAAACAGCCTCGTCACTCACGGCCTGCCCTTCTCCCTGCTGAAACTGGAGATCACCGAAGGCATCGTGATCCAGAACCTGGACGACACCATCGCCAAGATGCGCCGGCTCAAGAAACTGGGGGTGAGCTTCGCCATGGACGATTTCGGCACCGGTTATTCGTCGCTGACCTACCTCAAGCGCCTGCCGGTGGACACACTGAAAATCGACCAGTCATTCGTGCGCGACGCCACCAGCGACCCCAACGACGCCGAGATTATCCGCGCCATTGTCGCCATGGCCCGCAGCCTCAACCTGATCATGATTGCCGAAGGCGTTGAGACCCTGGAGCAATTGCAGTTCCTGCAAGGGCTTGGTTGTCATTTGTACCAGGGTTATTTGCATAGCCGGCCGTTGCCGCTGGAGGCGTTTGAGCGGTTGTTGCCGTGACGTGGATATGAAGCTCGCGTTGGACTCTGTAGGAGCTGGCGAAGGCTTGGGCGGCGTTTGGACGATCTTTTGATCTTCACTTGGGACTCAAGTGCCCTGGGGAAAGATCGCAGCCTCGTTGCACTCGACAGCTCCTACACAGCTCCACACAGCTCCTACGGGCGCGACGCAGCGAGAGCAAAGCCCCCTCGCCACAATTAATCTTCCACCGATATCCAAAATGAAAAAGGGCGCCATTGGGCGCCCTTCTTCATTTGCGCGGCATCAGTTTTGCAGTGCGGGTTGCTGCTGCGCTCCGTTGATCGGAATGCGCTTGGCTTTCGCCTCTTCCGGGATCACCCGCAGCAGGTCGATGCTCAACAGACCGTTGCTCAAGCCGGCGGACTTGATCTCGATATGATCGGCCAAGCGGAAGGACAGCTTGAACGCACGCTGGGCGATGCCCTGGTGCAGGTAGGTGACGCTGTCGTTACTGGCTTCACGTTTGCCGCCACTGATGGTCAGCACACCTTTTTCCACTTGCAGGTCCAGGTCTTCTTCCTGGAACCCGGCGGCGGCGACCACGATGCGGTACTCGTCATCACCATGTTTTTCCACGTTGTAAGGTGGATAGCTGCTGCCCGGCTCGTTGCGCAGGGCGGTTTCGAACAAGTCGTTGAAACGGTCGAAACCTACCGAGGAACGGAACAGCGGGGCCAGCGAAAATGCAGTACTCATGATTCAAATCTCCTGAAAAATTCAGCAAGTTTTTTTGTCTCCGCGACCCGAATTCGGCATCGCGTAATCCCTATCTAGGGACCGCCAAAAACTTTTCAAGAGCTTTTTTTGAATTTTTTCAGGCCGCTTCGGTGCGTTTCACACCCAACAAATGGCCCACCGCGTCCAGATCGGTTTCTCGACGCAAAGCGGTAAACAACGCCACCGCTTCGGGGTAATTGCGGGTCAGCATCGCCAGCCACTGCTTCAACCGGCCCGGGGCCTGGCGCGGTGTCAGTTGCTCGACCACTTGCACCCAGAAGTCCTGGAGCATCGGTTGCAACTCGGCCCAGGACATCTCGACAACGTCCTCACCGGCCCGGGCGGCGGCGATCTGCCGGGCCAGGTCAGGGCGGGAAACGAGACCGCGACCGAGCATGATGTCCTCGACACCGCTGATTTCGCGGCAACGGCGCCAATCGTCCACGCTCCAGATATCGCCATTGGCGAACACCGGCACCTTGACCACTTCCTGCACCCGGGGAATCCACTCCCAGTGGGCCGGAGGCTTGTAGCCATCGACCTTGGTCCGCGCATGCACCACGATGTGCGCCGCGCCGCCTTCGGCCAGCGCCGTAGCACAGACCAGCGCGCCGTCCGGGCTATCGAAACCCAGGCGCATCTTGGCGGTGACCGGGATGTGTTTTGGCACGGCACGACGCACGTGCTCGACGATTTCGTTGAGCAGTTCCGGCTCCTTGAGCAATACCGCCCCGCCCCTGGATTTGTTCACGGTCTTGGCCGGGCAACCGAAGTTCAAGTCGATAACCTGCGAACCCAGCTCACACGCCAACGCTGCGTTTTCCGCCAGGCACACCGGATCGGAACCGAGCAACTGCACCCGCAACGGCACGCCGGCAGCCGTCTGGGCACCGGTCAGCAGCTCAGGGGCGAGCTTATGAAAATAGGCCGGCGTGAGCAGACGGTCGTTGACGCGGACGAACTCGGTGACACACCAGTCGATCCCGCCAACACGGGTCAGGACATCCCGCAGGATGTTGTCGACCAACCCCTCCATGGGCGCCAGGGCAATTTGCATGAAAACACACACTCGAACGAAAAAACGTGCGGCAGTTTACCGGATTTTGGCTACGACATCGGAATTCACCACCAATCCCCTGTGGGAGCCGAGCTTGCTCGCGAAAGCGCTGGGTCAGCTTGCAACGATGCCGGATGTGCCGCCGCTATCGCGAGCAAGCTCGCTCCCACAAGGGTTTAGCGCCACGCCATAGCCCTCGATGAATTCCGGCGGCATGCGCTTGGGCCTGCCGGTGGACAATTCGATGCAGACAAAGGTGGTCTGGGCCCGCAGCAAGGTGGTGTTGTCGCTGGGGCGGATCAGCTGGAAATGCCGGGTCATCTTCAACCGCTGGTCCCAATCGACGATCCAGGTCGCCAACTGCAATTCGTCGCCTTCATAGGCGGCTGCCAGGTAATCGATTTCATGCCGCACCACTGCCATGGCCCGGTCCAGGCGCCGGTACTCCACCAGATCCAGGCCCAAGCGCTGGGAATGGCGCCAGGCGCAGCGCTCGAGCCAGGTGACGTACACCGCGTTGTTGGCGTGGCCCAGTCCGTCGATGTCTTCGGCATTTACCTGAAGATCAATAATGAACGGTGTTGCGCGATCCCAGCCCATGCCCCTCTCCTGGTCGAATTTGGATCGGGGCAGTGTACCGGATGCTCAAGCCGATTGCCGCGCTTGCAGGCTTCTACCAGCCAGCAGTGACAACACCCCATCAATGACACGAGGATCGGCCAGCACCCGCTGATGCCCGCCCTGCGGCAGTCGCAGCAAGCGGCTGTCGAACCAGGCTTCATGAATCAGTTGCGACTCCTTGACCGAGACGAAAGTGTCGTCCTCGGCATGGACAATCAACCCCGGCACGTCCAGCTGGTAATGCGCAACGTCCATCTTCGAGGCGGGCATGCCCACATCGCTTTCCACCTGGCGAATGAACGCCGAACGCGCCTTGGGGGGCAGCCCCATCATCCGGGAGAAACCGCGCAGTACCCCAAGAATGCGGGCGGGCGCGGCGATGCTGACCAACGTTTCGGTGCGCAACCCCAACTGAACCGCGAGCATGGCACTGGCGCCCCCCATGGAATGCCCGATCACGGCCTGCAACGGCGGCAGCTCAGCGGCGGCTTCGAGCATGGCCCTGGCAAACAACAGGACATTCGCCTCGCGACCCGGTGAGCGCCCATGGGCCGGACCGTCCAGCGCCACCACCGTATAGCCGGCGTCTACCAGGGCCGTGATCAGCGCTGCAAACTGAGTCGGCCGCCCTTCCCAGCCATGCATCAGCAAGACTGCCGGACCTTTGCCCCAGCGCAAGGCCGAGAGACCGAAGCGCAAGGTGATACGCTCGGACGAGGCCAGCAGCGGCAGTTCCCAATCCCGCGGCGGCAAGTTCCGCGGGCGCATGAACAGCGAACGCATCTGCTTGGCCACCAGGCGCGGAGCCACCCAGCCAAGCGTGCCATTGACGCTACGAATCCAGCTCAACCTGTTCATCGCTCATCTCCAGGGCTTGCGCCTCAGCTCATCGCACCGCCGACTTGGCGGCGCGCAGCAAACGGTCCGATAACTCTCCAGGGCCCAGCGCCCGTGCCAAGGCCAGCCCGCCCACCATCAAGGCGATGTCGGCCAGGGCCTTGTCGGCGTCCTCCGGGCTGGCCGCCAATTGCGCGACCATCAACTCGATATGCTCATTGAGCACCTCACGAAACGCATCCGGCAGCCGGCCAAGCTCGCCGACCGACGCGGGGATCGGGCAGGCTTGCTCGGTGGAGTCACGGTGCTTGCGTGACAGATAGAACGCCGCCACCAGAGCGCGTCGCTCTTCGCCTGTCAGCTCGCCGTCCATGTCGGCGATCAAGCCGCGGCGCCGATTGAGCAACTGTTTGAATGCCTCGAGCATCAAGGCATCCTTGCTTTCGAAATGGGCATAAAAACCGCCCACTGTCAGCCCGGCCGCGCCCATCACCTCGCCCACGCTCGGCTCTGCCGGCCCACGCTGGATCAGCGCATCGCTGGCGGCCTTGAGAATGCGTTCACGGGTTTGTGCCTTTTTATCGCTCATCGTCGCCTCCGAATATTACGACTGAAATATTATCCATGTAATAATTTTCCGCAAGCGGAAATTTGACCGCTGGTCAGAAGTCTATTTTCAAGGATAAGGGAATTGGCCGAACGCCAGACAAACAAAAGGGCCATTCAAGAATTGAATGACCCTTATAAAATCCCGCAGAGCGGGTAATCGTGGCGTCCCCTAGGGGACTCGAACCCCTGTTACCGCCGTGAAAGGGCGGTGTCCTAGGCCACTAGACGAAGGGGACACAAACCTTCTGACTTGATCAGTGCTGAGAACTGATCGATTCAAGGACGGTGTGGCCAGACCTTGAACCTGTAATTGGTGGAGCTAGACGGGATCGAACCGTCGACCTCTTGCATGCCATGCAAGCGCTCTCCCAGCTGAGCTATAGCCCCGGATTTTTCGCCTCGCGGCGGAGCGACATCTTGCAACATCGCTTCTGTAAAACTGGCGTCCCCTAGGGGACTCGAACCCCTGTTACCGCCGTGAAAGGGCGGTGTCCTAGGCCACTAGACGAAGGGGACGCAAACCCTTCTATACAACTGATCAACGCTGAGTGTTGATCGCTTCAAGCCCCGTGTGGCCAGGCCTTGAAGTGTAAATTGGTGGAGCTAGACGGGATCGAACCGTCGACCTCTTGCATGCCATGCAAGCGCTCTCCCAGCTGAGCTATAGCCCCTCATCGCTGAGGACGGGGCGAATCTTAAGGGCGTATCGGAGGGCTGTCAAATTTATTTTCAACAAATTTGAAAGTTTTTTGCCGGGATAACAATCACTTACCACCCTCCCCCAATAAAACTGGGGCCTCGCCTGTTTCGTAGGAGTTGTGTAGGAGCTGACGAGTGCAACGAGGCTGCGATCTTCCCCCAGCTATTTGAATCTCAAGCGAAAGATCAAAAGATCGCAGCCTCGCTTCGCTCGACAGCTCCTACGCAGCTCCTACGAGTGATCAGGCAATAGCGCCGAGCAGTTTTTCCCACTCCTTGTTTTCCTTCTTCGACACGCCACCGAGCAGATCGATGGCCTGGCGCAGGCGGAAACGGGTCAGGTCCGGCCCGAGGATTTCCATCGCATCGAGCACCGACACCGAGCTGGCCTGACCGGTAATGGCGGCGAACATCAGCGGCATGGCATCGCGCAGTTTCAACTCCAGCGACTCGACCACGGCCTGGATGGTCGCGGTGATGCTGTCCTTCTCCCACTGACGCAGGCTTTCGAGCTTCCACAGGATCAGTTGCATCAACTGGCGCACCTGATCGCCCGAAAGCTTCTTGGATTCGAACAACTTCGCATCCGGCGTCACGCCGCCGGCGAAGAAGAAGCCGGCCAGCGGGGCGATCTGGCTGAAGGTCTCAACCCTGCCCTGCACGTGGGGAGCGATCTTCATCATGTACTCAGGGTTCAAGGCCCACTTCTGCACACGTGCGGCGAACTCTTCCACCGGCAGGTCCCGCAGCCACTGGCCGTTGAGCCACGACAGCTTCTCGACGTCGAAGATCGGCCCGCCCAGGGACACGCGCGACAGATCGAAATGCTCGACCATTTCCTGCAGCGAGAACTTCTCGCGCTCGTCCGGCATCGACCAGCCCATGCGCCCCAGGTAGTTGAGCATTGCCTCGGGCATGAAGCCCATGCGCTCGTAGAACGTCACCGAGGTCGGGTTCTTGCGCTTGGACAGCTTGCTCTTGTCCGGGTTACGCAGCAGCGGCATGTAGCACAGCTGTGGTTGTTCCCAGCCGAAGTATTCGTAAAGCAGGATCAGTTTCGGCGCCGACGGCAGCCATTCTTCACCGCGCAGGACGTGGGTGATGCCCATCAGGTGATCGTCGACCACGTTCGCCAGGAAGTACGTCGGCAGGCCGTCGGTCTTCATCAGCACTTGCATGTCCATGCGATCCCACGGGATCTCGACATCGCCACGCAGCATGTCCGGCACCACGCAGACGCCTTCGGTCGGCACCTTCATGCGGATCACATGGGGCTCGCCGGCCGCCAGGCGACGGGCGACTTCTTCCTTGGACAGCAGCAGCGCCCGGCCGTCGTAGCGCGGGGTTTCACCACGGGCCATTTGCTCGGCGCGCATCTGGTCCAGCTCTTCGGCGGTGCAGAAACATGGGAACGCATGCCCCATGTCCACCAGTTGCTGGCAATACTGCTTGTAGATGTCACCCCGCTCGCTCTGGCGGTACGGACCGTGCGGGCCGCCGACATCCGGGCCTTCGCTCCAGTCGATCCCCAGCCAGCGCAGGGCGTCGAAGATCTGCTGTTCGGACTCGCGGGTCGAACGCAACTGGTCGGTGTCCTCGATCCGCAGGATGAACTCGCCGCCATGCTGCTTGGCAAAGCAATAGTTGAACAAAGCGATGTAGGCGGTGCCGACATGGGGATCGCCAGTGGGCGAAGGCGCGATGCGGGTGCGGACGGTGGTCATGGCATGTCTCGGAAAGAATATAAAAGCGAAGATCGAACAGGGGGCGAATGGTAACAGGCGATGGCGGGCGGGCTCCAGTGAGAGCGGGATTTGTGTCGCCGGCCGTCAGACCGAGTCGCCCAAACCTCAAACGGTCAGCAACCGCTCGCGCAACTTGCCAATTTCATCACGCAACTGCGCCGCCGCCTCGAACTCCAGGTCCCGGGCCAGTTGGTACATTTTTTCTTCCAACTGCCGGATGCGCTTGGTGATTTCGCTCGGCGAGCGCAGTTCGGCCTCGTAGCGGGCGCTCTCTTCGGCCGCCTTGGCCATGCCCTTGCGCTTCTTGCTGCGCGAGCCTGGCACGGTGGCGCCTTCCATGATGTCGGCAACGTCCTTGAACACACCCTTGGGGGTGATGCCATTGGCCAGGTTGAAGGCGATCTGTTTGTCGCGACGGCGTTCGGTCTCGCCGATGGCCCGCTCCATGGAACCGGTGATGCGGTCGGCATACAGAATCGCCCGACCGTTGAGGTTACGCGCCGCGCGACCGATGGTCTGGATCAACGAGCGCTCGGAACGCAGGAAACCTTCCTTGTCGGCGTCGAGAATCGCCACCAGCGACACTTCCGGCATGTCCAGGCCTTCGCGCAGCAGGTTGATGCCCACCAGCACGTCGAAGGTGCCCAGGCGCAAGTCGCGGATGATCTCGACCCGCTCCACCGTGTCGATGTCCGAGTGCAGGTAACGCACGCGCACGCCATGGTCGGCCAGGTAGTCGGTGAGGTCTTCGGCCATGCGCTTGGTCAGCGTGGTGACCAGCACCCGTTCCTCCACTGCCACACGCTTGGAGATTTCCGAGAGCAGATCATCGACCTGAGTCAGCGCCGGGCGCACTTCAACCTGCGGATCGACCAGGCCGGTGGGCCGCACCACCTGTTCGACCACCCGCCCGGCATGCTCGGCCTCGTAGTTGCCGGGGGTGGCCGAGACGAAAATCGTCTGCGGGCTCACGCTTTCCCATTCGTCGAAGCGCATCGGCCGGTTGTCCAGCGCCGAGGGCAGCCGGAAACCGTACTCCACCAGGGTTTCCTTGCGCGAACGGTCGCCTTTGTACATGGCGCCGACCTGGGGCACGCTGACGTGGGATTCGTCGATGACCAGCAAGGCATCGGCCGGCAGATAGTCATACAAGGTCGGCGGCGGCGCGCCCGCTGGACGGCCCGACAGGTAGCGCGAGTAGTTTTCGATGCCGTTGCAGTAGCCCAGCTCGAGGATCATCTCCAGGTCGAACCGAGTCCGTTGTTCCAGACGCTGGGCTTCCACCAATTTGTTGTTCGAACGCAGGTATTCCAGGCGCTCCTGCAACTCGACCTTGATCCCTTCGATGGCATCGAGCAGGGTTTCCCGGGGCGTGACGTAGTGGCTCTTGGGGTAGAACGTGAAGCGTGGCAGCTTGCGGATGACTTCGCCGGTCAGCGGATCGAACGCCGAAAGGCTCTCCACTTCATCGTCGAACAGCTCGATGCGGATCGCTTCCAGGTCCGATTCCGCCGGGTAGATATCGATCACGTCGCCACGCACCCGGAACGTCGCCCGGGCGAAATCCATGTCGTTACGGGTGTACTGCAAGTCCGCCAGGCGCCTGAGCAAGGCGCGCTGGTCGAGTTTGTCGCCGCGATCCACGTGCAGCACCATCTTCAGGTAGGTTTCCGGGCTACCCAGGCCATAGATGCACGACACCGTGGTGACGATGATCGCGTCCTTGCGCTCAAGCAACGCCTTGGTCGCCGACAGTCGCATCTGTTCGATGTGGTCGTTGATCGAGGCATCCTTCTCGATGAAGGTGTCCGACGACGGCACGTAGGCCTCGGGCTGGTAATAGTCGTAGTAGGAAACGAAGTACTCCACGGCGTTATTCGGGAAAAACGCCTTGAACTCACCGTACAGCTGCGCCGCCAGGGTCTTGTTCGGCGCCAGTACCAGGGTCGGGCGCTGCACTTGGGCGATCACGTTGGCAATGCTGAAGGTCTTGCCCGAACCGGTCACACCGAGCAGTGTCTGGTGCGCCAGCCCGGCCTCGATGCCCTCGACCATCAAGCGGATGGCTTCCGGCTGATCGCCGGCGGGCTGGAAGCGGGTGACTAGCTGGAATTCAGACATGACATAACCTCTGGATTCACCCCTGTCGGCCAGCCGACAGGAACGAGAAAGACCGAAACGACCGATGTCGTCCGAGGAAAAAACTGGAATGCACACAATGTGGAGGTGAATGCCTTCGCTTTCAAGACGAACGTCCTACACGCCTTGAAGACTTTGACGCGGCGAGAGGACTAACGGTCGAAAAAAATCGTAAAAACTTAGCGTAAAACCCGAATCGCCTGTCGCCGCGCCGGGTGATGGCCTCTATACTAGCTCCCCGTTTGTGCACCGCTCTAGTGCATTCGGCTGGAGCGCCACACCTCCCCTCACTCTCCATTAGAGCCGCGCAATAATGAGCCTGTTTTCCGCTGTCGAATTGGCACCCCGCGACCCCATCCTGGGCCTCAACGAAGCTTTCAATGCCGACACCCGTACCAATAAGGTCAACCTGGGTGTAGGTGTTTACTGCAATGAAGAGGGGCGTATTCCACTCCTGCGCGCGGTTGTCGAGGCCGAGACGGCTCGCGTGGCTCAGCACGTTTCCCGTGGTTACCTGCCGATCGACGGCATTGCCGCCTACGACCAGGCCGTGCAGACCTTGCTGTTTGGCAAGGATTCGCCGCTGATCGCTTCCGGCCGCGTCATCACCACCCAGGCCGTGGGCGGCACCGGTGCACTGAAGATCGGTGCCGACTTCCTCAAGCAACTGCTGCCTGACGCCGTCGTCGCCATCAGCGACCCAAGCTGGGAAAACCACCGCGCCCTGTTCGAAACCGCCGGCTTCCCGGTGCAGAACTACCGCTACTACGACGCCGCCACCCACGACGTGAACCGCAGCGGCCTGCTGGAAGACCTCAATGCCCTGCCCGACCGCTCGATCGTTGTGCTGCACGCCTGCTGCCACAACCCGACCGGCGTGGACCTGAGCCCCGAAGACTGGAAAAACGTGCTGGCCGTGGTCAAGGCCAAGAACCACGTGCCGTTCCTGGACATGGCCTACCAGGGCTTTGGCGCCGGTATCGACGAAGACGCGGCGGCCGTGCGCCTGTTCGCCGAGTCGGGCCTGACCTTCTTCGCCTCCAGCTCGTTCTCCAAGTCGTTCTCCCTGTACGGCGAGCGCGTCGGCGCCCTGTCGATCGTCAGCGAATCGAAAGAAGAAAGTACCCGCGTGCTGTCCCAGGTCAAGCGCGTGATCCGCACCAACTACTCCAACCCGCCAACTCATGGCGCCAGCATCGTTGCCGCCGTGCTCAACAGCCCTGAGCTGCGGGCCCAGTGGGAAGCCGAACTGGCCGAGATGCGCCTGCGCATTCGCGGCATGCGCAACCAGATGGTCGACATGCTGGCCAAGGCCGCCCCGCATCACGACTTCAGCTTCGTCGCACGCCAGAGCGGGATGTTCTCCTACTCTGGCCTGACCGTTGAACAAGTGACGCGCTTGCGCAACGAGTTCGGCATCTATGCCCTGGACACCGGCCGCATCTGCGTGGCCGCGTTGAACCAGAACAACATCGATGCGGTGACCAAGGCCATCGTCCAGGTGATCTGACGTTTTCGGTGCTGGATGAAAAACGGGAAGCCATTGAGCTTCCCGTTTTTTTGAGTGTGCCTACAGCTCAGGAGCCCCCAACCTGTGGCGAGGGAGCTTGCTCCCGCTGGGCTCTGTAGGAGCTGGCGGAGGCTCGGGCCGCGTTCGGACGATCTTTTGATCTTGATCTTTCGCTCTGGACTCAATTGTCAGTGGAAAGATCGCAGCCTCGTTGCACTCGACAGCTCCTACACAGCTCCTACGGGCGCAGCCCAGCGGGAGCAAGCTCCCTCGCCACAAAGGCAAGGCCACAAAAGCACCTGGCACGACACTCTCGCTGAGGCTACAACTCCGTCGCCCGCTGGCTCGCCGCATCGTCATAAATGACATACAACGACTCGGCCACCTGGCTCTTGATCGCCTTGGTGCTTTCCAGCCCCAGGACAAAGCCCTCGGCCTTGCCACCGGCACGGTTCAGTTCTTCGGCGGTGCTGGCCTGGGTGATGGCGTCGTACAGTTTCTCGGCATGAGGTCCCACACCCTTGGGCAAGCTGATCTGGGCGGTACTCACAGAAGCACCTCGGCGCGGCGGGCTGTGTGAAGGGGAAACAGGTGGTTCATGGCGCGTACCTTATGTCGGCGAATGGCCGGCAGCGCGTCCTGCCACTTCCGGGCGACCATGGTAGTCCTCTCCTGCCCTGGCGGTAACTGCCAATCGTTGATTGTCCGTCAAAGAGCACCAGGAATGCGCCGTCCGGCAATGGACGCTTGACTTCTCTTTTCCAATCAGTAACATACGCGCCATTCCGCGATAGCTCAGTTGGTAGAGCAAGTGACTGTTAATCACTGGGTCCCTGGTTCGAGTCCAGGTCGTGGAGCCAGACAGCAACAAACAAAGCCCCTGAATCGAAAGATCCAGGGGCTTTTTTGTGGGTAAAAAACAGACTGATGGCCGTATAAGCCTGCCCGAGGTCGCTGCCGGAACAATAATCCGGCGCCAAAAAGGCATTATGGTCTGAATCCTGCTTTCTTTTTCCAACAACTCGAGCTGTCACGTGTGCGTCATGACAGGGCCGCAACCTGGCTCTGTCCGCCAACAACAGCTTCATAAAAACAAGGACGAAGGTATGCCCACACAAAACCCCCACCGCATCGTCGGCCTGTGCACCTCCAGCAAGGTGTACAACGCGCTGACCGAACTCAAGCAACTGGAAGGCCACCGCAGCGCCAAGTTCCTTTCCCTGCTGGCGGAAAACCTGGTGCGCAAGGGCCTGCTCAACGAGCAGGAAGTGGTGCACATGCTCGATCTGGTCGTCGATTGAGCGGCATCGATTCCTACTATTGAGCCGGTTGATTTTTCGTTACCCCCACTGAGTCGTAAGGTAACCCCATCGATTGATGGAGGTTTCCCATGTCCAAGGTTCAAATCATGTCTGTCATTGGCAGCGCCGTCCCCGCCCCACTCCGGGAACTCGGGTTGCTGGTCTGCTGGTATCTGGTGCAGGACGGCGTGACCATCAGTGGCCCGCTGACTTCACTGCCCGCCGCCCAGGCCCTGTCGCAACGCATCGGCCCGTACCTGCTGAGCGCCTAAGGCAACTGCACCCGCGGCGTTGTTTCGGTGAACAGGGCCCAACTCGACATGAACAGCGCGGCAATCAGCGGCCCGATCACGAAGCCATTGAGCCCGAACACCGCCAGCCCGCCCAGCGTCGAGACCAGTACCAGGTAGTCGGGCATCTTGGTGTCCTTGCCCACCAGGATCGGCCTCAGGAAATTGTCCACCAGGCCGATCACGAACACCCCGAACAGCGTCAGCACCACGCCCTGCCAGATCGCCCCCGAGAGCAGGAAATACACCGCCACTGGCGCCCAGACGAGGCCCGCCCCCACCGCCGGCAACAACGACAGGAACGCCATCAGCACCGCCCAGGGCAACACCGTCGGAATCCCCAGGATCCAGAAGATCAACCCACCCAGCGCACCTTGGCTGATGGCGACCAGCAGGTTGCCCTTCACCGTGGCCCGCACCACCCGATTGAATTTCAACTGCAGGCGGCGTTTTTGGTGTTCCGCCAAGGGAACGGCCGTGCGCACCTTGCGCACCAACTCCGCACCGTCGCGCAGAAAGAAGAACAGCAAGTAGATCATCACGAAGAAGCTGACCAGGAACTGAAAGGTCCCCTGGCCGAAACTGAAGGCCTGGGTGGCGAAGAACTCGCTGCCCTGCATCGCGCTCTTGACGATCTTGTCGCGCAAGCCGTTCAGGTTGCCCAGGCCGAAGCGGTCCAGCAGGTGCTGAAAGTACGGCGGCAAGGCATCCTTGAAGCGGGCCAGGTAATCGGCAATGTCCAGCTCTCCGCTTTCCAGGCTCTTGTACAACGCCGCGCCTTCCTGGACCAACAACGTACTGATGATGATCACCGGCAAGATCGCGCTGACCACACAGATGCTCAACGTGAACAGTGAGGTGACATTGCGGTGCCAGCCGAACTTCAACTGCAGGCGGCGCTGCATCGGGGCAAAGACGATGCCCAGGATCACCGCCCAGAACACCGCGCCGTAAAACGGCAGCAGAATCCAGATGAAGGCGACCGTGACCAGCACCAGGAGCAACATCTGGGCTTTGTTTTGCAGCATCTTTCGATTCATCAGCTTCCATGTCCAAAGGCGGGATAAACATTAGTCCGCCAGGACGCGTGGGAGTGCCTTCACGTTTACGCGGTGCATTGATTCAGATCAATAAGACCTGGCCAAGCATGAGCTACCCTCGCCGCCTTTTGCGATCCGACGCCATCATGACCTTCGCCGCCCCCGAACTGCTGGCTCCCGCCGGCACCCTGAAAAACATGCGCTATGCCTTCGCCTACGGTGCCGATGCAGTGTATGCCGGCCAGCCGCGCTACAGCCTGCGGGTGCGCAACAACGAATTCGACCACGCGAACCTGGCCTTGGGTATTGCCGAGGCCCAGGCCATGGGCAAGCGCTTCTACGTGGTGGTGAACATTGCCCCGCACAACGCCAAGCTGCGCACCTTCCTCAAAGACCTCGAACCGGTGATCGCCATGGCGCCGGACGCGCTGATCATGTCCGACCCGGGGCTGATCATGCTGGTGCGCCGGCATTTCCCCCAGATGCCGATTCACCTGTCGGTGCAGGCCAACACGGTGAACTGGGCGAGCGTCGAGTTCTGGCAGCAGCAGGGCTTGAGCCGGATCATCCTGTCTCGGGAACTGTCCCTGGAGGAAATCGCCGAGATCCGCGAGCAGGTGCCGGCCATGGAGCTGGAAGTGTTCGTCCACGGCGCGCTGTGCATGGCCTATTCCGGGCGCTGCCTGCTGTCCGGCTATTTGAACAAGCGCGACGCCAACCAAGGCAGTTGCACCAATGCCTGTCGCTGGAAGTATTCGGCACAACCGGCGGTGGAAAACGCCGTGGGCGACATTGTGCAGACCTATCAGCCCGAACCGACCCTGGGCCTCGGTGCGCCCACCGACCAAGTGTTTTTGCTTCAGGAAGCCAACCGCCCGGAAGCATCCATGCCAGCCTTCGAGGACGAGCACGGCACCTACATCATGAATGCCAAGGACCTGCGGGCCGTGCAGCACGTCGAGCGCCTGGCGCGCATGGGTGTGCATTCATTGAAGATCGAAGGCCGGACCAAGTCGCACTTCTATTGCGCGCGCACCACCCAGGTGTATCGCCGGGCCATCGATGACGCAGTGGCCGGCCGGGAATTCGATCGCAGCCTGATGACCGACCTGGAGTCCCTGGCCCAGCGCGGCTACACCGAAGGTTTTCTGCGGCGCCACGTGCACGACGAATACCAGAACTACCAGAACGGCAGTTCGGTATCGGAGCGCCAGCAGTTCGTCGGCGAACTGACCGGTGAGCGGCGTGAACGTCTGGCCGAAGTGCGGGTGAAGAACCGCTTTGGCCTGGGGGACCACCTGGAACTGATGACCCCAAAGGGCAACTTCCATTTCGACCTGCATCAGTTGCAGAACGCCAAAGGCCAGGGCATCGAGGTGGCACCGGGGGATGGGCACGTGGTGTACGTGCCCATCCCGGATGCGGTGGATCTGCGGTTTGGGTTGTTGATGCGCGATGTGCGCCCTGTGAGCGAGCTTGCTCGCGATGGCGTCGGATCAGCCAAATTCATTTGACTGACACACCGCTATCGCGATCAAACTCGCTCACACATGGGTTTGTTGTGTTTGCGCCTCGTGAGCCCGACAGAAACTGCCGAAGGCTGCGATCCTTCTTTCTCGATAAGACCCGGTTGCCCAGGTGAAAACATCTGGATCGAGAGCAAAAGATCGCAGCCTTCGGCAGCTCCTGCTGCGAGGGGATCAGATCCGGAACTGCCCCACCAGCTTGCCCAGGCGCTGGCCCAGGTCGGCCAGGCTGCGGGACGTCTGGGCGCCGAGTTGGGTTTCGTCGGCGACGCTGTCCACGGCCACGGCGATCTGATGCACGCTGCGGTTGATTTCCTCGGCCACCGCGGTCTGTTCTTCGGCAGCGCTGGCGATCTGGGCGTTCATCGAGTTGATGGTGCCGATCAGTTGCGCCATGGTGTCCAGGGAGGCGCCCGCCTCGTTGGCCCGCTCCGAGGTGCCGTCGCCGGCCTCACTGGAACGGCGCATCGCTTCCACCGCCGCGTGAGTGCCTGATTGCAAGCGATCGATCATGCCCTGGATTTCCTGGGTGCTCTGCTGGGTCCGGCTGGCCAGGGCCCGCACTTCATCGGCCACCACCGCGAACCCACGCCCCGCCTCGCCGGCCCGCGCGGCCTCGATGGCGGCGTTGAGGGCCAACAGGTTGGTCTGCTCGGCAATCGAACGAATCACCCCTAGCACACTGACAATCGAGGCCACGTCCTGCTGCAGGCTGTCCAGGGACACGCCGCTGCTGCGGATATCGTTCACCAACGCATGAATCTGCTGGATGCTGCCGGCCACCACGCGCTTGGCCGATTGCCCTTCCTCGTCGGTCTGCTGGGCCGCGACGGCGGCGCCCTGGGCGCTGCGGGCGACCTCCTGGGCAGCCGAGGACATCTCGTTGATCGCCGTGGCGACCTGATCGGTTTCGTGGCGCTGGCGCTCCATGGCCTGCTCGGAGCGCTGGGCCTGCTCGGAGACTTGCGTCACCAGCCCGGTCAGTTGCGAGGTCATGTCGGTGATCTGCCGCACCAGGCCGTGGATCTTGTCGACGAAGCGGTTGAACGAACCGGCCAACTGGCCGAGCTCGTCCTGGCTGGTGATGGTCAGGCGGCGCGTCAGGTCACCCTCACCCGCGGCGATGTCATCCAGGTTGTCCTTCATCAGGTGCAATGGCCGCAGGATGGCGTTGGCCAGCAACAACCCCACCACCGCGATCACCAGCAACACCACGACCGCAATCCCGACGATGCTCAATATCACGCCTTGCAGACGTTCATGGACCTTGGCTTCCACCAACGCCACCTGGGCTTCAATACCGTCCAGGTTGACCGAGCTGCCGACCGCCAGGTCCCACTTGGGCAGGTATTCGGTGTAGCCCAGCTTGGGCACCAGGTCTTTGCTGCCGGGCAGCGGCGAGCTGTATTCCAGGTAATGCGTACCGTCCTTGGCGACTTTCACCAGGTCACGGTTGACATAGACACCGTTCGGGTCGCGGTTGTCCTTGAAACTCTTGCCCACGCCATCAGGGCTGTTGGCCTTGAACAGACGAATGGTCTCGGAGTCGTAGCCAAAGAAATAGCCGTCCTTGCCGTAGCTGATATTGGACAGCAGCTTGATCGCCTGGGCACGCGCTTCTTTATCGCCTGGCGCGGCGGCATCGTAGAGCGGCTTGATGGCGGTCAGGCCCACCGCCACGTAGTTCTGCAGCGTGGCCTTGGCGTCGCTGAGCAGACGTTCGCGGGTCTGCTGGACCTCTTTGCTGGCTTGCTCCTTCAAAATGAAAGCCGTGGTCAGGCTGATGATCACGGCGGACAGCAATACCGGCAGTATCGCAAGGGACAGGACTTTAGCCTTCAGGCTCAGGCGCATGCTGTTCACTCTTGTAGATGTTATTGGCGTGGTTAGCTGTATTAACGGCATCGCTCGGCAAAACTGTAGGACAGGTTTAACGAACTATCGCGAACGGTCAGCAGCTTGCTCGCTGGATTCAAAGGCCTCTTCGCAAGCAAGCCCGCTCCCACAAGGGATTGCTGGTGTGCACATATCCTGTGCTCACAGCAGATCCAGTGAGGGAGCGGGCTTGCTCGCGAAGGGGGCGACTCGGTCCTTGAGTCTTGTTGAATCGGCCTTACAACACCATCGCCGCCACCCAACCAAACACCAGCAGCGGCAGGTTGTAGTGGATGAAGGTCGGGACCACGGTGTCCCAGATGTGATGGTGCTGGCCGTCGATGTTCAGGCCGGAAGTCGGGCCCAGGGTCGAGTCCGAGGCAGGCGAGCCGGCGTCGCCCAGGGCGCCGGCAGTGCCGACGATGCAGACGATCGCCAGCGGGCTGAAGCCCAGTTGCAGGCACAGTGGTACGAAAATCGTCGCCAGGATCGGCACCGTGGAAAACGACGAGCCGATGCCCATGGTCACCAGCAGCCCCACCAGCAACATAATCAGCGCGCCAATGCCCTTGTTGTGGCCAATCCAGGCCGCCGAGGTTTGCACCAGGCTCTGGACTTCACCGGTGGCCTTCATCACTTCGGCAAAACCTGAGGCCGCGATCATGATGAAGCCGATCATCGCCATCATCTTCATGCCTTCGGTGAACAGGTCGTCAGTCTCGCGCCAGCGCACCACTCCCGACAGCGAGAAAATCAGGAACCCGACCAGGGCGCCGATGATCATCGAGTCCACCAGCAGCTGCACCGCGAACGCCGCCGCCACCGCACACCCGGCCACCATCAGGCTCAGCGGGTTGTAGCGCACCGCCACTTGCTCGACCCGGGCAATTTGCTTCAGATCGTAGACGCGCTTCTTGCGATAGGTAAAAAACGACAGCGCCAGGCCGAACACCATGCCCAGCGCCGGGATGCCCATGGCGTGGGTAATGTTGATACCGCTGACATCCACACCGCTGCGAGCGACGTTGGCCAGGAGGATTTCGTTGAGGAAGATGTTGCCGAAGCCCACCGGCAGGAACATGTAGGGCGTGATCAGGCCGAAGGTCATGACGCAGGCGACCAACCGGCGGTCCAACTGCAACTTGGTCAGCACATAGAGAAGCGGCGGCACCAGCAACGGGATGAAGGCGATGTGGATCGGCAGAATGTTCTGGGAGGCGACCGCGACCGTTCCCAGCAAACCGATCAGCACCCATTTGATACCCGAACCACCCGCGGCGTCCTGGCGATCCACCAGGGCCAGGGCTTTGTCCGCCAGGGCGTGGGCCATGCCGGACTTGGCAATCGCCACGGCGAAGGCACCGAGCAAGGCGTAGGACAACGCCACCGTCGCACCGCCACCCAGGCCGGCATTGAACGCCTTGAGCGTTGCCTCGATCCCCAGGCCACCCGTCAGGCCACCCACCAACGCGCCGACAATCAGCGCGATCACCACATGCACGCGGGCCAGGCTGAGCACCAGCATGACGCCAACCGCGGCAATTACTGCATTTATCATCATTACCTCAAAGCACAGCGATGGAATGCCACCGGACAAAAAGGTCGCGACTTTGCAGCAAGCGGCGGCAAGCTGCAAGGGCCGTGGGGCGGGTTTTCAAGTCTTGCCCCCCTTGGAGGTGGGGGCTTTGCTCCCACAGCCTCACCCTATCCACAGGCTCGCCCACAGGGAGGCGGTGCCATGAAATAGCTGTCAGCGCTTGGGCAGCTCGATCACCACCTTCAACCCACCCCACTCACTGTCGTCCAACGCCAGCAGGCCGCCCCAGGTGTCGACGATGTCCCGCACGATGCCCAGGCCCAGGCCGTGCCCATCGGTCTGTTCATCCAGCCGCGTGCCGCGGCTGAACACCTGGTCGCGGCGATCCTTGGGGATGCCCGGGCCATCGTCCTCCACGGCCAGGCTGAACCCCTCGACCGTCTCGGTCATGGTCAGGCGCACCTCGGCGTCGGCCCATTTGCAGGCGTTGTCCAGCAGGTTGCCCAGCAGTTCCAGCAGGTCCTCACGGTCCCAGGGCAGGTGCAGGCCTGGCGGGGCGACGTAGCTCAGGTTCAGGTGTTCGCCATGGATCATGTTCAGCGTGGCCAGCAACCCCGGCAGCTCGGCGTCGCAGTCCATGTGCGCGCCGGGCAAGGCATCGCCGGACAGGCGGGCGCGGTTGAGTTCCCGGTTCAGGCGCTGGCGGACTTGCTCCAGTTGCTCGAGCAATAGTTTGCGCAGCTCGGGATACGGGTCGAGCTTCTCGTTCGACGCCAGGCTTTGCAGCACCGCCAGGGGGGTTTTCAAGGCATGGCCGAGGTTGCCCAAGGCGTTGCGCGAACGCTTGAGACTGTCTTCGGTGTGGGCCAGCAGATGGTTGATTTGCGCCACCAGCGGTTCCAGCTCCCGTGGCACCTGTTCGTCGAGTTGCGAACGCTGCCCGCGTTGCAACTGGGCAATCTGCTCCCGCGCCCGGTCCAGCGGACGCAAGGCGCGGCGCACGGTGATGCGTTGCAGCAACAGAATCAACAGCAGCCCCGCCAACCCGAGACCCAGGCCGATCTGCTGCATCCGGCGGAAGCTGTCACGCACCGGCGTGTAGTCCTGGGCCACGCTGATGGAAATCGCCTGGCCCAGCCGTCGATAGTCGGTGCGCAGCACCAGCAGCTTCTGGCCTTCAGGGCCCAGTTGCAGGTTGCTGTGCAGGCCCGGGTGGTCGAGGCGGGGCAATTCCTGGTCCCACAGGGAGCGGGAGCGCCAGTGCACGTCGGCAAAATCGATGCGGAAATAGTGCCCGGAAAACGGCCGCTGGTAGGCCGGCGACAAACGTCGTTCATCCAGTTGCAGCCCCTGCGGGCCGCGCACCAGGGCCACCAGCAGGTTCTCGCTGTCGTTGCGCAGCCCGGCTTCCAGGTAACGCTGCAAGCCCAGCTCGAACAACCACAGGCTGGTCTGTGCCAGGACCAGGCCGACCACCACCATCACACCGATCAGCCCCAGGCTCAGGCGCCGCTGGATGGATCTCACTGCGCCTTCCCGCCAAACAGGTAACCCTGGCCGCGACGGGTTTCGATCACGCTACGGCCCAGCTTGCGCCGCAGGTGATTGACGTGGACTTCCAGCACGTTGGAATCGCGCTCGGTCTCACCGTCATACAGGTGTTCGGCGAGATGACTTTTGGAAAGGATTTGCTCGGGGTGCAGCATGAAATAGCGCAACAGCCGGAATTCGGCGGCAGTCAGCTGAATCTCCGCACCGTCACGAATCACGCATTGGCGGCCTTCATCCAGATGCAGTCCCGCCGATTGCAGCGTCGGTTGGTTGGCCTGGCCGTGGGAACGGCGCAACAGCGCCTGGATCCGCAGGTGAAGTTCTTCAGGATGAAAGGGTTTGGTCAGGTAGTCATCGGCGCCGGCCTTGAGCCCCTCGATGCGCTCGGCCCAGGATCCGCGGGCGGTGAGAATCAGCACCGGCGTGCTCAGGCCACCGGTGCGCCATTGGGCCAGCACCTCGAGCCCCGGTACACCCGGCAGGCCGAGATCGAGAATGATCAGGTCGTAGGGTTCGCTGCTGCCCTGGTACACCGCGTCGCGACCATCGGCGAGCCAATCGACGGCGTAACCCTGGCGGGCAAGCCCGGCCATCAGTTCGTCGGCCAGGGGCACGTGATCTTCCACCAGAAGCAGGCGCATCAGTCTTCCTTATCTTTGAGTAAGCGGCCAGTTTTGGCCTCCAGGTCCAATTCGCGCACGACGCCGTTGGTGTCCAGCAGCTCGACCTCATAAATATAGACGCCGTGTTTCTCCTCCAACTCGGCTTCCAGCAGTTTGGCGCCGGGGTGCCGGTCCAGCGCCTGTTGCAGCAGTTGCTCCAGCGGCAAGATCACACCCTGCTGGCGCAATTGCAGGGCCTCGTCCTGATCCAGGTCGCGGGCCACGGCCAACGAACAAAACGCCAGCAGCGCCAGCGCCCATCGACTATGGGCGCGCAGATTAAGCTTCATTACGTATCCTGATGATTCTTGAGCACCTTGCCGTTGGTGGCGTCCAATTCCAGATCCCACTCGATGCCCTTCGTATCGCGCAGTTCCACCTGGTAAATGTACCTGCCGTACTCTTGTTCCAGCTCGGTATCGGTCAAGGTGGCACCAGGGTGCTCGGCCAGGGCAGCGGCGTTGAGTTTTTCGAAGGGCCAGATGGTACCAGCGTCTTGCAGTTTGCGGGCTTCGTCCGCGTTCAGGTCTCGTGCGTGAGCCAGGCTGGTACCGAGTGCCATGAGGGTCGCGATGAAAAAGGCAGTCAGGCGGTTCATGGGTTATCTCCTTTTTATAATCTTTACCGAGGGACTGTATCGGGAGGAACTTAACTGAAACTGAATGGCCATCATGGAACACTCCTCCCGTAGGAGCTGCCGAAGGCTGCGATCTTTTGATCTTGCTTGATCTTGATCTTGATCTTTCGCTTGCGACTCAAGTGTCTGGGGCAAGATCGCAGCCTCGTTGCACTCGACAGCTCCTACGCAGCTCCTACACAGCTCACAGCCCCTACGCAGTTCGTACACAGTTCCTACGCAGCTCCTACAGGACTCCCTATAATCGCTGCACCCGCCAGACCATGAGACCGGTATGACCGCCATCCACATCAAGTTCCCCGCCCTCACCCTCAAGGCCGGCCCGCGCGCGTTCGGGCGGATTCGCCAGGCTGGCTTGAACGCCGCCGACGTCGGCATCCTGCCGGGCGCCGCCGGCGGCCCCAAGGCCTTGGGCATCCAGGGGCTGGACCTGGCGCTGTTCGGCGAATGGCTGCCCGCCGCGCCCCGGGAACGCTCGCTGATCGGGGCCTCGGTGGGTGCCTGGCGCTTCGCCAGCGCCTGCCTGCCGGACGCCGCCGAGGGAATCCGGCGCCTGGGCACCTTGTACAACGAACAAAGCTTCGCCAAGGGCGTGACCATGGCCGGGGTCAGCCAGAGCTCGCAACGCATGCTCGATGACTTGCTCGACGGCCGCGACGCTTCGATCCTCGATAACCCGCGATACCGGCTCAACATCATGGTGGTCAAGAGCCACGGCCTGCTGGCCCAGGATCATCGCGGCCGGCTAGGCCTGGGCTTGTCGTCGGTGATCGCCGATAACCTGCGCGGCCGGGCGCGGCTGTCGCGGCATTTCGAACGGCTGATCATCCATGACCCACGCCTGGCGCCGCCCCTGCACCCGTTGAATGACTTTCCGTCGCGCTTCGTTCCGTTGGCCGCCGGCAACCTGCGCCAGGCCCTGCTGGCCTCGGGCTCGATCCCGATGGTCATGGAAGGTGTGCGCGACCTGCCGGGCGCCGGCGCCGGCACCTACCGCGACGGCGGTTTGCTGGACTACCACCTGGACCTGCCGTACAGCGGCGAGGACATCGTGCTGTACCCGCACTTCACCGACCGGGTCATTCCCGGCTGGTTCGACAAGGGCCTGCCGTGGCGCCGGGGCAACGTCGACCGCCTGCAAGACGTGCTCTTGCT
Organism: Pseudomonas sp. PF05; assembly: GCF_056521845.1. Lineage (NCBI taxonomy): Bacteria > Pseudomonadati > Pseudomonadota > Gammaproteobacteria > Pseudomonadales > Pseudomonadaceae > Pseudomonas > Pseudomonas sp. PF05. The sequence continues at coordinate 34,985 of NZ_JBWLPW010000009.1, read as the reverse complement.
GGCACCGTCCCGTGAATACCTGGCGCGCCTGCCCTACGGCAAACTGCCGGACCGCAACGACTTCAAGCGTTTCATGGGCGATGACCCGAGCCGCCGCCAGTACTGGCGCACGGCGATGGACGAGAGCCGTCGGCTCGGCGATGAGTTCCTGGAGCTGACGGCCAACGGTGGCTTGGCCGAGCGTTTGCTGACCCTTTAGTCAGCACGGCCGCGCAACGCCGTTATCAAACTGATAAACTGCGCCGCCTGCCTCGCGACCGCTATATAAAGAGCCCGAACCTGTGGAAATTTTCAAAGAGTTTACCTTCGAATCCGCCCACCGCCTGCCCCACGTGCCGGACGGCCACAAGTGCGGCCGCCTTCATGGCCACTCGTTCAAGGTGGCGATCCACCTGAGCGGCGACATCGACCCGCACACGGGCTGGATTCGCGACTTCTCGGAGATCAAGGCGATCTTCAAGCCGCTCTACGAGCGCCTGGACCACAACTACCTCAACGACATCCCAGGTCTGGAAAACCCCACCAGCGAAGTCCTGGCCAAGTGGATCTGGAATGAGTTGAAGCCGTTGCTGCCGGAACTCAGCGCCATTCGCATCCACGAGACCTGCACCAGCGGTTGCATCTACCACGGCGAATAGCCAATCCCTTGTGGCGAGCGCGCGTGCTCTCGTTGGACTCTGTAGGAGCTGGCGAAGCCTGCGATCTTTTGATCTTTTGATCTTTTGATCTTTTGATCTTTTGATCTTTTGATCTTTTGATCTTTCGCTTGAGATTCAAGTGTCTTTGGAAAGATCGCAGCCTCGTTGCACTCGACAGCTCCTACACAGCTCCTACACAGCTCCTACATAGCTCCTACATAGCTCCTACATAGCTCCTACACAGCTCCTGCGGCCCAGCGGGAGCAAGGGTGTCTCCCCTGCTGAATCGCATTGGCCTATGCTCCATCCCCTGACCATTCTCAGTGGAGTATCGATCATGACCAACTGGCCACTGGATCAGCTATACGACTTCAACGGACACCCCATCCGCTACGCCATCCACGGCGACGGCCCGCCGCTGGTGTTTGTCCACGGCACGCCCTTCTCTTCCTACGTGTGGCACCGCATCGCCCCGCTGTTCTTCGCCACCCACCGGGTGCATTTCTTCGACCTGCTGGGATACGGCCAGTCCGCGCAACCGGATGCCGATGTGTCCCTCGGCGTGCAGAACCCGTTACTCGCACAACTGCTGGAGCACTGGCACCTGGACTGCCCCGATGTGGTGGCCCATGACTTTGGCGGCGCCACGGCCCTGCGCACGCACCTGCTCGATGGCAAGGACTACCGCAGCCTGACCCTGATCGACCCGGTGGCCCTCTCGCCCTGGGGTTCACCCTTTGTGCAGCATGTACGCCAGCATGAAGCTGCCTTCAGCGGCCTGCCCGACTACATCCAGCGGGCGATCGTGCCGACCTATATCCGCGGCGCGATCAAGCGGGACATCCCGGACGCAGAACTGGCGCCTTACGTGCAGCCGTGGCTTGGCGAGCCGGGCCAGGCGGCGTTCTACCGGCAGATCGCACAGATGGACGAGCGTTACACCCGCGAGGTCGAGGGCTTGTACCCGACCGTGCGCTGCCCGACCCAGATACTGTGGGGCGAGGATGACCAATGGATCCCCATCGAGCGCGGTCGTGCCCTGCACCGGCTGATTCCAGGAGCACAGTTCCACCCTATTCCGAACGCCGGGCACCTGGTCCAGGAAGATGCGCCGGAGGCCGTCGTCGCGGCGGTGTTGCGGTTCCTGGCGTTGCATTCCTCGACCTGAAGAACACTGCATTTCCCTGTGGGAGCCTTCATGGGTAGAGGGATTTGTGTTCCAACTTGAATCACCGCCGCACCGCTTTCGATCCCTTCGCCCACCCAATCCCAAAGATTGTCTATAAATAACCTCGCGATCACTCGCTTGGCACGGCCGCTGCACGCTTGCGACATCCCTCATCCGCAAGGACCGCCACATGACTCAGAACGACCCGGGCAACGACTATCCCCTGAGCGAAGTCCCCATGCACGCTCGCAAAGGCCTGGCCTCCACGGCCATGGTGCTGCTGGGTTTCACCTTTTTTACCGCCACCATGTTTGCCGGGGGCAAGCTGGGGGTGGCGTTCGGCTTTGCCGAAATGCTCACGGTCATCGTCATCGGCAATCTGCTGCTGGGCCTCTACGCCGCCGGCCTGGGCTACATCGCCTTCAAGAGCGGGCTCAATTCGGTGCTGATGGGCCGCTTCTGCTTCGGCGAGGTGGGCAGCAAGCTCAGTGACTTGATACTGGGGTTCACCCAGATCGGCTGGTACGCCTGGGGCACGGCGACGGCCGCGGTGGTGCTGGGCAAGTATTTCCAATTGAGCGAAGGCACCGTGCTCGGGTTGATGGTGCTGTTCGGCCTGGGCTTCTGCGCCACGGCCTACATCGGCTATCGCGGGCTGGAAATCCTCTCCTACATTGCCGTGCCGGCGATGATGTTGCTGCTGATGCTGTCGATGTGGGTCGCGACGGTGAAGGCCGGCGGCCTCGATGGCTTGCTGGCGATAGTGCCGACGGGCAGCCTCGACCGGTCCACCGCCATCACGTTGGTGTTCGGCACCTTCGTCAGCGGCGCGACCCAGGCGACCAACTGGACGCGGTTTTCCCGCTCGGCGAAGGTCGCGGTGCTGGCGAGCCTGATCGGCTTTTTCATCGGTAACGGCCTGATGGTGCTGATCGGCGCCTACGGGGCCATCGTCTATCAACAACCGGACGTGGTCGAAGTGTTGCTGCTGCAGGGCTTCGCCATGGCGGCGATGGCCATGCTGCTGCTCAACATCTGGAGCACCCAGGACAACACCATCTACAACTTCGCCGTGGCCGGTTGCAACCTGCTGCGCACCCGCCGGCGCAAAAGCGTGACCCTGGGCGGCGCGGTGATCGGCACGCTGCTGGCGCTGCTGGGCATGTACGACCTGCTGGTGCCGTACCTGATCCTGCTGGGCACGGTGATTCCACCCATTGGCGGGGTGATCATGGCCGACTTCTTCTTCCGCTGGCGTGGTCGTTATCCGCGCCTGGCCGAGGCGCAACTGCCGGCGTTCAACTGGCCCGGGCTGTTGGCCTATGGGGTTGGCACCGTCGCGGCATTCAATTCGCCATGGGTCGCACCACTGGTAGGAATCGCTGCCGGCGCGCTAACGTATGTGCTATTGATCAGCGTAATGGGTACTCGCGCCGCTGACACCCCCCTCCAAGACCTCTAAAGGATTCGCTTGATGCACATCATCAACGCCCGTTTGCGTAACCGTGAAGGCTTGCATGAGCTGCACCTTGAAAACGGCCTGATCGCCAATATCGCCCGTCAGACCGAGGCCGCCAGCCTCGGACCGGAGGACCTCGACGCCGGCGGCAACCTGGTGGTCCCGCCCTTCGTCGAACCGCACATCCACCTGGACGCGACCCTCACCGCCGGCGAACCGCGCTGGAACATGAGCGGCACGCTGTTCGAAGGCATCGAGTGCTGGGGCGAGCGCAAGGCCACCATCACCGAGGAAGACACCAAGACCCGCGCCAAGAAAACCATCCAGGCCCTCGCTGCCCATGGCATCCAGCATGTGCGCACCCACGTCGACGTGACCGATCCCGAGCTCACGGCGCTCAAGGCGCTGCTGGAGGTGCGCGAGCAAAGCCGTCATCTGATCGACATGCAGATCGTCGCGTTCCCCCAGGAAGGCATCGAGTCCTACCGCAATGGCCGTGAGCTGATGGAAGAAGCGATCCGCATGGGCGCCGACGTGGTGGGCGGCATTCCTCACTTCGAGTACACCCGCGACCAGGGCGTCAGCTCGGTGAAATTCCTCATGGACCTGGCCGAGCGTACCGGCTGCCTGGTGGATGTGCATTGCGACGAAACCGATGACCCGCACTCGCGCTTCCTCGAAGTGCTCGCCGAAGAAGCCCGCAGCCGCGACATGGGCGCGCGCGTCACCGCCAGCCACACCACGGCCATGGGCTCCTACGACAACGCCTACTGCGCCAAACTGTTCCGCCTGCTGGGGCACTCGGGCATCAGCTTCGTCTCTTGCCCCACCGAGAGCATTCACCTGCAAGGGCGCTTCGATAACTTCCCCAAACGCCGCGGTGTCACCCGGGTCAATGAACTGCTCGAAGCCGGGATGAATGTGTGCTTCGGCCAGGACTCCATCGTCGACCCGTGGTACCCGTTGGGCAACGGCAACATCCTGCGCGTGCTGGAAGCAGGCCTGCACATCTGCCACATGCTCGGCTACCGCAACCTGCAAAGCGCCCTGGACCTGGTCACCGACAACAGCGCCAAGGCCATGGCCCTGGGCGAGCGCTACGGCCTGGAACCCGGGCGCCCGGCGAACCTGCTGATCCTGTCGGCGGACAGCGATTACGAAGTGATCCGCAGCCAGGGCTTGCCGCTCTACTCGATTCGCAACGGCAAAGTGCTGATGAAGCGGCAGATGCCGCTGGTGGAGTTTGCGCAGCAGCCAGACTGATTCCCTGTGGGAGCGGGTTTGCGCGCGAAAGCGCTAGGGCACAGACCGCGCCGTACCAAACAACCTGACCCGCACCAACTCACCCGCCTCTTCTTCCAGCAAAATCGGCGCAGTCCCCCCCGGCATCACCACACTCACCGCCCCCGCCTTCACCCAACCCACCCGCCACGCCGCACTGGCCACGGCACTGGCGCTGGTGCCCGAGGAAGCCGTGGGCCCCTCGCCCCGCTCAAACACCCGGGCCGCGATTCGCCCCTCGGCTTCGCGCCAGGCCCATTGCAGATTCACACCCCTGGGGCACGGGACGCCGGCCCCACCAGGGGCGGCATAGGCAATGCGGGTCAGGCTTTGCAACAGCGCCGCAGCACGCATCTGCGAATTGCCCGGCAACGCCTCGACACCCTCCACCAGCGTCACGCAATGAGGGTTACCGATACTCACGAACTGGCTGTGGCCCCACGCCGGGTTCAACCGGTGAAGCGCCGCCACGCGGCTGACATCGCACTGGTTGAACATCATGCTCTCGACCTCCTGGGCGCCAACGGCCTGGGCTCCGAACAGCGGTTTGCCCAGGTCCAGCCAGAAGCCTTGAACGCCATCGAATTCAGCGGCGCGAACCGAGGTGTGCAGCGGTGACACGCCGTCGGGTTTGTCGTGATGAACTTGCAGCACACACTCTCCCGCGCCCGGCATCAAGCCCTGCGCTTGCAACGCCTGGGAGAAAATCGTCAGGCCGTTGCCGCTGCGCTCGGCCAGGGTGCCGTCGGTGTTGACGATCAATAGATCAAAAGGCGGTTGGTTCTGGAACGGGCCGATCAATAGGCCGTCACTGCGATGGGCCTTGGCGTCCGGAGGTGCTTGGCCCGGCGCCCAACTGCAGAAGGCATGCACGGCAGCCGTGGCCCAGGACTCGCGTCGCTGTGCTGCCTGGGCGGCCGACGGCGGCAGGTCAATGCCGCGGTCACGTACCTGTTGCGGTGAAACGACGCCATACATATTGCCGCGTGCATCATAAAACTGCGTCATGGACCAGACCCGTAATCAGCCAGCAGGGGCCGGTACTTTATGCTGGCAAAGGCTGTGGGAGCAAAGCCTGCACGTTGGCCGCACCTTGGGGTCGCGGTGCGGTCTGTGGATATGCCAGCATAGCGCCTGCCCGCCTCACCGCACCGCACCAAAACCAAGGACGTTTCATGACTGCCATTACGCCCCCGCCCACCTTTATCCCCGGACGCCTGGAACAAATGTCCACCCGCATCGCCTACCTCATCGCCGGCATCGGCATCGCCGCCTGGGCGCCGCTGGTGCCTTACGCCAAGGTACGGGCGAACCTGGATGAAGGCACCCTCGGGTTGCTGCTGTTATGCCTGGGGGTCGGGTCGATCCTGGCAATGCCGATTTCCGGCGCGCTGGCGGCTCGGTTCGGCTGCCGGCGGGTGCTTAGCGGCGGCACGATTCTGATCTGCCTGGCATTGCCGTTGCTGGCGACAATGACCTCCCTGCCCTGGCTGGTGGCCGCATTGTTCCTGTTTGGCGCCGGGCTCGGCACCGTGGACTCGACCGTGAACCTGCAAGCGGTGATCGTCGAGCGGGCCAGTGGCAAGACCATGATGTCGGGTTTCCACGGTATGTTCAGCCTCGGCGGGATCATTGGCGCGGCCGGTGTGAGTGCCCTGCTTGGCCTGGGGCTTTCGCCGCTGGGGGCAACGCTGGTGATCAATGGGGTGCTGCTGGTGGCGTTGATCAAGGCTGCGCCGCACCTGCTGCCCTACGGCAGTGAAAGCTCGGGACCGGCGTTCGCCATTCCCCACGGCGTGGTGTTGTTTATCGGCATCCTGTGTTTCATCGTGTTCCTGGCCGAAGGCGCGGTGCTGGACTGGAGCGCCGTGTTCCTGACCACCGAACGCGCGGTGGATACCGCCTATGCCGGGCTCGGTTATGCCGCCTTCGCGCTGACCATGACCGTCGGCCGGCTGACCGGCGATTCAGTGGTGCATCGCCTGGGGGCCAAGCGCGTGATCATCTATGGCGGATCGATCGCGGCAGCCGGGTTCCTGTTGGCGACCCTCGCACCGATGTGGCAAGCCGCACTGCTGGGCTATGCGCTAGTGGGCGCCGGGTGTTCGAATATTGTGCCGGTGCTGTACACCGCCGTCGGCAAACAGACCCTGATGCCAGAGGCCATCGCTGTTCCGGCCATCACCACCATCGGCTATGCCGGCATCCTTGCCGGCCCGGCGCTGATCGGCTTCGTCGCCCACGGCAGCAGCTTGAGCTTTGCCTTCGGGTTGATTGCGATGTCGCTGGTGGCGGTGGCGGCCAGTGGCAAAGTGTTGAAGGTCTGAGGTACCCACAGGTTTGCTCCCACAGGCTCACCTCCCACAGATTTGCTCCCACAGGCTCACCCCACAGGTACTTTTTCTGCTGATTACGCTTCAGGCATCTTGCGAAAGCCCACCGCCAAGCGGTTCCAACCATTGATGGCGTTGATCGCCACGGTCAGGTCGACCATTTCCTTGGGGCTGAAGTGCTCGCTCAACAGGGCATAGTCGGCGTCCGGCGCGTGGGTATCGCTCAGGCGGGTCAGGGCTTCGGTCCAGGCCAGTGCGGCGCGCTCGCGGCCGGTGAAAAACGGCGCTTCACGCCAGGCGGTCACGGCGTACAGGCGACGCTCGGTCTCGCCGTCCTTGCGGGCATCGGCGGTGTGCATGTCGATGCAGAAAGCGCAGCCATTGATTTGCGAGGAACGCAGCTTGACCAGCTCCAGCAGGGACTTTTCCAGGCCCAGCTTCGAGACGGCGGTTTCCAGGGCCAGCATGGCTTTGAAAGCGTCAGGGGAAGCGGTATAGAAATCGATACGCGGTTGCATGGTGAACTCCAGGACAATTGGGTGTAGCGCTACGTTAGCCGTGCAGTGGCGCAGTACAAATAGCCAATTGTTGGGAAGTTCGGGTGGCCAATGGGGGAATTTATCCTGTAGGAGCTGGCGAAGCCTGCGATCTTTTGATCTTTCGCTTGAAGCTCAAGTGTCTTTGGAAAGATCGCAGCCTCGCTTCGCTCGACAGCGCCTACACAAGTGCTTCAGGCGCGGCTGCGCAACCATTGCAGGAAGCGTTTCTTGGCGATGGGCTTGGGGGCTTCGCGGGTGAGGTTCTGGGCGAGGTGCATGCGTACGTCCAGCAGGTTTTTCATCGCCTCGTTGATGTCGCGACGGGCCTCGAGGCAAGGCTTGAGGTAGCTGTTCTCGATGCGGTACAGGGTGCAGAACGTCTTGGCGGAAAAACTCGCCAGCGCCGCCTGCCCGGCGACGATCCCGGCTTCGCCGATCACCTCCCCCGGCCCCATGCGCCCGCCCTCCAGTGGCTGGCCGTTGCGCATGAGGGTCACGCTGACCACCCCGGACTCGATGATGAACAGATGATCGCTGACCTCCCCGGCCGCCAGGATCACATCACCGGCACGGAAGGTCTGCAGGGTCATGTTCTGGGCGAAGGTGTCTTTCTCATCCTGGCGCAGGGTGGAGAAAATGTTCGAGCTTTCCAGCAAGGCCCGGGGTCGCGACACCTCCTGGGGGTCCGCGCGTTCACTGGTGGACAACAGGCTCACGCCCGCCGCCTGCAGATGCCGGAACGCCAGGTCGAACAGCTGGTTGCGCACCGCGCGTTTCTGGGCCATGGAGGCAACGAATCCGCTGATCTCGTACTCCGTCCCGCCACTGCCGCTGCTTTTGAGCGCCACGCAGGGTGCCGGGTTGGCGAGCAACGAGCGACAGCCAATCATCGCCCGCTCCAGCGCGTCGATCACGGTTTGTGGCCGCGCGTGAGGGCTGACCTGGATACTGATGGACAGACCATGGACATCGCTGGGCCGACTGAAATTGATGATCTTGGCTTTTGCTGCCAGTGAGTTGGGGATCACCGCCATGCTGCCCTGGGCGGTCTGCAAGCGCGTGGCGCGCCAGTCGATGTCAGTGACCCGGCCTTCGGTGCCGTCGATGGAAATCCAGTCATCGAGCTGATAAGGCTTGGTGGTGTTGAGCACGATCCCGGAGAACACGTCGCTGAGGGTGCTCTGCAAGGCCAGGCCGACGATGATCGCCATCGCGCCGGACGTGGCCAGCACGCCCTTGACCGGTAAATCCAGCACGTAGGCCATTGCTGCGATGACGGCGATCAGGAAAATCACCGCGCCGAGCAAATCCTGCAACAACCGCCCGGTATGGCCGACCCGTTGCATCATCATCGCGCCGATCAGCACCGTCAGGGTTCGCGCAGCAAACAGCCACCAGGCGATCTGCAAGCCGGTAGCGGCCAGGTGCCGCGGCACATCGTCGACCCACTGCGCCGGCACCATGGGGTTGAGGCCTTCGTTGAACAGCAGCACGCTGAACAAGGAAAAAATCACCAGCCTTGCGCCGACTTTCCAATAGATCCGATTCGCACTGACCAGGCGCCACATCACAAGGTCGAGCACCAATAGTGCCAGGGCACAGAACAGCGGGTGCTCGGAGATCAGAGACAGCATCGGGACAGCTCCGGGAAGGCGATTGGCGAAGATTGGCACAGATTGAACGCCCTGTAGAGATCCCCACAGATCCCCATGTGGGAGCTTGCTCCCACAATGGGTTCAGGGTGGCTGCTGTTTCGCGTCAATCATCCATCCGGCCAAAACGCCCGGAGTGGAAATCGTTGAAAGCCTGGTGGATTTCCTGTTCGCTGTTCATCACGAACGGACCATGGCCGACGATGGGTTCGTCGATCGGCTCGCCACTGAGCAGCAGCACCACCGCATCGTTATTGGCTTGCAGGCTCAATTGATCGCCAGCACGGTCGAACAGGGCCATTTGCCCGGCCTCGACCCGTTCGCGGCCATTGGCCTGGACCGAGCCTCGCAATACCACCAAGGCGGTGTTGTGGCCTTCGTGCAGGTCGAGAATGAGATTTTTCCCGGCATTCAAGCGGATGTCCCAGACGTCGATGGGCGTGAAGGTCCTGGCGGGGCCTTGATGCCCTTCGAAGCGCCCGGCGATCAGGCGCAGGCTGCCGGCGTTGTCCTTCAGGGCGATGTTCGGAATGTCGCCCTTGAGGATCGTCTGGTAACCGGCCGGGGCCATCTTGTCCTTGGCGGGCAGGTTGACCCACAGCTGGACCATCTCCATGAACCCGCCCTGCCGGGCGAAGGTTTCGGAGTGGAACTCTTCATGGATGATGCCGGACGCAGCGGTCATCCATTGCACGTCGCCAGGGCCAATCTTGCCGCCGCTGCCGGTGGAATCACGGTGCTCCAGCTCGCCCTGGTAGACGATGGTCACGGTTTCGAAACCGCGATGCGGGTGCTGGCCGACGCCACGACGCTCGGTGGTGGGCGTGAATTCAGTAGGGGCGGCGTGGTCCAGCAGCAGGAATGGGCTGACGTGCTTGCCCAGGTTGTCATAGGAAAACAGCGTGCGAACCTGGAAGCCATCGCCAACCCAATGGGGCCGTGGACTGGTGTAGAGGCCGATGATGTTTTTCATGCTGTGTCTCCAAAAATCAGGTGCTGCGATTTAATGGGCACAGCTTAGAACCGACACCTTTGCAGCACTAGACTGCAAAAATCGGCTTTAGCGTTCTATACAGAGAACGATCAAAATTCTGTGGGAGCGAGCTTGCTCGCGATGGCGGTGTATCAGCCGAAGATGCATCGACTGACTGCTATCGCGAGCAAGCTCGCTCCCACAGGTTTAGGGTCGGCTCATTTAGAGGTGATTGCGCTTGGCAAACTCCGACAACCCCACCAACGATTGCAGGCCAAGCTTTTCCAACAGCCGAGTCTTGTAGGTGCTGACGGTTTTTGGGCTCAGGAACAGGCTTTCGGCAATGTCCTTGCCACGCATGCCCAAGGCCAGCATGCGCAGGATGGATAACTCGCGGGTAGAAAGACTTTCCAGGGCCTGCTGTTCGCTGCGCTGCTGAAAGTCCAGCCTGACGGACATCTGCGGAAAATAGGCATAACCGGACTTCAAAGCCTGGATGGCCTTGGTCAGTTCCTTGAGGTCGCTTTTCTTGGTCACAAAGCCACGGGCCCCGGCCGAAATGCAGTGGTTGCAGAAGTGCTGCGCATCCTGGGAAGTGAACACCAGCACGCTGCATTCAGGGAACTGGGCCATGATCCAGACCAGCAGGTCCAGGCCATCGAAACCGTTCATCACCAGGTCCAGGATCACCAGGTCTGGCACACGTTCCTTGATGAGGGCCCGGGCGTCGGCCACGCCGCTGGCGTCCCGGATGTGGGGGAACGCCTCATTCTGGCAAATAAGCCGCAACGCCCCTCGTATGACAGGGTGGTCATCCACGATCAACACGTCTTTCAAGGCAATTCCCCAGGTCATTACAAACGGCACCGGCGCCATGGCTGCACCGGACTCTTGCATAAGCGCCAGGCCGTGCCACCTGTCAGATCCGACAGTGCAGACCAACGGTCTTTCTCAGCGCCCATGGCCCTGCCTGAGGGGGTGCGTCCAAGGTTGCAGCGACTCACTGGCGTGAGGATCGACCCATTCCATCAGGCGCTGCAGGGAGGCAAGATCAGGCAACGGCGCCTGGCTCAGGTGCATGCTCGCTCGGCGCGCGACCGGCACCGACGACAGGCTGGCCGGTTGCGCGTTGTAAATCATCCCGTGACGAACCTGCGGGTTATAGATAACAAAATCGTGCAGGTCCAACGCCCCGCTTGCCAGCCCGGCATTGATGACAATCAGGTCGAACGGCTCGCTGCCGTACTCCACCAGCGTCAGCAACTCTTGCACATGGCTCACGGGGACAATCCGGAAATAGCCCTGTTGATTGAACAGGCGCTCCAGCACGATTCGATGAGCATGTTGTGGGTCGGCAATCAGGATACGGAGTGCTTTGTTCGGCATGGCAAGCTTTCCAATAGCAACGCGCCAGGTAGAAACCGGCTCAAGAACATTCAAGGGCCGTCAGGCTAGAGGAAGCTCTTGAAAGGCGATGTAGGACTATTCCCAAAATGATGACGGACGAGGCCCCTGCGACGAGGGAACCTGTCCTGCGCTCGACGCTGGTGTAGGAGCTGGCGAAGCCTGCGATCTTTTGATCTTTTGATCTTTCGCTTGGGATTCAAGTGTCTGGGGAAAGATCGCAGCCTCGTTGCACTCGTCAGCTCCTACAGTTCCTACGGCCCCTACAGCTCCTACTTTCCCATGTAGATCTTTAGTTGCTCGGCCAGGTGCTTGATGGCTTGGCGAATATCTTCCACGGCTTGGGCGAGCAGCAAGGTGTCGCCTCCCCGACAAGCGCTTTCCAGCGCCTCGCAGGCGGCGATCAGGCGTTGCGCCTGGACGATCCGCGCCCCGCCCTTGATCCGGTGCGCCAGGTCCGCCAGGCCCGGCAAGTCCTGTCGGCTGGACAGGTGCGACAGTCGCGCTTGATCGTCGGCATTGCTGCTGACCAGTTCCTCCAGCAGCGCCCTGATGGCGGTCGTGTCGCCGCCGGTCAGTTGCTCCAGGCTGGTCAAGTCAACGCCGGGCTGCGGCGCCCCCACGTCCGGCGTGACCGAAGCCAGGCTCGCATTGAGCTCCCGAAGGCTGATGGGCTTGAACAGGCAATCGTCCATTCCGGCCTCGGCGCAGCGGTCCTTTTCCTCAGCTTGGGCGTTGGCCGTGAACCCCAGGATCACGCCGGGCGACAGGTTTTGCGCACGCTCTTCGTCGCGAATGGCCCCCGCCAGTTCGTAGCCGCTCATCAAGGGCATGTTGCAGTCGGTGATGACTACATCGAAGTGTTCGCTGCGCCAGGCGTGCAGACCTTCGACACCGTTCTGCGCCTCCTGGACACGATGGCCCAGGTAGCCCAGTTGCTGGGACAACAGCAAGCGGTTGGCCGGGTAGTCGTCGACCACCAGGATATTCAGCGCCCGGCCCGGCACCAGCGCCTCGGCCTCGGCAGGCGGCGCGGCCGGCAAGGCATCGAGCACCGGCAGGTCCAGCAGAATCTCGACCTGCGTGCCCTCCCCCATCACGCTGCGCAACGTCAGGGTGCCGCCCATCATTTCGCACAACGTGCGACTGATGACCAACCCCAGCCCGGAACCGCTGCGGGCCGACTGGGTGGTGTGGGTGGCCTGGGTAAAGGGGTTGAACAGGCGGCGCTGGTCCTCAGGCGAAATCCCGCAGCCGGTGTCCTCGACGCGCAGGCAAATGCCCAGGCGCCCGTGTTCAGCGTCCGGCTCGCCGCGCACGCTCAGGCGCACCTCGCCCTGGTCGGTGAATTTGATGGCGTTGCTCAACAGGTTCGAGACGATCTGCTTGAAGCGCAATGGGTCGATCAACACGTCACGGTTGACCCCGGCGTCCAGCACCCGTTGCAGGCGCAGGTGCTTCTGCCGCGCCAGGCCCTCGAAAATCCGCGCCACCGACTCGGTCAATTCGTGCAGATTGGCCCGTTGCGGCGCCAGCGACAGCTTGCCCGATTCGATGCGGGCGATGTCGAGGATGTCGCCGATCAAATCCAACATGCCATGGGCGGCCCCCGACGCGACCTCGATGGCGAACCGGTCCACGATGCCCTGGTCGGCTTTTTTCAGGGCCAGTTCCAACAGGCCGATCACCGCATTCATCGGTGTGCGGATCTCATGGCTCATGGTCGCCACGAAGGTGGTCTTGGCCCGATTGGCGTCATCGGCGCTTTGCTTGGCGACACGCAATTGCTCCAGCAGGCGCCGCAGGTAAATGACCCAGCCCAAGGTCACCAGCAACAGCAGCGCAGCGACGGTGAACCCCTGGAGAATCGTGGTGCGGTTGCGCAGCCAGTAACTGTCGTCGATCACCACCTCACTGCGCCAGCGGTTGGTCAGCTCGTCCATCTCTTCGGGAGAAATGCTCAACAGCGCCTTGTCGAGAATCGAGTAAAGCTCCAGTGCGCCCCGGTTCGTCGCCAATGCGACGCGCGCCGGCAAAGTGCCGACGGTACTGGTGACCTGCAGCTTGTCGCGGTATTGGCGGGAGATCATGTAGCGGGCACTGATCAGCGGATTGATCGCAGCGTCCGCCGTGCCGGCGGCGACCATGGCCATGGCGTCGGCGTTGTTTTGCGCCGTCACCAATTGCACGCGGGGGAACTGTTCGAGCAGGAACTCGCGCAACACGTTGCCGCGCACCAGCGCCAGGCGCTTGCCAGTCATCTGGTCCAGGGTTAGCGGGCCCTCGGCCCGAGCGGGCACCACCAGCACGAACGGGTTCGTCAGGTACGGTCGGGTAAAGCGCAATTCGTCTTCGAGTTCGGTGCTGGGTATGGCGGTTGCCAAGACGTCGGCCTTGCCGCTCTTGATCTGCCCGATCAAATCGTCAACCGAGCCGCCACGCTGCACATCGAACTTCAAACCGGTGCGCAAGCTGACCCTCGCCAGCACATCGGCGCCGATGCCGCGCAAATGGCCTTGTGCATCGAAGAACGTCAGCGGCAGGAAGTTTTCGTTGACCGCCACCTTGATCCGCGGATGAGCGTCCAGCCAACGCTGCTCCTTGACGCTGAAATGCAGCACCTGCTGACCCGGCATGCTCGCGCCGCCGGCACTCCAGCGCCTCAGGATGCTCATGTGTTCGCTGGCGGGGATGGCTTGCAGCGCGGCATTGATGATGCGCAACAGGCGCGTGTTGTCGCGGCTGACCGCGAAGGCGAACGGCTGCACTTCCATGCGCGAGAAATCGGCCAATTGAATATTGTTAAGGTAGTTCTTGCTGATCAAGTAGTTGGAACTGATCGAATCTCCCAGATAAACGTCGGCCTGACCAAACGCCACGGCGCCGATGGCGCTCAAGGTCGAGGGGAACAGCTGCAAGGAGGCCTCGGGATAAAAGGCCTCGACCGTCTCCGGCGGCAAGTAGTGGTACAGCATTGCCACCCGCTTGCCCGCCAGGTCGCTGGGCAGGTCCTGGCTGTCGTTGATCCGGGCCACGAGCGTCGGCAGGTCATCGGCATAGGGCCGGGACATCGCCAGGTCCCGATCGGCGGCTTCGAAGCCGTTGGCGGTGCCGAGCATATCGATCTCTCCGCCGCGCAGGGCCTGGAGCGATTCGGCACGGGATGGATAACGCTGGACCTGCACCTTGACGTGCAAGAGTTGCCCGAGCAATTGCGCGTAGTCGGCGGTCAGGCCTTCATAGTCGCGACCATTGCCGGTGATGCTGAACGGCGCGTAGTCCGGTGCCGAGGCGCCCAGTTGCAACGTGCCCTTTTGGCGCAGCCAGGTCCAGTCGGCATTGTCCAGGGACACCGAATAATCGCTCACATTGGAGCGCCCGAGCACCTGCAGCACCTCGGGCGCCGCGCCCACCGTTGGCGCCACACTCACTGAGCCCAGCAACAGCGCCACCAGGCCTGTGCGTAAAAACAGCATCATCTGGTCAGGTTGTTTCGTTTGGCGTAGTCGGCCCGGCGCACACCGACTGCACGTTCAGTCAGGGTGACCGGCTGATGGGTTCAGACTGCCAATACGGGGGAACAGCGAACCGAGCCTTTCAAACAGCAGGAGGCTGTGAAGTGAGTGTAGGAAGTTTCTGAAGAATTTCCTGACTGGCTTGCGGTTGTTTTGTAGGAGCTGGCGAAGCCTGCGATCTTTTGATCTTTCACTTGGGACTCAAGTGTTTGGGGAAAGATCGCAGCCTCGCTTCGCTCGACAGCTCCTACACAGCGGCGAGCAACTGATCGCGCACCGGACGTGCCTGTCCGCGATTGTTCCCGTGCTCATAGAGCGAGCTGGCGATTTCATCGGCGCGCACCGGCAGGATCGACAGCAAGGTGTCGCTCAGGCCATGGCTGGCCTGGCAGAAGCCCTGCATGTAGATCGCCGCCTTGCAGCGCTCGTCGGTGATCAGCTTGTAGTTGCGATCCACCTCGAAATCCCCCAGGTATTGCGCCAACGGCTCCAGCAAGGTGCGGTGCATCTGCCGTTCGTAACCGGTGGCCAGCACCACGGCGTCGTAGCAGCGCACCGTCAGTTCGCCCGTGGCGTTGTTGCGCACCGCCAGTTCCACGCCAGCGTCGGTGGCCGTGGCGCTCTCCACGGTGGTGAGGGTGCGGAATGCATGCCGGGCCACGCCAGAGACTTTCTGGCGATAGAAAATCCCGTAGATGCGTTCAATCAGGTCGATGTCCACCACCGAATAGTTGGTGTTGTGGTACTCGTTGACCAGGCGCTCGCGCTCGCTGTGGGGTTGCTGGAACACCAGGTCGGTGAACTCCGGCGAGAACACTTCGTTGACAAATGGGCTGTCGTCCGCCGGCTTGAGGGCCGAGCCGCGCAGGATCATGTCGACCTGCACCGAGGGGAAGCTGTCGTTGAGGTCGATGAAGGCCTCCGCCGCGCTCTGCCCACCGCCGATGATGGCGATCTTCATCGGCTGGCCCTTCACGCACGGCTGACCCGCCATGCGCGCCAGGTACTGGGAATGGTGGAACACCCGCGCGTCATCCTTGAACGCCTTGAACGCCTCGGGAATGCGCGCCGTGCCGCCGGCACTGACCACCAGCGCCCGGGTGGTACGAACCCGTTCCTCGCCCTGGGCACTGCGGGAAATCACCCGCAGCGCCTCGACCTGCTGGTTGTACAGCAGCGGTTCGATGCGCAGCACTTCTTCGCCATAGCGACTCTGTTCGGTGAAGTGCCCGGCCACCCAGCGCAGGTAGTCATTGAACTCCATGCGGCACGGATAGAAGGTGCCGAGGTTGATGAAGTCCACCAGGCGGCCATGGTGCTTGAGGTAATTGACGAACGAATACGGGCTGGTGGGGTTGCGCAGGGTCACCAGGTCCTTGAGGAAGGAAATCTGCAACTCGCTCTGGGTCACCAGGGTGTTGCCGTGCCAGCGGTAGTCGGCCTGTTTGTCGAGGAACAGCACGTCCAGTTCACCCTGGACCGGCCCCCGCTCCTGCAGCGCAATGGCCAGCGCCAGGTTCGAAGGGCCAAAGCCGATGCCGATCAAATCGTGAACGATGGGCGATGCAATTGCCTGTGTCATGTCCAGTGTCCTCTGGAAAAGCCCTCAACAGGGCGCGAAAAGCCTGGGGTGACCTGCCCAGCGTTTAGGGGCCAACAAGTCGTGTGTTGAGAGGAACGAGGACAATGAAAAAAAATTTACCGCGATGCGACCGGCGTGGGCAGATTAATGCGCGTCCCACTGCCGCACGCGAACGCGGCAGTGCTTCATGGCGTTGACGATGTGTTTTTCCACCAGTGCCCGGGAAATGCCCAGGCGCTCGGCGATTTGCGGATGGGACAGGCCTTCGAGCTTGCGCAGCAGGAAACTTTCGCGACACAGCGGCGGCAGCTCGGCCAGGGCGCGCTGGAGCATGTCCAGGCGTTGGCCATGGTCGAGGCTGGTCTGGGGCGACGGGGTGAAGAAGCGCTCTTCGCTGTCCAGCACCTCCAGGGATTCGACCTGACGCAGGGTATTGCGCCGATGCCCGTCGATCACCAGGTTCAATGCCGTGCGATAGAGGAATGCCCGGGGCTGTTCGATGGGGGTGTCGCTGGCGCGCTCCAGCACCCGTACATAGGCGTCATGCACCACATCCTCGGCCGCCTGGCGGTTGCCTAGCCTGGCGTTCAGGAAACACACCAGCTCGCGATAGTAGTTTTCCAACATGACTCCCGTGCGCAATGGCTGCGACCGCTATCCCTGTGCCCACTCGGCATGCCTGGAACAGGCAATGGCACGATGGTGGCAGATTCAATCGCGTAATTTATAGTAATTCTCATATAGATTTAAAGCTTTGGTTTGTATCGGGCCTGATTCATTCGGATAAATGAGGCGCCAGGGCCGCTTTTGTGGCGAGGGAGCTTGCTCCCGCTGGGTCCTGTAGCTGTCGAGCGAAGCGAGGCTGCGATCTTTTGATCTTTCGCTCTGGACTCAATTGGCAGTGGAAAGATCGCAGCCTCGCTTCGCTCGACAGCTCCTACAAGTGTTTCACACCAGTAAATTCCCGCCCCGAGCACTCGTTTACCAGAACAGCCTCCCGTCCCTGCCCTTCCTGGGACGGGCCCGATATCACCGGCCGGAACCCTGCATGAAACGTCCCCGCCCTACCCGACGCGCCTGGCTTCTCACCTTCGCCCTGCTTCCGGCCGTGGCCTTCGCCGCGTGGCAAGCGGTCGCGCCAAGCCGTGCGCCCCTGGTCACCGCGCCCGTCACCCGTGGCGATATCGAAAACAGCGTCACCGCCCTGGGCACCCTGCAACCGCGGCGTTATGTCGACGTCGGCGCCCAGGCGTCCGGGCAGATCCAGAAGATTCATGTGGAAGCCGGCGACGAGGTGCGCGAAGGCCAGTTGCTGGTGGAAATCGACCCGTCCACGCAAAAAGCCCGGCTCGACGCCGGGCGTTTTTCAATCGAGAACCTCAAGGCCCAGCTTCAGGAACAGCGCGCCCAGCACGACCTGGCGCAGCAGAAATTCCGCCGCCAGCAGCAACTCAAGGCCGGCGGCGCTACCCGTGAGGAAGACGTGCAAACTGCCCAGGCCGAAGTGCGAGCGACCAAGGCGCGCATCGACATGTTCCAGGCCCAGATCCGCCAAGCCCAGGCCAACCTGCGCAGCGACGAGGCTGAGCTAGGCTATACGCGCATCTACGCGCCGATGAGCGGCACCGTGGTCGCCGTCGGTGCCCGGGAAGGCCAGACCCTCAACGCCCAGCAGCAAACCCCGTTGATCCTGCGCATCGCGCGCCTGTCGCCGATGACCGTCTGGGCCGAAGTCTCGGAAGCCGACATCGGCCACGTCAAACCGGGCATGGTCGCGTACTTCACCACCCTGGCCGGCGGCGCCCGACGCTGGAGCAGCACCGTTCGCCAGATCCTCCCGGTGCCGCCACGTCCGCTGGAAGCCAGCCAGGGCGGCAGCCCCAGCGGTGGGCGCAGCGGCAGCGAGCGGGTGGTGCTCTACACCGTCTTGCTCGACGTCGACAACGCCGACCGCGCGCTGATGACCGACATGACCGCCCAGGTGTTTTTCGTCGCCGCCCAAGCCAAAAACGTGCTGACCGTGCCCATCGCCGCCTTGCAGGACGCCGGCCAGGTGCGGGTGCTGGCCGACAATGGCGATGTCCAGCCACGCACCGTTCGCACCGGCGTCAGCGATCGACTGCGTACCGAGATTGTCGACGGCCTGAGCGAAGGCGACCGGGTGCTGATCGGCCCGGCCAGCGGCAGCGGAGGCTGAATGAACACGCCCCTGATCGAACTGCGGGACATTCGCAAGGCCTATGGCGGTGGCGACAGCCCTCGGGTGGAGGTGCTGCGCGGCATCGACTTGTCCATTCACGCCGGGGAGTTCCTGGCGATTGTCGGCGCGTCCGGCTCTGGCAAATCCACCTTGATGAACATCCTCGGCTGCCTCGACCGCCCCACCAGCGGCGAGTACCGTTTCGCCGGCGAAGACGTCGCCGCCCTGGGCAGCGACGAACTCGCCTGGCTGCGGCGCGAAGCGTTCGGTTTCGTGTTCCAGGGCTATCACCTGATTCCCTCCGGCACCGCCCAGGAAAACGTCGAGATGCCGGCCATCTACGCCGGCACCTGCGCCGCCGAACGCCACGCCCGGGCCAGCGCCCTGCTCGACCGCCTGGGCCTGGCCAGCCGCACCGGCAACCGTCCTCATCAACTGTCCGGCGGCCAGCAGCAACGGGTGTCGATTGCCCGGGCATTGATGAACGGCGGCCACATCATCCTCGCCGACGAACCCACCGGCGCCCTCGACAGCCAGAGCGGCATCGAAGTCATGGCCTTGCTCGACGAACTGGCGAGCCAGGGCCATGTGGTGATCCTGATCACCCACGACCGCGAAGTGGCGGCCCGGGCCAAGCGCATCATCGAGATCCGCGACGGGCTGATCATCAGCGACAGCGCCAACGCTTTGCCGAGCGAGGTGCCAGCCAACCCAAAGGCACTGCAAGCCGTGGACCTGCGCCAGCGCCTGAGTGCCGGCAGCGAACACAACGGCGCCTGGAAAGGTGAACTGGTGGACGCGGTACAAGCGGCATGGCGGGTGATGTGGATCAATCGCTTTCGCACCGCCCTGACGCTACTGGGCATCGTCATCGGCGTGGCCTCGGTGGTGGTCATGCTGGCCGTGGGCGAAGGCAGCAAGCGCCAGGTCATGGCCCAGATGGGCGCCTTCGGCTCGAACATCATCTACCTCAACGGCACCGCGCCCAACCCGCGCGCCGCCAAGGGCATCATCAGCGAGTACGACCTGGCCGCCCTCGCCGCCCTGCCCGAAGTGCAACGGATCATGCCGGTCAACGGTGCCAACGCCAACGTGCGCTTCGGCAACCTCGACCACACCAGCTACGTCGGCGGCAACGACACCAACTTCCCAACCATCTTCAATTGGCCGGTGGCCCAAGGCGGCTACTTCAGCGAGGCCGATGAACGCAGCGCGACGGCGGTGGCGGTGATCGGCCACAAGGTCCGGCAAAAACTGCTCAAGGATGTCGCCGACCCCATCGGTCGCTACATCCTGATCGAGAACGTGCCGTTCCAAGTGGTCGGCGTACTGGCCGAGAAAGGCGCCAGCTCCGGGGATTCGGACGCCGACAATCGCGTCGCCATCCCTTATTCCGCCGCCAGTGTGCGGCTGTTCGGCACGCGGCATCCCGAGTATGTGGTGATCGCCGCCAAGGACGCGGGCAAGGTCAAGCAGGCCGAGCAGGCCGTCTCGCGGACGCTGTTGCGCCTGCACGACGGCAAGCAGGATTTCGAACTGACCAACAACGCCGCGATGATCCAGGCCGAGGCGCGCACCCAGGGCACACTGTCGCTGATGCTCGGCGCCATCGCCGCGATTTCGCTGCTGGTGGGCGGCATCGGCGTGATGAACATCATGCTCATGACCGTGCGCGAACGCACCCGCGAGATCGGCATCCGAATGGCCACCGGCGCCCGCCAGCGCGACATCCTGCGCCAATTTCTCACCGAAGCGGTGATGCTCTCGGTGGTCGGCGGGCTCGCCGGTATCGGCCTGGCCCTGCTGGTGGGCGGCGCCTTGCTGCTGGGCAAGATCGCCGTGGCCTTCGAATGGCTGGCGGTGTTCGGCGCCTTCGGCTGCGCGCTGGTCACCGGCGTCGTCTTCGGTTTCATGCCGGCCCGCAAGGCCGCCCGCCTCGACCCGGTCACGGCCCTTACCAGTGAATGAACCCCACGCTATGAAAGTCCACCTGACCCTCCTGGCCGCCAGTCTTTTACTGGTGGCCTGCGGCACCCCCTTGTCGGCACCGGACAGCGGCCTCCAACCACCACCGGCCTGGCAGAACCTCGATACGCCCGGCGCCCGAGCGGATAACCAACAATGGTGGACGCACTTCGGCAGCCCGCAATTGAACCGCTTGATCGAGCAAGCGCGCCTGGACAGCCACGATCTGGCCGCCGCCATGGCCCGGGTGCGCCAGGCCCAGGCCAGCGCGGTGATCGCTGGCGCGCCATTGCTGCCAGCGGTCACAGCCGGGCTCAACGGCAACCGCCAGCAATTGCTGCGCGGCAAGGGCTACAGCCAACTGGACGTCAACCGGGACAACCGCACCATCGATTACTACGACGCCAACCTCAGTGCCACTTATGAGCTGGATTTCTGGGGTGGCAAACGGGCGGCCCGGGACAGTGCGCTGAAGACGCTGTCGGCCAGCCAGTTCGACCGCGCGACCGTGGAATTGACCCTGCTCAGTGGCGTCGCCAACAGCTACACCCAGGCGTTGTCCTTGCGCGAGCAACAGCGCATCGCCGAACAGAACCTGGACAACGCCCAGCGCGTGCTCGACCTGGTGCAGACCCGCTACGACGCCGGCAGCGCCACGGCCCTGGAACTGTCCCAGCAAAAAAGCCTGGTGGCGGCCCAGCAACGCCGCTTGCCCCAAGTGCAGCAACAAGCCAGCGAGGCGTTGATCACCCTGGCGACGCTGTTGGGGCAACCGGTGCAGTCGCTCACACTCGACGATGAAAACTTCGATCGTCTGCACTGGCCGGCCATCGATGCCGGGGTGCCCAGCCAATTGCTGCGCCGTCGCCCGGACATCGCCGCCGCCGAAGCCCGCCTCGCCGCCGCCCAGGCCAACATCACCGTCGCTCGCGCCGCCATGCTGCCCAGCGTGACCCTGGGCCTGAGCCTCGCCACCGGCGCCGACATCGCCGACCAGTTGCTGCGCAACAACGTCTACAACCTCGGCGCCGGCCTGGCCGCGCCGATCTTCAACAACGGCCGCCTGAAGGCCGAACGAGACAGAACCACCGCCCGCCAAGAGGAACTGCTGGCGCTCTACCGCGCCGCCATCATCAACGGCTTCGCCGACGTCGAAAAAGCCCTGAACGGCATCAACGGCCTGGACCGCCAACGGCAGTGGCAAAGCGAAGAACTGCACCAGGCCCAGACCGCCTTCGACATCGCCCAACGCCGCTACCAGGCCGGCGCCGAAGACCTGCTCACCGTGCTGGAAACCCAACGCACCCTCTTCGCCGCCCAGGACATGAACGTGCAGCTGAGATTGGCGCGGGTGCAGGCGAGCGTGGCGTTGTACAAGGCGTTGGGTGGGGGTTGGCGGGCGATGTAAGCCACGCCACGCCCACAAGACACGTAATACAGTGTGACTTGGGTTATCCCCTGTGGGAGCAAGGCTTGCCCGCGATGCGGGCGACACGGTTTCAGGGGGACCGAGGTGCCTGCATCGCGGGCAAGCCTTGCTCCCACAGATCAATCTCCTAACCACAAACTGAGTGTTCGACTTTGGCTCTGTTTATCGGACCATGTAGGACTCCCGAGCGAGGCTACGTTGCCTTGCGTCATTGCCTACAACTACGCCAGAATCCGCCGGCTTGTGCGCCTAACCTCCTGTCGATAACTTGTTTCCCGTCACTGCCCATCAGTGATCGGGTCTGCAAGCCCGACGAAATACCAGGCGCATAGCCACAAGCCAATCGACACATCCGTGTCGCTCAATGGCGGCTGTGTGCGGGAGACCTTCGGGTCTGCCGGGTTCCTGGTTTCCCGGTCTTGCAGACCCGCGCATAGCTGCCACCCATCATCTGCAAGTGATGTATGGCAGCGCCCTTTGGATAATCAGGAGCTGCACCATGTTCAAGATCACTCCCAATCCCCCCGAAGACGAGTCCAAAAAACTCAACGAAGCCGCCGACCGCGCCCTCGCCTTTTACCTCGATCCCAAACCCGAAAAACCCACTCCACCACCGGGCCAGTTGTTCACCGTGGCTGAAAGCGCGGACCTGGAATGCCTGCTGGCCAACCTCAGCGAAACCCTCGCCTCGGTCAATGTCATGGCCAACGAGCTAGCCTTTGATCTGGAAGGCGCGCGCCGGAGTTTTGCCCTGGGCATCCAGCAGATGGTCGAGCTAAGTGAGCTGCTGGCGAATCGCGCCTTGGACATCGCCGCACCGCGATAAGTACCCGCGTCATTGTGCAGGGCTACGTCCCGTAGGAGCTGACGAGTGCAACGAGGCTGCGATCTTTCCCCTGACGCTTGAGTCCCAAGCGTCAGATCAAAAGATCGCAGCCTTCGGCAGCTCCTACAGGGTACAGCCCAGCGGGAGCAAGCTCCCTCGCCACAAAAGCAGTCATTCACACAGCCCAGACTCGGTCAGTTCGGGCCAGGGCTCACACCGGTTTGGATTTGAGATTGCGCGCATACCACGGCCGCTGCGGCACGCGGCGGAACAGTTCGGAGAGCTTTTTGTCATCGCTGCCGAAGGTGATGCGCAGCGCCAGTTTCATGGTTTCCGGGTCCATTTCCACCGAACGCCCGACCTGCAACCCCGGCGTGGTGCTGCAACCGTGGGTGACCGGGCCCAGCCAGGGGTCGGCGATTTCGACCCAGCGGCCCGGAGCGAACCAGGGCACGCCGTTGACCTGAAGCCGGCTCACTTCCCCCGGGTGGAAACGTTCATGGGCGCGGAACCAGTCTTCGAGGCGGTCATCGATCCAGCCGTGGAAGGCCCAGAACACCGGGTTCACGTGGGAGGAAAACGGATCGCCGAGAAAGTCGTTTTCCGGGGCGAACCAGCGCTGGGCGAAGTCCGCCGGGTCGCGGGCGAACGGCACCGGGTGGCCGTTGGACGGGTCGCGCGGCACCGAGGCCCAGCGCATGTGCAGCCAGTCGTGCAGGCCCAGTTCCACTTCCGAACCCAACTGGCCCAGGGTCAGTTTCGACAGGTAGCGCGGGTCGCGGTAGCGCGATTCCCAGACCTGGAAATTGCTGTGGTACGTCTCGGCGGTCTTGATGTCGCTGACCCACTGGGCGTACTGCTCGTCTCCCCTGGCCAGCCAGGTCGGCGGCAAGGCCGTACCATCGTGGTTGTCGAGGTAGCGGGCGAACCCAAGACGATCGCGCTCAAGCTCCGGTTGCGGCAAGGGGAAGTGCGGCCACGACGGCAGCGGCTGGAACGAACGCGCCGTGCCGAGCATGTGCCGGTGCATGAAAAAGAAGTCCACGCCCGAGCCATTGCGATCCTTGCGCTTGCCGCGAGCATCACGCTCCTGGTCCCGAGGCCCGGGCTGCCAGCCGATGCCGCGCAGGGCGTTGCGCTTGTCCTCGTCCAGGGTGTGCCATTTGTCCCGCGTGGCATGCCAGAGCTGGTGGAACAGCCGATGCTCGGGCGACACCAGCCAGGCCAGCAGCGGCGGGCTCAGCGGCGTGCGTTCCCGGGCTTCGGGGAAACGCTGCTTGAGGGCGATGAAATGATTGTCCTGTTCAGGCAGCGCCAAGGGACGGTCCAGGCGCCACACACGACCGCTGAGGGTGGCGCTGCCGGCATTGCCAAAGCTGGCCCAGACTTCGTCCAGGGTCATGATGAATTCATAGTCCGGCGCGCCCTGTCGAGCGCTCATCAAGCGCCAGCTCAACTGCTGCGGATCGCTGCCGGCCAGGTCCCCCAGCACCCAATAACGCGGCTCATCGGTGCCGCGCAAGCGTTCGGCCGTGTCGAGGTAGCCCACCAGGCCACGGCCCCTTTGGCCGATATCGAGGAACAACTGCAGATCGTCCTCGGGCAAGCCTTCGAGACCAGCGTCGCGGCCGGTGAAACGGATCGTCCAGATGCCCCGCAACGTATCGGCCCGGCGCTGGCCCGCTACGTCAGCCACGTCGAACGAGGCCTCGCCGGGGGTGATGGTCGGGTCCGGCCGGGTCAGTTCGCGATGCCCGTAATACACCGCAGGCACGGCGGCACCGGTCAGCGCCAGGCCTGCCATGAACCATCGTCGAGAAATCGTCATTGCCTTACCTGTGTCCAGCCCTGGAGCGGGCTTTATCCAAGCTAGAACGATGGGTGGGCTGACAAATTTATAGGCTGCTGTGAGCGCCTCATCGCGAGCAAGCTTTGCTCCCACAGGTGAACCCCATTGCAATTGCACTGTGGGAGCAAAGCTTGCTCGCGATGGCGGCCTTGAGAACGCCTAAATTTCCCGCCCGATCGCTCGTTCTCCCCAGATAGCAAAGGCCCCCGCGCCTGTCCTTCCAAGGCGAACCTGACTGAGATCGGCAATGACAACACCTCGTTCGAAAAAGGCTCTTTTCATCGGCCTGCCCCTGGCCCTGGCATTGGCTGTCGGTGCAGGCGTCGCGGCTTGGGACCATTGGTGGCGAGACAACCCCGGCTATCCGGTCAAGGTGATGAAAGAGGCCAGGGAGCTGCACGAACGCCTGCTGTCCTTCGACAGCCACATCACCGTGCCGCTGGATTTCGGCACCGCCGGCAACGAAGCCGACAAGGACGGCAAGGGCCAGTTCGACCTGGTGAAAGCCAACCGCGGCCACCTGTCCGGCGCGGCCCTGACGGTGTTTGGCTGGCCGGAGTTGTGGAACGGTCCCAACGCTCCGCACAAGCCCACCGCCGGCTTCGTCGAAGAAGCGCGCAACCAGCAGGAAGTGCGCTACAAGATCATCACCGGCATGGTCCGCGACTTTCCCAACCAGGTCGCCATCGCCTACACCCCGGACGATTTCCGGCGTCTGCACGGCGAAGGCAAGTTCGCGATCTTCATCAGCATGCTCAACGCCTATCCCCTCGGCCATGACCTGAGCCTGCTGGACCTGTGGACAGCGCGGGGCATGCGCATGTTCGGTTTCAGCTACATCGGCAACAACGACTGGGCCGACTCCTCCCGTCCGCTGCCGTTCTTCAACGATTCGCCCGACGCCCTCGGCGGCCTGTCGGACATCGGCAAGCAAGCGGTGACGCGCCTGAACGACCTGGGTGTGATCATCGACGTGTCGCAGATGTCGACCCAGGCCCTGGAGCAAGTCGCGCAACTGAGCCGCACGCCGCTGGTGGCCTCCCATTCGGCGCCACGGGCGATGGTCGACATCCCGCGCAACCTCAGCGACAAGGAAATGCAACTGATCAAGGCCAGCGGCGGCGTGGTGCAGATCGTTGGTTTCTCCCAGTACCTGCGCCCGCTGACGCAAAAGACCCAAGACAAACTCAACGCCCTGCGCGAGCGCTTCGACCTGCCGCCACTGCCCAACCTGGCGATGGCGCTGATGCCCGGCGACCCGATCATCGCCGCCTGGCCGGAACAGAAGTTCGGCGAATACGCCGGCCAGCTCTACGGCATCCTCGAAGACGAACCCAAGGCCAGCCTCAAGGACCTGGGGGACGCCATCGACTACACCGTACGCAAGATCGGCATCGACCACGTCGGCATCAGCTCTGATTTCAACGAAGGCGGCGGCGTGAAAGGCTGGGAGAACGTCGGCGATATCCGCAACGTCACCGCCGAACTGCTGACCCGCGGCTACTCCGAAGCCGACATCGCCAAACTGTGGGGCGGCAATTTCCTGCGGGTCTGGGACCAGGTCCAGAAAGCCGCCCGCCCCGCCATCGCCTCGACCCAGCAGGCGATCCAGCCATGAATGAACGTCGCACTTTCCTCAAGCAGGCCGGAATCCTCGCCGCCGGCCTGCCCCTCGCCGCCAGCCTGCCCGCCACGGCCAGCGCCGATCCTCTGCCGCCGCTGCCGAAGAATAAATGGGCACAACTGCGCTCGCTGTTCGACCAGGACCCGGACTACCTGCACTTCTCCAATTTCCTGGTCACCACTCACCCGCGTCCGGTGCGCGACGCCATCGAAAAGCACCGCGCCGCCCTGGATAAAAACCCGGGGTTGTTGATGGACTGGGACCTGGGCGTCACCGAAGAACGCGAGGAAAACGTCCGCACCTGGGCCGGCCGCTACCTGCAAGCGAGCCCGAAGCAGATCGCCCTCACCGGCAGCACCACCGAAGGCCTGTCGATGATCTACGGCGGCGTCCATGTGGCGGCCGACCAGGAAATCCTCAGCACCGCCCACGAACACTACGCCACCCACACGATTCTCGACCTGCGCACCCAACGGACTGGCACACGGGTGCGCAAGATCAAGCTGTTCGAGAACGCCCACGACGCCAGCCACGAACAAATCCTCACAGCCATCGACCGCAACATCCGCCCCGAAACCCGGGTCCTGGGCATGACCTGGGTGCATTCGGGCAGCGGCGTGAAGCTGCCGATCGACAAGATCGGTGCCCTGGTGGACAAGCACAACCAGGGCCGCAGCGACGAGCAGCGGATCATTTATGTGGTGGACGGCGTGCACGGTTTCGGCGTCGAAGACCTCAGTTTCCCCGAGATGAATTGCGACTTTTTCATCGCCGGCACCCACAAGTGGATGTTCGGCCCACGTGGCACGGGCCTGGTGTGCAGCCGCAGCGAAGAGCTCAAGTACGTCACGCCGATCATCCCGACCTTCTCCGAAGCCACGGCGTTTTCCACCGTCATGACCCCGGGGGGCTACCACGCCTTCGAGCATCGCTGGGCGGCGGACGAGGCGTTCAAGTTGCACCTGCAACTGGGCAAGGCCGAGGTGCAGGCGCGCATCCATGCCCTCAACAGCTATCTGAAAAAACAGTTGGTGGTACAGCCGCAGATCGAGCTGGTCACGCCGCTGAGCCCAGACCTGTCCGCCGGCTTCACCTTCTTCCGGGTCAAGGACCGCGACAGCGACGAGGTGGCTGCCTACCTGATGAAGAACCGCGTGATCGCCGATGCCGTGCATCGCGATGCGGGGCCAGTGGTCCGTACCGCGCCGGGGCTGCTCAACACCGAAGCCGAGATCGATCGCTTCATGGGATTGCTGGGCAAGACACTCTGAACCTGACTTATCGAGAGAGATGGATGAACAGTTTTTCGCTGAAGCTACTCCCGGCACTGGCCCTCGCCGCCCTGCTGCCCTCCAGCGCCCAGGCCTCGCAACCGGGCCAGGTCTTTCGCGACTGCAAGGACTGCCCGGAAATGGTCGTGCTGCCCACCGGCACCTTCCAGATGGGCACCCCGGAAAACGAAGTGGGACGCGAGCCCGACGAAGGCCCGATGCACCCGGTGACGTTTGCCAAGCCGCTGGCGATCAGTCGCTTCCAGGTATTGAAAGGTGAATGGTTCGCCTACCTGCGCGACACCGGCTACTCGATGCCCGACGGCGACAAACGTCCCGGCCGCGCCTGCAAGGCCGGCATCCCGGACTACCAGGGCAGCGACCCGCGCAAGCAGTACACCGACCGACATCCGGCGGTGTGCATGGATTTTTCCGAGGCCAATGCCTACGTGGCGTGGTTGTCGAAAAAGACCGGCAAACACTACCGACTGGTCAGCGAGTCCCTGCGCGAATACGCAGCACGCGGCGGCAGCACCGGGCCGTTCCCCTTCCCGTTCGACGAGGGCAAGGACTACAGCATCGCCCAGCACGCCAACACCTACGGCGCGGCCGACGGCTACAACTTCACCGCCCCGGCCGGCAGCTTCGCGCCCAATGCCTTTGGCGTGTACGACATGCACGGCAACGTCTACGAGTGGACCGCCGATTGCTATAACGAAAATTATGTGGGCGCCCCGAGCGACGGCAGCGCCTGGCTCAGCGGTGATTGCAAGGCACGCCGCATCCGCGGCAACGACTGGGGCGAAGCGCCGGTGTTCTCCCGCTCGGGCAATCGCAATGCGGTGTACCCCGATGCACGGGGCGATTGGCTGGGGTTTCGGGTGGCGCGGGATATGTAAACCGGCAAGCTCAGCCAAATACCTTGTGGCGAGGTGATTTATCCCCGCTGGGCTGCGAAGCAGCCCCCAAAAAGGCAACACCGATCAGCCAGAAATAACGCGGTGATTTCATTGGGGCTGCTTCGCAGCCCAGCGGGGATAAATCCCCTCGCCACAGGTGAGTCGCTCGTCTGGACCGATGCAGTAGGCATCACTAAATCCCTTCCCCCAACAATCGTTCTACAGGTGGGCGCGCCCCAACCGGCGTGCCGCCGTCCTCCAGCCCATGCGGTGAATGCCCGCGATGGCCTTCGCCCTTTTCATCAAGCAGGGAAACCTCCATGAGCCAACCAACACGCGGGGTGATCAGTGAATTGTTCGTCCTGCTCAAACCCTTCCGGCTGATTGTCGCAGGCTCCATCTTCTTGGGCATGTTGGGCGGCCTGAGCATCACCGCCCTGCTGGCCACCATCAACGACGCCCTGAACGCCGCGGCCAAGCCCACGGCCCAGACGCTGATGACGTTCGTGGGACTCTGCGCGGTGGCCCTGCTGACCTCGATTGTTTCCGACATCGGCACCAACCATGTCGGCCAGAACATCATCGCCGGGTTGCGCAAATCCCTCGGCAAGAAAGTGCTGCTGGCGCCCATCGAACAGATCGAGCGCTTTCGCAGCCATCGACTCATCCCGGTGCTGACCCACGACGTCAACACCGTCAGCAATTTCGCGTTTTCGTTCGCACCGCTGGCCATCGCCTTCACCGTGACCCTCGGTTGCCTGGGTTATCTGGCCTACCTGTCACTGCCGATGTTCTTGCTGTTACTGGTGGCACTGGTGATCGGCACGGTCGTGCAATACGTCGCCCGGGGCCGAGGCATCCGGGGTTTTGAAGACGCCCGCGAGGCCGAAGACGCGCTGCAAAAACACTACAGCGCAATCGCCGCCGGGGCCAAGGAGCTGCGTATCCATCGCCCACGCCGCCAGCGCATGTTCAGCCAGCGCATCGAAGCCACCGCCGACTACATCTGCGACACCAATATCCGCTCGGTCAACACCTTCGTGGTGGCCAAGACCTTCGGCTCGATGTTGTTTTTTGTAGTCATCGGCCTGGTGCTGGCCCTGCAATCGCTGTGGCTGGGCACCGACAAGGCCGTGCTCAGCGGTTTCGTGCTGGTGCTGTTGTACATGAAGGGCCCACTGGAATACCTGGTGATGACCTTGCCGGTGATCAGCCGGGCGAACATTGCGTTCAAGCGCATCGCCGAACTGGCCGAACAGTTTTCCTCACCCGAACCGCACCTGCTGCTCAATGACAAATGTGTCGCCAAGCCGACGATCCAGCAGCTTGAATTGCGTGACGTGCATTACGCCTTCCCGGCGGTCGACGGCAGCCAAGCCTTTGCCCTTGGACCGGTCAACCTGTCCATTGCCCAGGGCGACATTGTGTTCATCGTCGGCGAGAACGGTGGCGGCAAGACCACGCTGATCAAGCTGCTGCTGGGGCTCTATGCCCCCCAGGGCGGCGACATCCTGCTCGACGGCGAGCCGGTGCTGGCGGCCCAACGTGACGATTATCGCCAACTGTTCACGACGATTTTTGCCGATTACTACCTGTTCGATGAACTGGTCCAGGGCGATCAACAAGTGCCTGAAAATGCCAACCGCTACCTGGAACGCCTGGAAATCGCCCATAAGGTCAGCATCCGCGACGGTGCCTTCAGCACCACCGACCTGTCCACTGGCCAACGCAAACGCTTGGCATTGCTCAACGCCTGGCTGGAAGAACGCCCGGTGCTGGTGTTCGATGAATGGGCCGCTGACCAGGACCCGGTGTTCCGCCGCGTTTTCTATACCGAACTGCTGCCGGAACTGAAGGCGCTGGGCAAAACCATCATCGTCATTTCCCACGACGATCGTTACTTCGCTATCGCCGACCAACTGATCCGGATGCAGGCCGGTCGGGTCGTCAGTGAAAAGGTCCCGGCAGCCTTTGCCTGAGCCTGTCCGACGCAATGCTGTTTACCGCGAGAACACCATGAACGAACTGCTAGATGATGATCTGCTGACGCTGCTGCTGGAGGATGTCGCTGGCGACAGGCAGGAAAGCTCCCCCCGGCTGGACCGCGCGCCCTTGTCTTTCGCCCAGCAACGCTTGTGGTTGGAGCAACAGCGCGACCCGACCCGTTCGGCGTACAACCTGCCACGCGCCCTGCGGCTGACGGGCGAGCTCAATGCCGACGCCCTGGAGCAGGCACTCAATCGCGTCATCGACCGCCACGACATCCTGCGCACCGCGTTCATTGAAGTCGACGGCGCCGCGACCCAGGTGGTCGAGCGCAACGTTTGCCTGACCCTGCACCGGGAGAATCTCGGCACGCTCGACCAGCCGGCACGCGCCCTGGCGCTCTCCCAGCGCATCGAGCAGCACGCCCGGCAACCGTTCGATCTCACCCAGGCGCCGCTGATGCGGGCAACGCTGCTGCGGCTGGGCAGCGACGAACATGTGCTGTTGCTCAACATGCATCACATCGTCTCCGATGCCTGGTCCAATACGATCCTCATGCAGGACATGACCCAGGCCTATGCCCAGGCCTTGCTCGGTGATCCGTCAGCGCTGCCGCCGCTGTCCATGCAATACACCGACTACGCCACCCACCAGCGAGGCGAATATTTACAGAGCGCAGCCTGCCAGCGCAGTGGCGAATACTGGAGCAATTACCTGGGCCACGACCTGCCCACGCTGGAGCTGCCCCAGGATTTCCCCCGCGCCACCCGCCAGCAACCGATGGCCGGACGCGTGCATGTGACGCTTGCCCCGGCAATGACCCAGGCCCTGGAAGCGTTCTGCCAACGCCAGGGGCTGACGCCTTTCGTGGTGGCGCTGGGTGCCTGGCAATTGTTGCTGGGCCGCTACAGCAACCAGAACGACTTCACCGTCGGCGTCCCCAACGCCAACCGCAACAGCCAGGAAAGCCAGGACCTGGTGGGGTTCTTCGTCAGCAGCCAGGTGTATCGGGCGCGGATCGACTCGGCCCGCAGCGTGCTGGCGTTTCTTTGGGACTTGCGCGCGCAGTCCCTCGCCGCGCTTGAACATGCCGACTACCCACTGGAGCTGATCCTTGATCAGTTGCAACGTCCCGGCGTACAGAGCGCCAACCCGCTGTTCCAGGTCTTGTTCAACTGGCGCACCGGCACGCCCCCACTGCCGGCGCCGACCCGAGGTCAACTGGCGCTGGAGTTTCTCGATACCGGTGACAGCCAGGCCAAGTTCGACTTGTCGCTGGATGTCGACTATTCACAGCAGCAGATCGTGGCGACATTCGAATACCGCCGCGATCTCTACCGCGCAGACACCATCGAGCGCATGGCCGAGCACTGGCAAAACCTGTTGCGGGGCCTGATCGAGACGCCCGAACGTGCCCTCGGCGAACTGCAATTGCTCAACGCCGATGAACAGCAGCAAACCCTGGACCACTGGAACCGCCAGCCGACCCGACTGCATCGCGGACAGTGCCTGCACCAGTCGATCGAAACCCATGCCGCCGCCACGGGTGACGCCATCGCCCTGACTTTTGAAGGGCAGCACATCAGTTACGCCGAGCTCAACCGACAGGCCAACCAATTGGCCCATCGGCTGATCGCCCAGGGCGTCGGGCCCGACGTGCTGGTCGGCATCGCCGTCGAGCGCACGCCGCAGATGATCATCGGCCTGCTGGCGATCCTCAAGGCCGGTGGTGCTTACGTACCATTGGACCCGGCCTACCCGGCCGACCGCCTGGCCTACATGATCCAGGACAGTGGCGTCACGCAGATCCTGACCCAGGCTCATCTGCGTGAATCGCTGGCGCTGCCCGCTGGCATAGCCTGTCTGCTGCTGGATCAGGTCGATGCTGCTAGCGTCGGTCCCGAGCACAACCCGGATGTGCCGATGCACCCGGATAACCTGGCGTACGTGATCTACACCTCAGGCTCGACCGGCCAGCCCAAAGGCGCATTGCTCGCCCACCACAACGTCAGCCGATTGTTCCAGGCCACGGACCACTGGTTCAGTTTCGGTCAGCAGGACGTCTGGTGCCTGTTTCATTCCTATGCCTTCGATTTTTCCGTGTGGGAGATTTTCGGGGCCCTGCTGCACGGCGGTCGACTGGTCATCGTGCCCCATGCCGTGAGCCGTTCGCCGGAGGATTTCTACGCCCTGCTTTGCCAGGAAAACGTCACGGTGCTCAACCAGACGCCCTCGGCATTCAAGGCGTTGCTACAGGTCGCCTGCGCGCCTCGGCAGCCTCTCGTCCAGCGGTTGCGTCAGGTGATTTTTGGCGGCGAAGCGATTGATGTGCAGAGTCTGCGCCCCTGGTTCGAACGCTTCGGCGACCAGACGCCGCAGTTGATCAACATGTATGGCATCACCGAAACGACGGTGCACGTCACTTGGCGACCGCTGTCGATGCATGACGTGCACAGCGAGGCCGCGAGCCCTATTGGCGAGCCTATCGTCGACCTGTCCTGGTACCTGCTCGACGCGCACCTGAACCCGGTGCCCAAGGGTTGCATCGGTGAGTTGCACGTTGGCCGGGCCGGCCTGGCCCGCGGCTACCACCGGCGCGCCGACCTGACCGCCACACGGTTTATCCCCGACCCGTTCGACCCGCTGCCGGGTGGCCGCCTGTATCGCACCGGGGACCTGGCCCGCTACCGCACCGACGGCAGCATCGAATACATCGGGCGCCTGGATCATCAGGTCAAGATCCGTGGATTCCGCATTGAACTGGGTGAAATCCAGGCACACCTGCAAACCCTGCCGGCGGTGCGCGATGGTGTCGTGTTGACCCATGAAGGCCCCGGCGGCCTGCAACTGGTCGCTTACGTGATTGCCACGCAACCGGCCACGGCCGAGTTACGCGAAGGTCTGTTGACCGCGCTCAAAGCGCAGTTGCCGGACTACATGGTGCCCAGCCATCTGTTGTTCATCGACCACTTGCCGCTCAATGCCAATGGCAAGCTCGACCGCAAGGCCTTGCCGGAACCGGACGCCCGTCTCTGGCATTCGAATTACCTGGCACCCCGCACGCAGCTGGAAGAAGCCCTGGCGCAGCTCTGGCAACAGTCCCTCAAGGTTGAGCGCGTGGGGATCAATGACAGTTTCTTTGAACTGGGCGGGCATTCGATCCTGGCGATCGAGCTGATTGCCCAGCTCAAGGCCCGCCTGAATATCACCGTGCGGCTGCAGGAGTTGCTGGCCAACCCGAGCGTCGCCGAGCTGGCCCTGTTCATGTCGCAAAAGCACCGCGAACAGAGCCCATGCCTTGTCGAATTGAACAACGCCCCCGCCACGGCACCGCGGTTATTCTGCCTGCATCCCAGCGGAGGCATCGTGTTCTGTTACCAGCCGCTGGCGCGCAAACTCCAACATCGGGCTCGCACCGTTGGCGTCATGCACCGCGGCTTCAGCGAACCCCACGCCGGGCCTGAAGCCTGGCGCGAGATGATTGCCGATTACAGCCAGGAAATCGTCAAGGCCCAGGCGCAAGGCCCCTATTACCTGATGGGCTGGTCGTTGGGCGGCGCCATCGCGCTGGACATCGCGGCGACACTGGAAAGCCAGGGCCACACCGTGAGTTTTCTCGGCTTGGTGGACGCCACGATTCCTGAACATCTGTACCCGGCAACATTGTCGCGTCATCGGCATTTGCCAGGCGCTGAGCAAGTCGACCCGGCCTCCCAGGATCTGCTTGAGGCCATCGAATATTTCGACCTGCTGTTTCCAACCCTCACCGAACGCACGGCGGCTTACCGACGGGAACAACCCGACAGCACGGTCCAGGCCTTCCATGAATGGGCCACCCTTCAGATAGAGTCGGGGCGAGGCGATTTGCTGTCAATGGTGCAGCGCGTCAAGGATGAAGTCATGAACGCCCAGGCGTTCTCCGTGCATGATCGGTTGCTGGAGGCCTTTGCTGGGTTCACGTTCAAACCGGTGCGGATACGACCCAGTTGCTGGTGGACACAGGCGGAGAAAACCCCGGGGGAACTGGCATTCTGCGAAGCCCTGCTCAAGGAATACAGCCTGACGGGTGAGTTGCAATGCTCGGTGCATTCTCCGTTGCGTCATCGCAGTATGATTTTTGATGATGCGTTGCTTGATTCGCTGGTCGAGGGTTTTCTGGCCAATGCGGTGGGAGGGATATAGCGCCATAGGGTTTGTGTTTTCCCCGAACTTTGGTGTGAATATCCGTTGCTGCGGTAACGGCGGCTTAGGGTTCCGCCCTGACGGCGGGTCACTTTCGAAAAGCGCGAAAGTAACCAAAGCGCTTCTGCCCCACCACTCGGTGCCTCGCCTAGGCTCGGCATACCCTCACTCCGGCATTGCTCCGTGGGCCCGCCGCGAAGGGCCATCCAT
>NZ_JBWLPW010000089.1:0-403 GCF_056521845.1 Pseudomonas sp. PF05 | reverse complement strand
TGACCGCCCAATCCATCACCGGCATCGACCCGCAACGCATCGCCGCCTACCTCGCCCAGGCCGTGACCGCCTTGGTCGAAGCCCTTGAACACGCCCCCGAACGCCTCGCCAGCCAGTTGGAGGTGGTGCCCGAAAGCGAGCGGCAATTGCTGCTGACGGATTTCAACCGCACCACCAGCGATTTCGGCACCGCGCAACCGATCCATCACCTGTTCGAAAGCCAAGTCCAGGCCAACCCCGACGCCGTGGCCCTGGTCTGTGAACAGCAACAACTGACCTATCGCCAGCTCAATCGCCGCGCCAACCACCTGGCCCGGCAGTTGCTCGCCCTCGGCATCGAACCCGATCAGCGCGTGGCCGTCTGTGCCGAGCGCAGCCTGGACATGATCGTCGGCCTGCTCGG
>NZ_JBWLPW010000088.1:0-420 GCF_056521845.1 Pseudomonas sp. PF05 | reverse complement strand
GGCGTCGACGGTCACGGTGCCGGTGGTGGCGCCAGCGGCGATGTTGATCACGGCGCCGTTGCTCAGGGTGACAGTGACAGGCGAGCCCGCGGCGTTGGTCAAGGTTGCGGTGTAAACGATCGAACCGCCTTCGGCAACGGTATCGGTCGCACTCAATGTCAGGCCAGTGGTGTCCTGCACATCGGTAACGGTGGTGTCAGCCGGAGTGGCGTCGATGTCCAGTTTTTCGTAGTTGCCGCCTTGGGCATCGTCAATCTTGACGCTCAGGTTATCGCCGCCTGCGAGGGCGTCGTTCTGGGTAACGAAGTTCACCGAACCGGAGCTGGAGCCGACCGGAATGGTGATGCTTTGGCCGTTGCTCAACGTCACGACCAGAGGTGCGCCGGTTACCGGAGCATTGACCGAAGCGGTGTACACCAC
>NZ_JBWLPW010000087.1:0-445 GCF_056521845.1 Pseudomonas sp. PF05 | reverse complement strand
GATTACCACCGCGCTGGGCAACACCCTGACCATCACCGGCTACGACGCCAGCACGGGCGTGGTCAGCTACAGCTACACCTTGCTGGACAATGAAGCTCATCCAAACGCCAACGGCGCCAACAGCCTCAGCGAGCAATTTGCGGTCGTTGTCACCGACGATAACGGCACCACCGCTAACGGCAACCTGGACGTGAACATCGTCGACGACTTGCCTGAAGCCGTGGACGACAGCAACGCCAGCACGGCTTCGGAAACCAACCTGACCCTGACCGGCAGCGTGCTGACCAACGACACCCAAGGTGCAGACCCTGTGGCATCCGGTCCCATCACGCCCGGCACTTTCACCGGTACTTACGGCACCTTGGTGCTCAACGCTGACGGTTCCTACACCTACACCCTCAACACTGCCGATGCCGACTTCAAAGGCCTGCACGGTGGTGGCAAT
>NZ_JBWLPW010000086.1:0-475 GCF_056521845.1 Pseudomonas sp. PF05 | reverse complement strand
CCCGGTCGGCGCCAGCTCCTCTTCGGTGAACTTCGTTACGCCAAACGACGCCCTCGCAGGCGGCGACAACCTGAGCGTGAAGATCGACGACGCCCAGGGCGGCAACTACGAGAAACTGGACATCGACGCCACTCCAGCGGACACCACCGTTACCGATGTGCAGGACACTACCGGCCTGACCTTGAGTGCAACCGATACCGTTGCTGAAGGCGGCTCCATCGTTTACACCGCCACCCTGACCAACGCCGCTGGCTCGCCAGTGACCGTGACCCTGAGCAACGGCGCCGTCATCAACATCGCCGCTGGCGCCACCACTGGCACCGTGACCGTCGACGCGCCAACAGACGACGTCTATAAAGACGCTGGCAAAGTTGAAGTCAGCATCGATAACGCCACTGGCGGCAACTTCGAAAACCTGGTTCCGAGCACCACGCCTGCAGTGACTGATGTCACCGACACCATCGACACCAGCACC
>NZ_JBWLPW010000085.1:0-478 GCF_056521845.1 Pseudomonas sp. PF05 | reverse complement strand
CTCGTGGCCGCTGGCGCGGATCAGTTGCGGAATGATCACCAGCCGATGGCCGGAGAACAACTGGGCGATGCCCTTGATCGACATGTCGAAGAAGAACCCGGCATTCAGCGCCACGGTGGCCGGGGACGGGCAATGCTGGTGGGTGGTGCGGGTCAGCACGTGCCAGAAGTTGAACACCGAACGGTGCTCGACCATCACGCCCTTGGACTGGCCGGTGGAACCGGAGGTGTAGATCACATAGGCCAGGTGCTCGGGCGTCAGGTCCGGTATCTGCGGGTTGGTATCGAAGTCTGGATCATCGACGGCCAGCAACGAATCGCGGGTATCGAGCAACAACAGGGGCAGATCCCCCGATGGCAAGGACAGGGCCGACTGGGTCAACAGCGCCCGTGGCTGGCTGTCCTGGAGCATGAAGGCCATGCGTTCGGCGGGATGGGCCGGGTCGATGGGCACGTAGGCGGCGCCGGCCTTGAGCACT
>NZ_JBWLPW010000084.1:0-478 GCF_056521845.1 Pseudomonas sp. PF05 | reverse complement strand
CGTGCTCAAGGCCGGCGCCGCCTACGTGCCCATCGACCCGGCTCATCCCGCCGAGCGCATGGCCTTCATGCTCCAGGACAGCCAGCCACGGGCGCTGTTGACCCAATCGGCCCTGTCCTTGCCATCGGGGGATCTGCCCCTGTTGTTGCTCGATACCCGTGATTCGTTGCAAGCGGCGGATGACGCTGATTGTGATGCGAATCCGCAGGTAGCGGGCCTCACCGCCGAGCACCTGGCCTATGTGATCTACACCTCCGGTTCCACCGGCCAGTCCAAGGGCGTGATGGTCGAGCACCGTTCGGTGTTCAACTTCTGGCAGGTGCTGCGCCGCACCACCCACCAGCATTGCCCGAGTCCGGCCACCGTGGCGCTGAATGCCGGGTTCTTCTTCGACATGTCGATCAAAGGCATCGCCCAGCTGTTCTCCGGCCACCGGCTGGTGATCATCCCGCAACTGATCCGCGCCAGCGGCCACGAA
>NZ_JBWLPW010000083.1:0-525 GCF_056521845.1 Pseudomonas sp. PF05 | reverse complement strand
TCCTTCATGCTGGGCGGCGAGTCCTTCAGCTTCAGCAGCCTGATGACCGGCCAGCGCAGCGAGGATGCATTGTTCGCCTCGCAGCGCATGAGCCTGGGCGGCCTGTCGTCGATTCGCGGCTACAAGGACCAGACACTGTCTGGCGACAGCGGCGGCTACTGGCGCAACGACCTGCGCTGGAGCCGTCCGGTGACCCTGCAATGGCTACGCCCGGTATTCGCCGAATACGGCACCAGCCTCGGTTATGACCAAGGCGTGATTCGCGGTAATCGCTACAACGGTAGCGAGCACGGGCGCATGTCGAGCAACTCGCTGGAGTTATTCGCCCGAGGCGAGCACCTGAGCGCCAGCGTCACCTTCGCCCATTCCCTGGAACGTCCGGATGTCCTGACCGCGCGCGAAGCGCCGATCTACTTCCGCGTGGATGTATCCATCTAAATTTCTGCTGTAACGAGACCTGATCATGGACGACCGCCAATACGCCTTCCTGGCCCGCCAGCCTTCCGCTGCCCTGCAAACCCGCGA
>NZ_JBWLPW010000082.1:0-506 GCF_056521845.1 Pseudomonas sp. PF05 | reverse complement strand
TGAACTTCGTCACGCCAAACGACGCCCTCGCTGGCGGCGATAACCTGAGCGTCAAAATCGACGACGCCCAGGGCGGCAATTACGAAAAACTGGACATCGACGCCACTCCAGCGGACACCACCGTTACCGATGTGCAGGACACCACTGGCCTGACGCTCTCGGCAACCGACACTGTCGCTGAAGGCGGTTCCATCGTTTACACCGCTACCCTGACCAACGCCGCTGGCTCGCCAGTGACCGTGACCCTGAGCAACGGCGCCGTCATCAACATCGCAGCAGGCGCCACCACCGGCACCGTGACCGTCGATGCGCCAACAGACGACGTCTATAAAGACGCTGGCAAAGTTGAAGTCAGCATCGATAACGCCACTGGCGGCAACTTCGAAAACCTGGTTCCGAGCACCACGCCTGCGGTGACTGACGTCACCGACACCATCGACACCAGCACCGTTTCGCTCACAGCGACTTCGACGGTGGCCGAAGGTGGGACCGTGGTTTACACCGCT
>NZ_JBWLPW010000081.1:0-523 GCF_056521845.1 Pseudomonas sp. PF05 | reverse complement strand
TGGTATCGGCAACAA
The DNA here is from genome assembly GCF_056521845.1 of Pseudomonas sp. PF05. Classification (NCBI taxonomy): domain Bacteria; kingdom Pseudomonadati; phylum Pseudomonadota; class Gammaproteobacteria; order Pseudomonadales; family Pseudomonadaceae; genus Pseudomonas; species Pseudomonas sp. PF05. Next base: position 508 of record NZ_JBWLPW010000081.1, on the reverse strand, counting down.
TGCACTGCGGCTCCAGCACCACTTGGCGCCAGACCACCTGCACCGGCTCATCCAACCCTTCCCAGACCACACTGGTGCGCAAGATGTCGTGGCGATCGATCACCACTTGCAGCGCGCCGATGAACGCGTCGAGGCGTTCCCGGTTGTCGAAGGCGAACTGGGTTTGCAGCACGTAGGGGTCGCCCTGTTCGGCGGCCAAGTGGTGATACAGAATCCCTTCCTGCAACGGTGCCAGGGGGTAGATATCCTGCACGTTGCGCGCGCCGCCAAGCACCGTGGCGACGATCTGGTCGAGGGTGTCCTGGGACAGGTTGACCAGCGGCAACAGTTCGGGGGTGATGCGGTCGCAATCCAAGGGAATCAGGTTCGCCGGCACGCTGACTTCCCTGCCGCTGCCAATCGCTGCGGCCAGTGCGACCAGGGTCGGTTGGCTGAACAGCACGCGCACGTCGGCGCTCAAGCCAGCCTGGCGCATGCGTTCGATCAGCGTCACCGCCAGCAGCGAATG
>NZ_JBWLPW010000080.1:0-567 GCF_056521845.1 Pseudomonas sp. PF05 | reverse complement strand
GCTCAAGACCACCAACTGGCTGTCGTTCTTCAAGAACGACGACAAGTACGCCCGTGAAAAACTCTCCGGTGACCTGGAGCGCCTGCGTTCCTACTACCTGGACCGTGGCTACATCAACATGGACATCGCCTCGACCCAGGTGTCCATCACCCCGGACAAGAAGCACGTCTACATCACCGTCAACGTCAACGAAGGCGAGAAATACACCGTCGGTGACGTCAAGCTCAGCGGTGACCTGAAAGTGCCTGAAGACCAGGTCAAGTCGCTGCTGCTGGTGCAGAAGGGCCAGGTGTTCTCGCGCAAGCTGATGACCACCACGTCCGAGCTGATCACCCGTCGCCTGGGTAACGAGGGCTACACCTTCGCCAACGTCAACGGCGTGCCACAGCCGCACGATGAAGACCATACCGTCGACATCACCTTCGCCGTCGACCCAGGCAAGCGCGCCTACGTCAACCGCATCAACTTCCGTGGCAACACCAAGTCCGAAGACGAAGTGCTGCGCCGTGAAATGCGCCAGATGGAAGGTGGCTGGGCCTCGACCTACCTGATCGACCAGTCCAAGAC
>NZ_JBWLPW010000008.1:0-286882 GCF_056521845.1 Pseudomonas sp. PF05 | reverse complement strand
GCTGCGCTTCCAGGGCCAATACTTCGATCCGGAAAGCGGCCTGCACTACAACCGCCACCGCTACTACAATCCCGAGACCGGCCGCTATCTGACGCCCGACCCGAGCAAGTTGGCGGGAGGGCTCAATGGGTACCGGTACACCCTGAACCCGACGGGGTGGGTGGATCCGTTGGGGTTGGACGATTGTCCGGGAAGCGACGGGTGTAAAAAGCCTGCCGCCGGTAAGCAAGATTCGACGGCTAAGCTTGGAGTGGATGAGGGTGAGCCGGCGCTGCCGATGACGGCAGAGCAGCGGCGGGCGCGGATTGATGAGTTGGCGGAAGCGAATGCCTATCGGCGGTTGGATGAGATGGAGCGATCTATCGACAGAGCGCATTTCTTACAAAAACACGGTGCTCAAACTACGACAGAGGCCCAGTTGGAGCGCGTCACGACAGGGCGAAATCCTGGAACAGGCGAAATAGAAACTTATACCCAAGGCAATAAAATAGGTCAGGCGAAGATTCCCTCTGCAGCGACACGCTTCATAAGCCATAGAGATCAATTGAACGCTATATATAGGGCGAAACTGATTTTTAGGCAAAGCGGCCTTCAACAATCCCGCGAGCCGATTGAATTTGGGAGAACGATAGGGGAGGGTTACAAAAAAGAAGGATTGCAGTATGGGCAGCAAACGAAAGCAGTAGTGATACTGAATAATGCGGGCTTTCCAATAACTAGCTACACGGAATTTGAATGATGACGAAGTCGTCTGATATGGTTGTGCTAAGAAGTCTCCTTTTTGTATTTGATATTGAAAATACAATAGATGAGGCTAGAGAGGAGTATATCGTTTCGAAGGATGTTAACTCGGACTCTGAGCTGACGGAATTATTTGATCGCTTGCTTAAGCCGGATTTTTTGGCATTTCAAAGTCATGAGCGTGAATGGTTTATCGAAAAAATTTCGTTTTATTTGGAGGGTGGATCCGATTTTAATGAGATCTTTTCTAAGATAACAACCTATTTTGATGATGATGTTAAGGATTCGCGTCAATTTATGAGGATTTTATTGGGTTGTCTGCGTCGATATCATTTGGATTTATTTTAATGACGTGATTTAGGGGGATGGTTTTTTGAAAAAAACAAAAAGATATGGTTCGTATATGTCTGATGAAAGCTCATCGGAAGCTCATACCGAAAATGTGAAGTTCTCAAGGCAAAGGCAGTGGAGAGCTAACTGCAGTACCAAATTCAATAGTTTTCGAATACAGCATCAAGCCATAAATGAAGCACTGACTCGAGAAGCAAGAGGCCTTCCCCGTTTTACAGGTGAAGACAAGAGAGGAAATCCAGTCGTGCGCATGTATATGCCCAAGGTTGGGCAGGGATACATACCCAACGTAAACGACAGAGAGAATCCAATATTTCAAAGCGAAATTAATGTATTCGAAGTCAGATTCGATTACGAAACGCTACGTCCGGTCACTGCTTATCCTGTAGGAGGTTTTGATGCTGATGCATCCGTTTCTTGATCGTCCTTATGATCCTCAGATTAGTCATTTTCTCGGCGGCTTCGAGATATATGATTGTGAAGAGACTCTGGGTGAGGAATTGTCGCAGTTCGATCTTAATAGTGCTGAAGATCGGAAGGAGCTGATTTATAAATACGTGGTCCATCGTTTTAGGGATCTAAGCTATCGTCACAAATTTTTATTTTTTTGTGTGCTCGCAATTGCACTCGACGATCCGGAGTATGATTTTGGTGAGGTGTTCGAGCACGAAGTGGTTTCACATTCAGCCCTTCCGCCAGGATGGGATGAAATGGAGGATTTCAGAGTTTTCTTTGAGGATATCTATAAATATCTAGCAGAAGAGTGGAACGAGGAACTTGATAAAGCCAGCCAAGAAGACCCTGCAACCTGGTAGTTCAGATAAGGCAAATACTTGATCGTTCCCACGCTCTGCGTGGGAATGCATCCAGTGACGCTCTTTTGCGTCACCTCCAGAAGCGAAACACGAGGGAACTAGCTCCCGCTGCGCCTGTAGGAGCTGCCGAGCGAAGCGAGGCTGCGATCTTTCCCCAGACAGTTGAATCCCAAGCGAAAGATCAAGATCAAGATCAAAAGATCGCAGGCTTCGCCAGCTCCTACAAAGCCCAGCGGGAGCAGGCGCCCTCGGCACGGGGCTGCGCCACATATTTCACACCGTCAACCCCAACGCCCCCACAGACTCTCGCCCAGCCAAACCCTCCACCAAATACACACTCCCGCCCAAAATATCCTTGGCATGATGCTTGGCCTGGGAAGCCAGCTCAGCCAACTGGCTGGCATCCAACTCCTCACAGGCCTCGGCGCGCAGGTGCACTACCCCAATCGACAGCGACAACAGCGCGAACTCCTGTCGAACGCCCTGTCGGTTCAACGCGGTAAAACATCCCGCCTCCAAATGTTCGGGGCGGTAGAAGCGGCGGCAGTGGGTCTGGAAGTCGCTGAGTAGTTGGTCCAGGCGTCTGCGCCAGTCTTCCGGGCCGAGGACCAGCAGGAAGTCGTCGCCGCCGATGTGGCCGACGAAGTCGCGGCTGGGGTCGATGCGTTCGTTCAGGCATTGGGCCAGGCACAGCAGGACTTCGTCGCCGCGACCGTAGCCGTAGATGTCGTTAAAGGGTTTGAAACTGTCGATGTCCACGTAGCAGATCACCGATTCTTGCCGTTGTTGCAGCAGGCGCGTGAGGCATTGCTGGATCGGGACGTTGCCCGGCAGCAGGGTCAGGGGGTTGGCGTAGCGGGCCTGTTGGATTTTCAGTTCGGTGATGAGCTTGAGCACGTCGATCACTCGGCCCAGGCCCAGGTAGCCGCCGTTGAGGGTGATGATGAAGTCTTCTTCGATGCGTTGTCGAGCGCGACTGGTGATCAGGCGGCTGACTTGTTGCAGCGACTGGTTCAACTCCACTGCGAGAAAGTCATCGCTCATCAAGCGGCTGATGGGTTTGCGGGCGAACAGGTCGGTGGCGAAGGGCTTGAGCAGGGCGTCCGAGAGTGAATGGCGATGGACGATGCCGCAAGGCTGCCCTTGATCATCCAGCACCGCCAGCGAGTTGAGGTTGGCCTGGCGACGAAACGCTTCCAGCACGTTGGCTGTCGGCGTGTTGTGGGCCACTGCCGGTTGTTCGTTGAGCAGCGCACTGAGGTCGTTGACCTCATCGGTCAAGACCGCCACGCCGCTGTCCTGCTTGGGCATCAGCGCCCGGGCGTCGCGTGACGGTTGTTCCTGAGGCCGGGCCAGCAGATACCCCTGGACCAGGTCGACGCCCATTTCGATCAGCACTGCCAGTTCTTCCGACAGTTCGATTCCCTCGGCGATCACTTGGGCACGGGATGCCCGGGCGATTTTCAGGATCGAGCCCACGAACTCGCGCTTGAGGGCGTCCTGGTGGATGCCGTCGATGAAATGCCGGTCGATCTTCACATAATCGGGCCGCAATTCAGACCACAGCCGCAAGCTCGAATAACCGGCGCCCAGATCGTCTAGGGCAATCGAAAAACCCATCGCACGATAATGATGCAGCGCGGTTTGCAGGAGCTGGAAGTCATCGATGGGGGTTTGTTCGGTCAGTTCGATCACGACCTGGCTGGGCGCAATGCCGTGGTCCTGCAGCAGTTGCAGTGTGCGCCCCGTCTGGTGCGCGGATTCCAGCAGAGACTCGGGCGAGAGGTTGAGAAACAGCTTGCCCGGCAATTGTTGCTCATTGAAGCGTTGGCAGGCGCTGCGGCGGCAGGCCAGTTCCAGTTCGCTGAGACGGCCGGCCTGGCGCGCCACGGAAAGCAGCGCGATGGGCGAGTGCAACGGGCTGTTGGAGGGGCCGCGGGTCAAGGCTTCATAACCCACGATGCGCCGTTCGGAAAGGCAGATGATCGGTTGGAACAGGCTGTGCAAACCGCTTTGAGCCAGGATCGAACTCAAGGCACTCAGCTGTTCTGTCGTGGTCATGGCAATCTCTGGCGATAAAAAAAGGACCGGGTGCGCGGCACCCAGTCCTGTATTTCACGACAGACTGATGTCAGTTTGATGACACTCAGACGAGTGTCACCATTAAATGGCCATCATCTTAGTGCTTGGCGATCGCCGTGTTGAGTTTCAGGTAGTCCAGCAGGATCCGCCCGGTCTCGCTCAGGTAGGCATCGTCTTCCGGCTTGGTTTTCTCCGGCTCGGTGATCAGGTCTTCGTCCTCTTTCTTCAGCTCTTTGAGCGGTTCTTCGCCCTTGGCCTTGCGACGCAGGTTTTCCATGGCCAGTTGCTTGGTCTCGATGTCTGCATGCTGCGCGCGACGCTCGGCTTCGTTGAGGGTGACGGTTTTCTCCATCATCAACTTCTGCGCCAGGGCCAGCTTGTCGCGGATGAACACGAATTCCGCGTCCTGGGACGAGCGCGCATCGTGGTCGGACTTGAGTTGGGCCAGGAACGGTTTGAACGGGTCCACGGCCGGTTTGATCGCAGGCCGGATGGTGTCCCATGGCATGGCTTCGGGCAGGGCGCTTTCACCGATTTCCTTGGTGTCGATGATCGACGGGTAATCGATGTCAGGCAGCACGCCCTGGTGCTGGGTGCTCTGGCCGGAAACCCGGTAGAACTTCGCCAGGGTCAGTTTCAGTTCGCCATGGTTGAGCGGCTGGATGGTCTGCACGGTGCCTTTGCCGAAGGTCTGGCCGCCGATGATCAGCGCACGGTGGTAGTCCTGCATGGCACCGGCGAAAATCTCCGAGGCCGAAGCCGACAGTCGGTTGACCAGCAAGGCCATCGGCCCCTTGTAGAACGCGCCCGGGTTTTCGTCTTCCAGCACATCCACCCGGCCATCGGCGTTACGCACGAGCACGGTCGGGCCCTTGTCGATGAACAGGCTGGTCAGCTCGGTGGCTTCCTGCAGGGAGCCGCCGCCGTTGTTGCGCAAGTCGATGACCACGCCGTCGACCTTTTCCTTCTGCAGTTCGGTCAGCAGCTTCTTGACGTCGCGGGTGGTGCTCTTGTAGTTCGGATCCCCGGCGCGGAAGGCCTTGAAGTCCAGATAGAAGGCCGGGATTTCAATGATGCCGAGCTTGTAGTCCTTGCCGTCCTGCTTGAGGTGGAGGACTGATTTTTTCGCTGCCTGGTCATCCAGCTTCACCGCTTCACGGGTGATGGACACGACTTTGCTGGTCTGGTCGTTCGGCGCATTGCTGGCCGGGATGACTTCCAGGCGCACCACCGAGCCTTTCGGCCCACGGATCAGCTTGACCACTTCGTCCAGGCGCCAGCCGACCACGTCGACCATTTCCTTGTTGCCTTGGGCAACGCCGATGATCTTGTCCGCCGGGCTGACCTGTTTGGTCTTGTCCGCAGGGCCCGCCGGGACCAGGCGCACGATTTTCACCTGGTCGTTGTCGCTCTGCAGCACCGCGCCGATGCCTTCCAGGGACAGGCTCATGTTGATGTCGAAGTTTTCCGCGTTATCCGGCGACAGATAATTGGTGTGCGGGTCGTAGGACATGGCGAAGGTGTTGATGTACGCCTGGAAAATGTCTTCGGCACGGGTCTGGTCCAGGCGAGCCAATTGATTCTTGTAGCGCTTGGTCAGGGTTTCCTGGATCTGTTTGGGATCCTTGCCGGCAATCTTCATGCGCAGCACCTCGTCCTTGACGCGCTTGCGCCACAGGTCATCGAGTTCGGCTGTGCTTTTGAGCCAAGGAGCGTCCTTGCGGTCGACCAGCAAGGTTTCCTTGGTATTGAAGTCGATTTTATCGACGCCTTTGTTCAGTTCGGCAAGGGCGTAGTCCAGGCGCGCCTTCACGCGGTCCAGATAGCGCTTGTAGATGGTGAACCCGGCGTTCAGGTCGCCGCTCTTGAGGAAGTCGTCGAACTGGGTTTTCCACTTGTTGAATTCGGCGATGTCGCTGGCCAGGAAATAACTGCGCGATGGATCGAGCAGCTTCAGGTAGCTGTCATAGATAATGACCGAGCGCGCATCATCGAGCGGTGGCTTGCTGTAGTGATGGCGCTTGAGCAATTCGACCACGTTAAGGCTGGCAATCACCTCGTCACGATCGGGCTGAAGCTTGTCCCAGCTGTTGGCAGCGAACGTATCGTTCGACAGCGGTAACAGGCCGAGGCCAATGACGAGCGCGAGGGCGGTACTGGGGAACAGGTGCTTCATGCTGATTCGACGCAGGGACAATTGATAACGCATATTAGGCCGTCTTTGAAGTCGCCGGTTCCATGTGGCCCGGGCGCATAATGCAAGAAAGCCCGGCGTTGAAGCAGCGGGCCCAGTCGAGACTCACTATGGAGGCACCGTGAAAGCATTGCAAGGCGTTGAAGGCCAAGTGGTATGGGCAGATGAGCCGAATCCGACGTGTGATGTCGGGCAGGTTCGTATTCGTGTGGCAGCCGCCGGCCTGAACCGGGCCGATTTGCTGCAAAAAGCCGGACTTTACCCGCCGCCACCCGGCGCCAGCCAGGTGTTGGGGCTGGAATGTTCCGGGGTGATCAGCGAAGTCGGACCTGGCTCTTCCTGGCAGGTCGGCGACCGCGTTTGTGCGTTGTTGGCCGGTGGTGGGATGGCCGAGGAAGTGGTGGTCGATGGCCGTCATGTGCTGCCCGTGCCGGAAGGCCTGTCGATGGCCGAAGCGGCCGCGCTGCCTGAGGTCTACAGCACCGCATGGCTGAACCTGTTCCAGCTGGCGGCGCTCAAGCCGGGTGAGAAAGTGCTGCTGCACGCTGGCGCCAGCGGTGTCGGTTCGGCCGCGATCCAGCTGTGCAAGGCGTTTGGCAACCCGTGTTGGGTCAGTGTCGGTTCGACCGAGCGGCTGGACTATTGCGAGGCGCTGGGCGCCCAGGGCGGCGTGGTGCGCACCGATGGCCTGGAGGGTCTGAATGACCTCGGTCCCTTCGACGTGATCCTCGATCCGGTGGGCGGCAGCTACGCCAAACTCAACGTGAAACTTTTGTCAGTTGACGGCCGCTGGGTATTGATCGGCCTGATGGGCGGGCGCTCCACCGAGCTCGATCTGGCGCAGGTGCTGGGCAAGCGCATCCAATTGCTTGGCTCGACCTTGCGCAGCCGTGACGAGCAGTTCAAGGCCGACCTGATCAGCCAACTGGGCCAACAGGTGTGGCCGTTGTTTGCGGACAAGCGTTTGAGCCCGCAATTGGCCAAGACCTTTGCGATCAAGGACGCCGAAGCGGCGTTTGCGGAGCTGGCGAGCAACCAGGTGTCCGGCAAGCTCGTGTTGGTGATCGATGAAAGCCTGAGCTGACTTCCGGAGCTGGACGCGGACTTGTGGGAGCAAAGCTTGCTCGCGAAAGCGATGGGTCAGTTTGCATCGATGCTGAATGTACGGCCGCCATCGCGGGCAAGCCTTGCTCCCACAAGGGGCTTCGGGTGCTCATAGAGCCGGTGTTCACCCCAAATCCCTTGTGGGAGTTGAGCCAAGGCCTCCAATCGACGGTGGCTTGCACCTCTCACCAGCGCCCACGGGCAAGCTGACCTTCGGTCGGCAGCCCGTATCCGATGCGCGCGCCCTGCTAGCGTTAATTAATGGGGGATGGGGTTACCGCAGCTTTCATTTCACCCGCCAGGTGAAGAGGTTGATCATGGCCATCGCCGAATGGCGCATGCAGGGCGTCGAATTCATTGCCTGCAACTGTAATTGGGGCTGCCCCTGTCAATTCAATGCGCCACCGACCCATGGTCACTGCCAGGCGGTGGCGTCGATGCGAGTGGAACACGGGTATTTCAATCAGGTAGCGCTGGACGGCTTGTGCTGGGCCGCCACCTTCGCTTGGCCGGGCGCCATCCATGAGGGCAACGGCAGTTGTCAGGTGTTCATCGATGAGCGCGCCGACGAGGCGCAACGCCAGGCCCTGCTGACCATCCTTTCTGGCCTGGAGAGCGACCCTGGGGCCAACGTGTTTCAGGTGTTCAGTAGCACCATGAGTGAAGCGTTCGAACCGCTGTTCGTGCCCATCACCCTCTCCATCGATGTCGATCAGCGCTTGGCGCACCTGGACATTCCAGGGGTGTTGCAGGCCAGCGGCGAGCCGATCCGCAGCCCGATCGACGGCTCCCCTCATCGAGTCCGCCTGGCCCTGCCCAACGGTTTCGAGTTCCTTGAGGCCGAAGTGGCCAGCGGCAGCTACCAGACGCATTCAGCCCTCAAACTACAATCCCAGGGCAGTCATAGCCACCTCGCCCACGTGCACTTCACCGGCCATGGCATAGAGCCGTAAAAATGGCACAACCTCAGGCGGTGATGCAGAGCAAGCGATTGACAGGCGAGCAACTGCTGCTCCTGCTCTGCCTGCTCGCGCTGACCGCGTTGGCCTGGCTGATGCTCCTGCAGATGGGCCGCGACATGAGTGCGCCGGGCGGCATGGCTGATACGGCGATGGGCGGCATGCTCATGCCCTGGAGCCTGGCCGATGCGCTGCTGATGTTCGCCATGTGGGTGGTGATGATGATCGGCATGATGCTGCCCAGCACCCTGCCCATGCTGCTGATCTACCAGCAGATGCTGCGCAAGCGCATGCCGGCACCGCAGCGACACTTGGCACTGTTGCTGTTCTGCAGCGCCTATGTTCTGGTCTGGGCCGGTTTCGCCCTGGGCGCCACGGCGTTGCAATGGGCGCTCGAGCAACTCGCCCTGCTCAGTCCGGGGATGCGCAGCACCAGTACCGCGCTGGGCGCCGGCCTGCTGTTGGTCGCCGGCGTCTATCAGTGGCTGCCAGGCAAGGCGGTCTGCCTTGAGCATTGTCGCGGGCCGCTGCATTTCCTGCTCAGTTACTGGCGTCCCAACGTGCTCGGCGGCTGGCGCATGGGCCTGGCCCATGGCGCTTACTGCCTGGGCTGCTGCTGGGCCCTGATGGGCCTGCTGTTCGTGGTCGGCGTAATGAACCTGCTCTGGGTGGCAGTGATCGGTGCCTTCATCTTGCTGGAGAAAAACCTGCCGCAGGGACTCTGGCTCAGTCGTCTCTGCGGCTTGTTGTTGCTCGGCTGGAGCCTGTGGCTGCTGCTGGGCTGAACCTGTGGGAGCAAGCTCGCTCCCACTAGGGGCTTATTTCCAGGTATGGATTGGCCACCCGGCCAGTTCGGCATGGGCCTTCAACACCGGGTCCGGATTCACCACATGGGGGAAATCCACCCGCAGCAACAGCGGCAGGTCATTGCGCGAATCGGAATAGAAACTTGCACCTTCCAGGTTCTCTTCCTCGGCATCCAGCCAGTCCAGCAGGCGGGTGATCTTGCCTTCGCGGTAGGTCAGGGTGCCCACGGTCTGGCCGCTGTACACCCCATGGCTCACTTCAAGTTCGATCGCCAGGATCTCGTCGATGCCCAGGCGTTCGGCAATCGGCTTGACCAGGTGCGTGCCCGAGGCCGAGATCACCAGGATCCGGTCGCCGGCCTTGCGGTGTTCGGCGATGGTCTTGGTGGCGTCGCTGAAGATGATCGGTTCGATGAAGTCTTCCACCCAGGGCGCCACCAGGTGTTCGATTTCTTCCGGTGTGCGGCCGATCATCGGTTCCAGGCTGAAGTCCATGTACTCTTCCATGCTCAGCTTGCCGTGGCTGTAGGCGTCCATCAGTGCGTTGTTGCGCTGCATGAACGACTCGGGGTCGACCCAGCCCAGGCGTCCCATCTGTTCGCTCCAGAGGGTGGCGCAGTCGCCGTGGATAAGGGTTTCGTCCAGATCAAAAATTGCCAGGGCCATCAGCGCGTTTTCCTTTTCAAGATCAGCTTCAAAATCAATAAAGCCATCAGGCTACCTCACACAGCGCCGACGGATCGATGGAAAGTGACAGCCGTGCGCCATCGGGGTGCAGGTCGGCGGCCGAGCGATTGAGTACATCCACCACCAATTCCACGCCACGGGCCTCGACCCGATAGCGAATCACGTTGCCCAACAGGCTGTGGCTGCGGATCAGCGCATCGGCCTCGCCGTTGCGGCTCAGCTCGATGGCTTCCGGACGGATGGCGATACGGCCGCTCATCGGCCGTTGCAGCAGTTTGGTCGCGCTGTCGGCGTCCAGCAGGTTGTAGTTGCCGATGAAACCGGCGGCAAAGACGTCGACTGGCGCGGTGTAAAGGGTTTCGGCATCGCCGCTTTGTACGATCTTTCCTTGGTTCATCAGGAAAATCCGGTCAGACATGGTCAGGGCTTCTTCCTGGTCGTGTGTGACGAAGATCGTGGTCAGGCCCAACTCGCGCTGGATCTGTCGGATCTGTTCGCGCAAGTGCTTGCGAATCCGCGCATCCAGGGCCGACAGCGGCTCGTCCAGCAGCAACAGGCGCGGCCGGGTCACCAGGGAGCGGGCCAGGGCGACGCGCTGGCATTGGCCGCCGGACAGTTGATGGGGGTAGCGGCCGGCAAAATCATGCAGCTCCACCAGGCGCAGGATCTCCAGCACGCGCTTGTGGCTGTCCGCGGCATCGACCTTTTGCATACGCAGGCCGAAGGCGACGTTCTGTTCCACGGTCATGTTGGGGAACAAGGCGTAGCTCTGGAACACCATGCCGATGCCGCGTTTCTGCGGGCTCAACGGAACGATGTCTTGCCCGTCCAGGATGATTTGGCCGGCATCCACCGCGGTCAGGCCGGCAATGCAGCGCAACAGCGTGGACTTGCCACAACCGGAAGGGCCAAGGAGGGTGACGAATTCGCCCTTGCGGATCTCGCAGTTGATGTCGCTGAACACCGGTGTGCCGGCGTAGCTTTTTTGCAGGTGTTGGACGCTGACGTAGCTCATTGGCTTTTGTCCTTGCTCAAGATGTTGGCCGCCCAGGTCAGGACCAGTACGAAGAAGAAGTAGGAAATCACCAAGGCACTGGTGAAGTGGCCGCTGCTGTTGCGCATGTTATTCAGGTACACCTGCAGGGTTTCATAGCGGGTGCCGACGAGGATGTTGGCAAACACGAATTCGCCGAACAGGAACGAGAACGACAGTAGCAACGCCACCATCAAGCCCTTGTGCAGATTTGGCAGCACCACCAGCAACGCGGCCTGGAAGGTGCTGGCGCCGAGCAGTTGGGCGGCGTCCATCAAGTCGCGCAGATTTATCGCTTGCAGGTTGTTGGTGATCGCCCGGTACATGAACGGCAGGGCGACGGTGAAGTAGCAGCCGATCAGGATCCACGGCGTGCCGACCATCGCCAACGGCCCGGAGCCGTAGAGTTGCAACAGCCCCACCGATGACACCACCGGCGGTACCGCGAAGGGCAGCAGAATGAGGATGTTCATCAGCGCGTCGAGTCTGGGGAAGTGGTAATGCACCACGAACAGCAATGGCAGGATCAACACCACCGAGAGCACCAGCGCACCGACGCAGACCAGCAGCGATTGACCGAAGGCGTGGAGAAAACGTGGATCGCTCCACAACTGCACATACCATTTGAACGTGAAGCCGCTGGGCAGCACGGTGGCCGACCAACTGCTGGCGATGGAGTAGACGAGCGTGCCGGCCAGGGGCAGCAGCAGGATGGCGAACAGCAGGTACACCACCGCCCGATGATAGAGCCCGACGGAGCCCGGTTCAGCGCGAGACATGGTAGCTCCTCTTGAGCAGCAACTGATGGACGATGGTCACCACGGTCATCAACGCCACCAATATCACGGCCAGGGCGCTGGCCATGTTCGGGTCGAGGGAAATATCGCCGGAAACCATGGCGGCGATGCGGATCGGCAGTACGTTGAAGTTGCCGGTAGTCAGCGCATAGACCGTGGCGTAGGCGCCGAGGGCGTTGGCCAGCAGGATCACGAAGGTGCCCAGCAGCGCCGGGGTCAGCACCGGCAAGCCGATGTGTCGCCAGAACTGCCAGCCGTTGGCGCCCAGCAGCTCGGCGGATTCGCGCCAGTCTTCGCGCAAGGCGTCGAAGGCCGGATAGAGCAGCAGCACGCCCAGGGGGATCTGGAAGTAGGTGTAGAGAATGATCAGCCCGGTTTTGGAGTACAGGTTGAAATCTTCGATGATCCCAGCCTGTTTGAGCATGATCGTGATGCTGCCGTTGAACCCGAGCAAAATGATGAAGGCGAAGGCCAGGGGCACGCCGGCGAAGTTGCTGGTCATGTTGGCGAAGGCGTTGACGAAGTTGCGCAGCCGCGAATCCACGCGGCGCAGGGAGTAGCTGCCGAGCACAGCGATGACGATGCCGAACACACTGGACCAGAAGCTGATTTCCAGGCTGTGCTGGATCGCTTGCAGGTAGAACTTGGAACTGAAGATCTTGCTGAAGTTGGCCAGGCCCCAGCCGAACTCTTGCGATTCCAGGCTATTGACCAGCACCCAGAACAGCGGGGCGATCTGGAACACGATGAAGAAAATCGCGAAGGGCACCAGGCACAACGCTGCCAGCCATTTGCCGCGCGTCATGGCGTTCACTTGAGTATCTCCTGGCAATAGGGTTTGTCGTGGTCGACGCCGAGCAATTGGCAAATGGTGCCGCACAGTTCGGTCTGCCGGGGCGTGGCCGCGGGATCGAGACTGAAGCCGCTGCCCAGGACAAACAGCGGCACTTCCCGTTCTTCGGCCAGCAGGCCGTTATGGGAGCGGTCGTTGTTCATGCCGTGATCGGACGTCACCAGCACCTGGTAACCGGCATCGAGCCAGCCTTGCAGGTAGACCGCCAGGTTGATGTCGGCCGAGCGGGCGCTGTTGCGGTATTGCGCAGTGTCGAGGCCATGCTTGTGGCCGGCATCGTCGATGTTCATCGGATGCACCAGCAAAAAGTTCGGCATGTAGCGCAGGCGCAGGTGTTCGGCGTCGGCGAACAGATGGGAATCGGGGTAGTGGTCATTCCAATAGAAATGCCCATATTGAATCGGCAAGTCGGGGTTGTCGGTATGACGATCACGACCGGCCACGAAGGGCGAAACGTTGTAGAGCTCGCTGACCCAGTGATACGCCGCGGCCGCCGTACTCAAGCCGGCCTGGGTGGCGTAGTGGAAAATGCTGCGCTGGTTCGACAGGCGCGAGACGTTGTTGTGCACGATCCCGCTGTCGATGGGCACGACGCCGGTGAGGATGCATTCATAGAGCGGGCGGGACAGGGCGGGCAACTCACATTCCAGTTTGTAGAGGGCCGCGCGTCCTGCGCCGACGTAAGCCTGCAAATGCCCCATGGCATGCCGGGCGACCTCATGGTTGAGACCGTCGAGCACCACCAGGATGACGTTGTGCTTCATGGGTACCGGGACTCCGGACAGATACCAGGAAACTCGGATCCAGCAAGCTCCACTGTGAGAGCAGGCCTGTGGGAGCAAAGCTTGCTCGCGATGAAGGCGACACGGTTCAACTGCAAGACCGTGTCATCGTTTATCGCGAGCAAGCTTTGCTCCCACGGGGCCTGTTCCCACAATTGCATTGCCTGTGGATAGCCGAGCGGGAGCTATTGCCTCACTCCATATTGATGATCACTTCTTCCTGCCACTTCTGCGGCAGTGTCTTGGAGGTTTTTTCCCAAGCATCCGCGTCCTTGATCGGGGTCACGCCTTTGTACTGCTCGTTGGGCAGCAGCTTGGCCTTGACCTCTTCCGGCAGGGTCAGGTGCTCGGCGCGGATCGGACGGGCGTTGCCCTTGGCCAGGTTGATCTGGCCAGCGTCGCTGAAGATGTACTCACGGGCCAGCTTGGCGGCGTTCGGGTGCTTGGCGTATTTGTTGATGATGGTGGTGTAGCCGGAGATGACCGAGCCGTCGGACGGAATCAGTACGACGTAGTCATCCGGGTTGGCCATCTTGGCCTTGTAGCTCAGGCCGTTGAAATCCCAGACCACGCCGACTTCGACTTCACCTTTTTCCATCGTGGCGATGGTTGGGTTGGCCATGGACAGGCGTCCTTGCTTGGCTATGTCGGCGAACATCAACAGCGCCGGCTGAACGTTCTTCTCGTCGCCGCCGTTGGCCAGGGCCGCGGCCAGCACGCCGTTGGCGGCTTGGGCGGCGGTGCTCACGTCACCGATGGATACCTTGTATTTGCCGGTCTTCAGGTCTGCCCACTTGGTCGGCACTTCGGAACCGTGCAGCAACTTCTTGTTGACGATGAACGCGATGGTGCCGGTGTAGGCCAAGGCCCAGTTGCCATCTTTGTCCTTGGCCCAGGCAGGTACTTGTTCCCAGGTGCTTGGCTTGTAGGGTTGGACCACGCCCTGCTTGACCGCGATCGGGCCGAACGCTGCACCGACGTCGCCGATGTCGGCGCTGGCGTTGTCTTTCTCGGCGGCGAACTTGGCGATTTCCTGGGCCGAGCTCATGTCGGTGTCGATGTGTTTCAGGCCGTAGACCTTGGCCAGGTCGTCCCAGGTGCCTTTCCAGTTTGCCCAGTCATCGGGCATGCCGACGCTGTTCACGGCACCTTCCGCTTTCGCAGCGGCTTCCAACGTTTTCAGATCGGTGTCAGCGGCCATGGCGGCGGTGCACATGGCAATGGTCGAGCCTAACAGTGATGCCAGGAAAAGCTGTTTCATCCGAAGCTCCTATGGGCGTTTTCAACGCTGCGTTTGCGGTTGTGTTGGTCTAGGTCAGCAATACCTGAGCCAATGTAGGCGAGCCCTGTGACATTTTGATGTCGGTGTTGGAGGGTCCAGGAAACGCCCGGCTCATGGAGGTTGGTTGCGAATTAAGCGTAGACCATGGTTAAACAACTGATCTGCAAGGACTTGGCCGTTAATTTGCACGCTTGCAAAACGACCGTTCGGCGGCTCTGTCATCTGCCAGTCATGTGCAGTGCCTAGGCTTGCTGGACGAAGAAGCGGATCGATGAACAGTCGATCTTGCCCCGAAACAGTGCTGGTCTAGTCCAGATAGGTAACGTTGATGCGCATCGATGCAACCAAAGCGGTGACAGCCATCGGACAGGTCCTGCAAGAGCAGCTCGACCACGGGTTGCTGGCGCCCGGCAGCAAGTTGCCGGCCGAGCGCAAGCTCAGTGAATTGTTCGGGACCACGCGCATTACCGTGCGTGAGGCGTTGTTGCAGCTCGAAGCCCAGGGGCAGATTTATCGGGAGGAGCGCCGGGGCTGGTTCGTCTCGCCACCCCGCCTGGCCTACAACCTGATGCAGCGCAGCCATTTCCACGCCATGGTCGCGGCCCAGGGGCGTGTGCCTTCTACCCAAGTGATCTCGGCGCGCCTGCAACCCGCCTCGGCGGCGGTGTGTGCCTGGTTGCAGTTGCCGGCGCTGTCCAGCGTGATCCAGATCTGCCGCGTGCGACGTATCGACGAGCGGCTGGTGCTGTACGTCGAGCACTACCTGAACCCGCAATATTTTCCGGACATCTTGGGGTTCGACCTCAACCAGTCCATCACCGAGCTGTACGCCCGCCATTACGACCTGCATTACGGTCGGGTGAAGTTCGAAATCGTGCCCACCTCTCTACAGCCGGAAGCGGCGGCGGCGTTGAAGGTTTCGGTGGGTAGTCCGGGGCTGCGGATTGCCCGGGTCAACTATGACCAGCATCAGCGGCTGATCGATTGCGACCTGGAGTTCTGGCGACACGATGCGATTCATGTCGGGGTAGACGTGCCGGAGCAACCGCCTGCCGCCTGAGGTGGTGTCAGGCCGACTCGTTGAGCTTGGCCAGGATGCGGAACAACACCGTGACGAGGATCAGCAACATGCCGATCCACATGGCAAAGACCCCGACGTTCTTGTCACGGAAGTTGAAACCGATGGCCAGCAGGATCATGCCGGCAATGATGGGCACCAGCATGGCGTTGAACGAAGACATCGAGATCATGGCGACAGCCTTGTCGGGGAAGGATAAGGTCAGTCTAGTCGGGGTTTGGCTGGGGTGGGATGACGTATGTCATGGCCTCCTCGAATCTTTAGGCAGACATCATTGTGGCGAGGGAGCTTGCTCCCGCAGAGGTCTGTAGGAGCTGGCGAAGCCTGCGATCTTTTGATCTTTCGCTTGGGGCTCAAGTGTTTGGGGAAAGATCGCAGCCTCGCTTCGCTCGACAGCTCCTACACATCTCTTGCAGCCCAGTGTGGCTATGGCAACTCGCGAGAGGCGTAGAACGCGCTCAGCACCTTCACCAAATGCGCCAGGTCATGGCTGCCACACAGTTCGCGGATCGAATGCATGGCGAAGGTCGGCAGGCCGATGTCCACGGTGCGTACGCCCAACTGACTGGCGGTGATCGGGCCGATGGTCGAGCCGCAGCCCATGTCGCTGCGCACCACGAAGCTTTGCACCGGCACTTCTTCAGCCATGCACAGGTGACGGAAGAACCCGGCGGTTTCGCTGTTGGTGGCGTAGCGCTGGTTGCTGTTGACCTTGATCACCGGTCCGGCGTTGAGCTTGGGGCCATGGTTGGCGTCGTGCTTGTCGGCATAGTTGGGGTGCACGCCGTGAGCATTGTCGGCCGAAACCAGCAAGGACTTCTGAATGGTGCGCACGAACTCTTCACCTTCAGGCAGCAGGCGCCGCAGGGTCTGTTCCAGCATCGGACCGTCGGCGCCACAGGCCGAGCACGAACCGACCTCCTCGTGATCGTTGCACACCAGTACGCAGGTTTCTTCGGTGTCAGCGTTCAGCAAAGCCTGCAGGCCGGCGTAGCACGACAGCAGGTTGTCCAGGCGCGCGCCAGCAATGAAATCGCCGTGCAGGCCAATGACCGCGGCGCTTTGGGTGTCGTAGAAACTCAACTCGTAATCGAGCACCACGTCGGCATTCAGGCCATGTTCGCGGGCCAGTTGATCGGTGAGCACGGCACGGAAATCGACACGCTCGTCCCCGGCGAACTGGGCGAGGATCGGCGGCAATTCATTCTGCGGGTTGATGGCCCAGCCCTGGTTGGCTTCGCGATTGAGGTGGATGGCCAGGTTCGGAATCGTGGCGATCGGCGCCTTGAAATCGATCAGTTGGCTTTCGACCTTGCCGTCGCGGCGCAAGGTCACCCGCCCGGCCAGGGACAGGTCGCGGTCGAACCACGGCGCCAGCAGCGCGCCGCCGTAGACTTCCACGCCCAGTTGCCAGAACCCGTGGCGTTGCAGTTCCGGCTGCGGCTTGACCCGCAGGCAGGGGCTGTCGGTGTGGGCGCCGACCAGGCGGATGCCATCGTGCAACGGTGAGTTGCGGCCGAGCTTGAATGCGATGATCGAGGAGTCGTTGCGCGTGACGTAATAGCGACCGTTGGCCTCGGTGGACCAGGTCTCGCGTTCGTCAAGACGCTGATAGCCTGCCGCCTCCAGGCGCTTGGCAAGGCTGGCGGTGGCATGGAAAGGGGTAGGGGAGGCCTTGAGGAAGTCGATCAGGCCTTGGTTCAACTCTGCGCGCATAAGTAACTCCAGACAGCAATGGGCGGCAGTTTACCCCATCGACCGCCTGCATTGCAGACCCAATCCCCCCGTCACAAATTGTCCTGCAGCCCGCTGTTTTGATCAGCCCGGGGCCGTGATCCGCTTGCGCAAATGCTCCATGATCAAGGGCTTGTCTTGCGCTTTGGACGGTTCTGGCAAGCGCTGCGGCCAGTGCTCCAGTTGGCCGAACAGCTCTTGCCGGCGCTCCGGGTCCAGGCGAAGAACTTCCCGCGATGCCGAATCCCACCAGTGGTGCCGGCAAAGGTTGTAATAAGGATGCTCTGGCACCGCGCTGCCATACAGCAGGTCGCGCCCGATTTTGTGCAAGGCGCCGCGTTGATGGCGCAATTTCCATTTGATCTTCAGGCGCCGCCAGGCCGAGGGGAAAGGCCTGGTGCGCGGTACGTCATGGCAGCGCTCAACCAACTGCGTACTGAACGCCTCGCCGTGCAAGGCAAAGAAGTGCGCCTGCATGGTGTGGAAGAAGCGTTTTTCGGCGAAGTAGTGATAGACGTGTTTGTTGGTTTCGTTAATGGTCTGGTTGCGCAGGGTGAACGAAATCGCGATCTGTTCGATGGTGTGGATGTCGAAGCCACCCTCGGTCCATTCATCGATCAGTCCGACGGCCTGGGCCAGCAGCACGGCGTCGTTGTCAGTCACGCCGCACAGCCCGCTGTTGTAGAGCTTGAAGCTGTTGCCCGGGGTGATGCCGTGGCGGAGCAGGCGCGAACCCAGCTGGAGGTAATCCTCGCGCTTGCAGA
The DNA here is from genome assembly GCF_056521845.1 of Pseudomonas sp. PF05. Taxonomy (NCBI): domain Bacteria; kingdom Pseudomonadati; phylum Pseudomonadota; class Gammaproteobacteria; order Pseudomonadales; family Pseudomonadaceae; genus Pseudomonas; species Pseudomonas sp. PF05. Next base: position 268,820 of record NZ_JBWLPW010000008.1, on the reverse strand, counting down.
CATAGTCCCAGTTGTATTCGAAGCTGTCCATCAGGTAGCGCCCTGGCTGGATTTGCTTGAACAGCAGGTCGGGATCGGCGAGGAACAGCGTGTCGGTGTCGACGAACAGGGTCTTTTCTGCCAGCGTCAGGCCGGCTGCGATGGCGCAGGCCTTGCGCCGGTGAATGTAGCCGTTATGACCTTGCCACTCGGTCAGCAACTGCGGGCTCAGCGCGAGGGTCTCGACCGGCCAGCCTTGATAATCCTCAGGCCGGTCGGTCAGGATCCTGATGCTGGGCAGGGTTGCCGGATTGCCGTGGGCCAGGGCAGTCAGGATGCTGAACTTGGCTTCGTGGCAATAAGCGTCTTTGTCGCCGTAGATCAGGTACAGCAGTTGGTGACGAACTTTTTTGACCGGGGTTTTCTGAAAATCAATAACCTGCATGCCAAACCTTTATCGGATAAAGCCATTTTCCATGGGGGGACAATCTAGAACGGTGCTGGGCACTCGAAGCGCAGGCGCTCGCCGCTTTGCGGATGGGTGAAGCTCAGCATGCTGGCGTGCAGGCACAGGCGTGGCCAGGCGGCGAGGGCCTGCGGGTGGGCGTAGAGCCCGTCGCCCAGCAGCGGGTGACCGATGGACAGCATGTGCACGCGCAATTGGTGCGAGCGGCCGGTGATCGGCGTGAGTTCGACCCGGCACCAATCGCCGCAACGTTCCAGCACGCGCCAGAAGGTCAGGGCGTGTTTGCCGTGTTCATGGTCCACCACATGCCGAGGTTTGGTCGGCGGGTCGTAGCGCAAGGGCAGGTCGATGCTGCCGCTGTCCAGTGCCGGTTGGCCCCAGCACAGCGCGGTGTAGGCTTTTTCGGTTTCGCGATCATGAAATTGCCGGGACAGTTCGCGATGGGTGTCCGGGTCGCGGGCCAACAGGATGATGCCGGAAGTTTCCCAGTCCAGTCGGTGCACGATTCGGGCTTCCGGATAGCCGTTTTCCTGCAGGCGGGTGATCAGGCAGTCTTTGTTGTCGTCGGCCCGGCCGGGCACGGAAAGCAACAGGGTCGGCTTGTCGACCACCAGGACGGCGGCGTCCTGATGAATGATGCGGATGTTGGACAGGGGCATTGAAAACAGTCTCGTTACAAACGCCAACGGCGGCTCGGGCCCGTCGTCCTATATGTAGGAGCTGGCGAAGCCTGCGATCTTTTCCGAGCTTCCTTGAGTTTCAAGTGAAAGATCAAAAGATCGCAGGCTTCGCCAGCTCCTACACAAGGGCGCTAAGCCCGAGCCGCCGTGGCTCCCGCAGGATCTATCAGCGATCCGGCAGGGTGATGTTGAGTTCCAGGATCGAGCAACTGCCCTGGCTTTCCAGCGCCACGTGCACGTCATCGCTACCGATGTTGACGTATTTGCGGATCACTTCCACCAGTTCCTTCTGCAAGGCTGGCAGGTAGTCAGGGGTGCTGCGTTGGCCGCGTTCGTGCGCCACGATGATCTGTAGACGCTCTTTCGCGACCGAGGCGGTACTGGGCTTTTTGTTGGCACGAAAGAAGTCAAAAAGGTTCATTACCTACCTCCAAACAGGCGCTCGAAGAAACCCTTCTTCGTTACATCGAGGAATCGATGCGCTACGGTTTTGCCCAGCAGACGATCGACGGCATCGCTGTATGCCTGGCCGGCGTCGCTCTGGTCGTCGAGAATCACCGGCACGCCGGAGTTGGAGGCCTTGAGTACCGCTTGAGATTCCGGAATGACACCCAGCAGGGTGACGGCGAGGATCTCCTTGACGTCTTCGACGCCCAGCATTTCGCCATCGCTGACCCGTTGCGGGTTGTAGCGGGTCAGCAGCAGGTGTTCCTTGATCGGTTCTTCGCCCTTCTCGGCGCGACGGGATTTGCTCGCCAGCAGCCCCAGCATGCGGTCGGAGTCTCGGACCGACGACACTTCCGGGTTGGTCACGACAATCGCTTCGTCCGCGAAGTACATGGCCAGGTGGGCACCTTTCTCGATACCGGCCGGGGAGTCGCAGACCACGAACTCGAAGTCTTCCTTGAGTTGCATCAGGACTTTTTCCACGCCTTCCTGGGTCAGCGCGTCTTTGTCGCGGGTCTGACTGGCGGCCAGCACGTAGAGATTCTCAAGGCGCTTGTCCTTGATCAGGGCTTGTTGCAGGTTTGCTTCGCCGTTGACCACATTGACGAAGTCGTAGACCACGCGACGCTCGCAACCCATGATCAGGTCCAGGTTACGCAGGCCGACGTCGAAGTCGACGATGACTGTCTTGTGGCCGCGCAGAGCGAGGCCGGTACCGATAGCGGCGCTGGTGGTGGTCTTACCCACACCACCCTTGCCGGATGTAACCACGAGAATCTTGGCCAAGGTGTTTCACCCCTAAGGAAAAAGGACTTTTTCAGCCCCTGAAAAACATCTCTGGAAAACCGCTGCAATTGGACAGGCTTGGCTGGAATCGGATGTCGGGCGGGGTCTACCTCCGGTAAACACTGCCTGATCCTTTTTCCTACGTCGTTTAAGCCGTTTTCGCTCGTTTTAGAGATGCTTGGAAAATGCGGCAGTATCCGTTAAAGCCGAATGATGTTCAACACGTCGCCCGACAGGCTGATCTGAACGCCGGCCCCCCACAACGGATCGCGGCGCAAATCCTCGGAGACCTTGTACTGCCCGGCGATGGAGACCAGTTCAGCGCTCAATTGCTGACAGAAGATCCTGGCTTTCGTATCCCCCTTGACGCCGGCCAGCGCGCGACCGCGCATCGGGCCGTATACATGGATGTTGCCATCGGCCAGAAGTTCCGCCCCCGGGCTGACCGAGGACACCACGACCAGATCGCCACCCTGGGCATAAATCTGCTGGCCGCCGCGTACTGGCGAGGTGATCACGCGCGTTGGCTTGATGGTGGGCTCTGGTGGCTTTTCCGGGGCTTTCCTGGCTTGGACCGGGCTCAGTTCCAGCACGCGCTCCCGGGCGCCGGACGGCGGCAGCACCGGGATGTCCACGGCGATGGCGGCGGCGATGTCTTCGATGCGGCTGGCGCGGATCGCCAGGGTGCGCAGGCCGTGCTGGCGGCAAACGCGCATCAGGCCCGGCAGGTCCACTGCGCCTTCGCCGGCCGGCAGCTTGTCCAGGGCCAGCACCAGCGGGGCATTGCTGAAGAAATTCGGTGCCTGGGCGACTTTGGCCGCCAACTGCCGGTCAAGGCCTTCCAGGTCGTTGCGGGCCAGCTCCAGCACCGTAATGGCGAGCATGCTGCCCTTCAGCTGGAACACGGGATCTTGGTCTAGCGGTTCGGTTTGGCTCATGGTCGGCGTACAACGGCTTGTCACTAAAAGTGCCGAGACTTATAACGAGATCGTCCGCCAGCCGCAACCCGGGTCGAACAATGTAGAATGCGCGGCCCATGTCTTAATGGAAGCTGTAATGGATCGCCCGCGTTTTCGAGCTGCATTCTTTCATCCGCGTTTCTGGCTGCTGTGGTGCGGCCTGGGGCTGTTGTGGCTGATCGTCCAGTTGCCTTATCCGTTATTGCTGCGGGTCGGTCGTGCATTGGGCGCGCTGATGTACCGGGTGGCCGGCGACAGACGGCGCATCGCCCGTCGTAACCTGGAACTGTGTTTCCCGCAAAAGTCCGCTGCCGAGCGCAAGCGTCTGCTCAAGGAAAACTTTGCCTCCACCGGCATCGCCTTTTTCGAAATGGCCATGAGTTGGTGGTGGTCGCGCTCGCGCCTGGCGAAACTGGCCCATGTCGAAGGGCTGGAGCATCTCAAGCAGGCCCAGCGCGAGGGCAAGGGCGTGATCCTGATGGCGTTGCATTTCACCACGCTGGAAATCGGCGCGGCGTTGCTCGGCCAGCAGCACACCATCGATGGCATGTACCGCGAGCACAAGAACCCGCTGTTCGACTATATCCAGCGCCGGGGCCGCGAGCGGCACAACCTCGACTCCCTGGCGGTGGAGCGTGACGACGTGCGCGGCATGCTCAAGCTGCTGCGGGCCGGGCGGGCGATCTGGTATGCGCCGGACCAGGATTACGGCGCCAAGCAGAGCGTGTTCGTCCCGCTGTTCGGCATCCAGGCGGCGACGGTCACCGCCACCAGCAAGTTCGCCCGCCTGGGCAAGGCGCTGGTGGTGCCATTCATTCAGGAGCGCCTGGCCGACGGCAGCGGTTATCGCCTGGTGATCCAGGCCCCGCTGACGGATTTCCCGGGCGAGACCGAGGAGGCCGATTGCATCCGCGTCAACCAGTGGGTCGAGCAGTCGGTGAGCGATTGTCCCGAGCAATACCTCTGGGCCCATCGGCGCTTCAAGAGCCGTCCGCCGGGCGAGCCCAAGCTGTACGACAAACGCGGTTGAGCCAACATCCGCCACTTTCAACAGCACCTCGAGCACGGAGCATTGCGATGACCCCAGCTGAACCGGTTACAGGTTTGATTCTTTCCGGCGGCGGGGCTCGAGCGGCGTATCAGGTGGGCGTACTGGCGGCCATCGCCGAATTGTTGCCGGAAGGGGCGCGAAACCCGTTTCCGGTGATTGTCGGTACGTCGGCCGGGGCGATCAACGCGGTTAGCCTGGCAAGTGGGGCGATGGACTTCAAGAGCGCCATCGAGCGGCTGACGGCGTTCTGGCAAGCGGTGCGCAGCCACCAGGTCATGCGCAGCGACTGGCTGGGCGTCATTGCCCAGGCCAGGCGTTTCATCATTCATAGCCTGCTGGGCCTGGGGGCCAAGCTGCCGGTGGCGTTGATCGACAGTTCGCCGTTGCGCCAACTGCTCCAGAGCCAATTCCACGCCTCGGGCATCGAACAGGCCATCGCCGAGCAGCAATTGCGGGCGGTGGCGGTGACGGCGTTCGGTTATGAGTCCGGCCAGGCCGTTACGTTCTACCAGGGGCGCGGGACCATTGGTGCCTGGCTGCGACATCGACGCATTGGCGTGCCGACGCAGTTGTCGGTGGAGCACCTGCTGGCCAGTTCGTCGATTCCCTTGTTGTTCGCGCCGGTCAGGATCGGCCCGCAATACTTCGGTGACGGCGCGGTGCGTCAATCGGCGCCTATCAGCCCGGCCTTGCACCTGGGAGCCAATCGCGTGCTGGTGATCGGCGTCAGTGGCAACCCCCGTGGCGCTGGCGGGCAGGATCCCTCCGAGCGCAGCTACACCGGCCTGCAACCGACCCTGGCGCAGATCGGCGGCCATATGCTCAACAGCACGTTCATTGACAGCCTGGAAAGCGACATCGAGTTGCTTGAGCGCCTGAACGGGTTCAGCCACCTGCTGCCCGATGACGTACCGGCCCACGCCCTCGGCGCGGCACCGGTGGACGTATTGGTGATTTCCCCAAGCCAGCCAATAGACGAAATCGCCGCCCGCCATCGCCAGGAGCTGCCTCGTGCGCTGCGGTTATTCTTGCGTGGGCCGGGTGCGACCAAGACCAGTGGTGCGGGGGTGCTGAGTTACCTGTTGTTCGAGTCAGGGTATTGCAGCGAATTGATCGAGTTGGGACGCCAGGATGCGTTGGCGCAGCGTGAGGCATTGAGCCGGTTCCTGGGGTTGTCCTGATTTGATGCAGGCAGGTCCATCGCAATCGCGAGCAGGCTCGCTCCCACAAGGGATTGGCGGTGGGCGCTAAATCCTAGCTTTCACGAAACCAATGTGGGAGCGAGCTTGCTCGCGATGACGGCGGTACATTCAACATCAATGCAAGCCGGTCCACCGCTATCGCGAGCAAGCTCGCTCCCACCGGGTATTGCTGCGGATGTAAATTCAGGGATCAGAAATGATACTTCAGCAAGAAGCTGGTATTGCTCTGGTTGGTCTTGAAGCCGTCGCTGTCTTCGATCCCGTACTTGTTCTTCCAGTAGTCATACTCCACGCCCACATACAACTGCTTGGCACCGAGCTTCAACGCCTTGCCCAGGTCATATTTGATCTGCGGGTTGATGTGCAGGTTGGCGTGGTAGGTGCCCTTGGCGTTGGTGTCGTTGTCCACCACCCAGTCGATGAAACCGTCGATCAGGAGGTCGGATGAGCCCATGGGGATGGTATAGGCCCAGGCCGGAGTGATTTGCCAGACATTGTCGCCGGCGCGTGGGCCTTCGGTCTGGCGGTTGTAAAAGTTCAGTTGGAAGTAGTCGAAGCCGGGAATTGCCAGGTCGAAACCCGGGCCGATCAGGTAGGACTCGTTGTCGCCTTCGCCGAATTCATACGTCATGGCCAGCAGCACATCCTTGATCGGGCCCAGTTCCAGCTTCTGGTCGAAGATCTTGCCGAACGACAGGCGTGGGCTGAACTCACCGTAGTAGGTGTTCGGGCCGGACTGGCTGTCGTCCTGGCCGTTGTAGAAGATCCGATCGAGGAAGAAGAAGTTGTCCCCGTATTTCCACGCGTCGGCGTGTTCGAAGGTCACGGTCTGCTGGATGCGCGGGTTGACCTGGAAATCCTTGCCATACAGGTAGGTCAGGCTGTTGTTCTGCCACTGGAACAGGTCGTCGGCCATCGCTTGGCCTCCGGCCAGCAAGGATCCTGCGAGTATCAGGCTGGTGCACGTACGTTTCATTCGGTTTGCTCCCAAAGGTAAGTGGTACCGCTTTTTTTCAGATCAGAGCTCTGGTGTGGCGCCTTTTTCCTCGGATAAAAACATCCGTTTGGTCAGCTTTTCGCTTGTGGCCAGTGCTGATAGCAAGAGCTGAGCCAACGCCAAAAAAGGCTCGTCCAGCTGCTTTTTGAACAGTGGTAAAGGGTTTTTCAGGGGCGCGTTTTTTGTCCGCCAGCGCCCGGATAAGTTGGCGGGGCGGTCAGGATTGGATGGTTTTTTGTTGTCGGCCGGCTTCGAGCGGCCGCGCAGGATACGGGCTTGCCTTGAGGGGCTCAAGTGCCCTGCAACGGCGCATCCGTGGCGAATTTGGGGCGTGATGGCGGGGCTGGATCATCTGGTGCTTTCCTCTTGTTTTTATTGTTGAGGCGCAGGCAGTCGCTGACGGGCGACCGGTGGTGAACCGGTCGGCCTGTCAGCGGTATGACATGTGACGCTATTGGCGCGCGAGGCTCAGTTGGTCCGCGCGCCCTGGTTGATCCACGCGCCGATCAGATCGCGTTCCTGCTGGGTCATCTGGGTGATGTTGCCCAACGGCATGATCTGGCTGGTGACGGCCTGGGCCTGGATGCGCGCCGCTTGTTGCTGGATCTGCTGCGGGGTGTCGAACATCACCCCACCTGGTGCGGCGCTGAACAATGGGCTGGTGGGCTTGGCCGAGTGACAGACCGAGCAGCGTTCCTGGATGACGCTGTGGACCTTCTCGAACGACGGGCCCTGGACGTTGGCGGCCTGGGTGGGCGCCGATGTCGGTGCGGCGGGGGCCGTCGCCGGTTTCGCGCCACCCCCCACTGCCGTTTCCGGCAACGGTTGGTACTCGATCACGCCAGGGGCCTTGGCCACCTCCGGTGCGGTGGGCATGGGCTTGGGGCCTGTGACATAAGCCAGGCAGATCATCGCCAGGGCACCGACCGGCAGCGTCCAGGCAAACCGGTTGCTGTCATGGCGCGTATTGAAGTAATGGCGCACCAACACCGCCGCCACGGCGATCCCCGCCAGGATCAGCCAGTTGTACTGGCTGCCGTAGGTGCTCGGGAAATGGTTGCTGATCATGATGAACAGCACCGGCAGGGTGAAGTAGTTGTTGTGGCGCGAGCGCAACAAGCCCTTGGCCGGCAGTGCAGGATCGGGCGTGCGGTTCTCGGCGATGGCCGCCACCAGCGCACGCTGGGCCGGCATGATGATGCGGAACACGTTGCCGACCATGATCGTCCCGATGACCGCCCCGACATGCAGGTAGGCACCGCGACCGCTGAACACCTTGCTGAACCCGTAGGCCGCGGCGATCAACAGCACGAACAGGATCAGGCCGAGCAGGGCAGGGCGCTTGCCCAGGGCCGAGTCGCATAGGAAGGAATAGACGAACCAGCCGACGAGCAACGAACCGAGGCCCAGGGCGACGCCTTCGGGGCCGCTCAGGCTGCTGCCGGGGGCCAGAAGGTAGACGGTCGGGTTCCAATAGAACACCACGCACAACAGCGCGATGCCCGACATCCAGGTGAAGTAGGCTTCCCACTTGAACCAGTGCAGGTTGTCCGGCATGGACGGTGGCGCGAGTTTGTATTTTTCCAGGTGGTAGATGCCGCCACCGTGGATGGCCCACAGGTCGCCGGCAAGGCCGCTCCTGGGGTTGACGCGATTGAGGTTGTTTTCCAGCCAGACAAAGTAGAACGACGCGCCGATCCAGGCCACGCCAGTGATCATGTGAACCCAGCGTACGCTCAGGTTCAGCCATTCCAGCATATGTGCTTCCACAGTCTTTACCTCTCGCCCGTCACGCTTGTTTTCGCGTGATCGGACCTTCTCTTATTGGTGGGGGGCGAGGATCAATAACTCATCCTCTTTGAAAAAATGCTCATCGCAGTTATTGCCTGTGCCACTGCGATCAACCACCAGGAAGTCATCCCGCTTTTCGATCGTCAGCACCGGGTGGTGCCAGACGCCGCGATGGTAATTAATGCCCTGCCTGCCGTTGGTGACGAAGGCGCGGACCAAGCCTGATACAGGTACATCGCCAAGTGGCGCGACCACGATCAGAAAGGGGTTGCCGAGCAGCGGAATGAACGCTTGGCTGCCCAGCGGATGGCGCTCCAGCATGCGCACGGTCAGCGGCATGTCCAGCGCGTCGGCGCGGAAGATGCTGATGATCGCCTTGTCGTCCGGCGTGGCGGTTTCCACCGTCGCCAGGCGGTGGAAGCGCATGGTCGAACCGTTGTTGATCATGAAGTGATCGCTGCCGTCGGTTTCGATCACGTCACCGAACGGGGCGAAGGCTTCTTTGGTCAACGGTTCGATCTTGAGTGTGCGCATGCTGGTCTTCTTATCCAAAAATTCTGTGTTGTGGTTCAGCTTTTGTGACGAGGGAGCTTGCTCCCGCTGGACCGGTCCGACGCCTCGGGCGCAGCAGTCCCATTTGAAAAGCGGGGTCGCTTCGCAACCCAGCGGGAGCAAGCTCCCTCGCCACAGGTACGTTGTTTATTTCGACACCTTGCCCAGCACCCGCAGGCGACTCACCCCGCCATCCGGGAACACGTTCAGGCGGATGTGGGTGATCGGCCCCAGGGCCTTGATCTGCTCGGCGAAGGTGTGTTCGGCGTGCATTTCCAGCTTCTGGCTTGGCAGCAGCTCGCGCCAGAACAGCGATTGGGTTTCGATCTGGCTGTCGGTGCCGCCCTTGACGAACGCCCCCTGGATCGAGCAGCTGTCCGGGTAGTTACCCTTGAAGTGCAGGGTGTCGACGATGACTTTCTCGACCTCGCCGGCATGGCCCAGGGCGACGATGACCCAGTCATTGCCCGGGGTACGACGACGGGCGGTTTCCCAGCCATCGCCCATGTTGATGCCACGACCGGGGTTGAGAATGTTGCTCATGCGGCCGAAGTGTTCGTCGGAGCAGGCCAGGGCGCGACCGCCGTTGAGGGCGGCAGCCAGGTCGATCTGTTCGTTGTCGCCCACGGCTGACCAGTCGCGGTATGGAATGCCATAGACCCGCAACCGGGCCACACCGCCATCGGGGTAGATGTTGAAGCGCAGGTGGCTGAAGGCCTGGTCGTTGCTGATTTCGTGGTAGTGGTGGCTGTTGCCTTGCAGCTCTACGGCCGACAGCACTTCGGTCCACTGGGTGTTTTCGTCTGGCTCGCCTTCGGTCAGGAAGCAGGCTTCCAGGGAGGCCGACGGTGGGTAGTTACCGGTGAAGAATGAGGTGTCGATGTCCACGCCTTTGATCGAGCCGGCCACACCCAGGCGGATCACCGCGCTGTCGTAGCCTTCGAAGCGCTTGCGCCGCGATTCCCAGCCGTCCATCCACTTGCCGTTGTCATCGAACACGCCCTCCTTCCATACGGCCGGGGTCGGTTGGAACAAACGGTTGGCGTCGGCGAACCAGTCATCGGTGACCGAGATGATCTTGGTGCCCAGGCGGGCGTCGGCCAGGTTGACGAACTTCTCGAAAGGTACGGCGTAAGCTTTCATTCTTTTTGTCTGCCTTTAAATAAGTGGCTGGGGATGCTTGCAGGGCCTCGGGTCGCGGGGCTGCTCGCTAAAGGGTCAGTAATCGGAACAACGCGATCTTGTTGATCTCTGCCAGCGCGCATTTGAATTCGGTGTCTACCGAGTGATGGATGCGCGTTTCGAACGCCGCGAGGATCTGATGCCGGTTGCTGCCTTTTACCGCCATGATGAAGGGAAACTTGAACTTTGCCTTATAGGCGTCGTTCAGCTCAGTGAAGCGCTGAAACTCATCGCTCGAGCATTGGTGAATACCGGCGCCGGCCTGTTCGTTCGTGCTGGCTTCGGTCAGTTGGCCCTGAACGGCGGCTTTGCCGGCCAGGTCCGGGTGAGCGTTGATCAGCGCCAGTTGGCTGGCGTGATCGGCGCTCAACAGGATATCGCTCATGCGCTGGTGCAGGGTTTCGATCTGGTCGATCGACGGGTCCTGACCCAGGTCGAAAGCCTTTTCGGCGACCCATGGCGAATGTTCGTAGATATCGGCAAAAGCCCGGACGAAGGCGTCACGGCTCAAAGTGGAAGGCTTGAGGGTCTGGAAGGCAGTCATTTCGAAGCTCCTGATTTCGAAGCTTGTGGGCACGGGTGGGTCTGGTGCCAGTGGCGGGCGATGTCGACGCGACGGCTGAACCAGACCTGTTCATGACCCTTGGCATATTCAAGGAAGCGCTTGAGGGACGCCAGGCGGGCAGGGCGGCCGATCAGGCGGCAGTGCAAGCCGATGGAGAGCATCTTGGGGGCTTCGGCGCCTTCGGCATACAGCACGTCGAAGGCGTCCTTGAGGTATTGGAAGAAATCATCGCCCTTGTTGAAACCCTGCACTTGGGTAAAGCGCATGTCGTTGGTGTCGAGGGTGTAGGGGATCACCAGGTGCGGCTTGCCGTCGGGGGTGTTTGGTTCCCAGTAGGGCAGGTCGTCGTCATAGGTGTCGCTGTCATAGAGAAAACCACCTTCCTCCATGACCAGTCGGCGGGTATTGGGGCCGGTACGACCGGTGTACCAACCCAGCGGACGCTCGCCGGTGATTTCGGTGAGGATGCGGATCGCTTCGAGCATGTGCTCGCGTTCCTGGGCCTCATCCATGTATTGGTAGTCGATCCAGCGATAGCCGTGGCTGCAGATTTCGTGACCGGCGGCAACCATGGCGCGGATCACGTCTGGATGGCGCTGGGCGGCCATGGCCACGGCGAAGATGGTCAGCGGGATATCGAATTCCTTGAACAGCTTGAGGATCCGCCAGACCCCGGCACGGCTGCCATACTCGTACAGCGATTCCATGCTCATGTTGCGCTCGCCCTGCAGCGGTTGCGCCGCGACCATTTCCGAGAGGAACGCCTCGGATTCCTTGTCGCCATGCAGGATGTTGCGCTCGCCGCCTTCTTCGTAATTGAGCACGAAGGACAGGGCGATGCGGGCATTGCCCGGCCACTGGGGATGGGGCGGGTTACTGCCGTAACCGATCAGGTCGCGTGGGTAGTCAGCGCTCACTGCAGTTTTCCTTCTTGTTCGAACCATGTGGGTGGCGCCCTGGAGATGGAGCATAGGCTGGCGTCACGACGATGGGATGATTGTATACAACTTTATGTGCGATTTGTAAGCCTGATTTTTTGTAATTTTCACCGCTGCCCTTGGTTTGTCTACACTGCAAGAAACCTGCCCATCTGGTCAATTAATCAATGTAAGGATAGCGTATCCATTGGTTTGGCTTCGGATTGGGTTGGAACCCTGGTCGGAACGCACAGGGGCAAAATATTGATTTTTTATTGTGTACAATTTTCTTTTAAAGTGTCTTAATTCGTTCATCGCCGTGGCGTTTCGTGCTCCGAAACGGTGCGGCCTGTCTTTCAACTGATTCAGGAGGCGTCGGGCCGGACTGCACTGCAGCGAGGCGCGCACAATCAATGGGACGTTTGACTACTCATGTTTTGGATGCTGCACACGGCTGCCCGGGCAGCTCGATCAAAGTCGAGTTGTACCGTGTGGAAGGTTCGCAACTGCAACTGGTCGCCAGCGCGCTGACCAACAGCGACGGTCGCTGCGACGCGCCGTTGCTGCAAGGGGATGACTACCGTTCGGGCGTCTATCAGATTCAATTCCATGCCGGCGATTACTACCGCGCCCGTGGTGTCCAGTTGTCCGAACCGGCGTTCCTGGATGTGGTCGTGCTGCGCTTCGGCATTTCGGCCGAGCAGGAGCATTACCACGTGCCCTTGCTGATTTCGCCTTACGCTTATTCAACCTATCGAGGCAGTTGATCCCCCAAGCAACTGCCTGGTCCTGGAAGCCACTGCGCATAGAGCTTCTTTGGTTTTTCGCCCGCTCACACTGCGGGCTTTTTTTCGTCCATGAAAAATAGGGTGTCTGGGAGGGCGTCTTCGCGAGCAAGCCCGCTCCCACACTGGATTTTTGTCGTTCACAAAAACCTGTGGGAGCGGGCTTGCTCGCGAAGCTTTTGCTTTTTTAGCGGCTCAGCAGGGAGGCCGCCCCCGCACCGCCAAACAACCCGGCACTGACCCGGTTGAACCAGCCCTGGCCTTTACCCGTGCGCAGATATCGCGCCGCGCCGTGGGCGCCAAGGCCGTAGGCCAATTTGCACAGCAGGTCGAGTACGGTCCAGGTGGCGATCATGATAAGCAACTGCGGCATGAACGCTTGTTCGGCGCTCAAGAACTGCGGCAGGAAAGCGGCGAAGAACAGGATGTCTTTCGGGTTGCTCGCACCCAGCACGAACGCCCGGCCGAAGAGGGCGCGAAAGCGCGGGACGGTGGCGGCTTGCGGCACGTCGGTGCCTTGGGACGGCTGGCGCGATTGCTGCCAGCTCTGCCAGGCCAGATAAAACAGGTACAGGGCACCGACAATCTTCAGGGCACTGAACAACTGCTCCGAGGCCATCAACAATGCACCAAGCCCCAGCGCCGAGGCGCTCAGCAGGCAGATCGAGGCAATCACCCCACCCAGGAACGCCGGGTACGAGCGGCGCAGGCCGTAGTTCAGGCTATTGCCGATCATCAACAACGACAACGGGCCGGGGATGAGGATCACCACCAAGGCGGCACCACTGAACAACAGCCAGGTTTCCAGATTCATTGCTTTGCTCCTGATGTACAAAAGCCTCACCCAATGGGTGAGGCGGGTGAAAACGGTCTCGCTTACAAGAAGATGAACTTGGCGATGAAGATCGCGCAGAGCACCCACAGGCTCACGGAGATTTCCTTGTGTTTACCCGTGCCGGCCTTGAGCACCACATAGGTGATGAAACCCAGTGCGATACCGTCGGCGACCGAGAACGTCAGGGGCATCATGATGGCCGTGACGATGGCCGGGATGCTGTCGGTCGCTTCGTCCCATTCGATGTGGGCCATGCCGCCCATCATCAGCATCGCGACGTAGATCAAGGCCCCGGCCGTGGCGTAGGCCGGGATCATCCCGGCCAGCGGTGCGAAGAACATGGCGGCAATAAATAGCACACCGACGGTCACGGCGGTAAGCCCGGTGCGGCCACCGGCGGCCACACCGGCGGCGCTTTCCACGTAGCTGGTCACTGGCGGCACGCCGACCATGGCGCCGAAGACGCTGGAGGCGCTGTCGGCTTTCAAGGCGCGGGACAGGTTCTCGATCTTGCCATCGGCTTTCACCAGGCCGGCGCGCTGGGCCACGCCCATCAGGGTGCCGGCGGTGTCGAACATGTGCACGAACAGGAAGGCCAGGACCACGCTGATCATGCTGACGTTGAACACACCGGCCACGTCCATCGCCATCCAGGTGGGGGCCAGGCTCGGTGGTGTCGACATGACGCCGTTGTACTGCACCAATCCCAGGCCCCAACCGGCCAGGGTCACAGCGATGATGCTGATCAGGATCGCGCCGAACACACGGTGATAGCTGAGCACGGCGATCATCAGGAAGCACACCGCGGCCAACAGCGGACCGGGCTCACGCAACGAGCCGAGCTTGATCAGGGTGGCGGGGCTGTCGACGATGATCCCGGCGGTTTTCAGACCGATCAGCCCGAGGAACAATCCGACCCCCGCGCCCATGGCAAACCGCAGGCTCACCGGAATGCTGTTGAGCAGCCACTCCCGCACCCGTGACAGGGTCAGGAACATGAACAGCACACCGGAAACGAACACCGCACCCAACGCGGTTTCCCAGTTGTAGCCCATGGTGCCGACCACGGTGTAGGTGAAGAAAGCGTTCAAGCCCATGCCTGGCGCCAGGCCCACCGGCCAGTTGGCGTACAGGCCCATCAACAGGCAACCCAGGGCCGCAGCGATGCAGGTGGCGACGAATGCGGCGCCGTGATCGATGCCGGCATCGGCCATGATGTTGGGGTTGACGAAGATGATGTAGGCCATGGTGATGAAGGTCGTCAGGCCGGCAATCAGCTCGGTTTTCACCGTGGTGCCATGCAAGCTGAGTTTGAAGAGGCGTTCCAGCCAGCCACTACGTAGCGGCGGCGAGAGGTCCAGCGTCTGGGCTTCGGGTTTGCGGCTTTCCACAGCGAGTACTCCTCAAGAGTCTTATTGTTATTTCCAGCACCGCACACGCCCTGGGGGTGGCTGCGATGCGCTGAGGCAGGTAAGGCTGGCGAAGTATGTTGACCTGATGGTCAGGAACTCGCACGAAGCGAATTATGCTTTTGTATACAAATAAAGCAAATAATGTTTTCTGTGTTGTCGACGAAATGTCGGTCGATAGGGATATATCGACCTTGGGGGCGCCATCGCGAGCAAGCTTTGCTCCCACAGTGGAAGTCCGTTGAGACCTTTTATGGGACCAAGCTTTGCTCCCACAGCGGACGTCCGTTGAGACCCTTTATGGGAACAAGCCTTGCTGGCACGGCAGGCGTCCGTTGAGACCTTTTATGGGAACAAGCCTTGCTTGCACGGCAGGCGTCCGTTGAGACCCTCTGTGGGAGCAAGGCTTGCCCGCGATGGCAATAGGCCGGGCAATACACACCTTGCAGAGGAAACTCAGTCGACAGCCACCTGACCCTTCCCCAACCCCAGATTCACCGCCAACCACCCATTCACCGCCTCCTCCCCAGCCTCGGCAAACACCCGCTCCAGCAATTTCACCTGCTCACGCCGTAACGCCTGCTCGAACCGCTCGCCCTCGGTCGTCAGCTCCAGCAGCCGCTTGCGCTTGTCGGTCTCGGACGCGACGCTGTTCACCAGGTGCATTTCCATCAGTTGCCGCAACGGCATGTTCAGCGCCTGCTTGCTTACCCCGAGCAGCGCCAGCAGTTCCTTCACGCTCAGGGATGGGTAGCGGGCGACGAAAAAAACGATGCGCTGGTGCACCCGGCTCAACCCACGACGCTCGAGCATTTCATCGGCCTTGGCGGTAAATGCCTGGTAACCGAAGAAGAACGCTTCCATGGCCTTTTGTTGGGAAATCGGGTTTTTAAGGTCAAGCATATTGACGTATCCACAGAGGTCGGCGTAATTTCGGTCAATCAGTTTGACTCATTCTTCCCGTGCCCCGCTACAGGTGACCCCATGGCTTTTTCCGAACGTGTCTCGCGCCTCAAAAGTTCTTTGATTCGAGAAATCCTTGCAGCGGCGCAGCGCCCTGAAGTGATGTCGTTCGCCGGCGGCCTGCCGGCCGAAGCCATGTTGCCGAAAGTGGAATGGGCAGCCATGCCGTTGTCCATGGGCCAATACGGCATGAGCGAAGGCGAACCCGCCCTGCGCGAAGCCCTGGCGGCCCAGGCGCGGGGGCTGGGCGTGGCGTGTGAGGCGAGTCAGGTGCTGGTGGTCAGTGGCTCTCAGCAAACCCTCGACCTGGCGGCCAAGTTGCACATCGACGTGGGCACGCAGGTGATGCTCGAAGCGCCGACGTATCTGGCCGCGTTGCAGATTTTCCAACTGTTCGGCGCCGACTGCATCACCGTGCCCCTGGAGGCCGACGGTCCGGACCTGAAACAGTTGCGGGCCCGCCTGGAGCAGCATCGGCCAGCGTTCATTTACCTGATTCCGACGTTCCAGAACCCCTCGGCGGTGCGTTACAGCGAAGCCAAGCGCGATGCGGTGGCGGCGCTGTTGGACGAATTTGGCGTGACCTTGATCGAGGACGAACCCTACCGCGAGCTGACGTTCGATGGTGGCAGTGCCACGCCGATTGTCAGTCGCTTGAAGAAGGCCAGTTGGATCTACACCGGCACCGTGTCCAAAACCCTGTTGCCGGGGCTACGGGTGGGTTACCTGATCGCCAGTCCGGATTTGTTCCCGCACCTGTTGCGACTCAAGCAGTCGGCGGACTTGCACACCAATCGCATCGGCCAATGGCAGGCGCTGCAATGGATCGGCACCGAGCAGTACCGCAGCCATTTGAGTGAGTTGAGGGAGTTCTACCGGGATCGTCGCGATCGGTTCCAGGCGGCGCTGCAAAAGCACTTCTGCGACATCGCGGACTGGAACGTGCCCCAGGGTGGGTTGTTTTTCTGGCTGACCCTAAGGCAACCGCTGGACACCCGCGCCTTGCTCCCCGCCGCGTTGGCGGCCGACGTTGCGTTCATGCCAGGGGAGCCGTTCTTTCCTGAGCCGGACCAGCATCCGGGGCACTTGCGCTTGAACTTCAGCCACATCGACCCGGCGCGGTTGGATGAGGGGCTCAAGCGGTTGGCGGGGGTGGTGCGGGAGGCGTTGGCGGTAAAGGCAGCCTGACTTATGTGGTGACGGGGGTGGCCCCATCGCGAGCAAGCTTTGCTCCCACAGGGGGCCTTGGTGAACACTGGATTTGTATTCACCACTGTCCCTGTGGGAGCAAAGCTTGCTCGCGATGAGGTCAGTGGCCACACCACAAAACCATCAGGCTGCCGAGAACCGCTTATCCAGATAATCAATGATCACCTTGGACTCATACATCCAGGTGGTCTCGCCATTTTCTTCAATACGCAGGCAAGGTACTTTGATCCTGCCGCCTTGCTCCAGCAGTGCCTGGCGATCCTGCTCGTTGTTTTTCGCATCGCGCAGGGCCACCGGCACGTTGAGGCGGCGCAGGGTGCGGCGGGTCTTCACGCAGAACGGGCAGGCGTGGAACTGATACAGCGTCAGGCTGCGAGCGGCCTGCTCGACCTGCGCCTGGGCCTCGGCCGGGCGCTGTTTCTTGCCCGGGCGGGTGATGAAGTCGATGAAGATGATGAGCTGGCCCAAGCCAACCCGAAGCGCTTTGACGATCACGGTATTAAGCCTCGCGGCAGGGAAGAAGAGGGCGCGCAGCTTACCTGATTTTTCACGGGCGAAAAAAAACCGGCGATCAATGCCGGTTTTCTTCATGCGACGGATTACTTGATGAGGCTGAGGAATTCGCTGCGCGTGGCGGCGTTTTCCCGGAACTCGCCGAGCATCACCGAGGTGATCATCGAGGAATTCTGTTTTTCCACACCGCGCATCATCATGCACATGTGCTTGGCCTCGATCACCACCGCCACGCCCAGGGCGCCGGTCACTTGCTGGACCGCATCGGCGATCTGGCGGCTGAGGTTTTCCTGGATCTGCAGGCGACGCGCATACATGTCGACGATGCGCGCGACTTTCGACAGCCCCAGCACCTTGCCGCTCGGGATGTAGGCCACATGAGCCTTGCCGATGAAAGGCAGCAGGTGGTGTTCGCACAACGAGTACAACTCGATGTCCTTGACCAGCACCATCTCGCTGTTGTCGGAGCTGAACAAGGCACCGTTGGTGACTTCTTCCAGGGTCTGTTCGTAACCGCGGCAGAGGTACTGCATGGCCTTGGCAGCGCGCTTGGGCGTGTCGAGCAGGCCCTCGCGGGAAACGTCCTCGCCCAGTTGGCCGAGAATCGCGGTGTAATTCTGTTCCAGAGACATGAAACTACCTGTGGGATTTTACGCAAAGGGCAAGGGTACGGTGGCGGACACGGCGCTGCAAGCTCGGCAAGCGAGGGCTATTCGTCGCGGCCTTCCATCATGGTGCGCTTGAGCATCACGTAGACCGCCCCGGCGCCGCCGTGTTTCGCCTGGCAGGAGGTGAAGCCCAGTACTTGTGGGTGCTGGCGCAGCCAGGTGTTGACGTGGCTCTTGATCATCGGCCGCTTGCCGTCCAGTCGCACGGCTTTGCCATGGGTGACGCGCACACAGCGGATTTCGAATTTGGTGGCTTCGGCCAGGAATGCCCAAAGGGTTTCCCGGGCTTTTTCAACGCTCATGCCGTGCAGGTCCAGGCTGCCCTCGAAAGGGATCTGGCCGACCTTAAGCTTGCGCATCTGGCTTTCCTGGACGCCGTCGCGCGCCCACATCAACTCGTCTTCAGGCCCGACGTCGATCACGAACTGATCGGACAAGCCATCCACGGTCGTGGCATCGGTGCGTACGGTGGCGGCTTGGCGCAGCTTGGCGATTTGCGCGCGATCGGCCTTGGGCTTGCCGGTCTCGGCACGGTCGTGTTTGATCGGTTTTACGCCCTGGATCGCACTTTTGAACAGGGAAAAGTCGTCGTCTTGCATGTCAGCCTCCGCGAAGCCGGCCAGTTTACCCAACTCTGGCGGGATCAGGCGCGACAAAACGTCGGATAGCGGGTCAGTCGTGCTTTTTCATCAGGTGCGGAGCCATGGCCAGCTCCAGGGATTGGCGGGCGCGACGGCGGCAGCGGCGCCAGAGCCAGACGCCCAACAGCAATACCAAAAGACCGACTGCCAGGATGATCGCCGAACCCAGTGGTGTGGCATTCAACTCGCCCAGCGCGGGCGGACGGCCTAGCAGGCTGGCCGCACCAGCCATGGCCAGCAGGACACCGAGTGTTGCCAGCAGCGCAGCGATCGCCGCGCCAAAACGAAACCGCCAGTTGCTCGGGCCCTTGGGCCGTAAGCGACGTGCGTCAAAACCATCGGATAACTTCATTCCGACCTTCCTCAATGGGTATCGGCCCTTCGACCGGAAGATGTTCGGGTTGTTCCTGAAGGTAGGGCAATTGCGGCAAATGGGAGGCTTTTGCGGATGAGCGGCGCAGTGGGCCGCTCATCGAGGGCATCAGATGAAGTCGCGGGTCAGGGCCAGGGTGGCGAAGTTGTCCGCCATGATCGCCATTTCGGTCTGCTGAACGTGTTCGGCGCTGAGGACGCCGCCCTTGTACGGCAGGTCGCGGGTGGCGCAGGCGTCTTCCACCAGGGTGCAGCGAAAGCCCAGGTTCTTGGCGGCGCGCACGGTGGTGCTGACGCTGGAGTGGCTCATGAACCCGCACACGATCAGGTCCAGGGGGCCGAAGTCTTCCAGGCGCTTTTTCAACTCGGTACCGTGGAACGCGCTGGGCAGCAGCTTTTCGATCACGGTCTCGTCGCTCTGGGGTTCGAGGCCGGAAATGAACTCACCGCGTTCGCCTTGCGGATCGAACAGCCCGCCATGGGTGCCCAGGTGGCGCACATGGACGATCGGCCGACCGGCTGCACGGGCCGCGCCGAGCAATTGCTTGATGTTCGCAACGGCTGCATCCATGCCGCTCAGGGCCAGGGGGCCCGCAAGGTATTCTTTCTGGGCATCGATGATGATCAGGGTCGCTTGACTCAGATTGGCCGCTGCATAACCACGGCCGCTGAGTTGAAACATCGTTTTTGGAACGGACATTCTGGGGCTCCTTCGAGTGGGGCTTTTGCGACATTGTCCTCTGGCTGAGCGGTTCTGTGAATCGCTTCCATCGCAAGGGCCGCCGTTGCTGGCCTACAGCCTTGTCAAGATGCTCGTCTTGTTCAATAGGCGGTGCAAAAAACGGATAATTCCTACGATTGGTTCGGGCCTTTTCGTTCGTCATCGAGGCGTGTTTGGGGGGGGCCGCGTTTGGCTGGTAGACTCGCCCGTCGATTTTTCTGGAGTTTGCCGCCGTGATCACTTCCCGTCTCCGTACCCTGCGTGACCATATCCGTTGGGCCGTCAGCCGTTTCCACGGGGAGGATCTGTTTTTCGGCCATGGCACCGACAATGCGTGGGACGAAGCCCGGCAACTGGTGTTGGGCGCATTGCACCTGCCATGGGAAATCGCCGACAGCTACCTGGACTGCCGTCTTGAAGACGAAGAGTTGCTCCATGTGCAGCGCCTGCTGCGCCGGCGTATCGACGAACGTATCCCGGCGGCCTATTTGCTGGGTGAGGCCTGGTTCTGCGGGATGTCGTTCATCGTCGACGAACGTGTGCTCATTCCGCGCTCGCCCATCGGTGAGCTGATCGAAAAGCGTTTCGAGCCTTGGTTGGGCCAGGTGCCGGCACGGATTCTTGATCTGTGCACCGGCTCCGGTTGCATCGGTATTGCCTGTGCCTATGAGTTCCCTGAGGCCGAGGTGGTGCTGGCCGACCTGTCGTTCGAAGCGTTGGAAGTGGCCAACCAGAACATCGAGCGCCATGGCGTCGATGAGCGCGTGTTCACGGTCCAGGGCGATGGCTTCGAAGGTCTGCCGGGGCAACGTTTCGACTTGATCGTGTCGAACCCGCCCTACGTCGATGCGGAAGATTTCGCCGACATGCCGCAGGAATACCAGCACGAACCGGAGCTGGGCCTGGCCTGTGGCGATGACGGCTTGAACCTGGTACGCCGGATGCTGGCCGAGGCGGCCGATCATCTGACCGAGAAGGGGTTGTTGATTGTCGAAGTGGGCAACAGCCAGGTGCACGTCGAGGCGTTGTACCCGGAAGTCGATTTCGCCTGGCTCGACTTCGAACGCGGCGGCCATGGCGTGTTCATGCTCAGCGCCGAACAGTGCCGCCAGCACCAGGGATTGTTTGCTTCGCGGGTTTGATCCTATCGATCGCGGATCGCTTTTGTGGCGAGGGGATTTATCCCCGTTGGGCCAGAGGAACCATGTGGGAGCTGTGCAGGAGCTGTGTAGGAGCTGTGTAGGAGCTGTCGAGTGAAACGAGGCTGCGATCTTTCCCCTAACACTTGAATCTCAAGCGAAAGATCAAAAGATCAAAAGATCAAAAGATCGCAGCCTTCGGCAGCTCCTACAGGGCTGTCGGGCTTAATGGCGCGTTGCAATCCAGATCAGCAATCCCGCCTGGAACATGGCGAAGGCCACCAGGCAGGTGATGGTGAAGCGCAGGCCGGCGTCTTCGCGCTTGAACTTGGTGACCCTTTCTTCCTGCTGCTTGAGTTTGACTTCCTGTTCCGCCAGGTTCTGCTCGGCCTGTTGCAGCATCTGCGCCGCTTCAAGGATTTCCACGAACTGCAGCTTCTCGGTGTTCCAGTCCCCGAGCAGATCGCCAACGTGGGTTGGCTTGACGCTGCCCTTGAGGTGCTGGGCGTCGGCGTAGACCACCTCGAAACCTTGGGCCTTGAGAAAGCGGTCGCGGCGCAGGCGAGTGTCTTCGTTCAGGGCGTCCTTGTTGTCCAGGTCGGTGCCGTTCACCTGATAGGCCGACCAGCGTTTCTTGGCCCAGGTAATGCCCTGGGCCGCCAGGAAACGGCCGATGCCACGGTTAAACGGCTCGACTTGCAGGTTGTCCGGGGAAAAAAACAGGCGTTTTTCGACGTGGTCGGCCCAGACGTCCAGATGATTCTGTTCCTTGCGCACGCGCTGGTTCGGCAACTGGATGCTCATGCGCAGCAAACTGCGCTCCTTGCTGTGGCGCTCGGCATAGCTGAACTCGACAAACCGCAATGGCCGCGCACCGGTGGCGCGGTCGGTCTTGAGCGGCGCCAGCCGGAGCATTTTGTGATGCTCGGTATGCACGTCGGCCCACGGCAGCTCCACCGCAGACGAGGCGGGGGCTTCGGCAGCAGTGTCGGGGGAAGCTTGAGTTTCAGTCATAACGGCAAAATCCTGTCCAGGCCGGCGGGTCGGTAGCCATTGCGCTATCCGACACCGGGTTATCGGCCGTTTTTGCCAGTCCTGAAGTTAAATCAACTAAAACCGCCTAACGCGCGGCTAACGAGTCTATAAAACGCAGAATCCGCGTACCGAGTTCGGCGGCCAAGGGCAGGTCGGGATTCTGGTAGGAGGCCAATTGCCGTTTCACGTCGTTGGGCACGATGCGCATCACGTGGTTCATGCCTTCGATCAGCGCCAATTCAGCGTCGGGCTTGGCGGCTTTCAACTGCCTGGCGTCATCGACGCTGATCTGGATGTCGTGGCTGCCCTGGAGGATCAAGGCCGGCATTTTCAACGCCGCGAAGGCCTGGGCCGGGTTCTGGCGGAACAACGAAATCAGGTAGGGCTGTACGCTGGGGCGAAATATGACCTGCAGTTGCGCCGGCACGTTATCGTCGAGTCGACCGGCCTTGAGGCTGTCGAGCAACTCATTGCTGCGCAACATCAGCTGTGGTGGCAGGCGGTTGCTCAGTTGTTGGCGCAGCACCTGGTCGATCGGCCGGGCGCTGCCGGACAGCGAAATCACCGCCGCCGCGTTGGCCTGGGGCGCGGCGAGGCTGGCGATCAACGCGCCTTCGCTGTGGCCCAGCAGGATCAACGGGCCCAGGCGCGGATCGGCGGCGAGCTTGTGGCTCCAGGCCACGGCATCGGCCACATAGGCCTCGACGCTCAGGTTACGTTCGTCCGGCGTCGCCGCGAGGCTGGCGGCCACTCCGCGTTTGTCATAGCGCACGCTGGCGATGTTGTGTTTGGCCAGCACCCAGGCCAGGCGCTTGAGGCTGTCATTGCGCCCACCGTCGGGGTTGTTTCCGTCGCGATCCGTAGGACCCGACCCGGAAATGATCAGGACAACCGGCACTGGCGTGTCGGACTTGGGCAGCAACAACGAGCCGAACAGCTCACCGTTGCCCGTGTCGAGGCTGATCGGGCGTTGCAGCACCGTGGCCTGGGCCAGGCTGCAAAACAGGCCGGTTAACAAGGTCAGGCTTAAGGCAAGCAGCTTTAACATCATCACGCCATTGGTTATGAAGGTGCCGGTTGGACTGGTGGCCGCCGATAAGGTTCGAGGATGAACTACGCGGGGAGCCTGCGTATACTGGCGCGCATTACGAATCCAAGGTTGAGTCTCTCAGCGATTTCACGGAGCACCCTGCATGTCCGGCAATACCTACGGCAAGCTGTTCACTGTCACCACCGCGGGCGAAAGCCATGGCCCGGCGTTGGTCGCCATTGTCGACGGCTGCCCGCCGGGCCTGGAGATTTCCCTGGACGACCTGCAGCGTGACCTGGACCGGCGCAAGCCCGGCACCAGCCGCCACACCACCCAGCGCCAGGAAGCCGATGAAGTCGAAATCCTGTCCGGCGTGTTCGAAGGACGCACCACCGGCTGCGCCATCGGCCTGCTGATCCGCAACACCGACCAGAAGTCCAAGGACTACTCGGCCATCAAGGACCTGTTCCGCCCGGCCCACGCCGACTACACCTACCACCACAAATACGGTGAGCGCGACTACCGTGGCGGCGGTCGCAGTTCGGCCCGGGAAACCGCCATGCGCGTGGCGGCCGGGGCGATTGCCAAGAAGTACCTGGCCAGCCAGGGCATCGTCATTCATGGCTACATGAGCCAGTTGGGCCCCATCGAAATCCCGTTCAAGACCTGGGACTCGGTGGAACAGAACGCCTTCTTCTGCCCCGACCCGGACAAAGTGCCGGAACTCGAGGCCTACATGGACCAATTGCGCCGCGACCAGGATTCGGTCGGCGCGAAGATCACCGTGGTGGCCGAAGGAGTGATGCCCGGCCTTGGCGAACCGATCTTCGACCGCCTCGACGCCGAGCTGGCCCACGCGCTGATGAGCATCAACGCGGTAAAAGGCGTGGAGATCGGCGCCGGTTTCGCCTGTGTTGCCCAGCGCGGCACCGAGCACCGTGACGAACTGACCCCGCAAGGTTTCCTGAGCAACAATGCCGGCGGCATCCTCGGTGGCATTTCCTCGGGCCAGCCGATCGTGGCGCACCTGGCCTTGAAGCCGACGTCCAGCATCACCACGCCGGGGCGTTCCATCGACATCCATGGCAACCCGGTGGACGTCATCACCAAGGGCCGTCATGACCCGTGCGTCGGCATTCGTGCCACGCCCATCGCCGAGGCAATGATGGCCATCGTGCTGATGGACCACCTGCTGCGGCATCGCGGCCAGAACGCCGACGTTCGGGTCAGCACTCCGGTGCTGGGGCAGCTTTGATGGCTGGCCTGCCAGCCGCCGCGGCCTGACGACCGTGGCGGCACTGCCGTACTGGCGGCTCTCCAGCTTCTATCTGTTCTATTTCGCGCTGCTCGGTTCGACGGCGCCGTTCCTGGCGCTGTATTTCGATCACCTGGGGTTCAACGCAGCGCGCATCGGCGAGCTGGTGGCGATTCCCATGCTGATGCGCTGCGTGGCGCCGAACATCTGGGGTTGGCTGGGGGACTACACCGGCCGGCGCCTGGCGATCGTGCGTTTTGGCGCTGTCTGCACGCTGCTGGCGTTTTCGCTGATCTTCATCGACAAAAGCTACGCCTGGCTGGCGATGGTCATGGCGCTGCATGCGTTTTTCTGGCACGCGGTGTTGCCGCAATTCGAAGTCATTACCCTGGCCCATTTGGGTGGGCAGGCCTCGCGCTACAGCCAGGTCCGCCTATGGGGTTCCATCGGTTTCATCATCACCGTGGTCGTGCTCGGCCGCTTGTTCGAATGGCTGAGCCTGGACATCTACCCGGTGGCGCTGGTGTTGATCATGGCCGGCATCGTCCTCGCCAGTTTCTGGGTGCCCAACGCCCAGCCATTGCAGGGGCCGCGAATCGCGGGGGAGGGGTTCCTGCGGCAACTGCGCAACCCTGGCGTGCTGGCGTTCTATACCTGTGTGGGCCTGATGCAGGTGAGCCACGGGCCGTATTACACCTTCCTGACCTTGCACCTCGAACGCCTGGGCTACAGTCGCGGGCTGATCGGCCTGCTCTGGGCCCTCGGTGTTGTGGCTGAAGTATTGGTCTTCTTGCTGATGAGCCGGATCCTGGCGCGGTTTTCCGTGCGCCGGGTACTGCTGGCGAGCTTCCTGCTGGCGGCGTTGCGCTGGTTGTTGCTGGGTTCGCTGGCCGAGTTTCTCTGGGTGTTGTTGTTCGCCCAGGTGCTGCATGCGGCGACCTTCGGCAGCTTTCATGCCGCCGCCATCCATTTCGTGCAACGCAGCTTCGGGCCTCGCCAACAAGGCCAGGGGCAGGCGCTCTACGCGGCGCTGGCCGGCACGGGCGGGGCCTTGGGCGCGTTGTATTCCGGCTACAGCTGGAACGCCTTGGGCGCCAGCTGGACGTTCAGCCTCGCCAGCCTCGCGGCCTTCGCGGCAGCCGTTATCATTGCCACCCGCATGCAAGAGGACCGGCCATGAGCCTTCGAACCGTTAACTTTCTGGAGCCTTTGTCATGAGCAGCCTGTCCGTCTATCACGTTTCGAACCCCGACATCCCGAACAAGGTGTTGACCCATTTTGAGGACATTGCCGCGACGTTGGCTGAACAAGGTGTTCATTTTGCCCGTTGGGAAGCGGCGGTGAAAATCCAGCCGGGTGCCAGTGAGGAGGACATTATTGCGGCTTACCAGGCTCAGATCGATGGGTTGATGACTGAGCGCGGTTATGTGGCGGTCGATGTCGTCAGTGTTAGCAGCGATCACATTGAACAGGCCGAGGTGCTCGATGAGTATCGCCATGGTCAGGATGAAGTGCGGTTTTTTGTTGCTGGTCGTGGCTTGTTTAACCTGCACGTTGGCGATTATGTCTATGCGGTGCTGTGTGAAAGGAATGACTTGATAACGGTGCCTGCTGGTACGCCGCATTGGTTTGACAGGGGGGAGAGGCCGCATTTCGTTACGATTCGTTTGTCTGGTGATTTGCAGGGGTTGGTTGCTGAGGTTACGGGGGATGATATTGCTCGCCGGTTTCCTCGTTTGGAGGATTGACTCGCGTTTGGCTGTGACGTGAAGCGTAGTTTTACGGGCGGAATTTGGTGTGTATATCCGTTTCTTCGGTAACGGCGGAACCGTCAGTGGCCGTTACCGCAGCAACGGATATAGACACCGATCACCCGCAATGGCGGGCTTTCCCAAGGCGTAAAAAAAACGGCGCTTCCCATTTCTGAAAGAAGCGCCGTTTTTTCAAGCAAGCAGCACCGCGTTTTTCCAGCAGACTCACGCGCTATGGTAAGTCGGCAAAGCAAACCGATGCTGGCTCTGCAACAAGGTGATCTGTGGCAACTCGCTAGCCTGTTCAGCCAGGTCACGACGGATCGCGCTGATCGCCCAGGACAACTGATCCCCAGCATGCAGTTGAGCGTAGGAAATCGTGCGTTTGAACAGCTTGCCGTCGCTATTACGCAAGGTCAGCAGAATGCCGCCATCCGGGCGGGGCTGGGTGGTCACTTCGTAGTTGGAAAACAGGGACGCAAACTTTTCTTGAATCATGTTCATAGTTGACTGCTCCATGGTATGGCAAACCGTGGAGGGGAGGTTGCACTGTCTGTGCCAGCATTCAAGGTTGTATAAAATCCTTTTAAAACAATAAGTTAACTTTTTGCTGTGTTTTTGATTTCGTGCATATTGCATGAATGGCGATCGTGCATCCTGCATTTTGCGTGGTCGGGAGATGATTTTTGGAACCAAATCGTTTTCCGACGCTCACGCTTCGCCTGCCTCGGGCAGCGGATACAAAACATTGCAAAAACCGCGTGTACAGCGCCGCAATCGCGGGCGTACTTTCGAGCCAAAATCACCTGCCTGATAACAAGAACCGAGACCCACGAGGTCGAACGGGGAAGATCACCATGAGTCGTACACCCAGCGACGCGATTACCTGGGGCATGATGCTGCGCAAACTGCCAGCCATTGCCAAAGCCGTCCCTCGGATCGTCAAAGGCATGAAGCAGGCCAACGTCCAGGACCCGACCCAGCCTTGCGGCCTGGGCTGGTGTTTCGAGCAGGCCACGCAACGCAATCCCCAGGGCCCGGCACTGCTGTGCGGCGATACGGTGTTGAGTTATGCACAGGTCAACGCGCAGGCCAATCGCATCGCCCATTACCTGTTGGCCCAAGGCATCGGCAAGGGCGACTGTGTGGCGATATTCATCGAGAACCGGCCACAGCTGTTGATCAGCGTGCTGGCGATGGCCAAGGTTGGCGCGGTCAGCGCCATGCTCAACACCTCGCAAACCGGCGATGCGCTGGTACACAGCCTGGCCCTGGTCAACCCGGTCGCGGTGGTGGTGGGGGATGAACGGGTCGCGGCCTTCAACGACATACGAGGGCGAACCACACTGTCGAGCAGCAGGACCTGGTGGCTGGCTGATCAGGACCGCACCGATATTCCGTCCGATGCCCCGTCCGGTTTCATCGACCTGATGGCTGGCAGTGAGGATTACCCAAGCGATGACCCGGCGTGCAGCCGGCAGGTTTTCTGCAATGACCCATGTTTTTATCTCTACACCTCAGGCACCACTGGGCTGCCCAAGGCCGGGGTGTTTCGCCATGGTCGCTGGATGCGCACGTCCACCAGCTTCGGCCTGATCGCCCTGGACATGCAGCCCGACGATGTCGTGTATTGCACGTTGCCGCTGTACCACGCCACAGGCCTGTGCGTGTGCTGGGGCGCGGCGATCTGTGGGGCCTCGGGGTTCGCGATTCGGCGCAAGTTCAGCGCCAGCCAGTTCTGGAGCGACGTGCGCCGTTACCGGGCGACCACGCTGGGGTATGTCGGTGAGTTGTGCCGCTACCTGATCGACCAGCCTGTCGCTGCCGATGACCGCCACCACAGTGTGAAGAAAATGATCGGCAACGGTCTGCGGCCCGGGGCCTGGTCGACTTTCAAGACCCGTTTCGGCATCGACCACATCTGCGAGCTGTATGCGGCCAGTGATGGCAATATCGGCTTCACCAACATCCTGAATTTCGACAACACCATCGGGTTTTCTCTGATGGGCTGGGAGCTGGTGCAGTACGACCATGCCAGCGGCCTGCCGTTGCGCAACCTGCAAGGTCGCATGCAAAAGGTGCCCAGGGGGCAACCGGGCCTGCTGCTGGCGCGGATCGACGATAAGGCGCCACTGGATGGCTACACCGACCAGGCCTTGACTGAAAAAACCATCTGCCGGGATGTCTTTGTGCCGGGCGACCGTTACTTCAACACCGGAGACCTGTTGCGCAACATTGGTTTCGGGCATGGGCAGTTCGTTGATCGCCTCGGCGACACCTATCGCTGGAAAGGCGAAAACGTCTCCACCACGGAAGTCGAAAATGTGCTGCTGCAACATCCGCAGGTGGCCGAAGCGGTGGCCTACGGCGTGGAGATCAATGGCACCAATGGCCGCGCCGGCATGGCGGCAATCACCCCGTCCGAATCCCTGGCGACTCTGGACTTCAGCGAGTTGTTGCAATTCTTGCAATGCCAGTTGCCCGCCTATGCGGTGCCGCTGTTCCTGCGCATCAAGGTGAAAATGGACACCACCGGCACTTTCAAGTACCAGAAGACTCGCCTAAAGGCTGAAGGGTTCGACCCGTGCGTCACCGGTGATGAGCCGGTCTACGCCTGGCTGCCGGGTACCGATACCTACGTGCGGGTGGATCGGCAGCTGGCGACTCGGATTCAGGGCGGACAATTGCGTTATTGATTCTGGCTATGACGGGCACAGTGAAAAAAGGGATGACAGCGCCCGGGTCCCTCGGGAAACTAGCCGCTTTGCGAAGACCCGAGTGGAGTTTCCCATGTCCGATACAAGCCGGCAGATGACGCCGGAAGAGGCAGCCGAGTTTGCCGAGCAGGTGTTCAACGTCGCACGCCAGGGTGATGCGGCCATGATGGCCGCGTTGCTGAGCAAGGGCCTGCCGCCCAACCTGCGTAACCACAAGGGCGACACCTTGTTGATGCTGGCCGCTTACCACGGGCATGTGGAGACGGTGAAAGTGTTGCTGGAACACAAGGCCGATCCGGAAATCCGCAACGACAACGGCCAGAGCCCGATTGCCGGCGCGGCGTTCAAGGGCGACCTGGCGGTGGTTTCGGCGCTGGTGGAGGGCGGTGCGCAGGTGGAGGGTTCTTCCTTCGATGGCCGTACCGCGCTGATGATGGCGGCGATGTTCAACCGGGTGGAAATCGTCGACTACCTGATCGGCAAAGGCGCCGATCCGAAAGCCAAGGATGCCAACGGCGTCTCGGCCCTCGATGCTGCCAAGACCATGGGCGCGGTGGACACCACGGCGCAGTTGGAAACGTTGTTGGGCCTTTAGGAGCTGCCGAGCGAAGCGAGGCTGCGATCTTTTCCCCGGCAGTTGAATCTCAAGCGAAAGGTCAAGATCAAAAGATCGCAGCCTCGCTTCGCTCGGCAGCTCCTACGGACCGATGTGATGCGCTATCCTGCCCGCCCTCAAAACACCCTTCGCCACAGGATTCAGCCCCATGAAAGCCGCCCTCATCGAACTCATCGGTAAAATCAGCTCCGGCTGCCTCGGCGAGGCGGACATTGCGAAAATCGCTGACGAAGCGGCGCAGGCCTACGCCGATCCGACGGCTTTCCTGGCGGCCAACCCCGATATCAACTACGACGACACTTTCCCGATCCCATTGGGTGAGTGGGTCGTGGTGGGCAGCCTGCCGGACACCGTGTTGTTCCAGGCCGACACCTACGTGGACCTGTTCGAACAGATCGTCGCCTCGTTCGGCCCCGGCGTGGCGTTCAACCTCAAGCCCAAGCAACTGGCGAAAACCGAAGCCCTGACCGCGCTCAACCGCATCCAGATCCAGATGAGCAGCCTGAACAAGGAAAACGGCGGCTACGTGCTGATGAACTTCAGCCAGTTGCTCGACGATGAACTGCAGATGGTGCTGGTGTACGGCAACGACGTGCCGCGGGTGTTGGAATTGTGTGCCGAAGTCGGCATCGCCGCCGCGCCGGCCCTCGAAGCCCTCAAGGTCGCGGTCCACGTCTGAAGCAATAAAACGGAACCCTTGCCGGCGGCCCGCTATCCTAAGGGTGCACATCACCATTTGGGAGCGACACCATGGGTTCCACCTTCAACGGCCTGGTCGGCCTGATCATCCTGGCGCTCGATATCTGGGCGATCATCAACGTACTCAAGAGTGGCGCGGAAACCGGGATGAAAATCCTCTGGGTGCTGCTGATTCTGCTGTTGCCGGTACTGGGCCTGATCATCTGGGCGATTGCCGGGCCGCGTGGCAACGTGCGGATTTGACACGTTCCACCAAAAAGCCCGGTCGTTGAACGCGACCGGGCTTTTTTATGCGTGGATATTCAGGCCGTTGCCAGGGACGGCTTGCGCGAGGTGCTCAAAAAGCGCAGCAAGGCCAACAGTGGGAAGGCGCTGCCGACGATCACCACCCACAACCAGCCGCCGTGTTCGTACACCGCACTGGCAATCGATGAGCCGAAGGCGCCACCGACGAAGATGCTGGTCATGTACAGCGCGTTCAGCCGGCTGCGACTCCTGGCATCGAGGGCGTAGATGGTGCGCTGGCCCAGGACCATGTTCATCTGCACACAGAAATCCAGGACCACGCCGGTCACCGCCAGGCCGATCACGCTGTACAGCGGATGGATGAATGCTGGCAGGAAACTCAGGCTGGCGAACAACATCGCCAGCAACGAGGCGTTGCGGGTATGGCCGGCATCTGCCAGGCGACCGGCGATGGGCGCGGCGATGGCACCAATGGCACCGACCAGGGCGAACAGGGCGATTTCAGTTTGGGACAGGCCATGGTTGCGTGACAGCTCCAGTGGCACGGCGGTCCAGAACAGGCTGAACGTGGCAAACATGCAGGCTTGATAGAACGCCCGTTGCCGCAACAGCGGTTGTTGGCGCAGCAGGGTGCCGAGCGAACCCAGCAGTTGGCCATAAGAGGCACTGTGGTCGGGCTGGCGCTTGGGCACGGTCAGTGCCAGGACGATGCTGATGGCGGCCATCAACGCGGCGGCGATGATGAACATGGCCCGCCAGCCGAAGTGATCGGCCACGATGCTGGAGACCGGCCGCGCCAGCAGGATCCCCAGCAGCAGGCCGCCCATGATCCCACCCACGACCCGACCTCGAGTCTCCTCCGGCGCCAGGTGCGCGGCCAGTGGAATCAGGACTTGCACCGACACCGAACTGAACCCCACCAACAGCGAAACCAGCAGGAATACGTTCGGTTGATCAGTGAACGCCGCCCCCAACAAACTGGCGATTGCGACCAGCGTGGTGACGATCATCAGCCGTCGGTTTTCCAGCAAGTCCCCCAGCGGCACCAGGAAAAAAAGGCCCAAGGCATAACCGATCTGGGTCAGCGAAACGATCAGGCTGGCCATGGTGCTGCTTAGGCCGACATCCGGTGCGATCAGTTCGATGATGGGTTGGGCGTAGTAGATGTTGGCGACGATGGCGCCGCAGCAGAAGGCGAAGAGCAGGACCATGCCGCGGGTCAGGGGCGCGCCGGGCAAGGTAGGGGAATGAGCACTCATGGCAATCTCGTCAGTGAACAGGAAAGATGGCGCGAGGCTAAAGCGTTATGGGGCCCTGGAACAGGGCTTGTGGTTGATATCAGACATGCTTGCAGTTGATGATGGGGCGCACAAGGACGCTGGGAGGATCCTGTGGCAAGGGGATCTGTGGGAGCAAAGCTTGCTCGCGATGAAAACAGCGCGGTGCCTCTGGAACCGAGGTGCCTTTATCGCGGGCAAGCCTTGCTCCCACACAAGCTTTGCTCCCACAGATTCCCTTGCCACAGGATCGCGTACAGCTTGTCCTCTCTTATTGCCCGCTGTAGATCTGGTCGAAAACCCCACCGTCATTGAAGTGAGTCTTCTGCACCGTGCGCCAGTCGCCGAAGGTTTTTTCCACCGACAGGAAGTCCACTTTGGGGAAACGGTCGGTGTATCTGGCCAGTACCGTCGGGTCCCGTGGGCGCAGGTAGTTGGCGGCGGCGATTTCCTGGCCTTCGGGCGACCACAGGTATTTGAGGTACGCCTCGGCGGCTTCGCGGGAGCCTTTTTTCTCGACAACCTTGTCGACCACGCTGACCGGCGGCTCGGCCTCGGCGGAGACGCTCGGGTAGACCACTTCGAACTGGTCGCGGCCGAATTCGCGGGCGATCATCTCGGCTTCGTTTTCAAAGGTCACCAGCACGTCGCCGATCTGGTTGGTCATGAAGGTGGTCGTCGCGGCGCGACCGCCGGTGTCCAGTACCGGCGCCTGCTTGAACAGCTTGCCGACGAAGTCCTTGGCCTTGGTTTCGTCACCGCCATTTTTCAGCACGTAACCCCAGGCCGACAGGTAGGTGTAGCGACCGTTACCGGAGGTTTTCGGGTTGGGCACGATCACCTCCACACCGTCCTTGAGCAGGTCGGGCCAGTCTTTCAAGGCTTTCGGGTTGCCTTTGCGTACGATGAACACCGTGGCCGAGGTGAACGGCGCACTGTTGTCCGGCAGGCGGGTGACCCAGTTCTCGGGCACCAGTTTGCCGTTGTCCGCCAGGGCGTTGATGTCGGTGGCCATGTTCATGGTGATGACATCCGCCGGCAGCCCGTCGATCACCGAGCGCGCCTGCTTGCTGGAGCCGCCGAACGACATCTGCACGGTGATGTTTTCATTGTGCTCGGCCTGCCAGTGTTTCTGGAAGGCTGCGTTGTAGTCCTTGTAGAAATCGCGCATCACGTCGTAGGAAACGTTGAGCAGGGTCGGGGCGGCGTGGGCCAGGCTGCCAAAAGTCAGGCCGACGGCGAGAAGAGCGGCGCCAAACAAGTTCTTCACGGCAAATTCCTTTTTATCAACAGGGTTCCGGGCATTAGCCGGCACACTAGCTGCAAGCCTATAGACCTTCAAGCATCAAAAAGTGCTTTGCTTATTCCAATTTCTTAAACAACGCGTTGCCACAACGGGAGCAGAAAGCGGCGCCATGTTCGTGGTGGTTTTTGCTGCACACCGGGCAATCGCGCTGGAGTTGGTCGCCGCGCATGGCCGTGGCCAGTTCAGCCGTGAAAATACCCGTCGGCACGGCGATGATCGAATAGCCGGTGATCATTACCAGGGATGACACCACCTGGCCCAGCGCTGTCTTGGGCACGATGTCGCCGAAGCCCACGGTGGTCAGTGTCACGATAGCCCAATAGATGCCCTTGGGAATGCTGGTGAAACCGTTCTGGGGGCCTTCGATCACGTACATCAGCGTGCCGAACACGGTCACCAAGGTCGAGACGCTGACCAGGAACACAATGATTTTCTGCTTGCTCCCCCGCAGCGCCGCCATCAGGTAGTTGGCCTGCGTGAGGTAAGGGCTGAGCTTGAGCACGCGGAAAATCCGCAGCATGCGGATGATCCGAATGATCAACAGGTATTGGCCATCGCTGTAATACAGCGCCAGGATCCCCGGCACGATCGCCAACAGATCCACCAGGCCGTAGAAACTGAAGGCATAACGCAGCGGCTTGGGCGAGCAGTACAGGCGCAGGCCGTACTCGACGATGAAAACGAAGGTGAAGCCCCATTCGATACCGGCCAACAGGGTGGCGTAGTTTTTGTGCACGCTGTCGATGCTGTCGAGCATCACGATCACCAGGCTGGCGAGGATGATCAACAGCAAGGTGCTGTCGAAGCGCCGTCCGGCCACGGTGTCGGTCTGGAAAATGATCACGTAGAGGCGGTCACGCCAGTTGTTGCTGTTTTGCATAATCTTCGCCTGAGCCGGAATCAACGAAGCCTAGGGCGATTGCCCCGCAGAGCGCAAGGCGTGGTGTCGAGGCTGGCTTGGCACCACGCCCGGCCGGTGGCCTGGATCAACCAGCAGGCGAGGATGAACGGTGCCGTCAGGGGAGGCAGGCCAAGGGCAATAAAACCTGGGGTGAGCATGACCGCCAGGAGAATCCCCGCCAGCGGCAGCCAGGGTTGGCGGCGCTGTTGGCTGAGGGCCAGCGCCACCAAAGCCGGGTTGTAGCCGCCCAGCCCGCAAAGGGCGATTGCGTTTTCATGTTGCGACAAGGCAAAGGCCAGGCCCACGGCGGAACCGAACAATGCCCAAGCGGCGGCGCGACGATTGGCCAGCAGCAGGCCCGCCGCGATCAACGCACCGGCTGCTGGGTGGCTGAGAAACATGACCTGGCCCAACCCGCTCAAATGCGCGGCCAGCAGGTTGGGTATCGTTATTTCAATCGAGGCGGTTGGGGGCGGCGGCAGGGTGAAACTCATCAACAGCCAAGCCAGCCCTACAAAAGGCGCGGTGTAGGCGGGCAGGCACCGAGGGCCTCGGGTGCGCTTGAGCCATTGCTGGGTCAGCATCGCGCTGAGACCGCCTGCGGCGATGATCAACGGTGGCAACAGGGCGGACCAGGGCAATACAAGGCTCAGCAACAAGCCCAGCAGGATGCCGTTGTAGCTGAACAGCCCGGCTTGCCGGTCGGCCTTGGCGTAAGCGCGTCGCTGGGCCGTGAGCAACCCGGCCACCCCACCCAGCAACGCGCCGCCGAACAGGTTGGGGGCGGTGAACAGAATCGCCAGCAGGCACAGCAGGCCGCACAGCGGATGGCGCTGGAGGAAGACTTGGCTGAAGCCATTGAGCAGGGCGGTGGCCCAGTCGGGGCAGTGGGTGTTGAAAGAATGGTTGGGCATGATGGGTCTAGGGAGAAGAGAACGCTGCGCCAGAAATTGCTCCGCTGAGCCCAGTAGAAGCTCTGTAGGAGCTTTGTATGAGCTTTGTTGGAGCTTTGTAGGAGCTGTCGAGTGCAACGAGGCTGCGATCTTTCCAAAGACACTTGAATCTCAAGCGAAAGATCAAGATCAAGATCAAGATCAAAAGATCGCAGGCTTCGCCAGCTCCTACAGAAGCAAATTAGATCAACGTCTCAATGCGCAGCGAATTGGTCGACCCCGGCTGCCCGAACGGCACGCCCGCCGTGATCAGCAAGGTATCGCCGCGCTGGGCCATGCCTTGGGCCTGGGCGATTTCCAGGGCGGTGGAACAGACTTCATCCACTTGCTTCAACCGCTCGTTGACCACAGAGTGCACGCCCCAGGCCAGCGTCAGGCGGCGAGCGGCCTGCAGGTTCGGCGTGAGGTTGAGGATCGGCACCGTCGGCCGTTCCCGCGCCGCCCGCAGGCTGGAACTGCCCGATTCGCTGTAGTTCACCAGCACCGCCACTGGCAGCACATTGCTGATACGGCGGATCGCGCAACTGATGGCGTCCGACACCGTGGCCTCGGCTTTTGGCCGGCTGACGTCCAGTTGCGCCTGGTAGTCGGGGCCGTTTTCCACCTGGCGGATGATCTTGCTCATCATCTGCACGGCTTCGAGGGGGTAGTCCCCAGAAGCGGTTTCCGCCGACAACATCACCGCATCGGCCCCCTCGGCCACGGCGTTGGCGACATCGGTAACTTCGGCGCGGGTGGGCGCCGGGGAGAAACGCATCGACTCGAGCATCTGGGTCGCCACCACCACCGGTTTGCCGAGGGCGCGACAGGTGCTGATGATGTTTTTCTGGATCTGCGGCACGCTCTCGGCCGGGACTTCGACCCCCAGGTCGCCGCGAGCAACCATGATCGCGTCGCTCAATTCGGCGATTTCCTGCAGTTGGGTCACCGCCGACGGTTTCTCGATCTTCGCCATCAGGAAGGCCTTGTCGCCGATCAGCGCCCGGGCCTCGCGGATGTCCTCGGGCCGCTGGACGAACGACAATGCCACCCAGTCCACGCCCAGCTCCAGGCCGAAACTCAAATCGCGCCGGTCCTTGGCGGTCAGCGGGCTCAGGTCGAGCACGGCCTGGGGTACGTTCACGCCTTTGCGGTCCGATAGCTCGCCGCCGTTGAGCACTTCGGTGTCGATGGCGTCGCTGTGCCTGGCGGTCACGCGCAGGCGCAATTTGCCGTCGTCCAGCAGCAGGTCCATGCCGGGCTCCAGGGCCGCGATGATTTCCGGGTGGGGCAGGTTGACCCGGCGTTGATCACCGGGCGTCGGGTCCAGGTCCAGGCGCAGGGCCTGGCCGCGTTGCAGCAGGACCTTGCCATCGGCGAACCGGCCGACCCGCAGCTTCGGACCTTGCAGGTCCATCAGGATGCCCAGCGGGTAATTGAGCTGCTGCTCGACCTCACGAATCCACTGGTAGCGCTGGGCGTGGTCGGCATGCTCGCCATGGCTGAAGTTCAGGCGGAAGATGTTCACGCCGGCCTGTACCAGTTCACGGATGTCATCGATGCCCCGGGTGGCGGGGCCGAGGGTCGCGAGGATCTTGACCTTTTTATCAGGCGTCATGTTTGGGGTTCTCGAGGATCAGGATGGCGCGAAAGTCGTTGACGTTGGTGCGGGTCGGTTCGGTGACGATCAGCGCATCCAGGGCGGCGAAGTAGCCGTAGCCATTGTTGTTGTCCAACTCGTCGCTGGCGCTCAAGCCCAGTTCGGCGGCGCGTCGATAGCTGTCCGGGGTCATGAGGGCACCGGCGTTGTCTTCGGATCCGTCGATGCCGTCGGTGTCGCCGGCCAGCGCATAGATGCCGGGATGACCCTTGAGGCTGTCGGTGAGGCTCAGGAGGAATTCGGCGTTGCGTCCGCCACGACCATTGCCACGCACGGTGACGGTGGTTTCGCCGCCGGAGAGGATCACGCACGGCGCCGCCAGAGGTTGGCCGTGCTGGACGATTTGCCGGGCGATGCCGGCGTGGACTTTCGCCACCTCTCGGGATTCGCCTTCCAGGTCGCCGAGGATCAATGGGCTGAAACCGGCCTGGCGCGCCTTCACTGCCGCGGCCTCCAATGACTGCTGAGGACGGGCGATCAATTGGAAGTGGCTACGGGCCAGGCTCGGGTCGCCGGGCTTGACGGTTTCCGATTCGGGGCTGTGCAGCCAGTTGCGCACCGAGGTCGGTACTTCGATGCGGTAGCGCTGGAGAATCGCCAGGGCTTCGGCCGACGTACTGGGATCGGCCACGGTAGGGCCGGAGGCAATGACCGTGGCAAGGTCGCCGGGCACATCGGATATCGCGTAGGTGTACACCGTCGCCGGCCAGCAGGCCTTGCCCAGGCGCCCGCCCTTGATCGCCGAGAGGTGCTTGCGCACGCAGTTCATTTCGCTGATTGTCGCGCCGGACTTGAGCAAGGCTTTGTTGATCGATTGCTTGTCAGCCAGGGTGATGCCTTCGGCGGGCAAAGCGAGCAGGGCAGAACCGCCGCCGGACAACAGGAAGATGACGCGGTCGTCTTCGCTGAGGTTGCTGACCATTTCCAGCACCCGCTGGGCCACGGCCAGGCCAGCGGCATCAGGCACCGGGTGGGCGGCTTCCACTACTTCGATTTTCTGGCAGGGCGCGCCATGGCCGTAGCGGGTCACCACCAGGCCGGACACTTCGCCCTGCCAGCAGCGCTCGACCACTTGCGCCATGGCCGCGGCTGCCTTGCCGGCACCGATGACGATTACCCGGCCGCTGCGATCGCCGGGCAGGTAGGGTTCAAGGACGTGCAGCGGATGGGCCGCGTCGATGGCTGTGGCAAACAGCTCGCGCAGCAATTGTTGCGGATCGACCGACATGGCGGGCTCCCGGTTTTTATTATTGGCTGAGGCGACTCGGTTACCTGTGGGAGCGAGCTTGCTCGCGAAGACGGCGTGTCAGTCAATACTTCATTGACCGGTAGATCGCCTTCGCGAGCAAGCCCGCTCCCACAAGTGGGGTGGGGTGTGTCAGTTATCGCGAATCGAGAAATTGGCCATATGCTCCAACCCCTTGATCAACGCCGAGTGATCCCAGTGGCTGCCGCCGATGGCCGCGCAGGTGCTGAACACTTGTTGGGCGTTGGCGGTGTTGGGCAGGTTGATGTTCAGTTCCCTGGCACCTTGCAGGGCCAGGTTCAGGTCCTTCTGGTGCAGGCTGATGCGGAAGCCTGGATCGAAGGTGCCCTTGATCATGCGCTCGCCGTGTACTTCGAGGATCTTCGAAGAGGCGAAACCGCCCATCAGCGCTTCGCGAACCTTCGCCGGATCGGCGCCGTTCTTTGAGGCGAACAACAGGGCTTCGGCCACGGCCTGGATGTTCAGGGCGACGATGATCTGGTTCGCGACTTTGGCGGTCTGGCCATCGCCATTGCCGCCCACCAGGGTGATGTTCTTGCCCATGGCCTGGAACAGCGCCAGGGCCCGCTCGAAGGCGGCGCTGTCGCCACCGACCATGATGCTCAGGGTTGCGGCCTTGGCGCCGACTTCACCGCCGGACACCGGGGCGTCGAGGTACTGCGCGCCTTTTTCATTGATCTTCGCTGCGAACGCCTTGGTGGCGGTGGGGGAGATCGAACTCATGTCGATCACCACCTTGCCCGCGCCCAC
This sequence comes from Pseudomonas sp. PF05, assembly GCF_056521845.1. Lineage (NCBI taxonomy): Bacteria > Pseudomonadati > Pseudomonadota > Gammaproteobacteria > Pseudomonadales > Pseudomonadaceae > Pseudomonas > Pseudomonas sp. PF05. The sequence continues at coordinate 230,549 of NZ_JBWLPW010000008.1, read as the reverse complement.
GCCCGCTGCTACGCCATCGGCGCGAAACAGCACGTCTTCGACCTGCGGGGTGTCCGGGACCATGACGATGATGAACTCGGCTTCCTGGGCCACTTCCCTCGGGTTGGCCAACGCCACCGCACCACCGGCCAGCAGGTCGGCCGGGGCCGGGTCATGGTGCTGGGACAGGAACAGGCTGTGACCGGCCTTTTGCAGGTTCAATGCCATGGGGTGGCCCATGATGCCAGTGCCGATGAATCCGATTTTAGCCATGAGAAAATCCTCTTGTTGTTATCGCTGCTCGTAGGAGCTGTCGAGTGCAACGAGGCTGCGATCTTTTGATCTTTCACCGGGGGACTCAAGCGCCAGGGGAAAGATCGCAGCCTCGTTGCACTCGGCAGCTCCTACAGGGAAAGGTGGGTCAGATCGCGTTATGGGTTTTCAGCCAGCCCAATCCCGCTTCGGTGGTGGTCAGCGGCTTGTATTCGCAGCCGACCCAACCCGTGTAGCCGATGCGGTCCAGGTGTTCGAACAGGAATCGATAGTTGATCTCGCCCGTGCCCGGCTCGTTGCGGCCCGGGTTGTCTGCCAGTTGCACATGGTTGATCTCGCCCAGGTGCGCCGACAGGGTCCTGGCCAGGTCTCCTTCCATGATCTGCATGTGGTAGATGTCGTATTGCAGGAACAGGTTGGCGCTGCCCACCTGCTCGCGGATCGACAGGGCCTGGGCGGTGTTGTTCAGGTAAAAGCCGGGAATGTCGCGGGTGTTGATGGCCTCCATCACCAGCTTGATGCCGTTGGCTTGCAGCTTTTCGGCGGCGTATTTCAGGTTGGCGACGAAGGTTTTTTCCACCAGGGTTTCACTGCAGTTCTGCGGGCGAATCCCGGCCAGGCAGTTGACCTGGGTGTTGCCCAGCACTTGGGCGTAGGCAATGGCCAGGTCGACACCAGCGCGGAATTCCTCGACCCGGTCCGGCAGGCAGGCAATGCCACGCTCGCCCTTGGCCCAGTCACCGGCCGGCAGGTTGAACAGCACCTGGGTCAGGCCGTTGGCGTCGAGCAAGGCCTTGAGTTCGGCGGAGCTGTAGTCGTAAGGGAACAGGTACTCGACGCCACTGAAGCCGGCCTTGGCAGCGGCTTGGAAACGGGCGAGGAAATCCTGCTCGGTGAACAGCATGGACAGGTTGGCGGCGAAACGCGGCATGGTGGTCTCCTGCTACAAATTAAATGGCGTCCTGACCCGTAGGAGCTGTCGAGCGAAGCGAGGCTGTGATCTTTCTATCGACACTTGAGATTTAAGCGAAAGATCAAAAGATCGCAGCCTTCGGCAGCTCCTACAGGTAAGGCAACCGTCAGCTCAGTCGAGCAGCGAAATGGCGGTCGGTGCATCGTTGCCCACAAGCGCCAGGTCTTCAAACTCATTGACGGCGTTGATCTCGGTGCCCATGGAAATGTTGGTGACCCGCTCCAGAATGATCTCGACGATCACTGGCACCTTGAATTCCTCGATCATCGCCTGGGCCTGGCGCAGCGCCGGTTGGATACCGGCCGGTTCGAACACCCGCAGCGCCTTGCACCCCAGGCCCTCGGCCACGGCGATGTGGTCCACGCCATAACCGTTGAGCTCCGGCGCATTGAGGTTGTCGAAGGACAGCTGCACACAGTAGTCCATGTCAAACCCGCGCTGGGCCTGGCGAATCAAGCCCAGGTAGGAGTTGTTCACCACGACATGAATGTAGGGCAGCTTGAACTGCGCACCCACCGCCAGCTCTTCGATCATGAACTGGAAATCATAGTCGCCCGACAGCGCCACGACCTTGCGGCTCGGATCGGCCTTGACCACCCCCAGCGCGGCCGGAATGGTCCAGCCCAAGGGGCCGGCCTGGCCGCAGTTGATCCAGTGGCGTGGCTTGTAGACGTGCAGGAACTGCGCCCCGGCGATCTGTGACAGGCCGATGGTGCTGACGTAGCAGGTGTCCTTGCCGAACACTTGGTTCATTTCTTCGTACACGCGCTGTGGTTTGACCGGCACGTTGTCGAAGTGGGTCTTGCGCTGCAGGCTGGCCTTGCGCTGTTGGCAATCTTGCAACCAGGCGTCGCGGTTTTTCAGCTTGCCGGCGGCTTGCCATTCGCGGGCCACTTCGATGAACACCGTCAGGGCCGAGGCAGCGTCGGAAACGATGCCCAGGTCGGGGGTGAAGACGCGGCCGATCTGGGTCGGCTCGATGTCCACGTGAATGAACGTGCGACCTTCGGTATAGACGTCCACCGAACCGGTGTGGCGGTTGGCCCAGCGGTTGCCGACACCCAGCACCACGTCCGACTTGAGCAAGGTTGCGTTGCCGTAGCGATGGGAGGTTTGCAGGCCGACCATGCCGACCATCAGCGGGTGATCGTCGGGGATGGTGCCCCAGCCCATCAGGGTGGGAATGACGGGAATGCCGGTCAGCTCGGCGAACTCCACCAGCAGTTCGCTGGCATCGGCGTTGATGATGCCGCCGCCGGCCACCAACAATGGACGCTCAGCCTGATTGAGCATCGCCAGGGCTTTCTCGATCTGCACGCGGTTGGCCGCGGGCTTGGCCAGGGGAAGTGGCTGGTAGGCGTCGATGTCGAACTCGATCTCGGCCATCTGCACGTCGAACGGCAGGTCGATCAGCACCGGGCCTGGACGGCCGGAGCGCATTTCAAAGAACGCCTTTTGGAAGGCATACGGCACCTGGCCCGGCTCCAGCACGGTGGTTGCCCACTTGGTCACGGGTTTGACGATGCTGGTGATGTCCACAGCCTGGAAGTCTTCCTTGTGCATACGCGCACGGGGGGCCTGCCCGGTGATGCACAGGATCGGGATCGAATCGGCCGAGGCGCTGTATAGCCCGGTCACCATGTCGGTGCCTGCCGGGCCCGAGGTGCCGATGCACACCCCGATATTGCCGGCCTTGGTCCGGGTGTAGCCCTCGGCCATGTGCGAGGCGCCTTCTACGTGGCGAGCAAGGACGTGATCGATGCCCCCTACCTTCTGCAGGGCGGAGTACAGCGGGTTGATCGCGGCACCCGGGATACCGAAGGCGGTGTCCACGCCTTCACGGCGCATGACCAGGACGGCGGCTTCGATTGCTCTCATTTTGCTCATTATTTTGTGCCTCTTACGTTTTGTAATTGTATACAAGTGGCTGTGCGCAGAGTGTATTCACGGCAAACGGCGCAGGTCAATCCATTTCCTCAAGCATCTGTTTCATTCGTCGGAAGGCCAGGTTTTGCGGTGGCCTTTCGTCGATCAAGGTGCTTTGTGAAAATTATTGTATACAAAAATAATGATTGTTGTGTTCTATTTGTTGTGTTCGGTTTTTCTGAAAGTGATGCCCGCAAGGCTCTCCCATAACAAAAGAAGGACAGCACCCATGAGCGTTCTAACCTTGAAAATTGCCGTCAACCTGGCGGGGCAAGCTCTTGCCGCCGGTCGTGAAATCAGCGCTGCACCCCTGACCGTCGCGGTCCTGGACAGCGGCGGGCACCTGGTTGCCTTGCAGCGCGAAGACGGCGCCAGCCTGCTTCGCCCGCAGATCGCCATCGGCAAGGCCTGGGGCGCCATCGCCCTGGGCAAAGGCTCACGCCTGCTCGCCCAGGATGCCCAGCAACGCCCGGCATTCTTCGCCGCATTGAATGGGCTGGGGCAGGGCAACGTCGTACCGGCACCGGGTGGGGTATTGATCAAGGATCAAGATGGGAAGGTGTTGGGGGCGATTGGTGTCAGTGGTGATGTTTCGGATGTGGATGAGCAGGTGGCGGTCAGGGCTGTGGAGGCGGTGCAGTTGAGGGCGGATGTGGGGATTACTGTTTGATTTCGCGGTGAATTGACTGGCGTCTTCGCGAGCAAGCTCGCTCCCACAGGATCTGATGTTGGACACATGATGTCTGAACGACGCAAGTCCAGTGTGGGAGCGGGCTTGCTCGCGAATGGGCGCACTGCGGTGTTTCAGCCTGGCTCACACCCCTTCAACACCAACCGAATAATCGTCTGCGCCGCCGCTTCGTAATCCGCTTCATCGAGCTTCGCCTTGCCGGTCACGGCGCTGATCTGCCAGTCGAAATCGGCATAGGTCTGGGTGGCGGCCCAGATGCTGAACATCAGGTGGTTGGGGTCGATGGGGGCGATTTGGCCGCGGTCGATCCAGGTCTGGATGCAGGCGATGTTGTGCCGGGCCTGGGCGTTGAGTTGTTCCACCAGATCGGGGCTCAGGTGCGGGGCGCCGTGCATGATTTCGCTGGCAAAGACTTTCGAGGCGAAGGGCAGGTCGCGGGAGATGCGGATCTTGGAACGGATGTAGTGGCTCAGTACCTCACCGGGCACGCCGTCGGCATTGAACGGTGTCGAAGCCTGGAGAATCGGCTCGATGATGCTTTCCAGAACCTCGCGGTAGAGGTTTTCCTTGGATTTGAAGTAGTAGTAGACGTTGGGTTTGGGCAGGCCTGCCTTGGCCGCGATGTCGCTGGTCTTGGTCGCGGCGAAGCCCTTGTCGGCAAATTCTTCGCTGGCGGCACGCAGGATCAATGCTTTGTTGCGCTCGCGGATAGTGCTCATAAACCCAGGGGTTCCTTGCCTGTTCTGGCGGTGGCGCATGGTAGCACCGGCCTCGCGCGGCGCTCAAGAATGCCCCAAGGCGCCGCGGCTCGCGGTATGCTGCGCGGCATGATTATTCAAGGAGCCTCTCCATGGCTGGAAGCAGTTTGCTGGTACTGATCGACGATATCGCCACCGTACTCGACGATGTTGCGTTGATGACCAAGATGGCCGCCAAGAAGACCGCTGGCGTGCTCGGCGATGACTTGGCGCTCAATGCCCAGCAAGTCTCTGGTGTGCGTGCCGAGCGGGAACTGCCGGTGGTGTGGGCGGTGGCCAAGGGTTCGTTCATCAACAAGTTGATCCTGGTGCCGTCGGCGCTGGCGATCAGCGCCTTTGTCCCTTGGTTGGTGACGCCGTTGTTGATGGTGGGCGGCGCCTATCTGTGTTTCGAAGGGTTCGAAAAACTGGCCCACAAATTCCTTCACAGCCCGGCCGAAGACCAGGCCGAACATGCGCAACTGGTCGAGGCCGTGGCTGACCCGGCGGTCGACCTGGTGGCCTTTGAAAAGGACAAGATCAAGGGCGCGGTACGCACCGACTTCATTCTGTCGGCGGAAATCATCGCCATCACCCTCGGCACCGTTGCCGACGCGGCACTGACCCAACAGGTGATCGTCCTGTCGGGCATCGCCATCGTCATGACCATTGGGGTCTATGGCCTGGTGGCCGGGATCGTCAAGCTTGATGACCTGGGGCTCTGGTTGACGCAGAAGCCAGGCCAGGCCGCCAAAAGCATTGGCGGCGCCATCCTGAGTGCAGCGCCCTACATGATGAAAGGTCTGTCGGTGATCGGCACGGCGGCGATGTTCCTGGTGGGTGGTGGCATCCTGACCCACGGCGTGCCGGTGGTGCATCACTGGATAGAAGGCGTGACGGCCAGTGCCGGCGGTGCCGGGTTTATCTTGCCAATGTTGCTCAATGCGGTGGCAGGAATCGTGGCGGGGGCAGTGGTGTTGGCGGGTGTGCTGGTTGTCGGCAAGGTCTGGAAAGCGTTGAAAGGCTAAAGCTGGCAACGGGTAGAAGCTCCCGACCCACGAATCGGGGGCCAGCTAATTACATCTGGAACAAATCAATGATCGAAACCTTTCAATTGCTGTCGCTATATGTGCTTTGCGTTGCTGTATTCTGCTTGATTGCCGGGCGCTTCCCTTTGCTCGCCCCTGAAGCACAACACCGAGTATCGTCGTTGGACGGTCTGCGAGGAATCCTCGCAACAGCGGTGATGGTTCACCACTTCGCCATCACCTTTGTGTGGCACAGCACCGGAACCTGGCAAGCCACTGACAGTCGCGTGATCAACAATATGGGGGCCGTACCGGTGTCCTTGTTCTTCATGATTACGGGCTACCTTTTCACGCAAAAAGTGATCAGAGGGCAGCCGAATTGGGGCTCGCTGCTTTCCTCTCGATTACGCCGCATTTTCCCGATGTACATCGTGTCTGTTCTATTGGTTGCCGCTATCAGTTTCTACCAAACAAAGGGGGAACTCATCTCACCGCTTGATAACTTCGCCGCGCTCGGTAGTTGGTTAATCTTCATGGGAGGACCGATCAATGGATTTCCAGACAGCAAGCTGATCAACGCTTCTGTGCAGTGGACTCTGATGTACGAGGCACTTTTCTATCTCTCGCTCCCGCTCATGTATTGCCTGTTCCGTCGCCAGTTGCCGATTTTCGCCTTGGTGATTTCCATCGGCGCGATCGCGATTTTATGGCCGGAGTATCACCACGTATTCCACAAGCGGTACGTTAAGCTATTTCTGGTGGGTATGGCTGTTGCCTTTTTTGAACCCCGGCTGCGCAAGACGTCGATCAACTTTTCAAATCTCTGGTGTTGCCTCATCGCTGCCGGGGTGCTGCTCGCGAGTCTGAAGATGCGCTCATACTCAACGGGGCAAATGTTGATCCTCGGTATTCCGTTTGGGCTCTTCGTGCTAGGCAACAGCCTGCACGGGCTCCTGGAACACAAGGGGCTAAAAGTCCTCGGGGAAGCGAGTTTCAGTATCTATCTGCTGCACGGTATCGTGATTTACAGCGTGTTCAGCCTGCTGGAAATATACAATTTCACGGACGGCACACCCGGGAGCTATGCCTGGTATTTGCCGCTTATCATTCTGGCGGTGAGCGCGTTGAGTGTTTTGACCTATTGGTCAATCGAGCGACCCTTCATCATTTCGCCCCTCAAGCGGCTTGATAAGACAGCCGAAGAAATATGATTCCAGATGATTGCCAAGCGCTTTCCAATCCACCGATCAGTGTGGGTTCTGCGTGGTTACACCCGTAGTTCAGCTACAAAACTCTGGAAGGCACCGCAATCTTTGACACTTTTTTACGAGAACGACATGGCCTATCAGCCTCCACACATCACATCGAAAAAGCTCCTGATCGTTTGTCGGGATGTCGGCGGTTATGTAAAGCGGCTTAGCGATTACTTAGCCAAAAATAATGAGGTCACGTTCGTTGATCTTTCTGCACAGCGTGACCAGGTCCCGTTTCTACCGGGAAAGCTGCGGCGCTGGCTGAAGAAGTTCCTGACAGTTCGTGCGGCGCACCGTCAGATTCAAAAGGCTGGGAAAGTCGACTCTGTACTCATCATCAATCCCGCACAAATCGACATCGCTCTTGTCGATGAGGCAATGGTTGCAGCACAACAGACCATCGCGTTCCTGTCTGACGGCGTTACAAGACTTGCCATGCCGGTGGCTCAGTTGGCCCGTTTCGACAAGGTCTATACCTTCGACGATGCAGACGCTCAGGAATGCGGATTTCGGAAGCTCAGTAACTACATCTACGAGCTCAACGCAGAGCTCGAAACTACGCGTGAGTACAAAGCTTTTGTAGTGATGGCGGGCAAGAATCGCATTGACGTGCTGGGCAGAATTGCAGCCGAGTTCGATCGTCTAGGCCACAAGAATTATAAGTTTCTGGTACAAAGCAAGGTGGTCGAAAATTCCAGTCCCGGTATCACTTTTTTCAGGAAAAGGATGTCGCTTGATGAGGTTGGCGATCTAATTAGACGCTCGGAAATCCTGATCGATATCGTCCGGCCTGGCCATGCAGGCTTGAGCTTTCGCTTCTTCGATGCTTTGTTCTACCGGAAGAAAATCATCACCAACAATCCGTCGGTGATGAATTACGATTTTTATGATGCGCGCAACATTCTGGTCATTGACAGTGAGCACCCTGTTATTCCGCCGTCATTTCTCGTTGAGGAATACATAGATCCACCTGCGCACGTGGTCCAGAAGTACAGCATGGGCAGTTGGGCTGCCGAAGTGTTTGCTCCACTTGTCGATGATCAGCGATAGGACCTGCTTCACCACAGGGCACTGCGGCTTAGGTTCGAAGATTCGAAGCGATGCCGTATTACTCGGCAATCTGCAACTTACGCGACTCGGTGTACACGTAGCGCACCTTTTCATATTCGAACGGTGAATTCAGTTGCCCATAGCGGAAACTGGTCTGGTAGCGCTTGTCGACGCCGCGCAGAAGCAGCAACTCAGGGTGGTTGGAACTGACTTCAGAGACGTTCAGGTAGTTGATTGCCGATTCGGCTGTGTAGTCCACCAGCAGCCCTGAGGTGTCGCGCAGGTTCGACGGGCCGAAGATCGGCAACACGAAGTAGGCGCCGCCTGGCACGCCATAGAAGCCCAGGGTCTGGCCGAAATCTTCGTTCTGGCGCGGCAGGCCCATGGCGGTGGCCGGGTCCCATAGGCCGGCGATGCCGACGGTGGTGTTGAGCAGCAGGCGCGCCGTGGTTTCCATCGAACGCTTGCCCTTGAATTGCAGCAAGCTGTTCATCAGGTTTGGCACGTCCCCCAGGTTATTGAAGAAATTGCTGACCCCGGTGCGCACGAAGCTTGGCGTGATGTAGCGGTAGCCGTCGACAACGGGCAGGAATACCCATTGGTCGAAGCGGTAGTTGAAGTGGTAGACGCGGCGGTTCCAGGATTCCAGCGGGTCATAGACGTTCAGGGCGTTGAGGGTCGAGCGCTCGAACTCGCGCTGGTCCAGGCCCGGGTTGAACTTGAGCTTGCTCAACGGTTCCTTGAAACCGTCGGAGTCCACCACCACTGGCGCATTGGCCTTGCTGTTGTCGGCTTGGACCATGCCCGCACTCATTAACGCAGCGATAAGCAGCAGATATTTAGCCACGGAAGAACTCCAGCATGGCGTCGCTGTTGACGCGGTAGTTAAGGTTGCCGCAGTGGCCGCCCAGTGGATAAACCGTCAGGCGATCGCCAAAGGTCTTGCGCAGGAAGCCCAGGTCGCCCGGGCCGAGAATGACGTCGTCGGCATTGTGCATGACGGCAATCTTCGGGCTGTCGTGCAGGTAATCCTTCAGTGCGTAAAGGCTGACCTGGTCGATCAATTGCAACAGGCTGCCGCCGTCAGTGCGCGCGCGCCACATCGGGATCACCTGCTCGGTGAGGTAGCAGTCGAAATCGCATTGCAGCGCACGTTTGAGGAACGGCGTCAGGCTGGTGCTTTCGGTAATCGGGAACTTGGGTGGGATGATCAGGCCGCGCCGGTTGATCAGGTCAGAGGTGAACGCGATGTCGGCCGCTGAGAAACGGAAAGAGGTGCCGATCAACATGGCCATCTGCTCGTTGCTCAGGTGTTGCCTGGACTGCTGGAAATCGTAGAGCAGGGCATCGTTGAGGTCGATGTAGCCTTTTTGCTGGAAGTAGCGCGTCAGCTTGTTGAGCACCAGCTCGTAGAAGGTGGTGGTGTTGTTGATGCCCTTGACCTCGGTCTGGACCAGTTTGTCCAGGTTGGTGATCGAGGTGTAGAGGTTCACCGGCGGGTTGAGCAGCAGCACCTTCTTGAAATTGAAGCTGCGCCGGGTTTCGTCCAGGTGTGCGACGAAGGCCGCGTCCAGGGCGCCGAGGCTGTAGCCGGTCAGGTAGTACTCGGTCACCGGCAGCTTGGGGTTTTGCGCACGCACGGCTTGCATCACCCGGTACATGTCTTCTGCGTCTTCCTTGGAAATGCCTGGCGTGGCGAAGCGCGAAGCGGCGCTCATGAAGTCGAAGCTGGTGGGCGAGGACAACTGCACCACGTGGTAGCCGGCCTTGTAGTAGAGGCGCTTGAGATATTCGTTGAGTGTGCTGTCATACCGGGCACCCGTACCTGCAATCAGGAAGATCAGCGGCGCCGGTTTGTCCTGGGTGGCCATGCGGTAGGTCAGGCTTTTCACCGGCCAGAAATTGTCCGGCAGGATGAACTCCCGTTCGGGGCGCAGCTTGACGGTGTGATCGGACTGGTTGATGTCCTCATTCAGCGGCAGCTCCGGACGCAGGTCCGGCGGCGTGGTGGCGATCGTCGCCTCGAATGGGTTGGTCAAGGGGTAGCCATAGCTGGCGGCGTCAATATCCACCGCCAGCGCGGACGCACTCAGGATAAGGCCGCCGAGAAGGGCAGCGAAGCGCAAGGAACGGAGCATGACTGGATCCCTTAAAGGATGTTGCCGAATGAGGTTCGCAGGCTATGACCACTGAAGTGAAGCCAAGTGCCATGATCGCCGCAAAACAAGCGCGAACGGGGTGCAAGAGTAGCGGGACGATACACGCAGGGCCGTGGTGGTGGCTAGTGATCTGCCGGCTAGCCTGATCAAGCATGCGAAATTTGAGCGAAATCTACTGTCTGGGAGTTTTCATTAACGGACCTGTTATTTCTGACAGTTGAAATATTCATTTTCGGGCATTAAATGTGTGTGCGTCGTTGGGACTGTCCTCCTGGGGAGATACCGCCATGCACTCGCGAACGCCAACATTGACTGTATTCGATTCACGCCGTCTGACTGTTCGTTCAACAGCCTATCATCGCACGGCAGCTGCGGATCCTCTCGAAAAGCGAGTGACCTATCAAGTCAATAATTGTGCTGGGCGAAGTATAAAACAGTACGACCCTCGGCTGTTTAAGCTTATGGAATTGGAACCTGATATTTCGCCGAATATTCAGAATGTGTACAGTCTTTCGGGGCAGGCCTTGCTAATTAATAGTGTCGATGCCGGGATCCGCTTGTATCTCTCAGGCGTCGCTGGCCAGCAGTGTCACCGTTGGGACAGCAACTTCACGCATGTGAAAGTTGAATACGACAATCAGCTACGCCCGGTAAAAGAGTCTGTGAAACAAATTGACGAAGGTCCAAGAAATAGTATTTTTTACTCATACGGCGGCAGTGATGAAGCGTTTGTTAGATTTAATCAAGGCGGAAGAATAATTAGAGTTGATGATGGTGCCGGGACAGTTTTCTCTCGATCATATTCCCTGCAAGGCGATAGGCTTGAAAGCACTCGGCATTTTCTGGATAGCATAGAGCAACCGCATTGGCCCGCCCTAGAGTCTGAGCGTGATCAGCTTCATGAGAAAGGCGAGGGCAGCACGACCTTGTCTCTTTACAACGCTGTATCACAGCTGGTCTGCGAAATTGATGCTAGAAAACATGTGCGGCTGTTTGAATATACAGTGGGCGGTCAGCTTGCCGGAATAAGGTTGATCATGCAGCCGGATGGGCCAGTTAAAAAGGTTGTGGGGGATGTTCTTTATAATGCTGCAAACAAGGTTGTCCAGCAGACTTTAGCAAATGGAGTGGTTTGTTCCGCAGTTTATTGTCCGATAGATGGAAGGTTGGAAGAGTTGAAATCCTATCGGCCGGAGCGCTGTACTTTACAGCATCTCATTTATCGCTATGATCGCGTGGGAAACATAATATCTATAGAGGACAGGGCGTTACCCGTTCGCTACTTCCGTAACCAGAAAATCGAACCAGTTAGAACCTTCTGTTATGACACGCTCTATCAGTTGATTTGCGCTACCGGTTGGCAAGTCATCGGTGGCGGTGTCGGGTCTTGTTTTCCTGACTTTCAATCTCCAGCTGATCCGAGTCAGTTGGAAAATTACACTGAGGTTTTTAGCTACGACTCGGGTGGTAATCTTGTAAAGCTGCTTCGTTGTGCGGCGCTGGGAAGCCGCACTCAACGGATGGGCGTATCGAAATATAGTAATCGCTCGCTCTCTGAAAAAATCGACGGAGAATTGCCGACTGAAGAAGAGATCGCTTTGGCGCATGACTTGAACGGTAATAAGCGTCTGCTGTTTCCTGGGCAAACGCTGGGATGGGATGAGCGAAATCAGCTTAAAAAATTCCAGCGGACGAGCCATTTAGGCTCGGCAAATGACTCGGAAATTTATGTCTACGATGATAGGGGGCAACGGCGAAGAAAAATCGGATCGGTAGCAACTGGGCAGTTAAGGAATCGCTCGGAAACGCGTTATTTGGATACGCTGGAAATTCGATCCGGTCTTGATGAGGAAATAGATGTCGTCAGCGCAGCGGCGGGGCTATGTGATATTCGTATGGTACAGCGAGTCGATCAGCGGAACGGGCAAGATATAATTTATTGTCGATACTCGCTGATTGATCTGGTTGGGTCAAACTGCATCGAGTTGGATGACGATGGAGCGATAATAAGCGAGGAGGTTTTTTACAGCTACGGTTGTACAGCTTGGTGGGCGGGAAGCGATAGGGTTAAGGCGAACAGCAAGACAATGCGCTATTCAGGCAAGGAGTTGGACTCGACCGGATTATATTATTACGGATTTAGATATTACATGCCTTGGTGGTGTCAATGGCTGAGCCCGGATCCGGATGGGGTAGCGGATGGCTTGAATTTGTACCGGATGGTTGCAAATAATCCTGTAACGTTTTTTGATGATCAGGGATTACAGCTAGTCTCTGTGAACGAGGATAGTCAGGACTACGCTAAGTTGGTAGCTACTTTTGAGCCTGGCGATATCTTGTTTGGGTTGCGTGAGCCTCGTGACTTTGCTCTGAAAGCTTTGAATAGGGCTGGATTCAAGGAGTTTTCATGGGAGGTGTCTTGGAATAGAAATCTCGGTAAATTCTCGGTTGAAAAAAAACGCAACGTGTTAAAGCAGAATGATTTGACCGACGCAGCGTTTGGGCCGACGGTGACGGCAGGTGTTTATAATGCGAATGACCAAATCAAGGCGGAATTGATTGATTTTCATCGTGGTATTGCTTATAAGAAATTTGCAATGACAAATCGGTATTTTCAGAAGGATGAGAAAGGGGTTGGAAACTTTTTTCAGATAAATGTTCCTATGTGGCGTCGCTCAAGTAAGGCGGGGTTGGAGTTTCAAATTTTTCAGCGCAACAAACAGGTGCTTTTTGCAATCGACGGTCTGATGGAGACTTTGGATGATATCGTTTCGAAAAAGCCAGATGCCGGGACCAGCGTTACAGCTTCTGAAATCAGGTATTTGTACAGGCGCCGGGGTACCCCAGAAGTGCAAAAAAATGCGAGGTTTTTTTTAGCGAATCGAGAGGTGCCGCAGTCTGAATTTTTCAACTTGCCGGCGTGGCAGAGGTATCACCCTAAAAAGACGTACCGGACAGTATCCGTACCTCGTCGGGTGATACTAAGTCATTAATCAGTGGCCAGTTGTTGCTCACCTATCGCAATGCCTGCTCCTCAGCATGGGAGCAGGCTTTTTATAGCTTGGCCGGCCGGCTCGCCAAACCCTGCTCCTGGCAACCCGCACTCAGCTTCGCGATACCACAGACCGCATCTTTTCCCTAGAGTACTTTCTCGAACGCAGTTAATGGCTTTCTGATGTCGTTTCTCGTTGCTTCAACGTCGCAGGCAGAGCAGGTTCCAGATCAGCGCAGGTTGATGATCAACGAGTCAGTACTCCACTGGCGTTCGAACCGGTATGCAGGCGAGCGTGATGGGGGCGCTGTGCACCATAACAATACGTTCACGCTGCCCGACATCCGCCGGGCGCAGCACTTTCGGGGAAGTAACGATGAAGATGCGACGACTCTTGGGCGCAGGTGCCGCACTGGTACTGGCGATCAGCTCCACCTTGGCCAGTGCCGAAAACAAAACCTTGAGCATCGGTTACGTTGACGGCTGGTCCGACAGTGTCGCGACCACTCACGTGGCCGCCGAAGTCATCCAGCAGAAGCTTGGCTACGACGTGAAGCTGCAAGCGGTCGCGACCGGGATCATGTGGCAGGGCGTGGCCACCGGTAAACTCGACGCGATGCTTTCGGCCTGGCTGCCGGTGACTCACGGCGACTATTGGACGAAGAACAAGGACCAGGTGGTCGACTACGGCCCCAACTTCAAGGACGCAAAAATCGGCCTGATCGTGCCGGAGTACGTCAAGGCCAAGTCGATCGAGGATCTGAAAACCGACGACTCCTTCAAGAAGCGCATCGTTGGCATCGACGCCGGTTCAGGTGTGATGCTCAAGACCGAACAGGCAATCAAGGATTACGACCTGACCGGCTATCAACTCAAGGCCAGTTCCGGTGCCGGCATGATCGCCGAGCTGACCCGTGCCGAGAAGAAAAACGAATCCATCGCCGTCACCGGTTGGGTGCCGCACTGGATGTTCGCCAAGTGGAAACTGCGCTTTTTGGAAGACCCGAAAGGCATCTATGGCGCGGCTGAAACTGTGAACAGCATCGGCAGCAAAGAGCTGGAGGCCAAGGCGCCGGAAGTGGTCGCGTTCCTGAAGAAATTCCAATGGGCTTCGAAAGACGAAATCGGCGAAGTCATGCTGGCGATCCAGGAGGGTGCCAAGCCTGACGCCGCTGCCAAGGACTGGGTTGCCAAGCACCCGGATCGCGTAAAGGAGTGGACCGGCAAGTAATCAGCCTGGTTTAGCTGTTGCGAAAAACCGCATGACCTTGCGTCATGCGGTTTTTTTGTGCGTGCGGATTCTTAGTCTTGCGCAAGTCCCTGTGGGAGCGGGCTTGCTCGCGAAGGCGTTTTGTCAGTTAACCATGTGTTGACTGACACTCTGCATTCGCGAGCAAGCCCGCTCCCACAGAGGTCATTGCGCAAATGTGCGGGAAACGGGCAGCGCCGTCATATCGTTCTAATACTAAGGTCGTCTGGAACCTGGCCTTGAGCCGCATAGAGTAGGGTCGTTCCAATTAAATCTGTGCTGCGAGGATAAAAACAATGAACGACAGCATTTACCTCTCTATTCAAAACAGCCCGCGCTTCAAGGAGCTGGTGAGAAAAAGAGAAAAGTTCGCCTGGATTCTCTCGGCGATCATGCTTGGGCTGTATTCCGGCTTCATTCTTCTGATCGCCTACGGGCCACACATTCTCGGGGCCAAGATATCGCCTGAGTCCACCATCACCTGGGGCATTCCCATCGGTGTCGGCCTGATTGTCTCGGCCTTCGTCCTGACCGGCATCTACGTACGGCGCGCCAACGGCGAGTTCGACGACCTGAACAATGCGATTCTCAAGGAGGCTCAGCAATGATCCGGCGTCTACTGGCTCTTTTGAGCATCGCGGCGTTCGCCCCGGGCGCCTGGGCGGCTGAAGCCCTGACCGGTGCCGTGCAGAAACAGCCCCTCAACGTCGCGGCTATCCTGATGTTCGTGGTCTTCGTCGGCGCGACTTTATATATCACCTACTGGGCGTCCAAGAAAAACAATTCGGCGGCCGACTACTATGCAGCGGGTGGCAAGATCACCGGCTTCCAGAATGGCTTGGCCATCGCGGGCGACTACATGTCGGCGGCGTCCTTCCTGGGGATCTCCGCACTGGTGTTCGCCTCCGGCTACGACGGCCTGATCTACTCGATCGGCTTCCTGGTGGGCTGGCCGATCATTCTGTTCCTGATCGCTGAACGCTTGCGCAACCTGGGTAAATACACCTTTGCCGACGTGGCGTCCTATCGCCTGGGGCAAACCCAGATCCGCAGTCTGTCCGCCTGCGGCTCGCTGGTCGTGGTGGCGTTCTACCTGATCGCGCAAATGGTCGGTGCCGGCAAGCTGATCCAGTTGCTGTTCGGCCTGGACTATCACGTCGCGGTGGTCCTGGTGGGTATCCTGATGTGCCTTTATGTGCTGTTCGGCGGCATGTTGGCTACCACTTGGGTACAGATCATCAAGGCGGTGCTGTTGCTGTCGGGCGCATCGTTCATGGCCCTGATGGTCATGAAGCACGTCAACTTCGACTTCAACATGCTGTTTTCCGAAGCGATCAAGGTGCACCCTAAAGGCGAGGCGATCATGAGCCCTGGCGGCTTGGTGAAGGATCCGGTCTCGGCCTTCTCCCTGGGCCTGGCACTGATGTTCGGTACTGCTGGCCTGCCGCATATCCTGATGCGCTTCTTCACCGTGAGCGACGCCAAGGAAGCGCGCAAGAGCGTGCTGTATGCCACTGGCTTCATCGGTTACTTCTACATCCTGACCTTCATCATCGGCTTCGGCGCGATCCTGCTGGTCAGCACCAACCCGGCCTTCAAGGACGCGGCAGGTGCCTTGCTTGGCGGCAACAACATGGCGGCGGTGCACCTGGCCAACGCGGTGGGCGGCAGTATCTTCCTGGGCTTCATCTCGGCCGTAGCCTTCGCCACCATCCTGGCGGTCGTCGCGGGCCTGACCCTGGCCGGTGCCTCGGCGGTGTCCCATGACCTGTATGCCAGCGTGATCAAGAAAGGCAAGGCCAACGAGAAGGACGAGATTCGCGTCTCGAAAATCACCACCATCGCCCTGGCGGTGCTGGCGATCGGCCTGGGCATCCTGTTCGAGAAGCAGAACATCGCGTTCATGGTGGGCCTGGCGTTCTCCATCGCGGCGAGCTGCAACTTCCCGGTACTGCTGCTTTCGATGTATTGGAAAAAGCTGACCACCCGTGGCGCCATGATTGGCGGCTGGTTGGGCCTGGTCAGTGCCGTGGGCCTGATGGTGCTTGGTCCGACCATCTGGGTGCAGATCATGGGTCACGAGAAGGCGATCTTCCCGTATGAGTACCCGGCGCTGTTCTCGATGGCCATCGCCTTCGTCGGCATCTGGTTCTTCTCCATCACCGACAAGTCGGCTGAAGGGGTAAACGAGCGGGCGCTGTTCTTCCCGCAGTTCGTGCGTTCGCAGACTGGCCTGGGGGCGAGTGGGGCGGTTAGCCACTGATGCGCCAGTAAGCTGTAAGCGTTGTGTTTGAAGAAATACCCCGGTCGAGAGGCTGGGGTATTTTTTTGTGCGCGATAACGGTGATGGGAGTAATGACGCCTTCGCGAGCAAGCCCGCTCCCACCTTGGAATGCGTTCACTCTGTGGGAGCGAGCTTGCTCGCGATGGCGTCGGGTCAGCCAATACAGCTTCCGGATCAGATGAAAAGAGGCCCAAACAAAACAGCCCCCGCTCTTATATAAGAAGCAGGGGCTGTTTCAGTACCGCTTTGAACCTATCGCAAGGCAGGCCTTACTTGCGGTCTTCCAGCTTGGTGAGGTCACGCGACTCGTAGCCGGTGTACAGCTGGCGCGGGCGGCCGATCTTGTACGGGCTGGAGAGCATTTCCTTCCAGTGGGAGATCCAGCCCACGGTCCGCGCCAGGGCGAAGATCACGGTGAACATGCTGGTTGGAATGCCGATCGCCTTGAGGATGATCCCCGAGTAGAAGTCGACGTTCGGGTACAGCGAGCGCTCGATGAAGTACGGATCGGTCAGGGCGATCTCTTCCAGGCGCATGGCCAGTTCGAGTTGCGGATCATTCTTGATCCCCAGTTCCTTGAGCACTTCGTCGCAGGTCTGCTTCATGACGGTGGCGCGAGGGTCGCGGTTCTTGTAGACCCGGTGACCGAAGCCCATCAGTTTGAACGGATCGTTCTTGTCCTTGGCCTTGGCGATGAACTTGTCGATGTTCGAGACATCACCGATTTCATCGAGCATGGTCAGTACCGCTTCGTTGGCACCGCCGTGGGCTGGGCCCCAGAGTGCGGCGATACCGGCAGCGATACAGGCGAACGGGTTGGCACCCGAGGAGCCGGCCAGGCGCACGGTGGACGTGGAGGCGTTCTGCTCGTGGTCGGCATGGAGGATGAAGATCCGGTCCATGGCCTTGGCGAGCACCGGGCTGATCGGTTTGATCTCGCACGGGGTGTTGAACATCATATGCAGGAAGTTCTCTGCATAGGTCAGGTCGTTGCGCGGGTACATCATGGGCTGGCCCATGGAGTACTTGTAGACCATGGCTGCCAGGGTCGGCATCTTCGCCACCAGGCGGATCGCCGAGATCTCGCGATGCTGGGGGTTATTGATGTCCAGGGAGTCGTGGTAGAAGGCCGAGAGGGCGCCGACAACGCCGCACATGACGGCCATCGGGTGGGCATCGCGACGGAAGCCGTTGAAGAAGGTCTTCAACTGCTCGTGAACCATGGTGTGGTTCTTCACGGTGCTGACGAACTGGGCCTTTTGCTCTGCGGTTGGCAGCTCGCCATTGAGCAGCAGGTAGCAGGTTTCCAGGTAGTCCGATTTTTCAGCCAGTTGCTCGATCGGGTAGCCGCGGTGCAGCAGGATGCCGTTGTCGCCGTCGATATAGGTGATTTTCGACTCGCACGAGGCGGTCGACATGAAACCTGGGTCGAAGGTGAAACGGCCCGTGGCCGTCAGGCCCCGTACGTCGATTACATCGGGACCAACGGTGCCGGTTAAAATGGGCAGCTCGACGGGGGCTGCGCCCTCGATGATCAACTGCGCTTTTTTGTCAGCCATGTGGCCTCCTATTAATGCTTGAAATCATCAGACAGACCCCCCACGCAGGGCCCGCACCACTATAGTGAGATAAATTCGAAAGTCAATTTGCCTAAAGTCTTGCTCCAGAAGGCTTTAACCGGACTTTTTCCGCGAAATTGCCTGCCGTTTACGCCTTTTGCCTCATATGTGCAATGCGCTATTAGGGGAAGGTGAACGCGTTGTCATTAGTAGCCTAACTGTCTATACTCGGCCACCGACCGCCAGGGGCTTTTGGGCCTGCTTTCTTGGGGGTCGTCACTCCCTGGGTGGTGAGTACCTGACCAGTGCGCGCCCCAACAACTTTGCCCTGATTGTTAGGGGCTCTTCAGTGTGAAAAAAAAGCCGTGAAAAGCCAACGACCTGTAAACCTAGACCTAAGGACCATCAAACTCCCAGTCACTGCTTACACGTCCATTCTTCACCGTATTTCCGGTGTCATTCTCTTCGTCAGCCTGGCCATCATGCTTTATGCATTGGACAAGTCGCTCGATTCGGAAGAAGGCTTCGGTCAGGTGAAAGCGTGTCTGACCAGTCCGCTAGCCAAGCTAGTGATTTGGGGCATCCTGTCCGCCTTGCTGTATCACTTGGTTGCCGGTGTGCGCCACTTGATCATGGACATGGGCATCGGTGAGACGCTGGAAGGCGGCAAGCTGGGCTCGAAAATCATTATCGCCGTGTCTGCGGTGCTGATCGTTCTGGCAGGAGTCTGGATATGGTAACCAACGTCACGAACCTTTCGCGTTCGGGCCTCTATGACTGGATGGCGCAGCGTGTGTCTGCGGTCGTTCTCGCGGCTTACTTCATCTTCCTGATCGGATATGTCGTAGCAAACCCAGGCCTGGGCTACGCCCAATGGCATGAACTGTTCGCAAACAACTGGATGCGTATCTTCAGTCTGCTGGCACTTGTCGCACTGGGCGCTCACGCCTGGGTCGGCATGTGGACCATCGCGACCGACTACCTGACGCCAATGGCGTTCGGCAAGTCGGCGACTGCCGTACGTTTCCTCTTCCAGGCAGTATGCGGCGTTGCGATGTTCGCTTACTTCGTCTGGGGTGTGCAGATTCTCTGGGGTATCTGATCCATGGCTAACATTCCAACTATTTCTTTCGACGCCATCATCATTGGTGGTGGCGGTGCCGGCATGCGCGCAGCGCTGCAACTGGCACAGGGCGGTCACAAGACTGCCGTGATCACCAAGGTTTTCCCGACGCGTTCGCACACTGTTTCCGCCCAGGGCGGCATCACCTGCGCCATCGCTTCGGCCGACCCGAACGATGACTGGCGCTGGCACATGTACGATACCGTCAAGGGTTCCGACTACATCGGTGACCAGGACGCTATCGAATACATGTGTCAGGAAGGCCCGGCCGCGGTGTTCGAGCTGGACCACATGGGTATGCCGTTCTCGCGTACCGAGCAGGGTCGTATCTATCAGCGTCCGTTCGGTGGCCAGTCCAAGGACTACGGCAAGGGCGGCCAGGCTGCGCGTACTTGCGCGGCGTCCGACCGTACCGGTCACGCGTTGTTGCACACCCTGTACCAGGGCAACCTGAAGGCCGGTACCACGTTCCTGAACGAGTACTACGCCGTTGACCTGGTGAAGAACCAGGACGGTGCCTTTGTCGGTGTGATCGCAATTTGCATCGAAACCGGCGAAACCACCTACATCCGCGCCAAGGCCACCGTACTGGCGACCGGCGGTGCAGGCCGTATCTACGCATCCACCACCAATGCCCTGATCAACACTGGTGACGGCGTCGGCATGGCCCTGCGTGCTGGCGTGCCGGTGCAAGACATCGAAATGTGGCAGTTCCACCCAACCGGCATCGCCGGCGCCGGTGTACTGGTGACCGAAGGTTGCCGTGGTGAAGGTGGTTACCTGATCAACAAGCACGGCGAGCGTTTCATGGAGCGTTATGCTCCGAACGCCAAGGACCTTGCCGGTCGTGACGTGGTTGCCCGTTCGATGGTTAAAGAGATCATCGCTGGCAACGGTTGCGGTCCGAATGGCGACCACGTGATGCTCAAGCTCGACCACCTGGGCGAGGAAGTGCTGCACAGCCGCCTGCCAGGCATTTGCGAACTGTCCAAGACCTTCGCTCACGTCGACCCGGTCGTCGCGCCAGTTCCAGTAGTTCCAACCTGCCACTATATGATGGGCGGCGTTGCCACCAACATTCACGGCCAGGCGATCACCCAGAACGCCGAAGGCGTGGACGAAATCATCCCTGGCCTGTTCGCAGTGGGTGAAGTGGCGTGCGTATCGGTCCACGGTGCCAACCGCCTGGGCGGCAACTCGTTGCTCGACCTGGTGGTCTTCGGTCGTGCTGCCGGCCTGCACCTGGAAAAAGCGCTGTCCGACGGTATCGAATATGACGATGCCACCGACGCCAACATCGAAGCCGCCCTGGCGCGTCTGTCCGCTCTGAACGAGCGTAACGAAGGCGAAGACGTGGCGACCCTGCGTCGCGAGTTGCAAAACTGCATGCAGAACTACTTCGGTGTATTCCGTACCGGCGAATACATGCAGAAGGGTATTGCCCAGCTGGCGCAATTGCGTGAGCGAATCGCCAACGTGAAGATCAACGATAAGTCGCAGGCGTTCAACACTGCCCGTATCGAAGCGCTGGAACTGCAGAACCTGCTGGAAGTGGCCGAAGCCACCGCCATCGCCGCAGAAGTGCGTAAAGAGTCCCGTGGTGCCCACGCTCGCGAAGACTTCGAAGACCGTGACGACGAAAACTGGCTGTGCCACACCTTGTACTTCCCGGGTGAAAAACGCGTCGCCAAGCGTGCCGTGAACTTCTCGCCGAAGACTGTTCCGACTTTCGAACCAAAAGTCCGGACTTATTAAGGGTGACCGCTATGTTGCAAGTCAGTGTTTATCGCTACAACCCTGATCAGGACGCTGCGCCGTTCATGCAGGATTTCCAGGTCGATACCGGTGGTAAAGACCTGATGGTGCTGGACGTGCTGGCCCTGATCAAAGAGCAGGACGAGGGTTTCTCCTATCGTCGCTCTTGCCGTGAGGGCGTTTGCGGCTCCGACGGCATGAACATCAACGGCAAGAACGGCCTGGCCTGCATCACGCCGCTGTCTGCCGTGGTCAAGGGCAACAAGCTGATCGTTCGTCCGCTGCCTGGTTTGCCGGTTATCCGTGACCTGGTCGTCGATATGAGCATCTTCTACAAGCAATACGAGAAGGTGAAGCCATACCTGCAGAACGATACGCCGGCTCCGGCCATCGAACGTCTGCAGTCTCCGGAAGAGCGTGAAAAGCTCGACGGTCTGTACGAGTGCATCCTGTGCGCTTGCTGCTCGACCTCGTGCCCATCCTTCTGGTGGAACCCGGACAAGTTCCTGGGCCCGGCCGCCCTGCTGCAAGCGTACCGCTTCCTGGCAGACAGCCGTGACACCAAGACGTCCGAGCGTCTGGCTGCACTGGATGACCCGTTCAGCGTATTCCGCTGCCGCGGGATCATGAACTGCGTCAACGTCTGCCCGAAAGGCCTGAACCCGACTAAGGCCATCGGTCACGTACGTAACATGCTGCTGCAGAGCGGCGTGTGATTCAGCTGCTGTACCCGTAGAACCGCTGTACCCGTAAAGGCCAGGGCGCGGGCTTCAACCCGCGTCGTGGCTATAACCAGAACAGCCGCTTACAAAGCGGCAGTTCTTATTTTGAAGAAATGAGACAAGCAGGGGCATCCGGGCTGGTACCCGGACTATCAGCGTGATCCTAAGTGGCTTGTTTTAGTCGCTGCACTCGGACTTCTGCAAGTTTGCTCGGTGTTTTCGCCGGTGGTGTTCCCCTAATCGAGGGTGACCAAGCATGCAAGAAAGCGTGATGCAGCGCATGTGGAACAGTGCCCACCTCTCCGGTGGTAACGCTGCCTATGTGGAAGAGCTCTACGAGCTCTACCTGCACGACCCTAACGCTGTGCCAGAAGAATGGCGCACCTACTTTCAGAAGTTGCCGGCTGACGGTAACTCTGCCACTGATGTTTCGCACTCGACGATTCGCGATCATTTCGTGTTGCTGGCAAAGAACCAGCGCCGCGCTCAACCGGTCTCTGCCGGCAGCGTGAGCAGTGAACACGAGAAGAAGCAAGTTGAAGTGCTGCGACTGATCCAGGCCTACCGGATGCGAGGCCACCAGGCAGCCCAGCTCGACCCGCTGGGGCTGTGGCAGCGTCCTGCACCTGCAGACCTGTCGATCACTCATTACGGCTTGACCAATGCCGATCTTGATACGACCTTCCGTGCCGGCGACCTGTTCATCGGCAAAGAGGAAGCGAGCCTACGCGAAATTCACGAAGCGTTGCAGCAGACATATTGCCGCACCATCGGCGCTGAATTTACGCACATCACCGATTCCGAGCAGCGCCAGTGGTTCCAGCAGCGTCTGGAAAGCGTTCGTGGTCGTCCGACGTACTCCACCGACATCAAGAGCCACTTGCTCGAGCGCGTCACCGCCGGTGAGGGTCTGGAGAAATACCTGGGTACCAAATACCCGGGCACCAAGCGTTTCGGCCTGGAAGGCGGCGAAAGCCTGATTCCAATGCTGGACGAGCTGATCCAGCGTTCCGGTTCCTACGGCACCAAGGAAGTTGTCATCGGCATGGCTCACCGTGGCCGCCTGAACGTACTGGTCAACACCTTCGGCAAGAACCCGCGCGAGCTGTTCGACGAGTTTGAAGGCAAGAAGAAGGTCGAACTGGGTTCTGGTGACGTGAAATACCACCAGGGCTTCTCGTCCAACGTGATGACCACAGGTGGCGAAGTGCACCTGGCCATGGCCTTCAACCCATCCCACCTGGAAATCGTTTCCCCGGTGGTCGAGGGTTCGGTCCGTGCTCGCCAGGATCGTCGCAATGATCCGACCGGTGAAAAAGTCCTGCCGATTTCCATCCACGGTGACGCGGCATTCGCCGGTCAAGGCGTGGTCATGGAAACCTTCCAGATGTCGCAGACCCGCGGCTTCAAGACTGGCGGTACGGTTCACATCGTTATCAACAACCAGGTCGGTTTCACCATCAGCAACCCGCTGGACTCGCGTTCCACCGAGTACGCAACCGACGTCGCGAAAATGATCCAGGCACCGATTCTCCATGTGAATGGCGATGATCCGGAAGCCGTGCTGTTCGTGACCCA
Organism: Pseudomonas sp. PF05; assembly: GCF_056521845.1. Classification (NCBI taxonomy): domain Bacteria; kingdom Pseudomonadati; phylum Pseudomonadota; class Gammaproteobacteria; order Pseudomonadales; family Pseudomonadaceae; genus Pseudomonas; species Pseudomonas sp. PF05. Next base: position 207,218 of record NZ_JBWLPW010000008.1, on the reverse strand, counting down.
GTTGGCCATCGACTACCGCATGCAGTACAAGCGCGACGTGGTGATCGACCTGGTCTGCTACCGTCGTCGCGGCCACAACGAGGCCGACGAGCCAAGCGGCACCCAACCCCTGATGTACCAGCAGATCGCCAAGCAGCGCACCACCCGTGAGCTGTATGCCGAGCGCCTGACACAGAGTGGCGTGCTGGATGCTGCGCGCGTCCAGGAAAAAGTCGATGAATATCGCAATGCCCTGGACAACGGCCTGCACGTTGTAAAAAGCCTGGTCAAAGAGCCGAACAAAGAGCTGTTCGTGGACTGGCGTCCTTACCTGGGCCACGCCTGGACCGCTCGTCACGACACCCGTTTCGACCTCAAGACCCTGCAGGAACTGTCCGCCAAGCTGCTGGAAATACCGGAAGGCTTCGTGGTTCAGCGCCAGGTCTCGAAGATCTACGAAGACCGGCAGAAGATGCAAGCCGGCGGCCTGCCGATCAACTGGGGTTACGCTGAAACCATGGCGTACGCGACCCTGGCGTTCGAAGGTCACCCGATTCGCATCACCGGCCAGGACGTAGGCCGCGGCACTTTCTCGCACCGCCATGCGGCGCTGCACAACCAGAAAGACGCCAGCACCTACATCCCGCTGCAACACCTGTACAAAGGCCAGCCACGTTTCGACCTGTACGATTCGCTGCTGTCCGAGGAAGCCGTCCTGGCGTTCGAATATGGCTACTCCACCACCGAGCCGAATGCGCTGGTGATCTGGGAAGCCCAGTTCGGCGACTTCGCCAACGGTGCCCAGGTAGTAGTCGACCAGTTCATCACCAGCGGCGAGCACAAGTGGGGCCGTCTCTGCGGTCTGACCATGCTGTTGCCTCACGGTTATGAAGGGCAGGGGCCGGAGCACTCTTCGGCACGTCTGGAGCGCTACCTGCAACTGTGTGCCGAGCACAACGTCCAGGTCTGCGTACCGACGACGCCGGCACAGATCTACCATCTGCTGCGTCGTCAGGTCATCCGTCCGCTGCGCAAGCCGCTGATCGTGCTGACACCCAAGTCGCTGCTGCGTCACAAACTGGCGATCTCCACGCTCGAGGATCTGGCCGAAGGCTCCTTCCAGACCGTTATTTCGGAAATCGATACCCAGGACGCGGCGAAGGTGACTCGCCTGATCCTGTGCAGCGGCAAGGTCTACTATGACCTGCTGGAAAAACGTCGTGCCGAAGGCCGTGAAGACATCGCCATCGTGCGTATCGAGCAGCTTTACCCGTTCCCGGAAGAAGACCTGATGGAGGCCATCGCGCCTTACACCAACCTCACTCATGTGGTGTGGTGTCAGGAAGAACCGATGAACCAAGGCGCGTGGTACAGCAGCCAGCATCACCTGCGTCGCAGCATTGGCAACCATAACAAGGCCCTGGGCCTGGAATATGCCGGCCGTGATGCTTCCGCTGCACCTGCGTGTGGTTATGCGTCGATGCACGCCGAGCAGCAGGAAAAACTGCTGCAAGATGCCTTCACTGTTTAACGCCTTCGCGCTGACTGAAACCGAATTTTAAGGACCCACAGATAATGGCTATCGAAATCAAAGCCCCGTCATTCCCGGAATCGGTTGCCGATGGCACCGTTGCCACCTGGCACAAGAAACCAGGCGAGGCCGTCAAGCGTGACGACCTGATCGTCGACATCGAGACCGACAAGGTCGTGCTGGAAGTATTGGCCGAAGCTGACGGCGTGCTGGGCGCAATCATTGCCGAGGAGGGCGCTACCGTTCTGTCGAACCAGGTCCTGGGCTCGATCGAAGAGGGCGGCGCTGCTGCCGCCGCTCCAGCCGCTGCTGCTGCACCGGCCGCTGCCCAGGCTGCTGCTCCAGCCGCCGCTGGCGAAGACGATCCAGTGGCTGCGCCTGCTGCTCGCAAGCTGGCTGAAGAGAACGGCATCAACATCGCTTCCGTTGCCGGCACCGGCAAGGGTGGTCGCGTGACCAAGGAAGACGTGGTAGCCGCCGTTGCCGCCAAGAAAGCCGCTCCGGCCGCAGCACCTGCCAAGCCTGCCGCACCTGCCGCTGCCGCTCCGGTGTTCGCTGCCGGTGACCGCGTTGAAAAACGCGTTCCGATGACCCGCCTGCGTGCCAAGGTTGCCGAGCGTCTGGTTGAAGCACAGTCGAACATGGCGATGCTGACCACCTTCAACGAAGTCGACATGACCGAAGTCATGGCCCTGCGTTCCAAGTACAAGGATCTGTTCGAGAAGTCCCACAACGGCGTACGCCTGGGCTTCATGTCGTTCTTCGTCAAGGCTGCCACCGAAGCGCTGAAACGCTTCCCGGCCGTCAACGCGTCGATCGACGGTTCCGACATCGTCTACCACGGCTATGCCGACATCGGTGTTGCGGTCTCCAGCGACCGTGGCCTGGTGGTTCCGGTACTGCGTAACGCCGAACTGATGAGCCTGGCCGAAATCGAAGGCGGCATCGCCACCTTCGGCAAGAAGGCCCGTGACGGCAAGCTGTCCATCGAAGAGATGACCGGCGGTACGTTCACCATCACCAACGGTGGTACATTCGGTTCGATGATGTCGACCCCGATCGTCAACCCGCCACAAGCGGCTATCCTGGGCATGCACAACATTCTGCAGCGTCCGATGGCGATCAACGGTCAGGTCGTGATTCGTCCGATGATGTACCTGGCACTGTCCTACGATCATCGCCTGATCGACGGTAAAGAAGCCGTGACGTTCCTGGTAACCATCAAGAACCTGCTTGAAGATCCGGCTCGTCTGCTGCTGGATATCTGATTTTCGCCGCGAGGGCCGGTCTGTTGTGACCGGCCCCTTGCTGAAACAACCGGTTTCGTCCCACGACGGTCACCACAAGTGACCGTCCGGTTTGATTCGAAAAGGAATGACTCATGACTCAGAAATTCGACGTGGTAGTGATTGGTGCGGGCCCTGGCGGCTACGTAGCGGCCATCAAGGCTGCGCAACTGGGCCTTACCACTGCCTGCATCGAGAAATACACCGACAAGGAGGGCAAGCTGGCCCTCGGCGGTACTTGCCTGAACGTCGGTTGCATTCCTTCCAAGGCGCTGCTGGACAGCTCCTGGAAGTTCCACGAAGCCCAAGACGGCTTCGCGATCCACGGCATCAGCACGGGCGACGTGAAGATGGACGTGCCGGCGATGGTGGGTCGCAAGGCCAACATCGTCAAGAACCTGACCAGCGGTGTTGCCACCCTGTTCAAGGCCAACGGCGTGACCTCGATCCAGGGCCACGGCAAGCTGCTGATGGGCAAGAAAGTCGAAGTGACCAAGCCAGACGGTTCGGTTGAAGTGATCGAAGCCGAGAACGTCATCCTGGCGCCAGGCTCGCGTCCGATCGACATTCCACCGGCTCCGGTCGACCAGAACGTGATCGTCGATTCCACCGGTGCCCTGGAATTCCAGACCGTGCCGAAACGCCTGGGCGTGATCGGTGCCGGCGTGATCGGCCTCGAGCTGGGTTCGGTATGGTCGCGCCTGGGTGCGCAAGTGACCGTACTGGAAGCCCTCGATACCTTCCTGATGGCCGCTGACGCCGCGGTTTCCAAGGAAGCGCTGAAAACCCTGACCAAACAGGGCCTGGACATCAAGCTGGGCGCGCGCGTGACCGGTTCGAAGGTCAACGGCGAAGAAGTCGTGGTGACCTACACCGACGCCAACGGCGAACAGACCATCACCTTCGACAAACTGATCGTCGCGGTCGGCCGTCGTCCTGTGACCACCGACCTGCTGGCTACCGACAGCGGTGTGGAAATCGACGAACGTGGCTTCATCGCCGTCGACGACCAGTGCGCAACCGCGGTACCGGGCGTCTTCGCCATCGGTGACGTGGTTCGCGGCATGATGCTGGCACACAAGGCATCCGAAGAAGGCATCATGGTCGTCGAGCGCATCAAGGGCCACAAAGCCCAGATGAACTACGACCTGATCCCTTCGGTTATCTACACCCACCCGGAAATCGCATGGGTTGGCAAGACCGAGCAGGCCTTGAAAGCCGAAGGCGTTGAAGTTAACGTCGGCACCTTCCCGTTCGCAGCCTCCGGCCGTGCCATGGCAGCCAACGATACCGGTGGTTTCGTGAAAGTCATCGCCGACGCCAAGACGGATCGCGTATTGGGCGTTCACGTCATTGGCCCAAGCGCTGCCGAGCTGGTACAGCAAGGCGCGATCGGCATGGAATTCGGCACCAGCGCTGAAGATCTGGGCATGATGGTCTTCTCCCATCCGACCCTGTCCGAAGCCTTGCACGAAGCGGCCCTGGCCGTAAATGGCGGCGCCATCCACGTGGCCAACCGCAAGAAGCGTTAAAAAACAATAAGAAACCACGGCGGTATGGCCCGTCGTGAGCCTTGCGAGCAAGACTCACCGCGGAATATCCGCTGGACGCAGCCTTGCGTAGCCGAACCGGTCAACTGGAACGCTACGCAAGCAGCAGTCACAGGTGGTGCGGCACCAGAACGGTGCAGCACCGAATGCGCAGTACCTAACGAAGACGGTAATAAGCATGAATCTTCACGAGTATCAGGGTAAGCAGCTGTTCGCTGAGTACGGCCTGCCAGTATCCACCGGTTACGCGGTAGACACCCCGGAAGCGGCAGCAGAAGCTTGCGACAAAATCGGCGGCAGCGAGTGGGTTGTCAAAGCCCAGGTTCACGCCGGTGGTCGCGGTAAAGCGGGCGGCGTCAAGCTGGTTCGCAGCAAAGAAGACGCCAAAGCCTTCGCACAGCAGTGGCTGGGCAAGCGTCTGGTGACTTACCAGACTGACGCCAACGGTCAGCCAGTCACCAAGATCCTGGTTGAATCGTGCACTGATATCGCTAAAGAGCTGTACCTGGGCGCTGTCGTTGACCGTTCGAGCCGCCGTATCGTGTTCATGGCTTCCACCGAAGGTGGCGTGGACATCGAGAAAATCGCTCACGATACCCCTGAGAAAATCCTCAAGGCCACCATCGATCCACTGGTTGGCGCACAGCCATTCCAGGGTCGCGAGCTGGCATTCCAGCTGGGCCTGGAAGGCAAGCAGGTCACTCAATTCGCCAAGATCTTCGTAGGTCTGGCCAAGCTGTTCCAGGACCACGACCTGGCACTGCTGGAAGTGAACCCGCTGGTGATCAAGGCCGACGGCGACCTGCACTGCCTCGATGCCAAGATCAACATCGACGCCAACGCCATGTACCGTCAGCCTAAGCTGAAGACTTTCCACGATCCGTCGCAAGACGATCCGCGCGAAGCGCACGCTGCCAAGTTCGAACTGAACTACGTAGCCCTGGAAGGCAACATCGGCTGCATGGTCAACGGTGCTGGCCTGGCCATGGGTACCATGGACATCGTCAACCTGCATGGCGGCAAGCCAGCCAACTTCCTCGACGTGGGCGGTGGTGCTACCAAGGAACGCGTAACCGAAGCGTTCAAGATCATCCTGTCCGACACCAACGTCGCTGCAGTACTGGTCAACATCTTCGGCGGCATCGTTCGCTGCGACATGATTGCCGAAGGCATCATCGGCGCCGTGAAAGAAGTTGGCGTGAAAATCCCGGTTGTTGTTCGCCTTGAAGGCAACAACGCTGAGCTGGGCGCTAAAGTACTGGCAGAAAGCGGTTTGAACATCATCGCTGCTACCAGCCTGACCGACGCTGCTCAACAAGTCGTTAAAGCTGCGGAGGGCAAATAATGAGCGTCCTGATCAATAAAGACACCAAGGTTATCTGCCAGGGTATTACCGGTTCGCAAGGTAGTTTCCACACCCAGCAAGCCATCGAATACGGCACCAAGATGGTTGGCGGCGTAACACCGGGCAAAGGCGGCACCGAGCACCTGGGCCTGCCAGTGTTCAACACCGTGAAAGACGCTGTAGCTGCCACTGGCGCCACCGCCAGCGTGATCTACGTTCCAGCTCCTTTCTGCAAGGACTCCATCCTTGAAGCAGCGTTCGGCGGCATCAAGCTGATCGTCTGCATCACCGAAGGCATCCCGACCATCGACATGCTGGAAGCCAAGGTCAAGTGCGACGAGCTGGGTATCACCCTGATCGGCCCTAACTGCCCAGGCGTGATCACTCCAGGCGAATGCAAGATCGGCATCATGCCAGGTCACATTCACTTGCCAGGCAAGGTCGGTATCGTTTCCCGTTCCGGCACCCTGACCTACGAAGCTGTGAAGCAGACCACTGACGCCGGTTTCGGTCAGTCGACTTGCGTCGGCATCGGCGGTGACCCGATCCCAGGCTCGAACTTCATCGACATCCTGAAGCTGTTCCAGGAAGACCCGAAGACCGAAGCGATCGTGATGATCGGTGAGATCGGCGGTTCGGCTGAAGAAGAAGCGGCTGCCTACATCAAGGCCAACGTGACCAAGCCGGTTGTTTCCTACATCGCTGGTGTGACTGCTCCTCCGGGCAAGCGCATGGGCCATGCTGGCGCAATCATCTCTGGCGGCAAAGGCACTGCAGACGAGAAGTTCGCTGCACTGCAAGACGCAGGCGTGAAAACCGTGCGTTCGCTGGCAGACATCGGCAAGGCCTTGGCCGAGCTGACTGGCTGGGAAATGAAGAAGTAAGCTTCGGCTGACTTTTTTGTTCCAGCAACAAAGGCCACCTTCGGGTGGCCTTTGTCGTTTCCGGCACTGTTGAAGCAAGCTTTCTGAGAACAAGGCCCTGTGGGAGCAAGGCTTTGTGAAAGCAAGGCTTTGTGGGAGCAAAGCCTTGCTCCACAGATAAAGGCCCTTACGGCAAGGGGCTTCGCAGGAAAAATAGATACGTAAACGCGACACGGAAACGTCGTGTATCGGATAGTTCGCCCCGTAACAGTGCGTTCTTAACGTAAATTCGTTAGGCTAGCAGCCATTTTTGCGACCGCTGCCCACAAGGAAGCGCCGCGCTAAACGGGTCGGTCCCATACGGATCGGCAGCATTTCCCTCTACCCTCAAGGGAAATCCCTCTCTAAATTCCGATTCAGTAGTGTGGTTTCCTTAAATGAAAGTGTTGAAAGGCCAGGATGTCCTGGCGCTTGGTTTCATGACATTTGCCCTGTTTGTCGGGGCCGGCAACATCATCTTCCCGCCTATCGTCGGTTTGCAGTCCGGGCCCCATGTCTGGATGGCGGCGCTGGGCTTCTTGATCACGGCGGTCGGGCTGCCGGTCATCACGGTCGTTGCACTGGCCAAGGTGGGTGGTGCGATGGACGCCTTGAGCAGCCCCATCGGCAAGCTCGCCGGTGGTGTGCTGGCGGCCGTGTGCTACCTGGCCGTCGGCCCGTTGTTCGCCACGCCGCGAACCGCCACCGTTTCGTTCGAAGTCGGCCTGGCGCCGTTGACCGGCGAAAGCCCGTTGGCGCTGTTCCTCTACAGTGCAGCGTATTTCCTGCTGGTATTTTTCATCTCGCTCTACCCGGGCCGTCTGCTGGACACCGTCGGGCGCTTCCTCGCGCCACTGAAGATCATCGCCCTGGCCGCGCTCGGCATCGCGGCGTTTGCCTTGCCCGCCGGTGATATTGGCGTGGCCACCCCTGAATACGTGGCGGCGCCGTTCTCCCAAGGGTTCATCAATGGCTACCTGACCATGGATACCCTGGGCGCCTTGGTGTTCGGCATTGTCATCGTCAACGCGATCCGTTCCCGGGGCGTCGAGTCGCCAGCCTTGATCACCCGCTATGCGATCATAGCCGGATTGATTGCCGGGGTGGGCCTGGCGCTGGTCTATGTCAGCCTGTTCCGCCTGGGTTCGGGCAGCCATGAAGTGGCCGTGGGCGCAACCAACGGCGCCGCTGTGCTGCATGCCTACGTGCAACACACCTTCGGCAGCTTGGGCAGCGGTTTCCTTGCGGTGTTGATCTCGCTGGCGTGCCTGGTGACCGCGGTTGGTCTGACTTGCGCCTGTGCCGAGTACTTCAGCCGGTTGCTGCCGCTGTCCTATAAGACCTTGGTCGTGATCCTGGCGGCCTTTTCGTTGCTGGTGTCCAACCTGGGCCTGACCAAGCTGATCGCGTTCTCGATTCCGGTCCTCACCGCGATCTACCCGCCGTGCATCGCCCTGGTGGCCCTGAGCTTCTGCAAGGACTTCTGGCACGAGCAGGGGCGCATCGTTGGCCCGGTGATGCTGGTGTCGTTCCTGTTTGGCCTGGTCGATGCGCTCAAGGGCGCCGGCCTGGCGGACTGGATGCCGACGCAACTGGCCCACCTGCCACTGAGCGAGCAAGGCCTGGCCTGGCTGGTGCCTTCGGTGATGACCCTGGCGGTCGCGGTGGTGTGCGATCGCCTGCTGGGCAAGCGCAGCGAAGCGTTGGCTTAAGCGGCCTACGACAGATCCATCGGCAAGAACTGAAATGCCCCGTATCAATCGATACGGGGCATTTTTTTTGAGTGCAGTGTCTTTTTCCGTGGACTAACGTCGAAGCAGTGTCATGAAAAACCTGCACAGAATCTTGTGGGAGCGAGCTTGCTCGCGATAGCAGTCTATCAGCCACCTCGTCGCTGACTGATCCGGCGCTATCGCGAGCAAGCTCGCTCCGACAGGTCGGCATTTCAAGGCAAGTCTGGCTTTAGACGTCATGTTTTTAGACATACAGGAAATCGAATGTCATTCATCCAAGCCAACCTGATCCACCTGCTTGCCGCCGCCTGGTTCATCATCTGCTGGGCGGGCTACACCCGATATGCCACCTGGAAGGCGCGCGACACGGCCTGCCTGGCCAGCGTGATGCACCTCTACCGCGAAGACTGGATGCGCCGCATGCTGCTGCGCGAGAACCGTATCGCCGATGCCAGCGTGGTCGGCAACCTGGAGCGCAACGCATCCTTCTTCGCCTCCAGCACGCTGATCATCCTGGCCGGTATCCTGACGGTACTCGGGGCGTCTGATCGGGCGGTGTCGTTGCTGGCGGACATACCCATGGTGCAGCAGGCGTCCCAGGGCATGGCGGAGGTCAAGTTGCTGTGCCTGGCACTGGTGTTCGTGTATGCGTTCTTCACCTTCAGCTGGTGCATGCGCCAGTACAACTTCGCGGCGGTGCTGATTGGCTCGGCGCCGATGATCGGTGAGCGCCATGTGTCGGAACAGGAGCGCAAGGCCTTTGCGCTGAGGGCGGCGCGAGTGATCTCCATGGCCGCCAACCAGTTCAACTTCGGCCTGCGTGCCTATTACTTCGGCATGACCATGTTGGCGTGGTTCGTCAGCCCCTGGTTATTCATGTTGATGAGCGCTGGCGTGGTGTTCGTGTTGTATCAGCGCGAATTTCACTCCGATGTGCTGGACGTGATGGTCTATACCCCCACTGAAGCGCCAGTGCCCGAGGTTGGCAAGGAAGCGGCCTGACAGGCGCGCCTCAAATCACAGGCAAAAGAAAACCCGCGCCAGGCGGGTTTCTTTTACTGCTTGAACCGTATCAGTTGGTTGCTGGCGCGGTAGGAGCCGGAGCCGGGGCTTGTTCTTTCGCGGCTGCTTCGTTCGATTCGGCCTGATCTTTGGCGGCTTCGGCGTTTTCTTTCGCCGCGTCGTTCACTTTATCCTGTGCTTTGTTCATGTCTTGCTGAGCTTGCTCAGCGTGTTGTGTGGCATCTTGAGCTTTGTCCTCGGATTTTTTATCGCAGGCAGCGAGGCCGAGGGAGGCGGCCAACATCAAGGCAATAGCAAAAGTCTTACGCATGGGGTGTTTCTCCTTATGGAAATAACTACTGGCCTTTTGAACACTGCCTTTCGGATTAAGTTCCTGTTGCGTAACAGATATATAACTTTGCACGGCAATTGAACTTTGTGAGTCGCACCTGTTGTCAGGTCTCGTCACTCATTGGAGCGTTGATCGAATGACCGAAGACCCCGTTTTTGAGCGTGCAACACGTTTTTTATCCGCACTCAGGCATTGCCAGGTGCTGGGCTTGAAGCTGCACAGTGCCAGTCGTGACGGGCTGACGGTCATCCTGCCGTTCAGCCCGAAAATCGTCGGCAATCCCCTGACGGGCATCATCCACGGTGGGGCGTTGACCTCACTGATGGACACCGCGTGCGGCATGTCGACGTTATGTGTATTGCCGCAATTCGAAGTCTGTCCCACCCTCGACCTGCGCATCGACTACATGCACGCCGCCGAGCCCCACAAGGATGTCTACGGCTTCGCGCAATGCTACCGAGTCACCCCGGACGTGATCTTCACCCGGGGTTTCGCCTACCAGGACGACCCCGAGCAACCCATCGCCCATGTGGTGGGTACATTCATGCGCCTGGGCCAGCATGCCAGGGGAATAGGGAAGGGCGGCTCGATGACCGCCGTGGGCCAACCATGACCGATACCCTCCAGGAACAACTGCGCCATGCCTGCGAACAGGGCGATTACGCGCTGCTGCTGGCCTCGATCCCCTATGCGCAACTCATCGGCGTCGAATGCACGCGCCAGGGCGACGACTTGTTGTTTCGCCTGCCGGCCAACAAAGACAACATTGGTAACCCTTTACTGCCGGCCATTCATGGCGGGGTCATTGCCGGCTTCATGGAACTGGCCGCTGCAGTGCATCTGTTGATCGCCACTGGCACGCCAGGCATACCGAAAATCATCGATTTCTCCCTGGATTACCTGCGCACCGGACAGTTTCGCGACACCTACGCCAAATGCCAGGTCTGGCGCCAGGGCCGGCGGGTCGCCAATGTCGCGATCACCGCCTGGCAGGACGTCGAGGCCGAACCCATCGCCACTGCCCGGGCACATTTCAAGATCAAGGAGCCTTCAAAACCGGATCGCCCTTGAAATCATCAGCGTTGCCCCCACCTTCAGGACATCCCGCCGCCAATCTCAGCGAGGCGGACACCACCATCCACTTGGAGTTTGATGACCATGAGCGTGGAAACTCAAAAGGAAACCCTGGGCTTCCAGACCGAGGTGAAGCAACTGCTGCACCTGATGATTCACTCGCTGTATTCCAATAAGGAAATTTTCCTTCGCGAGCTGATTTCGAACGCCTCTGACGCTGTCGACAAATTACGTTTCGAAGCCCTTTCCAAGCCTGAACTGCTGGAAGGCGGCGCCGAGCTGAAAATCCGTGTGAGCTTCGACAAGGACGCCAGAACCGTCACCCTCGAAGACAACGGCATCGGCATGAGCCGCGAAGAGGTGATCACGCACCTGGGCACCATCGCCAAGTCCGGCACCGCCGATTTCATGAAGAACCTGTCGGGCGACCAGAAGAAAGATTCCCACCTGATCGGTCAGTTCGGCGTCGGTTTCTATTCCGCGTTCATCGTTGCCGACCAGGTCGAAGTGTTCAGCCGCCGTGCCGGCCTCGCTGCGAGCGAAGGCGTGCATTGGTCGTCCAAGGGCGAGGGCGAGTTTGAAGTCGCCACCGTCGACAAGGCTGATCGCGGCACCCGCATCGTGCTGCACCTCAAGTCCGGCGAAGACGAGTTCGCCGATGGCTGGCGCCTGCGCAACATCATCAAGAAGTACTCCGACCATATCGCGCTGCCAATCGAGCTGCCAAAGGAAGTCACCGCGGCCGAAAGCGAAGAAAAGCCTGAAGTGGAATGGGAAACCGTCAACCGCGCCAGTGCCTTGTGGACCCGCCCGCGCACCGAGGTGAAGGACGAGGAATACCAGGAGTTCTACAAGCACATCGCCCATGACTTCGAAAACCCGCTGAGCTGGAGCCACAACAAGGTCGAAGGCAAGCTGGAATACAACTCGCTGCTATACGTGCCGGCCCGTGCGCCGTTCGACCTGTACCAGCGCGAAGCGCCACGCGGCCTGAAGCTGTACGTGCAGCGTGTGTTCGTGATGGACCAGGCCGAATCGTTCCTGCCGTTGTACCTGCGTTTCATCAAGGGTGTAGTGGATTCCAACGATCTGTCGTTGAACGTTTCGCGGGAAATCCTGCAGAAAGATCCGATCATCGATTCCATGAAGACCGCACTGACCAAGCGCGTGCTGGACATGCTGGAAAAACTGGCGAAGAACGAGCCCGAGCAGTACAAGAGCTTCTGGAAAAACTTCGGTCAGGTGATGAAAGAAGGCCCGGCCGAGGACTTCGCCAACAAAGAGAAAATCGCCGGCCTGCTGCGTTTTGCGTCGACCCAGGGTGACGATGGCGAGCAAGTCGTGGGCCTGGCCGATTACCTGGCCCGCGCCAAGGAAGGCCAGGACAAGATCTACTACCTGACCGGTGAAACTTATGCACAGGTCAAGAACAGCCCGCACCTGGAAGTCTTCCGCAAGAAAGGCATCGAAGTGCTGCTGTTGACCGACCGCATCGACGAGTGGCTGATGAGCTACCTCAACGAGTTCGACGGCAAGAGCTTTGTCGACGTGGCCCGTGGTGACCTGGACCTCGGCAACCTGGATTCGGAAGAAGACAAGAAAGCCGCCGAAGAAGTCGCCAAGAGCAAGGAAGGCCTGGTCGAGCGGATCAAGACGGCCCTGGGCGATGCGGTCAGCGAAGTGCGTGTCTCGCACCGCCTGACCGACTCCCCGGCGATCCTGGCCATCGGTGAGCAGGACCTGGGCCTGCAAATGCGCCAGATCCTCGAAGCCAGCGGCCAGAAAGTCCCGGACTCCAAGCCGATCTTCGAATTCAACCCGGCCCACCCGCTGGTGGAAAAACTCGACAACGAGCAGAGCGAAGAGCGTTTCGGCGATCTGTCGCACATCCTGTTCGACCAAGCGGCCCTGGCGGCCGGTGACAGCTTGAAGGACCCGGCGGCGTATGTGCGTCGCCTGAACAAGCTGCTGGTTGAACTGTCAGCTTAAGCAAGTGCAGGAAAAACCCGCTTCGGCGGGTTTTTTCATTTCTGGTGTTCAGTCAAAAAGGAGTCCGTCATGAGTCAGGTTACGGTTCGTTCGCTGGTCTATCAGATCGAAGGGCAAAGTTATGAAGGTCGCCTGGCCTTCGACGTCAATCAGCAGGGCCCGCGCCCGGGGTTGCTGATGGCGCCGAACTGGATGGGTGTGGGGGCGGGTGCCGAGGACATTGCCAAGTCGGTGGCGGCCAACGGTTATGTGGTGTTGATTGCCGACCTGTACGGGCAGACGGTCCGTCCGAGCAATGCCGATGAGGCGGGGGCGGCGATGATGCCCCTCAAGAATGACCGGGCCTTGTTGCGCAAGCGCATGCAGGCGGCGTTCGAGCAACTGCAAAGCCAGGGTGAAGCGCAGGTCGACGCTTCCAGGCTGGCCACGTTCGGCTTTTGCTTCGGGGGCTGTTGCGCTCTGGAACTGGCCCGCAGCGGCGCACCGCTGAAGGCGGCGATTTCCTTCCACGGCACCCTGGATACACCGAACCCGGCCGATGCGCAGAACATCACGGGCGCGGTATTGGTCATGCATGGCGCCTCGGACCCGCTGGTGCCGAAAGAGCAGCTACCGGCCTTCGAAGATGAAATGAACGCCGCCGGGGTGGATTGGCAACTGCTGAGTTACGGCGGTGCGGTGCATTCGTTCACCGACCCGCAGGCCAATGTGCCGGGCAAGATGATGTACGACGCCAAGGTCGCCGGACGGGCGTTCCGCTCGATGCATAACTTGTTGGATGAAGTGTTCAGGGGCTGAAAGCTTCAAGTAGCACCCGTGGCGAGGGAGCTTGCTCCCGCTGGGCCTGTAGGAGCTGTGCAGGAGCCGTGTAGGAGCTGTGTAGGAGCTGTCGAGTGAAACGAGGCTGCGATCTTTCCCCAGTCACTTGAATCCCAAGCGAAAGATCAAGATCAAGATCAAGATCAAGATCAAGATCAAAAGATCGCAGGCTTCGCCAGCTCCTACAGAGTCGAGCGGGAGCAAGCTCCCTGGCCACAGGATGTTGTGAATTTAGGGCAATTCGATCCGCTCGCTTTCCCCCGGCACAGTCGGCCAGTCCCCAGCCGCCCAGCGTCGGCGGGCTTCATCGATCCGGGCCGGGTCGCTGGTGACGAAATTCCAATTGATCCGACGCGGCCCGTCCAGGGGGGCACCGCCGAACAGCACGGCATGGCAGTCACTGTCGGCAAACAGCGTCATCTCTTCCCCGATCGGCAATATCACCAGGGAGTGGGCTTCTACCGGCTCACCATCCAATGACGCTTCGCCGCTCACCACATACAGCGCCCGCTCTTCATGTTCGTTGGGAATCAGCAAGGTCGTCGCGGTTTGCAGCTTCAACTCGGCATAAAGCGTCGGCGACAGCACCGGCACTGGCGATTCCAGGCAAAAGCCTGACCCGGCGATCATGCGGATGCTGACTCCCAGGTTCTCGCTGACGGGCAGGCTGTGAGCCGGGTGATGACTGTAGTGCCCGGGGCCCTGTTCGTGGGCCTTGGGTGAGGCCAACCAGACTTGCAACCCGTGCATGATAAAAGCGCTGCCGAGCAAGGATTCGGGAGTGCGCTCGACGTGGGCGATGGCACTGCCAGCGGTCATCCAACTGACATCCCCGGCACCCACCACCTGATCGGAACCGAGGCTGTCCTTGTGCTGGAGTTTTCCTTCGAACAGGTAGGTGAGGGTGGACAGGCCGATATGCGGATGCTGGCGGATGTTCATGCCTTTGCCGGCCGGGTAGGTGGTTTGCAGCATGTGATCGAAAAACACGAAAGGCCCGACGCTGCGGCATTTGGCGGACGGCAGCGGACGAAGAATCGGCTGGCCTTCGACATCTTCGGCGCGGGGGCGAACGGTCAGGGGAGTGGTCATGTTGTCTTCCAGGTTGAACAACGGTTGCACGAAGCATAACCCGTCGCCAGTAGACGCTGCACATGCACCTTGAACCCAGGCGGGACGGTTAGGGTCTACGTTGTTCAAGGTTTCTGGAGGCTGCCCGTGTCCCTGCCCCGTTTGATCTGTGCCTGGCTGCTGGTTGTTTCCAGCAGCGGTGCCGTGGCTCGCGAATATACCTACAGCGATGCACATCTGCATTACGTCGATTTCTTCCAGGAAACCGCCGGCATGCCCAAGTTGCTCCAGGCGATGGCGGACAATCGCATTGAGCATGTAATGATTTCCGGTGTGCCGGTGGCCAAGAAATGGCACGAGGACGAGCCCAAGCGTCCGCGCTATTACGCCGGTGACGACGCGGATGCCTATTGGTACAGCGCCACCGACGTGATTGTCGCCGCCGCGGTGAGCAAGCTGACCCAGGAACAACGCCGGCACTTCCATCCTTTTTTGTCGGGCTTCAATCCCAACGACAAGAACTCCGCCGCCCATATCCAGCGCATGCTCGATCTCTACCCGGGTTTGTGGCAAGGCATCGGCGAGGTCTTCACCCGTCATGACGACCTGACGGCGCTGACCTCGGGCGACACCCCACGGGCCAACAACGAAGCCATGACGCGGATCTATCACCTGGCGGCCGAGAACGACTTGCCGGTGATGCTGCATTCCAACATCACTTCCAAGCGTGAGAAAAATCCGCTGTACCTGGCAGAAATCGAGGAACCGTTGCGCAATCACCCGCACACGCGCTTCATCTGGGCCCATGCCGGTACCAGCATGGAAATCCATCGCCACCAGACCCGCTTGGATTTTCTGTTGCCGACCCTGACCCGCATGCTCGAGGCCTACCCCAATCTGTACATAGACCTGTCCTGGAGCGTGCTCACGCCGTATTTGCTGGACGAGGCGGGTAAGCCCCGGGATGAGTGGGTAACGCTGGTGAAGCGCTTTCCTGAGCGCTTCATGGTGGGCTCGGATGTCGTCGGGCGGTTCAACAAGTTGGGCAAGGAGTTGCGCAGCTTCGATCCGTTTCTCGATGCCTTGCCGCAAGACGTGGCGCAGAAGGTGGCGCGGGATAACTTTTTGGCGGTGTTGTGTGGGAGCAAGGCTTGCCTGCGGTGAAAGTCATGCGGTCTTGAAGGCTGAGGTGCCGGCATCGCGAGCAAGCTTTGCTCCCACAGGCCAACATCGCTTTGTCATCAGCCTGTCACTCCCGCGTCATACCCTCGCGCTCATCTCAATCAAGGAGCGCACTATGCACCTCACCCGTTCAAGCGCACTGGTGGCGCTGTTGTTGACCTGCGGCCTGGCACAGGCCGAAGTCCGTGTCGAAGGCCCGGTGGAGTACGGTGTTTTCGAAGGGCCGCAAGCCGAGCTGCAATCGGGAGAGCGAGTCCTGCGGCGTAGCAACGAGCAGATCCACCAGACCGAGAGCGTGCCGGCGAAGCTGGGCACCAAGTTCGGCATGCGCTACCAGTTGGCCGGCAAGGTCGCGGATGACCAGCCGTTGACCCTGTTGTACTTCACCCCCGGCATTCGCACCCCCGATGGCGTGCGCCACGACAAGTTCGAGGTCATCCAGAAACTGGTACCCGGCGCGCCTCAGGATGTCATGGCCTACGAATTCACCGAAAGCCACGAAGTGGTGCCGGGGGAGTGGCGATTCATGGTGTTCCAGGGTGATCGGCTGTTGACGCAGCAGCGGTTTGTCGTGCGCTGAATTCCTCTACTGTAGGCCTCATGTGGGAGCAGGCCCGCTCCCACAATGAACCCAGGCAAATTCGCCAGGCAAAAAAACGCCCCGAACCAGTCGGGGCGTTTTTGTGTGTGGCGTAGCGGCGGGGCTTACTTGCCCTGCCAGCGCTTCAGTACCAGGGTGGCGTTGGTGCCACCAAAGCCAAAGCTGTTGCTCATCACGGTATCGATGGTGGCGTTCTCGCGAGTCTTGAGCAGGATTGGCAAGTCGGCCACTTCCGGATCCAGCTCGTCGATGTTGGCGGAGCCGGCCATGAAGTTGCCTTCCATCATCAGCATGCAGTAGATCGCTTCGTGAACGCCGGCGGCGCCCAGGGAGTGACCCGACAGGCTCTTGGTGGAGCTGATGGCCGGGGCCTTGTCGCCGAACACTTCGCGCACACCTTTCATTTCCGCGACGTCGCCGACCGGAGTCGAGGTGCCGTGGGTGTTCAGGTAGTCGATCGGTGCATCAACGGTGGACATGGCCATCTGCATGCAGCGGATGGCGCCTTCGCCACTTGGCGCGACCATGTCGTAGCCGTCGGAAGTGGCGCCGTAGCCGACGATTTCCGCGTAGATCTTGGCGCCACGGGCCAGGGCGTGTTCCAGCTCCTCGACCACCACCATGCCACCGCCGCCGGCGATGACGAAACCGTCACGGTCGGCATCGTAGGCGCGGGAAGCTTTTTCCGGCGTGTCGTTGCGCTTGCTGGACAGGGCGCCCATGGCGTCGAACAGGAACGACTGGCTCCAATGTTCTTCTTCACCGCCGCCGGCGAACACGACGTCCTGCTTGCCCATCTGGATCTGCTCCATGGCGTTGCCAATGCAGTGGGCACTGGTGGCGCAGGCAGAGGCGATGGAGTAGTTCAGGCCCTTGATCTTGAACGGTGTGGCCAGGCAGGCGGAAACCGTGCTGCTCATGGTCCGCGTGACGCGGTACGGGCCAACGCGCTTGACGCCTTTTTCGCGCAGGATGTCCAGCGCTTCCATCTGGTTCAAGGTGGAGGCGCCACCGGAGCCGGCGATCAGGCCGGTGCGCGGGTTGGAAACCTGCTCTTCGGTCAGGCCGGAGTCAGCGATGGCGTCCTTCATGGCCAGGTAGGCGTAAGCCGCCGCGTGGCCGACGAAACGGTAGATCTTGCGATCGATCAGCTCTTCGAGGGGGAGGTCAATGGAGCCGGAAACCTGGCTACGCAGACCCATTTCGGCATATTCCGGATTGAACCGGATGCCAGGGCGACTTGCACGCAGGTTAGCGGAGACGGTCTCTTTGTCATTGCCCAGGCACGAAACGATGCCCAGACCAGTGATAACGACGCGGCGCATGCGGATAACCCTTAGAAGTTGTCAGTGGAGGTGAAAACGCCGACCCGGAGGCCTTCGGCGGTGTAGATCTCGCGACCATCAACGGCAACCGAACCATCGGCAATGGCCATGTTCAGCTTGCCCTTGAGGACGCGTTTGATATGAATGTTATAGGTGATTTTCTTGGCGGTCGGGAGGACCTGACCAAAGAACTTCACTTCGCCCGAACCCAGGGCGCGACCGCGACCCGGCAGGCCTTGCCAGCCGAGGAAGAAACCGACCAGTTGCCACATGGCGTCCAGGCCCAGGCAGCCCGGCATCACCGGATCACCTTCGAAATGGCAGGCGAAGAACCACAGGTCCGGAGTGATATCCAGCTCGGCGACCAATTCACCTTTGCCGTACTTGCCACCCTCTTCGCTGATATGGGTGATGCGATCCACCATCAGCATGTTCGGGGCGGGCAGTTGCGCGTTACCTGGGCCGAACAGCTCACCGCGACTGCAGCGCAGCAGATCTTCCCGGGTAAAGGCGTTTTGTTTGGTCATGCGAGCTCCTCAATAGTCCCATGCGGCAGGGTGGGGCAAATCTTCCCGGCCGACCGAAGCGTTCATGCCTCGAATCGACAGCCTACTCATAGACTATTGCGTTGTAGTGAAAGTCACAGCACACGGGAAATGAATGTACACCTGTGCACTGAAATTTTTATTCAAGCCCCAATCGAGGCTTGTTCGGGTGCCTAAGACTGCCGCACTTTCGCCTTTCACGCCAGTCACAGATGGTCCAGTGACCTGTTCTAGTTCACCCAGCGTTGCAGAATCTGCTGCAGGTCGTTCCTTTTGAACGGCTTGGCCAGGTAATCGTTCATGCCCGCCGCGAGGCAGGCTTCGCGGTCGCCCTGCAAGGCGTTGGCCGTCAGGGCGATGATCGGCACCTCGCCGCAACCCGGCAACTGACGGATCTGCCGCGTGGCTTCGTAGCCATCGATGATGGGCAATCGGCAATCCATGAGGATCGCTTCGAAAATCAGGCTCTCGGCGCTGCGTACAGCCTGGGCGCCATCGGTGGCGATGCTGACGGTGAAGCCCAGGCTGCGCAGCATGGCTTCGACCACCGTCTGGTTGACCGGATTGTCTTCCACCAGCAATACGTTGCGGCCCTCGCCATCGCCGTTGCCCACGGGCAGCCGCGGCGCCAGGGTGGGTGGGGTCTGGCGCGACAGGGCCAGCGGGATCTCGAGGGTGAATACCGAGCCGTGGCCTTCTTCGCTCTGGGCCCGCAGCGTCCCGCCCATGCGCTCGGCCAGGGTACGGGCGATCGGCAGGCCCAGGCCGGTACCGCCGTAGCGCCGGGAGATCGAATTGTCGGCCTGCTGGAAGGCGTCGAACATGCGCTCCAGGCTCTCGGCCGGGATTCCGATGCCACTGTCGCGCACCGTGCAGGTGAACCACAGCAGTTCATGGTCCAGGGCTTGCCACTGGCATTGCACGGTGACACGGCCTTGCTCGGTGAATTTCAGTGCATTGCCGATCAGGTTCACCAGGATCTGTCGTATCCGCGTCGGATCGCCCTGGACCTGCAAGGCCTGCATGTCGTCCGGGAGCAGCAGGTCCAGGCCCAGCTTGCGTTGTGCGGCGCTGTGTTGGAACGATTGCGCGCAACTGCCCACCAGTTCTGCCAGATTGAACGGGATGTGCTCCAGCTCCAGGGCCGAGCGTTCGATGCGCGAGAAGTCGAGTATGTCGTTGATCACCTTGAGCAGGTGTTCGGTGGATTCCGACGCCAGCGCCGTGTACTCGTGCTGCTCGTCGGTCATGCGGGTGGTTTCCAGCAACTGCAGCATGCCCAGTACGCCGTTCATGGGCGTGCGCAGTTCATGACTCATCATTGCCAGGAACTCGGACTTGGCGCTGTTGGCTTTTTCCGCTTCTTCGCGGGTCTTGATCAACTGCGCCATGGCCTGGTGCTGTTCGCGGCTGGCTTGTCCCAAGCCATCGGCCAGGTTGTTGATGTGCCGCGACAACGCCCCCAGTTCGGCGTCATCGACGATGGGCAGCGGGGTGCTGTAGTCGCCTTGCTGAATGGCCTTGACCGCGTTGCCGATGTCGCGGATCGGCCGGGACAGGTTGGTCGCCAGCCGGCGTGCCACCAGAAAGGTGAACAGCAGGGCGAACAGCGCCAGGATCGCGGCCTTGAACAGAATCTCCTGTTGTCGCTGACTGAAGGCGTCACTGGACATGCCGACGATCACGCGGCCCAGGTAATCTTCGCTGGCCGCCTCCACGGAGGTGCTGTTGCCCTGCAGGAAATCATTGTTCAGGGCGATGCGCTGCAGGCGCACCGGGGCCTGGAAGACTTCGACCTGCTGGGCACGGCTGCGGGTTTGCTCGGGTTGCTCGACGTACACCAAGACCTTGTCGGTGCTGTCCTGGACCTCCAGAAAACGCACGTGTGGGGTCGCCAGGGTCGCGGTGAGCAGGCTTTCCAGCACTTCGTTGTTGCCGGAAATCACCCCGTATTCCGTGGCGGGGGCCAGTTGGTTGGCGATCAGTTGCCCGGTGTGATTGAGTTCCTGGCGCAAGTCCTGGATCCGCACGAAGGTAAAGAAACTGATCAGCAGCACGGTCAGCAACAATGCCGGGCCGAGGGCGATGAGCTGGGTTCGGGTATTGATGTCCCAACGGCGACGCAAGGTCATGGGCGGTGTTCTCCTTCGGCCAGCGTTGCCGCGACGGATTCGGCGTCAATCGGTTCGATCCCCAGTGAGCGGGAGACCTGCCGGTTGCCCAGGACCTTGAAACGGTCTGGATACAGCGTGCGCGGCCAGGTCGTGGCGGGGCGATCGAGCAACTCGTCGAGAATCGCCAGCCAGTCTTGTTGGTCGCTATAAGTGCTGGCCAGGCTGCCGGCCTTGACGAACGCGGCGCTGGGCCCGATCAGGGCGCGTTGCCGGGCGTAGCTGCTGAGCAACAGGTTCTTCACGGTCTTGGGGTTGTACAAGTCGGGGTCATCGATACCCAGCAGCACGTCGCTGTGGCCCAACAGGTTTCGCAGGGGGCGGCTGTCGTTGGTGTCGTCCCAGCGTTCGCTGACAATGGTCAGGCCCAGCGGCGCCGCGGCCTGTTGAATGTCCTTGAGCAGGAATTCACTGTGGATGTCGTAAAGCACGCCGACCCGTCGCACTTGCGGCAGGATGGCGCGGATCAGCCGCAATTGCCGCGCCATCGGTGGATCGCTCCACAGCAGGCTCAAGTGCGCAGGCGTTGTCTCGCCCAGGCGATCGCGGGCTTGCTGGCGGCTGATGCGCAGCACCAGGGTGGCCGGACCGCGGGCGTCTTGCAGGCGCCACTCGAGGCTGGGCAGGTCAAGCAGGACCAGGCGGACATTGCCTGGCAATTTGTCCGGCGCCGGCAGGTTGGCCAGCGGCGTAAACCGCACGCTGTCTTCGGGGCGCAGGTTTTTCAGGGCCTGGGTGAAAGACTGCACGCCGGGGCTGTCCTTGGCGCCGGTCAGCAGGATCTCGGCGGCTCGGGCCTCGAAGGTCGCCAGCCAACCGGCAAACACCAGGCATAGGGCTAGCGTCAGGCGGCCATGAAATGGCGTCTTGCGGGGTGGGCGTCGGAACATCTAGAAAGACAACTCCGCGCTGAAGTACACGACATGGCGGGAGTCGTAGTGGTTGTCGATAAAGGTAGTGGGCTGGTTGTCCAGGCGCTGTTGCAGGACCGCTGCCAGTTCCAGGCTGGCCTTGCCCAGGGGAATGCGCCGGGCAAGGCGAGTGTCTAGCCGTTCGTAGCGATAGCCATTGAGGGCGTCGGCGGCGTAGTAGAACAGCGAACTGTTCCAGCCCTGGCCCCAGTCCCTTAGCCAGCCGGCCGAGCCGCTGTTGCGGGCGGTCAGTTGTTCGTCGAGGGGATTGCTGGCCTTGGCGTCGACATAGGCATAGGTCAGGCGCAGACGGTCGGCGCCGGTCATACGCCAGTCGAGCTGGGTTTCGGCCCCGGAGAATTGCGATTCGTTGCTGTTGCTGGCGATGTACTGATTGTTGCGCAACGGTTCGCTGATCATGCCGGTGATTTCGTCATGGAACAGTTTCACGTCGACCGCCAGCCCCAGGTCCATGAAAAAACCGTTGTAGCCCAGTTCCCGGGAGCGCATGTGCTCTTGTTCCAGGTTGCCCGGGCCGCGGGTCTGGACGAAGTAACGGGCGCTGCTTTGGCCGAAGGCGGCGGGTTGCAGATTGGTGACCTGATAGCTCCAGTTGACGTTGTTCTCGAACATGTCCGGGGAGCGCACGGCTTCGGAGTACACCGCCCGCAGGCCATGGCGCGGGGTGATCAGGTAGTTGACCGCGACCCGCGGGGTCAGCGAGCTGCCGGTCAGGCGGGTGTCTTCGAACATCGCGCCGCCTTGCAACAGCCAATGCTCGGTGGCCCGCCATTCGAGCTGGCCGAACAGGCGCCAGGTGGTGTCGTCCAGGGTGCCGTTGAAGTACGTCTGCGAGTCGGCCCGGTCGTAGCGATAGTTGGCCCCGGTGACCATTCGCAGGCTGTCGGACAGGCTCAGGGTGTCCTGGATCTCCAGGTCGTAGCGCGATTCCCGGGCGCTCTGGTCGATATCGCCGCACAGGGTTTGCGAGGCGCCGTTGCGCCACTGGTCGAGCACCTGATTGGCCAACGCCTGTTCCTGTGGCGTGCCGGCGGGCGCGCCGCTGCCGATGTAGCTGGGGATATTGCGTGCCAGCTGCTCGGCATAGTTGGGATTGAGCTGCCACAGGTCGGTCAATTGCGGGCTGAAGGACACCTCGGCGTCGCAGGCGCGCCAGGTCTGCTGGCGATCCCAGTGCTGGATCGAGCCCTGTACATAAAGACTGTGGTTGGGGTCCAGGTCCAGGTTCCAGCGCAGTGAGCCGGCGTAGTCCTTGGCGATGACGTCAGAATTGTCGCCAGCGGTGGTAATCCCGGCAAACACGGGACGGTAGGTATAGGGCCGCTGGTTGGTCCCGTCCTTGGCATTCAATTGCCAGTCGATACTTTGCTGCTCGTTCAACGTCTGGCTGACGGACAGGTTGAAGCGGTTCAGGCGGCGGCTGTCGCGGTAATCGGCGCCGTTGCGGTCGCTGTCAAAGCCGTCGTCTTCCTGGCCGGACAGCGACAGCCGCAGGTCGCCGCCGTCCCAGCCGCTGCCCTGGCTGGCGTACCAGTCGCTGATGCCGCGCTGGCCACGGGTGATTTTCAGCCGGGTGCCGTGGCTGTCGGCCGGGGCACGGGTGATGATGTTGACCACCGCCATCAGCGCGTTGGCGCCGTAGCTGACGGTGTTGGGGCCGCGAAAGACTTCGATCCGCTCGATGTCTTCCATGGCCACCGGAATATCGCTCCAGTCCACCGTGGCCAGGCCGGCGCGGTACACCGAGCGGCCGTCGATCAGTACTTGCATGCGACGGGCTTCGCTGGCGTTGGTGCCATGGTAGTTCACGGCAGCCTGGTTACCGCTGATGTTGCCGACCATCATGCCCGGCACCAGGCGCAGCAGTTCGCTGATATCGCGGGCGCCGCTGGCCTTGATCAACTCGCTGTCGAGCACGGTCATGCTGCCAGGCACTGCCGCAGGTGATTGCTTGAGGCGCGTGGCCGTCAGCACCTGGGGCATGGACTGGCTGTCCACGAACAAGTCGTCGCCCAGCACTGGCGGGCTGATGATCAGTGCCAATAGCAGGGACGAACCTGGACGGGAAGGGCCAACGAACACGGCACAGCCTTTGAGAATGAGTGGATGGCGGGCATGTTAACCGAGCTGAACGACTTTTCCATTCGCGTTGACAGCATTTTCCTAGGAATTGATGGTCAGCTTCCTACAGCTGGTGGTAATTGTTGCCGGGGCTGGTCGCGCTCTGGCCGCTCCGTATAATGCCCCGCATTGCCACTTGGTATGGATGAACGGATTGCATATGACTGAACAGCGCCCGATTGCGGTCCTGGGGGGCGGGAGTTTCGGCACCGCCGTGGCTAACCTGCTGGCCGAGAATGGTCACCCGGTGCGCCTGTGGATGCGTGACCCGGAGCAGGCCGAGGCCATCCGGGTCAACCGCGAGAACCCGCGTTACCTCAAGGGCATCAAGATTCGCCCGGAAGTGGAACCGGTAACTGACTTGCAGGCAACCCTGGAGGGCAGCGACCTGTTCTTCGTCGCCTTGCCGTCCAGCGCCTTGCGTTCGGTGCTGGCGCCCTACGCAGAACGCTTGAGCGGCAAGCTGTTGGTGAGCCTGACCAAGGGCATCGAAGCCCAGACCTTCAAGCTGATGAGCGAGATTCTCGAAGAAATCGCGCCCAAGGCCCGGATCGGTGTGATCTCCGGGCCGAACCTGGCGCGCGAGATCGCCGAGCACGCGCTGACCGCCACGGTGGTCGCCAGTGAGGATGAGGAGCTGTGCCAACGGGTCCAGGCGGCATTGCATGGCCGCACCTTTCGGGTCTACGCCAGTGCCGATCGTTTCGGTGTGGAGCTGGGCGGGGCGTTGAAGAACGTCTATGCCATCATCGCCGGCATGGCGGTGGCGCTGGGCATGGGTGAGAACACCAAGAGCATGCTGATCACCCGCGCGCTGGCGGAAATGACCCGCTTTGCGGTCAGCCAGGGCGCTAATCCGATGACCTTCCTGGGATTGGCCGGCGTGGGCGACCTGATCGTCACCTGTTCCTCGCCCAAGAGCCGCAACTACCAGGTCGGTTTCGCCCTCGGCCAGGGCTTGAGCCTCGACGAGGCCGTGTCGCGCCTGGGTGAAGTGGCCGAAGGGGTCAATACCCTCAAGGTGCTCAAGGCCAAGTCCCAGGAGGCGGGGGTGTACATGCCGCTGGTCGCCGGGCTGCACGCGATTCTGTTCGAAGGGCGCACGCTTGAACAGGTGATCGAGCTGTTGATGCGTGGCGAACCGAAGACCGACGTCGATTTCATTTCCACCAGCGGTTTTAATTGAATCTTTATTGACCGCAAGCAGGAGCGAGCCATGAACGATCCGCAAGGGCAACCCCAATACGAATCCATTCTGCTGCGTGTGCTGTGGATGGTGATTTACCTGCTGGTCTGGCAGGTGGCGCAATTCATCCTCGGCGCCGTGGTGCTGGTGCAGTTGATCTATCGGCTGATCTACGGTGCACCCAGTGCCAGCCTGATGAATTTCGGCGACAGCCTGAGCCAGTTCCTGGCCCAGATTGGCCGTTTCGGTACCTTTCACAGCGATCAGAAACCCTGGCCGTTCGCTGACTGGCCGACCCCGCGTACGCCTGAAGGTGAAGCGCCTCACACCGTGGCGCCAGCTCCGCATCCGGCCCGGGACGAGGAGCCGAAGCTATGAAATTGTGGGTATTGCGTCATGGAGAGGCCGAGCCCCATGGTGTTCGTCCCGATCCGGAACGGGTCTTGACGGTCCATGGGCGCGAGGAGGTGTTGCTCAGCGCAGGCCGGTTGATGGGCGAGCCATTGCGGGTCATCTACGCCAGCCCTTACGTGCGTGCCCAGCAGACCGCGCAACTGGTGCGCGAAGCACTGGGTTTCGAACCTGAACTGATTACGGTCGATTGGCTCACGCCGCAGACCCGGCCGGCCGAGGTCCTTAAGCATCTGGAGGACCAGGACAATGTGCTGCTGGTCAGTCATAACCCGTTGGTGGGCAGCCTGCTGGGCTTTCTGCAACACGGCCACCTGCAACAACCCGAGCAAGTGCAGACTGCCGGCCTGGCCGAGCTGGAAGGCGACATGCCGCTGGCCGGGGCGATGAAGCTCAAGCGTCTGTAATACCTGATCCACCCCAGCGTCTGCATCGCGGGCAAGCCTTGCTCCCACAGTGCTGTGCAGGATTGAATGCGATAAAAAACAAAAAGGAAGGACAACGATGAGTCTGTGGCGCACCACTCCGAATATCGACCAACTGAACGCCGCCGGTAAAAACACCATCAGCGAAGTGCTGGACATCCGTTTCGAGTCTTTCGACGATGAATCCCTCACCGCCAGCATGGTCGTCGATCACCGCACCCACCAGCCGTTCGGCTTGCTGCATGGCGGTGCTTCGGTGGTACTGGCCGAAACGGTCGGGTCCATGGCCGCCTATCTCTGTGTCGATACCAGCAAGTTCTATTGCGTGGGCCTGGAGATCAACGCCAACCACCTGCGTGGCGTGCGCAATGGGCGAGTCACGGCCACGGCCCGCTCGGTTCACCTGGGCCGAACTACCCAGGTGTGGGATATCCGCCTGGTCAACGATGACGGCAAGGTCAACTGCGTGTCGCGCCTGACCATGGCGGTTGTACCGTTGGGTGAGCAGCCGCCGGCGCGTTGATCGCATTGGATGCCGGCGTTTACATGTGGGTCCCTGGCATATTCAGTCGAGAGCGGTAGACGCCTCGGTGTCCGACCTGCAGTTCACTTTCGTAGTAGAAGAAATCGGAAGGTCGCGAGATGTCTGCCATCTCGAATGATTCAGTCCCCGCGTCGCCCATCTCGATGTCACGGCTTGGCGCCGTCGGATTTGTTGGACTCAGCAGGTCTGTGAGTCCCGGCCTGGCGACGGTCAAGAACGTCAAGCGCTGGTCCAGGACGGCTTGTGTGACCGCACGTCTCACGGTCGTTTGAACGACTGGGCCCAGCTCGCTGTATCCAGGTATCTGGGCAATGGCCATATTGGCTGCCTGCGCCAGAGAGCCGAAGAAATGTCGACTGGTGGATCCGATTACCGCTGCGCTCTGGTTGATTTCCCCGGTGCCAGGGGGCTTGATGGGGGCACCTCTCAATCCTCTTACGGTGGATGTGCCACCCAAGCCGACGCCCATCCCTATGGAGTTGGCGAAGGTTGATTGCAGCAACTTTCCTATTTCGTCGCTCCCAAAACCAACTGCTCCCGCTGCTGCTGCCGATCCACCCGCGATGCTTGTCGCAAGCGTGCTGGCCGAGGCTGTAGCGACGTCCATACGGCCCGGGAAAGGATTGCTTGGACCATACTGTCCAAAATTCTGGAATGTCACTTCGCGCAACATTGAGCCGAATAAACCGCCGATTTGACCCGCCGCCGCCGGGTTGCCTGGCATAAACGCGCCAGCCAGGGAAGGCGCGGCTCCTAAGGCCGCGCCCAATGCCGCACCACCAACTTGCTTGATGATAGGCGCCCAACCGGACGCTTCATCGGCGCTGTTGGCCGCCCTCATGGCGCCCCATCCTTGGAGCCCACCTGTGATACCACCTGACGTAGCACCTAGAACCGTTACCACCATCTGCGCAGGTCCCAAGAGTGCGGTAGCTCCCGCAGTCACCCCGTATTGCAGAAACGAAGCGAGCAGAGCACTTGAAAACTCTCGAGCAACAGTCATACCGGCGGTGGCTGTTAGCGTGTCAAACCCCAATAGACCTTGAAAATCGACAAACCGGACAGGATTGCCACGTACCATGGCAAACAGGTTCAGACCGTCGGCGGTGCCTGCCGGGTCGGCGCTGATCCAGCGCTCCAGCCAAGGCGCGTAGTACCGCTGTCCGTAGTAGTACAACCCCGTGGCATCACGCTCCTGACCGCAATAGCGCCGGGTTTTGTAGCTTGCTTGAACTTTGTCTGGGCCGGCCCACCACGATGTGCCTCCGTAGGGGTAGTACATTTCTTCACTGATCAAGTTGGCCTGACCATCCAGCTCCAGCGTACTGGAGCCCAGATGATTCGTCAGGTTGTAACGGTATTGATCGGCTCTCGTGCTTTGCGACTCCCAGTGCAACACTTGTACGGCGCAACGTCCTGCCTGCGCCACAATGACCTGCACCTTCTCTTCAGGGGTTGTACGGATTTCCAGGCTGGGTAAATAGCGCACTTCGTGCGCGCGCGTATAGGTTGCGCTGTAGGTCAGGCGAACTTTGCGCTTGCGCTGACCGGCCCCGTCGTAGACATAGACTTCGCTGTCATTCGCAGCGTTCTCACGCACCACTTGGTCGACCTGGCGCAGGCGGTTGCTCGGACTCCAGGTCAAATCCTGACCCGCCAGCAATTGTCTTTTGTTGCCATTGGCGTCGAATCCAGCGCCGATTTCATCCTCGCCAGGCAAGCTGCCGTCGGCTTTCTGCGCCAGTCCCCGATTGCTGTATTTCGAAATCGCCGTTCGTTGCGTCCAGCTGTGGCTGGCGGCGGTGTGGACGAGCAGGGTGAGATTGCCGCCCTCGTCGTAACTGTAGACCTGCCGGTAGTTCTCCAACTGTCCGGGATCGGCAGGCGAAACAAAAACCGGCTCTTGAGGACCGTTCTGGTTACCGACCCGTTGCCAGCCATTGACCTCGATCAGCTGATACAAACTGTCGTAGACGTAAGACTGGACCGGTTCGATCTTCTGGTTACGAAAGAAACGGGTACCCAGCGTCGCATCCCTGATGCTGAGGATATTGCCGACCCGATCATAACCATAGGCCAGGTATTGCAACGGGGGCTGGTCGGGAAGCCCGGCCTTGACGCTCGTCAGGCGCCCGTCCCGTGGGTCATACAGCGCTTCGCTGACCACGCCGTTGCCGGCAGTTTGTCGTTCGATGTTGCCATTCGCGTTGTAGCGAATGTCGTTCAGCAGCGATGTCTCGTGGGTTTGCCCCGCGAGTTTCAAGCGAACTTGCCGGAGCTGGCCGGCGATATCCAAATCCGAATACTGGGCGTTGTTTTGCGCATCTTCCTGCAGGATTGCGGTGCCCACGGCGTTATAGGTGACACGGCTGGTAGCGCCGTTGCCGGTCTCGTTCAAAAGGTCTCTGTTTGCTTCATCGGCAGGCCAGTCGGGTTCGTTCAAGTCCTGGAGAAAATGCCGGGTTTGTGAAATGACCCCGCTCGTCAGCGCATAACTCTCGAACAGGACGGTGCCAGCCTCGTCATCGTGGCGGATCAACCGGCTACATTGATTGCGTGAGGCTGATACAGGCGTGTTATCCCCGTAGGTGTAGAACGCATTGTTTCTGGCAAGCGAGCCCTGAGCCTGCTCGATGGTTCTGACCGGGCGCAACAGCGCGTCGTATTCGGTTTGCACCTGAGTGTGCAAGCTGTCCCAGCCGATGACGTGCTGACCGGCTACGCCGAATAATGCCAGGCGAGTCCCCGCATCGACGCCGTCGGTGACGAGCGCCGCACCGGTGAGGCTGAAGACGGTTCTCAGGTTGGGCCGGGCGTCCGGCTCGGTCTCCAGCAGCTTGAACAGGCGGGGGTCGTAGCTGAGCGTCGGGCGCCCGGCGACATCATAGCGTTGACGATGGATCCGGCCCTCGGGTTTTGCCATAGGGTTATTACGAAAGTAAGACACCGAGGCGATGCCCAATCCTCGTGAATCTTTCACGGAAACGGCCGGTGTCTTGGCATGCATGCCAGTCCCCTTGGAGATGTCGTAACTGTTCTAGTTATTGCCAAGGCGATACGGGCGTCAACTGTAAGGTCTGACAGGTGCTTAAGGCGGGTAGACAATCGATGCCGCAATGCTGTCATCATTCCTGTCAGTTACGGTCATTGCCGCGCCGCCGGGTTCTGCGGACAATCGGCCGCAGTTCTCGCAATGGATCGGCCAACATGTCGCAACAGGTGTTTTTCGCCCACGCCAATGGTTTTCCCTCGGCCACGTATGGCAAGTTGTTCGCCGCGCTGGCGCCGCAATATGAGGTTGCGCACCTCGAACTGCATGGCCACGACCCGCGATTTCCGGTCGATGACAATTGGCACAACCTGGTGGACGAGCTGATTCATCATCTGGAGCAGCAACCGGCGCCGGTGTGGGGCGTCGGTCACTCCCTGGGCGGTGTGCTGCACCTGCACGCGGCGTTGCGCCGCCCCGAGCTGTATCGCGGCGTGGTCATGCTCGATTCGCCGGTGCTGACCCGTACCGACCAATGGGTGATCCTGGCGGCCAAGCGCCTGGGGTTCATCGACCGCCTGACGCCAGCGGGCCGGACCTTGGGTCGGCGTGAGGAGTTCGCTGACCTGGCGTCGGCCCGGCAGTATTTCGCCGGCAAGACACTGTTTCGCGGTTTTGACCCGGAATGCTTCGACGCCTACCTGCAACACGGCCTGCAACAAGTCGGTGATCGACTGCGGCTGCGCTTCGACCCGGCCACCGAAATCAGCATTTACCGCGGCGTGCCGCACACCAGCCCCGGGCGGCCCCGTAAGCTCAAGGTGCCGCTGGCCGTGGTGCGCGGTAGGCAGAGTCGTGTGGTGATGCGTCATCACACCCGTTCGGTGGGGCGTATGCTCCATGGCGAATCCCTGAGCATGCCCGGTGGCCATATGTTCCCCCTCGAGCGTCCACAGGACACGGCCAACCTGCTCAAGAACCTGTTCCAGCGGTGGGAAGGGCGCAGCGCATGAGTGTGGTCGAGGAAGTCCGCCTGAGCCTGCCGCACATCGAACTGGCGGCCCACCTGTTCGGGCCGGAGGACGGGCTGCCGGTGCTTGCCCTGCACGGTTGGTTGGACAATGCCAACAGCTTCGCCCGCCTGGCGCCCAGGCTCGAGGGCCTGCGAGTGATTGCCCTGGACATGGCCGGCCACGGTCACTCCGGGCATCGGCCGCCCGGTGCCGGTTATGCCCTCTGGGACTACGCCCATGATGTGCTGCAAGTCGCCGAACAACTGGGCTTGCAGCGTTTCGCCCTGTTGGGGCATTCCATGGGCGCCATTGTGTCGCTGGTGCTGGCCGGCTCCTTGCCGGAGCGGGTGACGCACCTGGGGTTGATCGACGGGGTGATTCCTCCTACAGCCAAGGGCGATAACGCGGCCGAGCGCATGGGCATGGCCCTGCAAGCCCAGTTGGATCTGCAGCAGAAACGCAAGCCGGTCTACAAAACCCTCGATCGGGCCATCGAGGCGCGGATGAAGGGACTGGTAGCAGTCAGCCGCGAAGCCGCCGAGCTGCTGGCCCAGCGCGGCCTGATGCCGGTGCCCGGGGGGTACACCTGGCGCACCGACAACCGCCTGACCCTGCCATCGCCTTTGCGCCTGACCGATGAACAGGCCATGGCGTTCGTGGCGCGGGTCGATTGTCCGGCGCACCTGGTGGTGGCGGCCGACGGCATGCTGGCCCAACACCCGGAGTTGCTGGAGCGTCTACCCTTCAGTCATGAGCAGTTACCCGGCGGCCATCATCTACACCTGAACGACGAGATCGGTGCCGAGCTTGTAGCAGACTGTTTCAATCGGTTCTTCACCGCTCCTTGACTTGCGGCGGGCAACTGTCGAGGCTGGGCGGGTTGAAAGGGAGACAACCATGACAGACCTCTGTTTACCAGCTTCACGGTGCATCGACAATGCCCGTTGCATCCAAGCGTCCCAGGCCAAGCCGATCCGATGAAATTATCCGTTTGCTCACTCGTCCTGCTGGTGCTGGCCTGCTTCAGCCCGGCGTCGTTCGCCGCCGATGTGCCGGGCAGTCGCGACCTGGAGCGTGTGCCGCGCATGCCCGACGCGCAAATTGTCGATTACCGGCAAACCAGCGACCTGGAACGCGTCTACCCCATGGGCTCGATCCGCAAGATCAGCGGCCAGCTGCGTTTCGACGGCCAAATCGATGCCCGTGGCAACGTCACGTCGGTCACCTACGAACTGCCGCCGGAACATTCCGCCACCCAGGCTTTTACCGCGGCTCGCGAAGCGCTGCAGAAGCAGGGCGCCGAGCTGTTGTTCTGGTGCCAGGCCCGCGATTGCGGCGAAAGCAGCCTGTGGGCCAACGAAGTCTTCGGCAATGCCAAGCTCTACGGCGCCGACAAGGGCCAGGCCTTCTTGTTGCTGCGCCTGGCACCACCGGCGGACAACACAGTGATTGCGCTGTATGCCATCACCCGTGGCAATCGCAAGGCCTACCTGCATGTCGAGCAGTTCGAGGCGAAC
This sequence comes from Pseudomonas sp. PF05, assembly GCF_056521845.1. Taxonomy (NCBI): domain Bacteria; kingdom Pseudomonadati; phylum Pseudomonadota; class Gammaproteobacteria; order Pseudomonadales; family Pseudomonadaceae; genus Pseudomonas; species Pseudomonas sp. PF05. The sequence continues at coordinate 175,623 of NZ_JBWLPW010000008.1, read as the reverse complement.
GCACCGCTGGGGGACTTGCTGCCGACATCGGCCACGCTGTTGCGCCAGCTCAAGGACACTGGAGTCCTGGATTTGCCGCGTCTTGCCGGTGAGCCAGACGACACCTGGTTGCATCTATTGTCCCGGGCGTTGAACCTGGACACGAGCTTGCGGGTCAGTATCGCCGGTCCCCGGGCCGAGGACTGGCTTGAGGCTCTGGCGGGCCAGGGCGTCCGGGCGGCACGCATGGAAGCCGCCAGCGGCGAGGCAGAGGGGCTGCACCTGGAGTTGCTGCGCTAAGCTGTCTCGGGGCAGCGGGTTTCATGCCGTTGCCTCGCTCCTGTTCATTTTTTCGAGACCCTACATGCTCAATAACGATCGGCTGTTGGTGCAGATCCTGCTCCTGGTGTTGTTCGGCGCAAGCCTTTGGGTCATGGCGCCGTTCTGGTCGGCGCTGTTCTGGGGTGCGGTGCTCGCTTTCGCCAGTTGGCCGCTGATGCGCCTGCTGACCCGCTGGGTCAATGGCCGTGAATCCCTGGCGGCGGCGTTGCTGACAGTGGGCTGGATGCTGTTGGTAGCGGTGCCGCTGGTGTGGCTGGGTTTCAACCTGGCCGACCATGTGCGCGACGCCACGGCGTTCATCAAGGACGTGCAGGTCGACGGCTTGCCCGAAGCGCCCGACTGGCTGGCCGGCGTGCCGCTGGTGGGCGGGCGACTGGTCGGGATTTGGAACAGCATCGACCAGCAAGGTGCGGCAATGATGGTGTCGATCAAGCCGTACCTGGGGCAAGTGGGCAACTGGCTGTTGGCGCGCAGTGCGCAGATTGGCGGTGGCATACTCGAACTGACCCTGAGCATCGTGTTCGTGTTCTTTTTCTATCGCGACGGCCCGCGCCTGGCGGTATTCGTCCACGGGTTGCTGGAGCGTCTGATCGGCGACCGTGCCGGTTACTACATCGAGCTGGTGGCCGGTACCGTACAACGAGTGGTCAACGGCGTAATTGGCACCGCGGCGGCCCAGGCCGTGCTGGCGCTGATCGGCTTCCTGATCGCCGGGGTGCCGGGGGCGCTGGTACTGGGTATCGTCACGTTCCTGCTGAGCCTGATCCCCATGGGGCCACCCCTGGTGTGGATCCCTGCCACCGCATGGCTGGTGTGGAAGGGTGAGTACGGGATGGCGGTGTTCCTCGGCATCTGGGGCACGTTCATCATCAGTGGCGTGGACAACGTGCTCAAGCCCTACTTGATCAGCCGCGGCGGAAACCTGCCCTTGGTCATCGTGCTGCTGGGGGTGTTCGGCGGGTTGATCGCCTTCGGTTTCATCGGCCTGTTCATCGGCCCGACCCTGCTGGCGGTGGCGTATAGCCTGTTGACGGACTGGAGCAAAAGCCAGGCGCGATAGCTTGAATGCGTCGCACCCGTGGCGACGCAGCTTGCTCCCGCTGGCACGCAGAAGCTGCGCAGGAGCTGTGTAGGAACTGTGTAGGAGCTGTCGAGTGCAACGAGGCTGCGATCTTTCCCCTAACACTTGAATCTCAAGCGAAAGATCAAAAGATCAAAAGATCGCAGCCTTCGGCAGCTCCTACAGGTGAATCAGGTCGCCACGTTCAGGTGTTTCCCCACAGTGGCGACGTTATCCAGCGAGTATTGCCGGCTGAGGTTGGCGATCATTCGGTTCAACGCTTCGCTGACATTGGCCTGTTCGGTGGAGCTGTCGCTGCTGCGTCCGGCCTGCAAGGCACTGTTGAATTCGTCGCTGCTGACGCCACCGCTGCTGTCGCTGTCGAGTACTTGCATCAGCATCGCGCTGGTGTCGGTGCTAGTGGACGTACCGTTGCTGGCCTGCAAGGCGCTGCTCAGTTCGCTGGCAGTGATGGTGGCGTCGCCATCGGCGTCGAGCTGACTGAACAGCTCTTCACTGGAGGCCTGTTGCGGTGGTGGCGGTGGCGCGAGGCTGGCGGCGAGTTCGTCAAGGCTGACGGTGCCGTCTTCATTCTCGTCCAGCGCCGAGAACACTTGCTGGCTGTCGGCATCGCTGCCCGTGCTGGCCAGGCCGTTGCTCAACTCATCGCTGCTGACCACGCCATCACCGTCGGTATCCAGGACGCTGAGCAGCGCATCGGCCAGTTCGGTAGTTGGCGCCTGGTCCCGTGGCGGCGGAGGTGGCGGCGCCATTGCGGCCATTTCCTCGCTGCTCAGGTCACCACTGCCGTCACTGTCCAGGTCGCCAAAGTTGTCACTCAGGCTGACCAGGATGCCATCATCGCTTTTTTGCGACAGGGCGCTGCTCAACTCTTGCTGATTGACCGAACCGTCGCCGTCACTGTCGAGCTTGTCCAGCAGTTCCTTTTGGAACTGCTGGCTGCGGGCACTGCTGGTGGCGGTACTGCTGGTGCTGGTATAGGTCGAGTAACTGCTGACGCTACCAATCATGGGCGCTCTCCTTGGGCTGGGGTAGCCGGTGGGTGCACCGGCTTATGCAGCGTCGGCGGGACAGTTGTCGTGGGTGTGTGAAGTTTGTACCGGCGGGTGTACAAACTCAGTCCCGGCGCAGTGTCGAGTGTGGGAACGGTGGGATTCAGGTGCGAGGCAGGCTGATCACCGCCGTCAAGCCACCTCCTGGCGTCTCTTCCAGGGTCAATTGCCCGCCCAGGCGTTCGGTGGCCTCCCGGGCGATGGTCATGCCCAGGCCGACGCCGCCGGAGTTGCGGTTGCGCGAGCCTTCCAGGCGAAAGAACGGCTCGAACACCGCCTCGCGTTTGTCCGCCGCAATACCGGGACCGTGGTCGATGACTCGAATCAGCACCTGGTTGTTTTGGTCTTCCAGGTTAATCAAGGCATGGCCGGCGTAGCGCAGGGCATTGTCGATGAGGTTGTTGAGGCACGAACGCAGCGCCATCGGTCGCACCTGCAGCGGGGCGCAGGTACCGCTGACTTGTACGTCGGCGCCCTGGTCCTGGGCATTTTCGCTCAATGATTCCACCAAGGCCTGCACGTCCATCCACTGCAGCGCTTCACTGGTGCGCTGTTCGTGCAAGTAGGTGAGGGTGGCATCGAGCATGCCGATCATGTCGTCCAGGTCCTGGCGCATCTGGCCTTGCAGCTTGATGTCATCGATCTGTTCCAGGCGCAGCTTGAGCCGCGAAAGCGGCGTGCGCAGGTCATGGGACACCGCGCCGAGCATGCGCGAACGCTGCTGCACCTGCTCGCGAATCCGTTGCTGCATCAGGTTGAACGTATGGGCCGCCTGTCGCGCCTCGCGGGGGCCATTTTCATCCAGCGGCGGGCTGTCGAGGTTTTCGCTCAGGCGCTCGGCCGCTTCGCTCAGGCGCTGGATGGGTCGGGTCAGGAGCTTGGCGCCATACCAGGCCGCGACGATCAGGAACACGAATTGAAAGGTCAGCGGCACCACCGGACCGCCGAACCAGGGGCGTGGAGGGCGGTTAGGGGGCGGGCCGAAGCGCGGCGGGGCTTCGGTTTGTCGGGAAAATTGCGGCGGTGGCCCGGCAGGCGGCCTGTCGTATAAAGAAAACCAGGCAAACGCCAGCAGATGCGCCAGGACAATCGCCAGCAACAGCACGCCAAACAGGCGGCCGAACAGGGAGTCGAGGCGCAGTTGCATCAGCCGATGTCCCGCGCGTCGAACAAGTAGCCCTCACCGCGCACGGTCTTGATCAGTTGCGGGGCCTTGGGGTCGTCGCCCAGCTTCTGGCGCAGGCGTGATACAAGCAAGTCGATGCTGCGGTCGAACGCCTCGATGGAGCGCCCGCGAGCCGCGTCCAGCAGTTGTTCGCGGCTGAGTACCCGGCGCGGTCGTTCGATGAAGACCCACAACAGGCGGAACTCGGCATTGGACAACGGCACCACCAGCCCGTCGACCGAGATCAGTTGGCGCAGCACACTGTTGAGCCGCCAGTTGTCGAAACGGATATTGGCCCGATGCTCGGTGCGGTCGTCGCGCACCCGACGCAGGATGGTCTGGATACGCGCCACCAGTTCCCTGGGTTCGAACGGCTTGGCCATGTAGTCATCGGCGCCCAGCTCCAGGCCGATGATGCGGTCGGTGGGCTCGCAGCGGGCGGTGAGCATCAGGATCGGGATGTCCGATTCGGCGCGCAGCCAGCGGCACAACTGCAAGCCATCTTCACCCGGCAGCATCAGGTCGAGCACGACCACGTCGAAGTGCTCGGCCTGCATCGCCTGGCGCATGGCCGTGCCATCGGTCACGCCGCTGGCCCGTATGCTGAAGCGGGCCAGGTAATCGATCAGCAGCTCGCGGATCGGCACGTCGTCATCGACGATCAGCGCGCGGGTGCTCCAGCGCTTGTCATCGTCGGGCACTTTTTGATCGTCAGAATTTGCAACAGGGGTGTTCTGCATGGATGCATCATCTGCCAGGTAGGCTGCCAACCGCAAAGAAGGCGGCGAGGTTGAGCCTTCAGCATAAGCTTCGTGCCGCGAGGCGTGAAGCGCTGAAAGGATGGGTTGCGGCGGCGGACGGTAGCGTGTCGACGTGTTGTACGCATGTCATGAATGTATCGGCTTCGACACAAGGGCCGGTATCGTCCATGCTGCTGGGGGGCGATGAGATTTACCGATCATCGGGTCCCGCACGAGCGCTCGTTCCGCTACAATGCGCGCCGATTTCGACTTGCCTGAGAGCCCGCTCATGTCCGCCTGCCAGACGCCCATTATCGTCGCCCTGGATTTTCCCACCCGTGACGCCGCCCTGAAGCTGGCCGACCAGTTGGACCCCAAGCTTTGCCGGGTCAAAGTCGGCAAGGAACTGTTCACCAGTTGCGCTTCGGAAATTGTCGGGACCCTGCGCGACAAGGGGTTCGAAGTGTTCCTGGACCTGAAGTTCCACGACATTCCCAACACCACCGCCATGGCCGTCAAGGCGGCTGCAGAGATGGGCGTGTGGATGGTCAACGTGCATTGCTCCGGTGGCCTGCGCATGATGGCGGCTTGCCGTGAAGTGCTGGATCAGCGCAGCGGCCCGAAACCGTTGCTGATCGGCGTGACCGTGCTGACCAGCATGGAGCGCGAGGACCTGGCCGGGATAGGCCTGGACATCGAGCCCCAGGAGCAGGTGCTGCGGTTGGCGGCGCTGGCGCAGAAGGCCGGCCTGGACGGCCTGGTCTGTTCGGCCCTGGAGGCCAGCGCCCTGAAAGCGGCTCACCCGTCGCTGCAACTGGTGACCCCGGGGATTCGTCCAGCGGGCAGTGCCCAGGACGACCAGCGTCGCATCCTGACCCCGCGCCAGGCGCTGGACGCCGGTTCCGATTACCTGGTGATCGGTCGCCCGATCAGCCAGGCCGCCGATCCGGCCAAGGCACTGGCGGCGGTTGTGGCCGAGCTGGCCTGACCTGACAGATCCTTAATGTGAGAGCGAGCTTGCTCGCGATAGCGGTATGTCAGTCAATATCAATGTTGACTGACAGGGCCCCATCGCGAGCAAGCTCGCTCCCACAGTTGTTGCGTGTCAGACCTTCAATACCAACTTCCCGAAGTTCTCCCCACTGAACAATTTGGTCAGCGTCTCGGGGAATGTTTCCAGACCTTCGACAATGTCTTCCTTGCTCTTGAGCTGCCCCTTGGCCATCCAGCCGGCCATTTCCTGTCCGGCGGCGGCGAACTGCGCGGCGTAGTCCATGACCACGAAGCCTTCCATGCGCGCCCGGTTGACCAGCAGCGACAGGTAGTTGGCAGGGCCCTTCACCGCTTCCTTGTTGTTGTACTGGCTGATGGCGCCACAAATCACCACGCGGGCCTTGAGGTTCAAGCGGCTGAGCACGGCATCCAGGATGTCGCCCCCGACGTTATCGAAATACACATCCACGCCCTTGGGGCATTCGCGCTTGAGGCCGGCATGGACGTCTTCGTTCTTGTAGTCGATGGCGCCGTCGAAACCCAGCTCATCGATCAGAAACTTGCATTTGTCGGCCCCGCCGGCGATGCCCACCACGCGACAGCCTTTGATCTTGGCGATCTGCCCGGCAATGCTGCCCACCGCGCCGGCGGCACCTGAGAGCACCACGGTCTCGCCAGCCTTGGGCGCGCCGACGTCCAGCAAGGCGAAGTAGGCAGTCATGCCCGTCATGCCCAGGGCGGACAAATAACGTGGCAGCGGTGCCAGTTTCGGATCGACCTTGTAGAAACCTCTTGGCTCGCCGAGGAAATAATCCTGCACCCCCAACGCACCGTTGACGTAGTCCCCGACCGCAAACCCCGGGTTGTTCGAGGCAATCACCTGGCCGACACCCAATGCCCGCATCACTTCGCCGATGCCAACTGGTGGGATATAGGACTTGCCCTCGTTCATCCAGCCGCGCATGGCCGGGTCCAGGGACAGGTATTGGTTTTTCACCAGGATCTGGCCGGCTGCCGGTTCGCCGACCGGTACTTGCTGATAGGTGAAGGTCTCGCGGGTCGCCGCGCCCACCGGGCGTTTGGCGAGCAGGAACTGGCGATTGGTCTGGGCAGTCATGGTTGGCACTCAAGATGAATGAAGCTTTGTTGATAGACCTTCGAAGCATTTGCCGCAAGGTTGGCTGATACAGCGAATGCAGTTCGATCCAACACAGTGATAGTCCTCCCAGGCGCCTTATCACTGGCGCCCATGAATGCTCAAACGGCAGTTGGATAGTGCTGACGCGTCCTCGGGACCTGTGGCTAGACTGGCGGCATCTCCCGCATTCTTCGAGGAACAGACAATGAGCATGACGTTTTCCGGACAGGTAGCCGTAGTCACCGGCGCCGCTGCTGGCATCGGCCGGGCCACTGCCCAGGCGTTCGCGGCAGAAGGCCTGAAAGTGGTGGTGGCCGACTTGGACGTGGCGGGTGGCGAAGGCACGGTGCAGTCGATTCGTGCTTCGGGCGGCGAAGCGGTGTTCGTGCGCTGCAACGTGACGCTGGAAAACGATGTGCAGCATCTGATGGACGAGGTAATCAAGACCTACGGTCGTCTTGACTACGCCTTCAACAACGCGGGGATCGAGATCGAGAAAGGCAAGCTAGCCGACGGTACTCTCGATGAGTTCGACGCGATCATGGGGGTCAATGTGAAGGGCGTCTGGCTGTGCATGAAGTACCAGTTGCCATTACTGCTGGCCCAGGGCGGCGGCGCGATCGTCAACACGGCCTCGGTGGCAGGCCTGGGCGCCGCGCCGAAGATGAGTATTTATGCGGCTTCCAAGCATGCCGTGATCGGCCTGACCAAATCGGCCGCCATCGAATACGCCAAGAAAAAAATCCGCGTGAATGCAGTCTGCCCGGCGGTGATCGACACCGACATGTTCCGTCGTGCCTATGAAGCGGACCCGAAAAAAGGCGAGTTCGCCAATGCCATGCACCCGGTGGGGCGTATCGGCAAAGTCGAGGAAATCGCCAGCGCAGTGCTGTATTTGTGCAGCGACGGGGCGGCTTTCACCACGGGCCATTCCTTGGCGGTGGACGGCGGCGTCACGGCGTTCTGAGGACCTGCCCCCTCAGTTTGTAGGACAAAGCCCGCACTGGTTGCGGGCTTTTTCGTGTGGGGCCGAAAACACTTCGGAACGGCCCTCAATGTGTTTCAAAGAGTGAGAAATGGCGGTTTTTGCGACATTGTCGTACATCGTCCCGTAGCGGCCTGTGCTTAACTGTTTCCGGAGATAAAACAAACGCTTAGGAGCTTGGTTACTCATGGAGTTGAGAATCGACCGACAGGCCCTGGTGCCTGTCGTGCAGCAAATCGTCGACGCGCTGACCGGTTGGATCCGACAGGATGCGGTGCAGCCGGGGACTCGGCTGCCATCCGTGCGCCAATTGGCTCGGGAGAACCTGCTCAGCCAGTCCAGCGTCAATGAGGCGTGTGAACGCCTGGTCGCCCAAGGCCTGTTGGCATCCCGCCACGGTTCCAGTTTTTTTGTCGCACCGCCCCCTTCGCCCGTACCCGAGCCCACCGATCAGAGTCGACAGCAGGACATGCTCGTCGATGGGGGCGACAGCTCGCAATGGGAATTGAAGCTGGGGTGTGGCGGGTTGCCCGAGAGCTGGCGTGAAAGTGATGACCTGGGCTATGCGATCCGTCAGGTCACTCGCACTGACATGGCGGGATTGTTCAACTACAGCACCCCGTTGGGGCTGCCCGCCCTGCGCGAGCAACTGTCCAGGCGCCTGAAAAAACTCAATATCGAGGCCGATAAGAACCTGATCCTGACCACCACCGGGGCGACCCATGGGCTGGATCTGATCGTACGCACGCTGTTGTCGCCGGGTTCCTGCGTGGTCGTGGAGAGCCCCGGTTATTCAAGCCTGTTCGACCTGCTCAGGTTGCACGACATCGACATGATCGAACTGCCCAGGACCCCCCGCGGCCCGGACGTCGATGCGCTGCAAGACCTGCTGACGATGCACAGGCCCACTGCGTTGTTCATCAACAGTGCCTGCCATAACCCGACCGGCAGCAGCCTGGCTCCGGCCATCGCTCAACGGCTGCTGCAATTGACGAAGGAACATGCCGTGCTGGTGATCGAAGACGATGCCTATGGCGATTTCCAGAGTTCGGCACGGACCCGGCTGGCGGCGCTGGATCCCGACGTGGTCTACGTGGGCAGTTTCTCGAAAACCCTGAGCAGTTCGTTGCGCGTCGGTTTCGTGGTGGCCGGTCCGTCCATCATCACGCGCCTGAGCGAGGTCAAGGGCATTACCAGCATGGGTGGATCTCGGTTCAGTGAGTCGGTCCTTGCCTGCCTCCTGGCCAATGGCGCCTATCGCAAGCTGGTCCAGCGCCAGCGGCAGCGTCTGGGGGCCGATATGGCGGCGTTGTTGCAGATAATGGAGGACGCCGACTGGGAGGTTTTTGGCAAACCGGCCGGCGGGCTTTTCATCTGGGCAAGGCCGCCGATCAGTGACTATGCTGGAGTACGACGTCTGGCCAGGCGTTTCGGCGTGCTGCTGTCTTCGCGTACCGCGTTCAGCCCTTCGGGCGCCGACAGTGACTGGCTGCGGATCAACGTGGCGTATGCCCGTGACCCCAGGGCACTGGCGTTCTTCCGGGCCACGGCTCTGGATCGACCTCTAGTGTCCTGAAAACGACGCGGCTGTAGCTTTTTGCCATTATTCCGACGCCAGCATCTTGTGTTGCAGGGCGTCTCGTTGCGAATCTGCAATCAACACACACTGGCAGAGGACTGGGCGCAATGATTTCGGCCGTGCAAGGACGTTTTGCCAACCTGGGTATGGCAAAGAAACTGGGTATCGGATTTGTCCTGGTGCTGCTGCTGACCGCTGTGGTCGCAGCCATCGGCGTCTGGTCCCTGCAGACCATCAGCCATCGCTTCGATGGCTTGAAACAGATGTCGTCCCTCAACAGCGGGTTGCTCAAGGTCCGGCTGCTGGAGCAGGAGTACGCCTCGCGCTCCGACCCCAAGACAGCCGATGCCCTGCGCCAGGGCGTCGATGGGCTGGTGGCCCAGGCGAACGAACTCAAGGTGCAGTCGGCTGCCAACGTGCCGGTGATGGACGACGTGGAGCAGGCGCTGGCCGCGTATCGCAAGGCGTTCGACGAATTTGTCGGGCTGAGCCAGAGCAAGGACCTGGCGCTGGAGATGGCCAGTTGGTCGGTGTCCAGCGTCGCCAATAACCTGGATGTGTTGCAGGCCGGGCTGGCGGATGACGGCGCCTACACCCTGAAAGACACCGAAGGCAAGGAGGGGGCCGAGTTCATCGAGCAGGCCAACCAGGTCAGCGAAGTATCGCGGTTGATGTTGCAGGCCATGAACGAAGCGCGGGTCCGCCTGGACCAGAGCCGCAAAGGCAATGTTGAAGGCGCCGGAGAAGGCAGCATCGAACAGGCTGAGCAGGCGATGAAACAGGCCGAGGTGCTCAAGACCACCGTCAAGGACCCGGGTTACCAGACCGTGCTGAATGAAGTGGCCGGGCATATCGCCGGGTTCAATGAACAATTGGCCGAATACACCGGCCTGTTGGCGAAGGAAAAAGTCGTCTACCAGCAACTGCACGAGCGGGCCGACCAGGTGGTGGCGCGGGTTGATCAGGCCTTCAGTGCCGAAGACCATGCCATGCAGACCGAACTGAAGAAAAACTCGCTGCTGATCATCGGCTCGTCGGCGTTGGCGTTGCTGGTGGGATTGATCGCGGCATGGGTCATAACCCGGCTGATCGTGACACCGCTGCGCAGTGTCATTCGCGTGGCCCAGCAGATTGCGGCGGGTGACTTGAGTGCCACGGTCGAAGTGACGCGCCGGGACGAAATTGGTCAGTTGATGCTGGCGATGCAGCAGATGGGCGCGGGGCTGAGCAGTATCGTCAGCGGCTTGCAGGCCGGTATCGAGCAATTGGCCAATTCGGCTCAATCGCTGTCGGCCGTGACTGAACAGACCAACCTTGAAGTCAGCAGCCAGAAAGAGGAAACCGAGCAGGTCGCCACGGCGATGAACCAGATGACGGCGACTGTGCATGATGTGGCACGCAATGCCGAAGAAGCCGCACAAGCGGCCCAGACTGCCGACGACAAAGTCGAGAGCGGTCAACAGGTGGTGCGTCAGAGCATGGTGCGCATCGAGCAGTTGGCCGATTCGGCCACGTCGGCCAGTTCCAGCATCGAAAGCCTCAGCGCCGAGATCCAGAACATCGGCACGGTGCTGAGTGTGATCAAGAGTGTGGCCGAGCAAACCAACCTGTTGGCACTCAATGCGGCTATCGAGGCCGCCCGGGCCGGGGAGCAGGGCAGGGGCTTTGCGGTCGTGGCCGATGAGGTGCGGGCGTTGGCCAGGCGCACGCAACAGTCCACCGAGGAGATCGAGCGACTGGTGAGCGCCTTGCGTTCAGCGGCCCAGGCTTCCGTGCAGCAGATCCAGAGCAGCGGCGAGTTGGTGAAGATGGCGGTCAGCGATGCGCTGCAGACCGAAAGCGCTTTGGGCAGTATTGCGGCGGCGGTATCACTGATCCAACAGATGAACCAACAGATCGCGGCGGCGGCCGAGCAGCAGAGTTCGGTGGCCGAGGAGATCAATCGCAGTGTCACCAGTATTCGTGCCAGCGCTGATCAATCCTCCATGGCGATGCGCGGCAATGCCGCTTCCAGCATCGAGCTGGCGCAATTGGGGGTTGAGCTGAAAGGGATGGTGGGGCATTTCAGGTTGTGACAAAGGCGATGCAGCCCTGTGGCGAGGGGATTTAGCGAGACGTCGCACCGCCCCGCTGGGCTGTAGGAGCTGACGAGTGCAACGAGGCTGCGATCTTTGCGCTGGCGCTTGAGTTGAAAATCAAAAGATCGCAGCCTTCGGCAGCTCCTACAGGGCACAGCCCAGCGGGGCGGTGTATCCGACTATGAATTCTCAGTCGTAAACCTTCTTCTTCTTCCACTCGTCGTTTATTTCGTCGTCCTTCAAGCCTTCGGTCAATTGATTGACCTCGCCTTCGACCGGCTGGGTGCTCGCCAGCACCTGGGCGTTGGCGCGAGCCAGGAGTTTCTCCAGGTAGGCCAGTTGTTCGGCGTAGACCTGGGGTTCCTGTTGCTTGCGCAGGTACTGCACGCCGCGCTCGAAGGCCAGGCGGGCCTGCCCGGGCTGTTCTTGCTGCAGGGCTTGCTGGCCGAGGTTGTTGAAGAACTCGATGTGCAGCAGCACCAGGATATGTCGCACCTCGCGAATCCAGCGCTTGGCTTCGTTAGGCGGCAGGAAACCGTCCTGGGCGGCGCGGGTGATCTGGCCGTGCAAGGCCTCGAGCAGAAAGCGTACGTCCTTGGCCTTGGCTTCGGTCTGGATCGGCGCCGGTGGGTTGTTCACCGGGATCGACTCACCCTGGGCGGCCAGTGCGCTCAATTCGTCCAGGCGTGCCTTGACCGTGGAATTGGTTTTATCCAGGTTCAGCAAGCGCTGGCAGACGTTCATCTCAAGGCGCGTCATCAACAACTTCAGGGCAGGGTTCATCAACTGCCCGGGGAAGGTTTCGGTGAGCTCGCCACAGCGACGCATACGGTCGTTGAGTTCTACCTTGGTGCGGGCCTTTTCCAGCTTGTTGTTTTCCACCACGTGGTTCATGTAGCCAATGGCGATCAACAGGGCGATCCCGGCTACGACGAGCAGGGTGATCATGAGTGGTGTCACCGGTAAGACCTCTTTATTGTGGTACGCATGTCATGAGTGTAGTGGCTTGGCTTTTAAGCGCATAGGCCCGAGCGACGCGATTAGACGGGCGTCGTGCTGTTTATAGGCATAACCGGGTGAGTGCACATTGCCATCATTTGCCGGGCGCGACTATAGCGTCTCGGCGGGTGACAGAATATAGGCGTCAGAGACCGGGCGGGCAAAATGTCCGGATCGCCCCAAAACCGGGCGAAGTCATTGATTTAAATAAATTTATATCTGGGGGTTGACGACCCTTCAATCCATCCATAGAATGCGCGCCACTTACAGCGTAAAGCACTCAGCCAAACGCTGTAGGCAGTGAATGTTGTACGTGTGTCCCCTTCGTCTAGTGGCCTAGGACACCGCCCTTTCACGGCGGTAACAGGGGTTCGAGTCCCCTAGGGGACGCCAATGCGGGAATAGCTCAGTTGGTAGAGCACGACCTTGCCAAGGTCGGGGTCGCGAGTTCGAGTCTCGTTTCCCGCTCCAATTTTAAACAGCGTTGCTTTCGGGCAGGGCTGAGTGAAACCAGAACCAAGTCTTCGGAGGCGGATCTGGGCACTGGAACACACACCATGTGTTCCGGGCAGCGTGTCCCCTTCGTCTAGTGGCCTAGGACACCGCCCTTTCACGGCGGTAACAGGGGTTCGAGTCCCCTAGGGGACGCCATTTGCGGGAATAGCTCAGTTGGTAGAGCACGACCTTGCCAAGGTCGGGGTCGCGAGTTCGAGTCTCGTTTCCCGCTCCAAATTCAAAAAAACGCCGCTCATATGAGCGGCGTTTTTTTATGCGCGTAAAAAAGCCAGTTCAATGCCCAAGGTTATGTTTCGGCGCTCACGGTCCTTTAACCGGGGACTTGCGCTGTTTGAGGGAGGTGATGACGATTTTCCTTAATATTGAAGGGGGAGTGAGAGTATTTCCTGCAAAAATTAAGGGAAAGCCGCTAAGAAAATTAATAGTTCATTCCTAAAAAAATGCACTTCTCCTAACCTTCCAGGAACCTTCTGGAGATGCATTTATGCTGATTTTCGTTAAATCGCTGGTCATCGGGCTGTGCATTGCAGCCCCTGTAGGACCCATTGGGCTGCTGTGCATACAGCGAAGTCTGATGCTTGGGTGGAAGGCCGGTTTCGCCACGGGATTGGGTGCGGCCACAGCCGATTCGATCTATGGATTCATCGGTGCCCTGGGTATCACAGCCATCATTGCGACGCTGATCAGCTTTAAACCTTGGTTGTGTATCTTTGGCGGGTTGTTCCTCGCCTACATTGGCTATCAAACAATACGATCGAAGGCTGGCACGACCGCCATGGCGGGCGAGCGGGCCAATATGTTCAAAGCCTACTCGACCACGCTGTTCTTGACGCTATCGAACCCCATGACCATCTTGTCGTTTATCGCGATATTTGCCGCGTTGAGTGATGGCTTGGCCGGTGATCAGGGCAGCCAATACACGGTGCTGCCGATGGTGACAGGTATATTCCTGGGCTCGGCGGCCTGGTGGCTGGGGTTGAGCGGGTTCTCCGCCGTTTTCAAGGCGCGGATTGCCGAATCGAAGCTAAGGCTGATCAACTACTTTTCAGGGGCGACCATCACCATCCTGGGGGTCTACCAGGTAGTCACTGGCGTCATGTTGGCCACGGAAACCTGATCGAAAGAGTCACACAAGGGGAAACGCACATGGATCGTATAGACGTCAAAATCCTGGGCAAGGTACAGGACTGTGGACGCATTTCCATCACAGAGCTTTCCAAGCACGCCGGTCTTTCCATTCCTGCCACCCATGACAGGTTGCGCAAACTTGAAGACTCAGGGGTCATCAAGGGCTATTGCGCTCAGTTAGATCCAACCAAGCTGGGGTACGGCATATCCGCTGTCGTCGGCATCACCACCCTCAAGCCGGCGAAATCCAAATTAATAGCGACGCTCACCGACATACCCGAAGTCGTTGAGTGCCTGCACATCACGGGGAACGACTCCTATCTGATCCGGATCTACGCCAGGTCCATGGCTGAGATCGAGGACATTATTGCGAAAATCAATGCGTATGGTGAGACGCGTACCAGCATTGTCCTGTCCACACCTATCGAGAGAAGAAAGCTCGCCCCGTGAGTCTGGGCGCCGCGCACTGACTACCGGCTTTGCTGAACGAACCCGGCTCAGCTCTCAAGGCTGTGTACCAGGTTTTCAATCGCTTCCAGAGCCGCTTCGTCCGCAGGTGCCGGTGCGGGGTTCGAGTTGCGCATCTGGTACGCAAGGCGGTATTCACTGGGGGTGCAACTGGCGTATTGCTTGAAGGCGCGGGCGAAGTAGGACGGGTCCTTGAAGCCTGCCTCGTAGCCGATGCTGGTGATGGGCATCTGGCTGTTGTCGAGCAGTTCCTTGGCAAAGCTCATGCGTTTGTTCAGCACGTAGTCGGTGAAGCCGAGCCCGTTGGCTTCCTTGAACACCCGGCTGAAGCGAAATGTGGTCATGCCGCAGCGCTTGGCCAGGTCGCGCTGATCGATGCTGTCGCGAAAATGCTGGTCGATGTACAGCATGATGTGGCTCAGAGCCTGGTGCTTCTGGTGCCCGGAGGTCAGGCGGATGCTGTCCGGCAGGGTTGGGGAGTGGTCGATCTGCGAGGCCTTTGCCCGGCCATTGCTCGTGCGGCGCAACTCGCACAGTTGCACCACGGCTGTCAGGTAGCGCTTTCGCTCGGCGGCAGTCAGGGGGACTACCATGTATTCCCAGACGCTGGAGCGCATGGCCCACACCGCCAGCTCTTCGGAGTGCTGCACGGTGAACATGGTGATAGGGGTAGCAGGAACGGTCCGCTTGATCTCCAACAGGCGCCGCAGGCCCGGGGTGTCCGGGCGATCGAAGTGAATGCAGATCATGTCGACCTGTTCCCCGCTGGGCAGCATGGCGTTCTTTGCCAGCGTGCAGTCGCACGTGTCCTGGAACTGGGAGAGCAGTTCTTTGGTGGACCGATCGTGAGTCAGATCGAACCATAACAGCTTTGGTTTTTCGGTCAGATTTGGCGCCATAGGACGACTACCCAGAGGTTCTTCCTGCCCTTTAGCTAGCAGTATTGTCACTGTGCCATCACTTCGCCGAATAATTTTTTATAAAAATGCGATTTTTTAGCGCCGGCCCCGCCATAGGACGCTCGCGAGCGCCCGCCAGCGCTGCGGTACAGGTGGATTTTCCGACCTCCCGGCTCCTTCCCATCCCCGCAAAAAAATCCTAGCGATGTGCAAAATCCTCCTAACGGCTATGACCACCTGCTGACTAGGGTTGCATCAGGCAGTTCGCAATGTACTGCCCCTTGAGAAAACAACCCCGATGAGGTGTGCGAAATGACTCTTCAAACAATCAAGGCTTCGGTACTGAAGTTCGCCAAGGATGAAGATGGCCTGACCATTGTGGAATATGCAGTGGCCGGTGGGCTGATCACCGTATTGGTGGCCGCCGCGTTTGTTCTTCTGGGCGGCGCCGTGAATACCAAGATCCGTGCACTGTGCCAGGCGGTCAACGGCAACGTTGCCTGCTGACCGCGGCAACTTGCAGCGAAGGGGACACGGTAACTTTCAAGGAATAAGCGTTTGCAACTCTTTAGCAGTGAGTACAACGAATAAATCAAATGGACTTCGCGCTGTCCCCCTCCCACTAGGTTTCTAGCAGTACTTCTTAATCAGCGTGAGGTTCATGAAATGACTTTCCATACGATAAAAACTTCGATCAGCAAGTTCGCCAAAGATGAAGACGGCCTGACCATTGTTGAGTACGCGGTGGCGGGGGGCTTGATCACGGTGTTGGTGGCAGCGGCATTCGTCCTTCTGGGCGGTGTGGTGGATACCAAGATCCGTGCGTTGTGCCAAGCCGCCAATGGCGACGTCGCCTGCTAACGATAACCCCCCTAGGAGACGCATCATGTCCATGGAATTGCTAGTGTCGACGGTACTACTGCTAGGACTGCTGGGCGTGGCGGTGGTGAGCGATCTGCTTCGCCACCGCATCCCCAACACGCTGGTGCTGTTGGGCCTGGCCTTGGGATTGGCCAGCCAGATTTATACCAGCGGGATTGGCGGCCTCGGCGACAGCCTGCTGGGTATGCTGATCTGTTTCGGGCTGTTCCTGCCCATGTACGCGGTCGGTGGCATGGCCGCCGGTGACGTCAAGCTGATGACCATGGTCGGCAGCTTCCTGCCTTTTCATTACGCACTGTGGGCCGCGCTGTTCAGCCTGATCGCCGGCGGTGTGTGCGGTTTCCTGATTGTCCTGGCCCGGGGCCAACTGCTCCAGACCCTGGGGCGCTACTGGCTGATGGTGCGAGCCCAGTCCTATCTGGCGCCGACCTCGGATGAAGTGGCCGGCAAACCCTTTCCTTATTCGATTGCGATCCTGATCGGCACTTTGAACAGCGTCTACTGGCAACTGGTTGCCGGCGGCTGGGGAGTCTAGTCATGCACGTCATCAACGATAGCGATGCCTACCCCAGCGAACGGGAAGCAGTCCAACGCCTGGCGCCACAGCCGTGCACCATTGGCGATACCGGCCTGACCGAAAGCTTCCTGGGTGAGCTGGTGTGCAAGCACCTGCACGACGCCGGTGTGCTGGACATGTCGCGGCTGGTGGAGCGCCTGGCCCTGACCGGCGCGGTGCTCGAAGAGGTCCTGGCGTTCCTGCGCAAGGACGGTCGCGTCGAAGTGCTGGGCCAGCTGGGGCAAACGGGCGGGCAGACACTGCGTTACGGCCTGACCGAGCGCGGCCGCAGTTCGGCCCGTGACGCCCTGGCCCGCAGCGGCTACATCGGCGCTGCCCCGTTCCCGGTGAGCACCTATCGTTCGCTGATCAAGATCCAGACCATTCACCATGGCCGCATCACCGCCAAGGACATGAACCATGCCCTGGCCGGCCTGGTGCTGAGCCAAGGCATGCTCGACCAGTTGGGCGTCGCCCTCAATTCCGGGCGGGCGATCATGATCTACGGCCCGGCGGGCACGGGCAAAACCTATGTCAGCAGCCGATTGATCCGGTTGTTTGCCGAGGCGATCTGGGTGCCCCATGCCATCGTCATCAACGAGTCGGTGATCGAGATCTACGACCCGCAGGTGCACCAGCGCCTGGATGACAACGGCCAATCGAACAACCTGATGCTCAACGAAGGCATCGACCGCCGGCTGCTGTGCTGCAAACGCCCGATCGTCATTACCGGCGGCGAGCTGAGCATGGAACAGTTGGATGTGCGCTACGACCCGTTCACCCGGCAATACCAGGCGGCGTTGCAGCTCAAGGCCAGCAACGGCCTGTTCATCATCGATGACATGGGCCGCCAACGCATGGCGCCGGCCGAATTGCTCAATCGCTGGATCGTGCCCATGGAGGAGAAGCGCGACTTCATCAACCTGGGCGGCGGCCGCCATTGCGAATTGCCGTTCGACCTGGTGCTGGTGTTTTCCACCAACCTCAATCCCCTCGAATTGGCCGACGAGGCCTTCCTGCGGCGCATTGGCTACAAAGTTCAGTTCGGCTACCTCAAGCCCGAGGAGTACGAACAAATCTGGCGCCAGGAGTGCGAACGCCTGGGCATCCCGTATGACCCGCTGCTGGTGCGTTATGTCCTGCAGCGGCTGTATGCAGGCGAAGGCATGCCGCTGGTGCCTTGCCATCCCCGTGACCTGCTGAACATGGCGCTCGACCGCCAGCGTTACCTGGGCGGTTCCGGGCCCCTGTTGCCGCAAGAGTTGGAATGGGCCTGGCACAACTACTTCGTTCAGCTCGACTTCCTTTGATCTGGAGATACCGACATGAGCTCTCGTACGCTTCCCCTGATAGGCGTTTCCCTGGTAATGGGCCTTGGTGCCGCATGGATGGCCGACTCCTGGCTGAGCGCACGACTCAACGCGACCCCCGATGACCACTTGCGAAGCGTCGTGGTCGCCACGGTGGAAATCCCCTTCGGGCAAATGGTCGAGGCCCAGCAAGTCACCACCGTGCGCATGCCCATGGACACGATTCCGGACGACGCCTTCGATGCCAGCGAGCAGGCCGTGGGCAAGATCGCCACCTTCGACATCCTGCGCGGCGACATCGTGCGGGGCGCGCGTCTGAGCGAGCACTTGGGCGGCAGCACCCTGGCTTCGCTGATCGCACCGGACAAACGGGCCATATCGGTACGCGTGGACGATGTGGTCGGCGTGGGTGGCTTCCTCTTGCCGGGTAACCGGGTCGATGTCTTGGCGACCAAGACCACCAACGCCGGCAGCAACACCGCGACGTCCCGGACCCTCCTGGAAAACTTGCGGGTGCTGGCGGTAGACCAGACCGCCGGCACGGACAAGACCCAACCGGTAGTGGTGCGGGCCGTGACGCTGGAAATGTCCGCCAGCGAAGCGGAATTGCTGGTCACTGCGCAGACCGAAGGCAAGCTGCAATTGGCCTTGCGCAACCCGTTGAACCTGGAGAAAAAAGCCGTGGCCGTTGCGCCGCCAGCCCCTGCGCCAGTGATGGCGAAGGCCGCTGCACTGCCAAAACCTGTGGTGCAGCGCAGTGCCAAGCCGCAAGGCGCGGCGATTACGTTGATCCGCGGGGTTGAAAGCAGCGTGATCAATATCCGCTGAGTGACACCTCCATGCCAGGCCGTTTCGGGCCGTGGCGATGCCGATCCTCAAACGTTGTAATGAGGGCTCGATGATGAATGCCAATATCCGGCGCCAGGGAGGGGCGGTGAGTGTACTGATGGTGATTGCCCTGGTGGCGATTTCCATGATGGCGGCGTTGGCCCTGGATGGTGGGCACATGCTGTTGAACAAGACGCGCCTGCAAAATGCAGTGGATGCTGCGGCTCTGGGCGGCGCCAAGACCCTGAGCCAGGTCAGTGGCGGCATCAACATGGCCAGCACCACCCGTGCGGCGGCCCTGGACACGTTCAACAGAAATGCCAACGCCGCCGGCAATGCCGAGCTGGCAACCGCCGTCGCCGGCAATCCGGGTGCTTTTGCGGTAGTGGAGTTGTCCAGCAGTGTCTATGGCCCGTTCTCTTACCCAGGCCCCACGGACGCCAAGTACGTGCGGGTGTCGGTTGCCAACTATCAACTCAACGGTTTTTTCTGGAGTTTCGTCCAGTCGATGGGCAGCGGCGGCCTGGGTGGCAAAGCCGTGGCGGCGATCGCTACCGCCGGGCCCAGTCCCACTTCTCCTTGTGACCTGGCGCCGTTGATGGTCTGTGGCGATCCCACTCAATACAACCCGGCCGCCGGCAACTTCTGGGGGTATCAATTTGGTGACCTGGAAGTCCTGAAAACGGCGGCGGGGAACACCTCGCCCATCGGCCCGGGCAACTTCCAATTGCTGGATTTCGGCTCAGGTGGCAGTGCAGTCCGGGAAGATCTGGCCGGTGGTGGCTCGGTTTGCCGCAGTGTCGGCGACAACGTCCAGACCGCGCCAGGTAATAAAGCCGGCCCAACCTCCCAAGGTTTGAACACGCGCTTCGGTATCTACAACGGCCCAGTCAGTTCTTCGGACTACCCACCGGACCTGGTCACGGCTTCAGGCACTCCGGCGATCACCTACAACGATTCGCTCTCCCAGGCGCAATACAAAGGCCAGGCCATCACCTCGAGCAACGGCGATCTCTCGGCGGGTGGCGAGGCGATACAGGACTACAACGACTGGCGGGCGCAGGTCGCCGCCTGTGTGGCGGGTGGCGCCAGCGGTTGTGAAAGCAACGGGGTTTTCGAGCGCCGGATGCTGAAGATCGTGATTGGCGATTGCGCCGGGAAACTGAGTGGCTCGACGTCGATTCCGGTCTTGGGGTTCGGCTGCTATTTCGTCCTGCAGCCGGTAAGCGGCGGTGGTTCGGAGTCGATCATCTTTGGCCAGTTCGTCCAGGAATGCGAGGGCGACAACGTACCCGGCCCGACGCCGTCCACCGATTCCGGCCCACAGATCATCCAGCTCTACAAAACCTATCTCAACGGCAGCGGCACTCCGAGCACCGACTCGTAGGAGGCGTCATGGGACTTTCTCATTTCAAATCAGCGCAAGCCCAGCAAGGCGTGGCACTGGTGGAGTTCACCCTGGTGCTGCCATTGCTGCTGTTGCTGCTGCTGGCCTTCGGCGAGTTCGGCCGCATGCTCTACCAGTACAACGTGCTGTTGCAGGCCAGTCGCGATGCCGACCGCTTCGTCGCCAGCCAGGCGTGGAACTCCACCCTCGGCGCCGTCGCTTTGAGCAGCACGCTCCTGACCCAGACGAAAAACGTTGCGGTGTATGGCGTGCCCAGCGCTAGCGGAACCGCCGTGGTGTCCGGGTTGACCACGGCTAACGTGCAGGTCGCCGCCGTGGGCATCGATCATGTGCGCGTCACTATTACCTACACCTTCTGCCCGGTGATTGGTGCGGGCAGCTGCAATGGGTCGATTCCCGGGTTTTTTGGCAACGCCATTCCACTGGGCATCCAGTTGGTCGCAACCACCGTCATGAGGGCGCTGTGATGAATAACAAACACATGCGCGGCACTTACGTCGTGGAGTTCGCCTTCGTTGGCCTGCTGGTGTTCACCCTGTTGTTCGGCGTGCTGGAAATGGGCCGGTTGTATTTCACCGTCAACGCTCTGGACGAAGCCGCGCGGCGCGGTGCGCGGCTGGCCGCGGTGTGCAATATCAGCGACCCGGTGGTGTTGCGGCGGGCCATCTTCAACGCAGCGACGGATTCAGGCACCAGCCAACTGATCAGCAGCCTGGCGACCTCGAACCTGGCGCTGACTTATCTGGATGTCAACGGGGCCGTGGTGGCAAACCCGGCCGATACGTCTGGCGTCACTGGGTTTCGTGCCATCCGTTACGTCCAGTTGAGCGTACAGAATTTCGTTTTCAACCTGTTCATTCCCGGCTTAGGCGTGCCCATTACCTTGCCCACGTTCCGGGCAACCTTGCCACGCGAAAGCCTTGGGCGTCATTCCGATTCCGGGGAGATCACACCATGCTGAACACCAGGGAAACTCCGCTTGCGTCCACTACCGGCAGAGCCGGGCTGCGGATACTGATCAGCAGCCGCGATGCCGCGTCCCTGCGCGACCTGCAATGCGTCTGCCAGCGCATGCCTGGCCTTGAGGTGAGCACGCGCCTGGTCAGCAACGGCCATGTCGACCCGCTCTACGGCCTGGACCGCATGCCCGACCTGCTGTTGCTGCGCGTTAGCCACCTGTGGCGCGAAGAGTTGTCAGCCTTGCTGCAACGTCCGGCCCATGAGCGTCCGCCGATGCTGGTGTGTGGCCCTTTGGGCGAGCAGGAAGGCATGCGCCTGGCGATGCAGGCCGGCGCCCGGGATGTGCTGCCCGAACCCATTGCCGATACCGAATTGGTGGCGGCGTTGAATCGTCTGGTGGTGGACGTCCGCCTTGGCAACGGCAACGAAGGGAAGCTGGTCGCGGTGATCAGCGCCAAGGGCGGCTCCGGCGGAACCCTGGTGGCGTGCAATCTGGCCCAGCAACTCAGCGCCCGGGCAGGCAATACCTTGCTGTTGGACATGGACCTGCAATTTGGCAGCGTGACCCATTACCTGGATGTGGCGCAGTCCCACAGTCATCTGGAAGTACTGCAACAGGTCGACGACATGGACAGCGTCGCGCTGCGGGGCTTTTGCAGCCACTTCAGCCCGACCCTGCATGTGCTCGGTGGCCGGGCCGGTGAGTTGTGCCTGCCCCAGGACGCTCAACCCGAACAGCTCGACGCCCTGTTGCAACTGGCCCGCGCCAGTTACGACTGGGTGGTGGTGGACCTGCCGCGGCAGATTGATCACCTCACCGGCTCGGTGCTGGAGCAGGTGGACCGGGTGTACGTGGTGGTGCAACAGAGTGTCAGCCACCTGCGCGACGCCAGCGCCCTGGTGCGCATCCTGCGCGAAGACCTGGGCGTGCGCGGGGACCAGTTGCAGATCGTGGTCAACCGCTATGACAAATCCGCCGCCGTCAACCTCAAGGACATCGGCGAGGCCCTGCGTTGCACGAACCTGTCGAAATTGCCCAATGACTTCAACCTGGTCAGCCAGAGTCAGAACACTGGCGTGCCGTTGGGGCTGCATGCGCCGAAGGCGGCAATCACCGCCGCCCTGCGCGATTTGACCGAAGACCTGGTCGGTCACCAGATGGCCACAGACAAGGGCCTGCTTAAACGTGCCTTCAACCGTTTTTTCGGGGGATGACCCATGATCAGCGACTTTCGTAACCGCTTGCGCAAACAGCCCGTCAAACCTGGGGCTTCAGCCGACGCCCAGCCCGGCGACGGCCAGCCGGACCCGACAGCCGCGCTGATGGCCTGGGAGCAGGCCATCCCCGACGTGCTCTACGAAACCCGCAGCCAGGTCACGCCGGTGGAGGCCGAGTGGCGGGAGAAGATCTACCAGCAACTGCTCAAGGTCATGGACCTGTCGCTGCTCGATACCCTCGAACACGTCGAGGCCGCGCGGCAGATACGCGAGATTTGCCAGCGTCTGCTCGAGGAGCATTCGGCACCGGTGAGTACGGCCAGCCGGCAATTGATCATCAAGCAGATCACCGACGAAGTGCTCGGCCTCGGGCCGCTGGAACCGCTGTTGGCCGACCATAGCGTGTCCGACATCCTGGTCAACGGGTTTGCCTCGGTCTACGTCGAGCGCTTCGGCAAGTTGCAACGCACCGACGTGCGTTTTCGCGACGACCAGCATTTGCTGAACATCATCGACCGCATCGTTTCCAGCCTGGGGCGGCGTATCGATGAGTCCTCGCCCTTGGTGGACGCCCGGCTCAAGGACGGTTCGCGGGTCAACGCGATCATTCCACCGCTGGCCATCGACGGTCCGAGCATGTCGATCCGGCGCTTCGCCGTGGACCTGCTCAACACCGACAGCTTGATCCAGGTCGGCACCATGACCCCGGCCATTGCCTTGCTGCTCAAGGCCATCGTGCGCGGGCGCCTGAACGTGCTGATCTCCGGCGGGACCGGCAGCGGCAAGACCACCATGCTCAACGTGCTGTCCAGTTTCATTCCCCATAACGAACGCATCGTCACCATCGAGGATTCGGCCGAGTTGCAACTGCAACAGCCCCACGTGGTACGTCTGGAAACCCGGCCGTCGAACATCGAGGGGCGAGGCGAGGTGAGCCAGCGGGAGCTGGTGCGCAACAGCCTGCGGATGCGCCCGGACCGCATTGTCATCGGCGAGGTGCGCGGCGCCGAGGCGATGGACATGCTCACGGCGATGAACACCGGTCACGATGGTTCGCTGACCACCATTCACGCCAACACCGCACGGGATGCGTTGGGGCGAGTCGAGAACATGGTGTCGATGACCGGGGCGACTTTTCCGATCAAGGCCATGCGTCAACAAATTGCCTCGGCCATCGATGTGGTGATCCAACTGGAGCGTCAAGAAGACGGCAAGCGCCGCGTGGTGAGCATGCAAGAGATCAATGGGATGGAAGGGGAGATCATCACCATGACCGAAATTTTCTCCTTCGTGCGCCAGGGTATCGGTGAACATGGCGAGGTGCTTGGGGAGTATCGGCCCAGCGGCATGATCCCGGCCTTCCGCGATGTGCTGGCCAAGCGCGGCATCGAATTGCCGCTGACCTTGTTTCGTCCTGAGTGGATGGAGGGCCGGACGTCATGAGCAATATCCCCAGTGAATTCATCCTGATGTTCCTCGGCATGGTGTTCATCGCCGTGTTCCTGCTGTCCCAGGGCGTGGTGGTGCCGGTGTTCGGCGAAGCTGGCAAGATGCGCAAGCGCATTCGCGGTCGCCTGCATGTACTGGAGAAGGCCAACCACTTGCCCAACATGCAGACCGTGTTGCGGCAGAAATACCTGACGCGTCTGTCTCCCTTGGAAGCCCGCCTGGAACAGCTGCCGTTCATGGCCAACCTGACCCAACTGATCGAACAGGCCGGGCATGAATACCGCGCTTATCGGGTCATGCTGCTCGGTCTGGCCCTGGGGGCGGCGGCGGGTGCCTTGGTGCTGATGGTCTCGCCGGTCTGGTGGCTGGCGCTGCTGGCGACGTTCGTCGCGACCTGGCTACCGGTGCTGAAAATCCTGCGTGACCGCAACAAGCGTTTCGCCGCCTTCGAGGAAGGTTTGCCGGATGCACTGGACGCCATGTGCCGGGCCTTGCGCGCCGGGCACCCGTTCAACGAAACCCTGCGTCTGGTCGCCGAGGAACACAAGGGGCCGGTCGCCCAGGAATTCGGCATGACGTTTTCCGACATCAACTATGGCAACGACGTGCGCCGGGCCATGCTCGGCCTGCTGGAGCGCATGCCGAGCATGACGGTGATGATGCTGGTGACTTCGATCCTCATCCACCGCGAGACCGGCGGCAAACTGACCGAAGTGCTGGAGCGCCTGAGTCGCTTGATTCGCGGGCGGTTTCGCTTCCAGCGCAAGATCAGGACGCTGTCGGCCGAAGGACGCATGTCGGCCTGGGTGCTGGTGGCGATCCCGTTCGTGCTGGCGATCGCCATCGTGCTCACCAGTCCCAGCTACATGCCGGTGCTGATCAACGACCCCATAGGACACAAGCTGATCATCGGTGCGTTCTGCGCCATGTTGATCGGAATTTTCTGGATAAAAAAGATCATCCGGATCCAGGTTTAGGCGCTGGCGCGCCGAGAGGTATCAGTCATGGACTTTTTGCTCGGATTGTTGAGTCGGTTTACCGGTAACGAAGAACTGGCACGCCTGTTGTTCATCGCCGCGATTGGCCTCAGTACAGTGCTGGCGGCCGTCGCGCTGCTGTTATTGATGCTGGGCCTGCAGGATCCGGTGCAGCGGCGCCTGGCGCTGATCAAGCGCGGTTACGCGGGCAACGCTGTGGGGCAGGAGGCGCCCAGTAACCTGCAGCTCTTGTTGGAGCGGGTCGGCCAGCGCTTTGCCTCGACCGACCAGGCCCACACGTCCGCCACCCAGACCTTGCTGACCCACGCCGGTTACCGGTCTGCCTCGGCGGTGCAGATGTATTGGGCGGTGCGCCTGATGTTGCCGTTGTTGATGGTCGGCGTTGCGTTGTTGCTGCTGCCGATGGTCAAGGTTTCCGTGGCCATCGGCCTGTTGGCGGTGACCCTTGTGGCGGGCATTGGCTGGTTGCTGCCGGCGATCTACGTCGGCAAGCGCAAGCAGGCACGGCAAGGCCGGCTGCGTGCCGCGTTCCCGGATGCGCTGGACCTGATGGTGGTTTGCGTCGAGTCGGGCCTGGCCCTGCCCACGACGATCGAGCGGGTGGCTGAAGAGATGTCGGTCAGCCAGGTTGAACTGGCCGAGGAACTGGCGCTGGTCAATGCGCAGATCCGGGCGGGCATCACCAGCACCGAGGCCCTCAAGCAATTGGCCGTGCGCACCGGTCTGGAGGATATCCAGGGCCTGGTCAGCCTGCTGGCGCAAAGTATCCGTTTCGGCACCAGCGTGGCCGATACCCTGCGGATCTACGCCGATGAGTTTCGCGACCGGCGTACCCAGGCCGCGGAAGAAATGGGCGCCAAGATTGGTACCAAGTTGATCTTTCCGCTGATCTTCTGCCTGTGGCCGAGTTTCTTCCTGGTCGCTATTGGTCCGGCCATGATCGGTGTGTTCAGGGCTTTTGGGAATATGTAGGTCGGTGGGTGTTCATGGGGCTTGTGTTCACCACTGTCCCATTGTGTGGGCTTGCTCGCGAAGGCGGCCTGACGGGTGGCCTGGATTTTGTTGATCGAGTACATATCCGTTGCTGCGGTAACGGCTGCTTGGGGTTTCGCCCTGACGGCGACTCACTTTTGAGAAGCCCGGAAGCCGGCCCAGTCAAAAGTAAGCAAAACGCTTCATGCCCCACCACTTGGTGCCTCGCTTAGGCTCGGCATGCCCTCACTCCGGCATTGCTCCGTGGGCCCACTACGCAATGCCTGCGTTCGGCCATCGTGGTTAACGGGGCGCCGAGATCAACGTCCACCGCGAGGCGGCCTAGTAGCCGGCCTGGCTCTCCCGGTCGTACACCTCATCAGATCTGTGGGAACCATCAGATCTGTGGGAGCAAAGCTTGCTCGCGAGGCGGCCTGACAGCCGACCTGGCTCTCCCAGTCGTACGCCGATCAGATCTGCCTGAGCAGGACCTGTGGGAGCAAAGCTTGCTCGCGAGACGGCCTGATAGCCGACCTATCTCTCCCGGCCGTACACCCATCAGATCAGTGTGAGCAGGACCTGTGGGAGCAAAGCTTGCTCGCGATGGGGCCTGATAGCCGACCCGGTTCTCCCGGGCGTAACACCCATCAGATCAGTGTGAGCAGGACCTGTGGGAGCCGAGCTTGCTCGCGAGGCGGCCTGGCAGCCGACGCGGTTCTCCCGGTCGTACGCCCATCAGATCTGTTTGAGCAGGACCTGTGGGAGCAAAGCTTGCTCGCGAGACGGCCTGATAGCCGACCTATCTCTCCCGGCCGTACACCCATCAGATCAGTTTGAGCAGGACCTGTGGGAGCAAAGCTTGCTCGCGATGGGGCCTGATAGCCGGCCTGGCTCTCCCGGTCGTACTCCGATCCCATTGTGGGAGATTGCTCGCGAAGGCGGCGGCACATTCAGCATCGATGCCAAGCAGACCCACCGCAATCGCGAGCAAGCTCGGCTCCCACAGGTGATCCGGGTGTCCATGAGCCTTGTGTTCACCACAGGTTGTTGCCAGTGGTCAGCCAACCGTTCAAGCCAAAAGACCGCAGCCCTCGGCAGTTCCTACATCGGATCAAATGTAGGTGCTGGCGAGGGCTGCGGTCTTTTCGTTTCCGGCGTGTTTCATTTACTACTGGTGATATCGCCTCCCGAGTCCTGCTCAAAGAACTCCGGGATCGGGTAGTTGAAGCTGTTGAGCCAGCGTTGCATGGCCATCTCGCGTTCGGCGGCCGAGGCGGTTTGCAGGTTGGTGGAGGCCACCACGCCGCGAATCTGCAGTTGCATCCAGCTCTCGGTGCCTTGCTGTGCTGGCGAAGAGGGGCCAGGTTCAATGGCCCAGGCGCTGCTGGAAAGGCCCACCATGCATGCGATCATCAATTGTTTGGTTATCATTTCTTGGACTCCTCGTAACGTTCTACTTGACCGCGCCGGTTGAGGCATCGACAACCTCGGTCAGGCGGTTGGCGGGTGACGTCACCGCGTTAGTGGCCGAACCCCTGATTTTTTCCGCACGGGCCTGGGCATCTGCCACTTGCTGGGGGCTCAGCTTGGCCATGTTCGCGAGCTCGGCGGCCTGCTTCCAGTTGTCCTGGTAGATCAGCAGGGTCACCATGTTGAGCGCTGCCAGCGTGTCTGACTGCTGGAGCTCCATGGCGGTCATGAACTCGAAGCGGGCTTCTGAAATGCGTCGTTGGTTGAGGTAGACAACCCCCAGGTCGTTGCGGATCTTGCCTTCGGTCGGGGCCATCTTCGCTGCGCGTTCGAGGTATTGCGTAGCGGCGGTATTGTCATTTTTGGCGGCCGCCAACTGGCCAAGGCCATGTTCACCGTCTGCGGCCAGGCATGTCCCGAGCAGGCTTTTGTACAACGGTTCGGCCTCGTTGCGTCCCATCAGGCGCAGCACCCGAGCCTTGCGCAGGCGGACCTGGACCAAGTCCTCGGGCAAGCGTTCGAGGTTCGCCAGGCTGGCGTACAAACGACCTTCATTGGCCATGTCTTCGGCCATGTTCAGGGCCAGTTCCTGGTCGGATTCGGGCTTGGCGCACTGGGTCGAGCGTGAAGCCACTACGCTGTTGCTGGCACAGCCGACAAGCATCAAGCTCGCCGCTATTGCGATCACTGCTTTCATTGAATGCCCCTTGGCAACCCGTTGGATATCGGATGCCTTGCCCATCAGGCGCCGGCTCATTGGGAAAGCCCGCTGCGGTTGTCGAACTCGCCATGTTCGAGGAAGTACATGCGGTAGAAATTCGGGTCGTAATTACGCAGTTGCTCGCCCGGTAACGTCGGCAGTTGCGCGTCGGCGGCCAACGGTTGGACCAGGTGGGGGGTGACGATCATCAGCAGCTCGCGCTCTTCGCGGTTGATGGAGTTGTCGCGAAAGAACGCGCCGAGAATCGGCACATCGCCCAGCCCCGGAAACTTGTTCACCTGGGAGCTGTTGCGCGTGCTGATCAGGCCGCTGATGACGAAGCTTTCGCCGTCAGCCAGGGCGATACTGGTATCGGTACGGCGTACCGTCAGCGCCGGAACCAGCGTCCCGGCGATGTTCACGGCATTGGTGAAATCCAGCTCGCTGACTTCCGGTGCCACCTTCAGCATGATGCGATTTTTGCCGATGACGGTGGGCGTCAGGGTCAGGCGGATGCCGAACTCCTTGTACTCGATGGACACGTTGTCGCTGCCGGCACTGGGCACGGGGATCGGCACTTCGCCACCGGCCAGGAAGCTCGCGCTCTGCCCGCTGAGGGCCACCAGGCTCGGCCGCGCCAGGGTATAGGCGAAACCACTGCCTTCCAGTGCGTTGATCATCAACAGCGTTTTACCGGTGGCAAAGGACAGGTTGAACATGTCGTTATTGGCCGGCAATGAAGGCCGGACAATACCGCCGACGGTGGGCAAGGTCCTCGGCGAGCCGAACAGGAAGTTGCCACGGCTGCCAAAAATCGACGTCGAGGCTTCCTTGAGTTTGGTCCGGCTGACTTCAACGAAACGAATGTCGGTCTGCACCTGGGCGAGCAGCATCGGGTCTTCGGAAGGGATGCTCGCTGCGCTGGTCAGCGCCTCGGTGGCCCGGCCTTTGACAAAGACCATGCTCTGGCGCGGTATCTTCGAACAGTCGGTCCAGACCATCAGGCTGGTGGCGCCGGGCGCCAGGCCTGTGAGGATGAAGGCATCGCTGCCACTGGGCTGCACATCGGCAATTTTCGGGTCGCCGACTGCCAACTTCGTCACGGGGGCGAGGATGCGCAGTTCGCTCTGATGCCCTTGGCCGACCTCGAAGGTCGCTGGCAAATTGTCCAATTGCGAACAGTTTGCCGCGGCGGCCTGAGCCGCCTCCAAGCCAAGACCCATCCAGAACAGGCCATGAATGAAATGTTTTAGAACGGGAGCAGTGCGCTGGGTCATAAAGTGATCCTCGATAAAGAGACCATCCCTAGGCTTAACTATTTGCCTCGGATCACTTGAGAGGCCCGGGCTGCCCCTTTCCATCTCGCCTGACCGTTCATTTATTCCGGTTCCAGGCCTCGTCGCTACCAGCAAACGGGCGCATTTCACCGGCCTGACTGAAGGACAGGCTGCTTGCAAACAACGTTTCGGTACCCGGGGGCTCCGGGATGTTCGAAGGCAACGACGGTGTCGATCAGGTCGCTTCAGGAGCGTTGTGCCGACCCTGTCATCGCTTCTGTTTGACGGTAGTTCAAGCATGGCAAAGCGCCACGCATTGAATAAAAAAAATGACTTAAAAGTGACGGAAGGAAAGAGCTCGCTCAAAGAGGCGTCAATAATCTGTCTTTTTGTGTTGGGAAGGGCTGTTCGCAGGAGTGGATCTGGCAGGGGGAGGCGAGGCCTGCGAGCCATTCCTGGTCGCAGGGTCTGGCGGATCAGGCCACGTGATAGCGCACTGACAGTGTTCCTTTCTTTTGCGAAAGCGAGGCGATGGTGACTGTTCCCAACTCCTGCAGGCGCTGCACGTGAGTGCCGCCGCAACCATAGGCGGCCAGCTCGCCGAAACCGACTTCGCGCAGGCCTTCGCGTAACGTGATCAGGCGCGGCAGGTCGCCGGCAATCCATTCGTCGATGCCTTGCTGAATGATCGAGGTGTCCAGTTCCTGAGGATTATCCCCTGGCTGGAATTGCACGCGGCTTTCGCCAGGCCAGTGATGGGCCTTGATCGGTTTCCAGCCACGGGCCTGGGCGAAATGACCGATCAGGTGCCCAGCCGTGTGCAGGCGCGAATTCAACTGTCGGCGCTGCGCATCCACGCTGATCGCAGCCATGCCCAAGGGCACCGGGCCGTCGACGTAATGGACGATCTGTGGCCCTTCCTGGACCACGCGCAGGACCTGGCTTTCACCGATCCAGCCGGTGTCGCAGGGCTGACCGCCACCCTGGGGATGGAACAGCGTGGCGTGCAGCACCACGGCAAACTCATGTTCCCGGGGGCTGCAATCCAGGACTTCCACGTTGGCCTTGAGGTCATCGCTATGGAAAAAGAGGCGAAGCGTCATGTGCCATATCCACGTCAGAAATTGTGACGGAATTATAGGCAGGGCGTAAAAGGGTGATAATCCGTTCAAATTTCAAAGGACTGTTGCGCCATGAGCACAAATCTACCGTTGCCGTTGCTGGCCGAAATGGCCATCTTCGTCAAGGTCGTGGAGACCGGCAGCTTCTCCGAGGCGGCCCGCCAGTCAGGTACATCACCGTCGGCCATCAGCCGAAGTATTTCTCGCCTGGAGAAAGCCCTGGCGACCCGCTTGTTGCAACGCACCACCCGCAAGTTGCGTCTGAGCGATGGCGGGGAAGAGGTGTTCAAGCGCTGTCAGGAAATGGTCGCCGCCGCTCGGTCGGTGATGGAGATCAGCGGGCAGTTCTCCCAGGAGGCTGAAGGCCGCATCCGCGTCAGCGTGCCCAAGGCGGTGGGGCGTTTCGTGATTCATCCGCACATGCCCGAATTCTTGCGGCGTTATCCGAAGGTCGATGTGGAACTGTTCCTGGAGGATCGGCAGGTTGACCTGATCGATGATCACGTCGACCTGGCCATCCGGATTACCGACCAACCTCCGGTCGGGCTGGTGGGGCGTCAGTTGCTGACCATCGATCATCTGCTTTGCGCCACGCCGCAATACCTGGCTGAACACGGTACGCCCACGCATCCTCATGACCTGTTGGAACACAGTTGCATTTACCTGGGGGCAACGGCGAACGACTCGCGCTGGAAATTCAAGAAAGGCACCAAATCCGTCACTGTAGGCGTGCATGGACGCTACGCGGCCAATCACACGGGCGTGCGGTTGGGGGCCGTCTTGCAGCACATCGGCATTGGCAGCCTGCCGTACTTCACCGCCCGCCATGCCTTGGAGCAAGGCTTGATCGTGCAGGTATTGGCCGACTGGACGTTCCTGGCTTCCTATCACGGTGGCTTGTGGTTGCTGCATTCGCCAACCCGCTACCTGCCGCCCAAGCTGCGAGTGTTCATTGATTATCTGGTGGCGTGCCTGGAGAAGGAGCCGACCTTGAGCACGGCGAGCGGCGGGAGTGGCCCCGGCAAGGTCGCAACGGGTTATGAGTTGCCGCAGAGTGATGGGTTGTTATGACCGGCCTCATCGCGAGCAAGCTCGCTCCCACAGGATCTGCCGTGCACATGAATTGTATGATCAACCACAACCCCGTGTGGGAGCGAGCTTGCTCGCGATGGCGGCCGTCTGCTCAACACTATAAAAAAAGCCCGCCGGGTTAACCGCGCGGGCTTTTGCATGACGGATCGCAATCAGTGCTTGCTGTCCTGGTCCGACATCGCCAGCAGTTGCTTTTCCTGGTTCCAGTCGAAAGGCTCGTCGTTTTGCTCGGCTTCGAAACGACGTTCCTCCAGGGCCTGGTACAGGGCGATCTCTTCGTCGGGCATGTAGTGCAGGCAGTCGCCGGCGAAGTACCAGAGCAGGTCGCGAGGCACCAGGTGGGCGATCTGTGGATAACGGACGATCACTTGGCACAGCAGGTCCTGGCCCAGGTACTGGCTTTCGATCGGGTCGACGGGCAGTTGCGCGCGCAACTCGTCGAAGCGCTCCAGAAACAGGGCGTGGCTTTCTTCGGGCACCTGTTCGGCCTCACCCACGGCGACCAGGATGCTGCGCAAGTGGTCAAGCAAGACAAGGTGATCGGCAACGACATTGGACACGAGATAAGTCCTCAAGAGCAAAACGGGCGCAGGAGTATAAAGCCCTTGCGCCCGCTTTTATAGGTAGAGCTATAGGTGACGAGCGTAGCTGGCCGTCAGTATCAACGGACCTTGCCTTGCGCCAGCGTCAACTCGTCCTTATCGAAGTCATCCACATCGATGACCTTGCGCCGCGCCGCCTCGGCCGCGCGCAACGTCTGCGCTTCAGCGGTTTGCAGCACGCCCGCTTCCAGGGCGGCGTCGATGAGGGGTTCGCCCGGCGCTGGGTTGAGTTGACCCTGCTTGAGCGCGACGTGCAGCTTCTTGTGCAGCGGATGGGCGGCGGCCAGCAGGTCGGCGGCGTGTTGCAGGGCGCCCACTGGATCGTCGGTCGATTGCGGGCGATAGCAGCCCTGCAGCAACTCTTCGAGGGTCGGGTCACCCTTGGGCCGGCCGATGACCGCCGCCACCTCGGCGTCGAGCTTGTCGCTCGGGCCCTTGTGACGACGACCGAAGGGGAACACCACCAGGCGCAACAGGCAACCCAGCACCCGGTTCGGAAAGTTGCTCAGCAGTTCATCCAGCGCGCGCTCCGACTGGCCCAGGCTTTCCTCCATGGCCCAGGTGAACAGCGGTGTCATGTGGTCCGGCGAGTCCAGGTCGTGATAGCGCTTGAGCGCCGCGGACGCCAGGTACAGATTGCTCAATACGTCTCCCAAGCGGGCCGACAAGCGTTCCCGGCGTTTGAGTTCGCCCCCGAGCAGCATCATGCTCAAGTCCGCCAGCAGGGCGAATGCCGCGGCCTGCCGGTTGAGCGCGCGGAAATAACCTTGGCTCAAGGCATTGCCGGGCGCCTTCTCGAAATGCCCCAGGCCGAGGTTGAGCACCAGGGTACTGGCGGCGTTACTTATGGCAAAACCAATGTGCTTGAGCAACAAGGCGTCGAACTCGACCAGTGCCTGGTCTTTGTCTTCACGGCTTGCCAGGGCCATTTCCTTGAGCACGAACGGGTGACAGCGAATGGCGCCCTGGCCAAAGATCATCAGGTTGCGCGACAGGATGTTCGCGCCTTCGACCGTGATGAAGATCGGCGCACCTTGCCAGCTACGGCCCAGGTAGTTGTTCGGGCCCATGATGATGCCCTTGCCGCCATGCACGTCCATGGCGTGGCTGATGCACTCGCGACCGCGTTCGGTCAGGTGGTACTTGAGGATCGCCGACAGCACCGAGGGTTTCTCTCCCAGGTCCACGGCGTTGGCGGTCAGCATGCGTGCCGCGTCCATCATCCAGGCGTTGCCACCGATGCGCGCCATGGCTTCCTGGATACCTTCGAACGCCGACAACGGTACGTTGAATTGCTCGCGCACCTGGGCGTACTGGCCCGTCACCAGGCTGGTGAACTTAGCAGCACCGGTGCCCACCGCCGGCAGGGAAATCGAGCGCCCGACCGACAGGCAGTTCATCAGCATCATCCAGCCCTTGCCGAGCATGGCCTGGCCGCCGATGAGAAAGTCCAGCGGGATGAACACGTCCTTGCCCCAGTTCGGCCCGTTCATGAACGCCGCGCCAAGGGGCAGGTGACGGCGGCCGATCTGCACGCCAGGGGTGTCGGTGGGAATCAAGGCGAGGCTGATGCCCAGGTCTTCTTCATCGCCCAGCAGGTGATCGGGGTCATAGGCCTTGAAGGCCAGGCCCAGGAGGGTGGCCACCGGTCCCAGGGTGATGTAGCGCTTTTCCCAGTTCAGGCGCAGGCCCAGGGTTTCCTGGCCTTCCCATTCACCCTTGCAGATGATGCCGGTATCGGGCATCGCCCCGGCGTCGGAGCCGGCCAGCGGCCCGGTCAGGGCGAAGCAGGGAATGTCGTCGCCGCGGGCCAGTCGCGGCAGGTAATGGTTGCGTTGTTCGTCGGTGCCGTAGTGCAGCAACAGCTCGGCCGGGCCGAGGGAGTTGGGAACCATCACGGTGGAGGCCAGGTCGCCGCTGCGCGTGGCCAGTTTCATCGCCACCTGGGAATGGGCATAGGCAGAAAAGCCTTTGCCGCCGTATTCCTTGGGAATGATCAGCGCGAAGAACCCGTGCTCCTTGATATGAGCCCAGGCTTCGGGCGGCAGGTCCATGGCCTGGCCGATCTGCCAGTCGCTGACCATCGCGCAGAGGGCTTCGGTGGGGCCGTCGAGGAACGCCTGCTCCTCCTCGGTCAGTTGCACCTTGGGGTAGGCCAGCAGCAAATCCCAGTCCGGGCGGCCGCTGAACAGTTCGCCGTCCCACCACACCGTGCCGGCATCGATGGCGTCGCGCTCGGTCTCGGACATGGGTGGCAGGGTTTTCTGGAACCAGTCGAACATCGGCGCGCTGAAATACTTGCGGCGCAGGTCCGGTAGCAGCAGCGGGGCCGCGACGGCGGCGAGCGCTACCCAGAAGATCAGCATCAGCCAGCCGGGAGCCGGGCTGAACAGGCTCATGGCCAGCAGGTAGGCCGCGATGATGCCCAGCGCGGTCAACGGAGCGGTGCGCCGATGCGCCAGCCAGGCTTTACCGACGACCAGAACCAGTATCCACAACAACAGCATATGTAATCCTCCGTGAACCAAGGCAAAACCGACCCTCAGAGCTTAGACGGCATCTGCAGAAACGGCGCTCGGCGTGATGTGATTGATTTCGTGGGAAACCTTGGATGCATTGCGCCAGTCTGGTTGGCAACAAGCGCGGGAAATCGTTCGTTAACAAGGTGAGAAAACGCCATTGTTTGGCCGGAATGCCGTTATCGCTGGGCTGGGGCTGTGGATAAACTCAAGGCAAGCCCTCCCGTAGGAGCTGTCGAGTGCAACGAGGCTGCGATCTTTTGATCTTGATTTCGATCTGTCGGTCTTTCGCTCAGGATGCAATTGTCTGGGGAAAGATCGCAGCCTCGTTTCACTCGACAGCTCCTACACAGCTCCTACACAGCTCATACGGGTGGTGATGTATCCCGAGAGGTCTTTCCTTTATGCAGCAATACCTGAACCCCGGCCCCTTCATCGACAGCGATCATCCCGCGGTCATCGACTTCACCGAAACCCACCGCGGTACCGACCGCGACCCGCTGGCGCAAGCGGTCAGCCTGTATTACGCGGTGCGCGAAGCGGTGCGCTACAACCCCTACACCTTCAGTCGCGACCCGGCGACCCTGCGCGGCAGTTACGCGCTGGCTGCAGGCCAAAGCTATTGCGTGCCCAAGGCTACCTTGCTGGCCGGCTGCGCCCGGCATTGCGGCATCCCGGCGCGCATCGGCCTGGCGGATGTCCGCAATCACTTGTCCACGCCGCGCTTGCTGGAGTTGCTCAGGAGCGACGTGTTCGCCATGCACGGTTATACCGAGCTGTACCTGAACGACCGCTGGGTCAAGGCCACGCCGGCATTCAACCAGGGGCTGTGCGAGTTGTTCGACGTGGCCCCGCTGGAATTCGACGGTCGCCACGACAGCGTTTTCCACCCGTTCAATCGGCAAGGGGCGAAGCTGATGGAGTACGTCACCGACCACGGCCCGTTCGCCGATGTGCCCGAAGTGTTCTTCTTCGAACACCTGGAGAAATGCTACCCGCACCTGTTCGGCGAGCAGGTGCCGCTCTTGCTCGGCGACTTGAAGGGTGATTTGAGTCGTGCCTGATCCGGCGTATGCTGCGGCGGCATTTATCCATCGAGGACGCCGAGATGCTGAAGATATGGGGCCGGAAAAATTCATCGAATGTGCGCAAGGCGTTGTGGTGCGCAGAAGAGCTGGGGCTGGCCTACGAGGCCATTGATGCGGGCGGGGCATTCGGAGTGGTGGACACGCCCGAGTACCGTGGGAAAAACCCCAATGGTCGGGTGCCGATGATCGAAGACGACGGCTTTGTTCTCTGGGAATCCAACACCATCGTGCGTTACCTGGCTGCTCGCCATGCGTCGGGTTCGGCTTGGTATCCCGCTGACGTACAGGCACGGGCCCAGGCTGAAAAATGGATGGACTGGACCACCTCCAGTTTTGCCGCACCGTTTCGCACCGTGTTCTGGGGAGTCTTGCGCACCCCGGCCGAGCAACAGGACTGGGCGGCTATCAACGCGGCGATCAAAGAGTGCGACGACTTGCTGGCGATGGTCGAGCAGACCTTGAGTGAGCAGCCCTATCTGTCGGGTGATGAAATCGGCATGGGTGACATTCCCCTGGGCAGTTTCATTTATGCCTGGTTCGAGATGCCCATCCAGCGCGCGGAGCTACCTGGCGTGCAGGCCTGGTACGCGCGGTTGCAGCAGCGTGCGGCCTACCGCAAGGCTGTCATGACCGCGTTGACTTAATACTTACTATCGACACACTTGACTGTACTTGTGCGGCGACGCCAAGCACCATTGCCTTCGTGCGCCGTGGTTGCATTGCTCGCCGCCCGCCCTTATCTATTCTTTCCTCCCTCCCTTCTTGGTGCGTAATCCGATATGAGTTCCGCTCTGTCCATCCGGCAGCTAACCAAAACCTACGGCAACGGTTTCCAGGCCTTGAGTGGTATCGATCTGGACGTCGCCGAAGGTGATTTCTTCGCCTTGCTCGGCCCGAACGGTGCCGGTAAATCCACCACCATCGGCATTCTTTCCACGCTGGTGAACAAGACCAGCGGCACGGTGAATGTCTTTGGTCATGACCTGGACCGCGAGCCCGCCGCCCTCAAGCGCTGCATCGGCGTGGTGCCCCAGGAGTTCAACTTCAACCAGTTCGAAAAGACCTTCGACATCGTCGTGACCCAGGCCGGTTACTACGGCATCCCGCCGAAGATCGCCAACGAGCGCGCCGAGCAGTACCTGACCCAACTGGGCCTGTGGGACAAGCGCGACGTGCCGTCCCGTTCATTGTCCGGCGGCATGAAGCGTCGCCTGATGATTGCCCGCGCGCTGGTGCATGAGCCGCGCCTGCTGATCCTCGACGAACCGACCGCTGGCGTGGACATCGAACTGCGTCGTTCGATGTGGAGCTTCCTCACCGAGCTGAACCAGAAAGGCATCACCATCATCCTCACTACCCATTACCTGGAAGAGGCTGAGCAGTTGTGCCGCAACATCGGCATCATCGACCACGGCACCATCGTCGAGAACACCAGCATGCGCCAGTTGCTCAGCCAACTGCATGTGGAAACCTTCCTGCTGGACCTGAAAAACGACCTGAAGGCGGTACCCCAGCTCATGGGTTATCCAGCCCGCCTGGTAGACAGCCACACCCTGGAAGTCCAGGTGGACAAAGCCGTGGGCATTACCGGCTTGTTCGCCCAACTGGCGCTGCAAAACATTGAAGTGCAGAGCCTGCGCAACAAAACCAATCGCCTCGAGGAGTTGTTCGTGTCCCTGGTGGAGAAAAATCTGGCGAAGGTGGCGGTATGA
Organism: Pseudomonas sp. PF05; assembly: GCF_056521845.1. NCBI lineage: Bacteria > Pseudomonadati > Pseudomonadota > Gammaproteobacteria > Pseudomonadales > Pseudomonadaceae > Pseudomonas > Pseudomonas sp. PF05. The sequence goes on along the minus strand of NZ_JBWLPW010000008.1, from coordinate 138,319 downwards.
GCATGAGTTCCGAACTGCGCCCCAACCTCATCGCCCTCAATACCATCGTTTACCGTGAAGTCCGGCGTTTCATGCGGATCTGGCCGCAGACGTTGCTGCCGCCCGCCATCACCATGGTCTTGTACTTCGTGATCTTCGGTAACCTGATCGGCCGGCAAATTGGCGACATGGGTGGTTTCACCTACATGGACTACATCGTGCCGGGGCTGATCATGATGTCGGTGATCACCAACTCCTACGGCAACGTGGTGTCCAGTTTCTTCGGCAGCAAGTTCCAGCGTTCGATCGAAGAACTGATGGTCTCGCCGGTGTCGCCCCATACGATCCTCATCGGCTACACCCTGGGCGGTGTGCTGCGAGGCCTGGCGGTGGGCCTGATCGTGACCCTGTTGTCGTTGTTCTTCACCCATTTGCAGGTGCATCATCTGGGGGTAACGGTATTGGTGGTGGTACTCACGGCCACGATCTTTTCACTGCTGGGTTTCATCAATGCCGTGTTTGCGCGCAACTTCGATGACATCTCCATCATCCCGACGTTCGTGCTGACGCCGCTGACCTACCTGGGCGGGGTGTTCTACTCGATTTCCCTGCTGCCGCCGTTCTGGCAGACCGTGTCCTTGGCCAACCCGGTGTTGCACATGGTCAACGCCTTTCGCTACGGCATTCTCGGGGTGTCGGACATCAAGATCAGCATCGCCATTACCTTCATGCTGGTGGCGACCGTGGTGCTTTACCTCGGTTGCGCGCGGTTGCTGGTCAGCGGGCGCGGGATGCGTACCTAACCCCCCTGTGGGAGCGAGATTGCTCGCGATAGCGCCAGTCGAAGCGTCACTAAAAAGGCCTCCATTCCCAGGAGGCCTTTTTGCATTTCACATCCGGCTTTTCTTGCGCCGCTTCCACTGTCGGGCGACCCACCAGCGCCAGTAACTCATGGTGACGAAGTAGGCGAGGGAACCGAGTACCAGGCCGGTCACCACCGAACCGAGCAGGAACGGCTGCCACAAGGTGGACAACTGGCCGCTGATCCATTCCCAGGTCAGTTCTTCGGGCAGCGTCCGGGCGGGCACGTCCATCAGCCAGGCGCCAGCCTGGTAAGTGCAGAAGAATACCGCCGGCATGGTGATCGGATTGGTCAGCCACACCAGGCTCACCGCAATCGGCATGTTGCCGCGCACCGTGATGGCCAGTGCGGCGGCCAGCAACATTTGCAACGGGATCGGCAAGAATGCGGCAAACAGGCCGACAGCCATCGCCCGGGCTACAGAGTGCCGATTGAGGTGCCAAAGGTTGGGATCGTGCAGCAGGGTGCCGAGAAAACGTAAGGATTTATGTTCCCGAATGCTCTCTGGGTCTGGCATGTAACGTTTGAAAAGGCGCCGGGGCATAAGGCTTCTCGGTCGGTTCAACGCATTAAGGCCGCAAGTATGTCCGGATTCTACGGTCGACAGATTCAGACTTTGTGACAATTGATAACGCCCGCGGTGCCGCGGACCGTCTATGCCTCAAGAGGGTACTCTCAAGGACGGGTTATGCGCACAGGGTTAGTCGCGCTTGCACTGGGGCTGTTGGCCCCGATTTTTTTGCCGGTACTGCCGCCGTTGTGGCTGATTGCTGCCATGCCGGTGCTGGCACTGATGGCGTTGCCGTTTCGAACCTATCCACTGGGTTTTTTCCTGTTCGGGCTGGCCTGGGCCTGCCTGTCGGCGCAGTGTGCGCTGGACGAACGGTTACCCATCGCGCTCGACGGCGAAACCCGCTGGGTCGAGGGGCGGGTGGTCGGTTTGCCGCAACAGGGCGAAGGCGTGGTGCGCTTCGAACTGGCCGATGCCCACTCACGTCGTACCCGACTACCGGCGACGATGCGCCTTGCCTGGTTCGGTGGTCCGCCGGTCAGCAGCGGCGAACGATGGCGATTGGCGGTGAAGCTCAAGCGGCCCTCCGGGCTGTTGAACCCGCACGGCTTCGACTATGCCGCCTGGTTGCTGAGCCGCGGCGTCGGCGCGACCGGTACGATCAAGGATGGCCGTCTCCTGCAAGCGGCCCGGGGGGCCTGGCGCGATGAGGTGCGCCAGGCGCTGGCACAGGTCGATGCCCACGGTCGCTCCGGTGCGCTGGCGGCTCTGGTCCTGGGCGACGGGGGCGGGCTGAGTCGCGAGGATTGGCAGGTGCTGCAAGACACCGGCACCGTCCACTTGCTGGTGATCTCCGGGCAACACATTGGCCTGCTCGCCGGCCTGGTGTACCTGTTGGTGGCCGGTGCGGCGCGTTATGGCCTGTGGCCGGTGGGGCTGGCCTGGTTGCCTTGGGCTTGTGCGTTGGCCTTCTGCGCCGCTCTGGGCTACGGCTTGCTCGCCGGCTTCGAGGTGCCGGTGCGACGGGCCTGCGCGATGATCGGCCTGGTGTTGCTGTGGCGCTGGCGTTTCAAACAGCCAGATCCGTGGTGGGCATGGCTGCTGGCCTTCGTCGGGGTGCTGGTGTTCGACCCGCTTGCCAGCTTGCGGCCGGGGTTCTGGTTGTCGTTTGCGGCCGTCGCCATATTGATGTTCACCTTTGGCGCTCGCCTGGGGCCCTGGCGCTGGTGGCAGACCTGGACCCGTGCCCAGTGGCTGGTTGCGCTCGGCCTGTGTCCGTTGTTGTTGATCGTGGGCTTGCCGGTCAGCCTCAGCGGGCCATTGGTGAACCTGCTCGCGGTGCCTTGGATCAGCCTGTTGGTATTGCCGCCAGCGCTGCTTGGCACGGCGTTGTTGCCGGTGCCGCTCATGGGCGAAAGTCTGCTGTGGATCGCCGGAGGGCTGCTCGATCTGCTGTTCAAGGGGCTGACGCTGGTTGCCGGACGAATGCCGGCCTGGGTCCCGACTGCAGTCCCGCCCTGGGCCTTGGGTATCGCCGCCTTCGGTGCTTTTTTGCTGCTGTTGCCCAAAGGTGTGCCGCTGCGTGTACTGGGGTGGCCGATGGTGTTGCTGATGGTTTTTCCACCGCAAGAACACCTGCCGCAAGGGCAAGCCGAGATCTGGCAACTGGACGTGGGCCAAGGGTTGGCGGTGTTGGTGCGGACTCGGCGGCACACCCTGCTTTACGACGCCGGGCCGCGCTTTGGCGAGGCTGACGTGGGCGAGCGCGTCGTGCTGCCGACCTTGCGCAAATTGGGTGTGCGCGGCTTGGACCTGATGTTGCTCAGCCATGCCGACGCCGATCATGCTGGCGGTGCCCGTGCCGTGCGCAATGGGTTGCCAACGATGGAAGTGATCAGCGGCGATCCTGACGCGCTGCCCGCCGAGCTGCTGGCCGGGCCTTGTGACAGTGGCAGGCGCTGGGAATGGGACGGGGTCGGGTTCGAGCTGTGGCGGTGGGCCTCTGCTGTCGAGAGCAACCAGAAGTCCTGCGTCTTGCTGGTCGAGGCCGGCGGCGAGCGCCTGCTGCTGACCGGCGATATCGACACCCCTGCCGAGCGCGCTTTGCTCGACGAGGCCCTGGCGGTGCCGATCCAGTGGCTGGCCGCGCCGCATCACGGCAGCCGCAGTTCGTCGTCGATGGCGTTGCTGTCACGTCTCAAGCCGCATTCGGTATTGATCTCCCGAGGGCAGGGCAACGCGTTCGGCCACCCTCATCCCCAGGTGATCGCCCGGTATCGACGCTCGGGCCTGGCGATCTACGACAGCGCCGAGCAGGGCGCCATTCGTCTGCAATTGGGGGCTTTCGAGGTGCCGCGCGCCGAGGCCAGGCACCGACGTTATTGGCGTGATTCGCCCGCAGTCGGGCCACCGGGGCAATATTGATCCAGCGCAATCGGCTGATGCGCTTATCGGTGGGGCGGGTCTGCAACGCGAGTCTGTGTGATAAAGTGGCGCACTTTTTCGAGGGGGCAGTCACTGTGTGGGAATTGGTCAAATCCGGCGGCTGGATGATGTTGCCGATCATTCTGAGTTCCATCGTGGCACTGGGTATCGTTGCCGAACGCCTGTGGACCCTGCGGGCCAGCCGCGTGACCCCGGAGCATCTGCTCGGGCAGGTCTGGGTCTGGATCAAGGACAAGCAACTGAACAAGGACAAGCTCAAGGAGCTGCGTGCCAGCTCGCCGCTGGGGGAGGTCCTCGCCGCCGGCCTGGCGAACTCCAAGCATGGTCGCGAGATCATGAAGGAGTGCATCGAGGAAGCCGCTGCCCGGGTCATCCATGAACTGGAGCGCTATATCAGCACCCTGGGGACCATCGCTGCCATGTCCCCCCTGTTGGGCCTGCTGGGTACGGTGCTGGGCATGATCGACATCTTCAGCGCGTTCACCGGCTCCGGCATGACCACTAACGCCGCAGTACTGGCGGGGGGCATTTCCAAAGCCTTGATCACCACCGCCGCCGGCCTGATGGTGGGTATTCCGGCCGTGTTCTTCCACCGGTTCCTGCAACGCCGCGTCGACGAGTTGGTGGTCGGCATGGAGCAGGAAGCCATCAAGCTGGTCGAGGTGGTGCAGGGGGACCGTGACGTGGACCTGGCTGGGGGCAAGAAGTGAAATTCCGCCGCAAGCCACGGGAAAACATCGAGATCAACCTCGCGTCCCTGATCGACGTGGTGTTCATCCTGCTGCTGTTTTTCGTCGTGACCACCACATTCACCCGGGAAACCCAGCTCAAGGTTGAATTGCCGCAGGCCGTCAGCGGCTCGCCGGCCGAAGACCAGCAACTGAAGAACCTGGAAATCACCATCAGCGCCGAAGGGGCGTTCTCGGTGAATAACCAATTGCTGCCCAAGAGCGACCTGGCGAGCCTGATTGAGGCCCTGCAGAAGGAGTCTGGCGGCGACACCACCCTGCCGCTGTCCATCAGCGCTGACGGCAAGACCCCTCATCAATCGGTGATCACCGCCATGGACGCGGCCGGCAAGCTCGGTTTCAGCCATCTGCGCATGACCACGGTCGAGGCGGCTCCCGCACCCTGATGGCCATGTCCGATCGATTGCTTGCCGCGTGGTACGAAGGTCACCCGGCCCTGACCCTGCTACGGCCGCTGGAGTGGTTGTACCGACGGGTGGTGGTGGGTAAGCGCGAGCGTTTCCTGGCGGGTGAAGGGTCGATCTATCAGCCCCCCGTGCCGTTGGTGGTGGTGGGCAATATCACGGTCGGCGGCACCGGCAAGACGCCGTTGATTTTGTGGATGATCCAGCACTGCCAGCGCAGTGGCCTGCGGGTCGGTGTGGTCAGCCGGGGGTACGGCGCCAAGCCGCCGCAGCTGCCGTGGCGCGTCGCGGCCGAGCAGGGCGCCGATGTCGCGGGTGATGAGCCGCTGTTGATCGTCCAGCGCACAGGTGTGCCGTTGATGATCGACCCTGATCGCAGTCGCGCGATCCAGGCGTTGCTGGAGGCCGAACCGCTGGACCTGATCCTGTCCGACGACGGCATGCAGCATTATCGAATGGCCCGGGACCTCGAGTTGGTGTTGATCGACAACGCCCGTGGCCTGGGCAACCGGCGTTGCCTGCCTGCCGGGCCGTTGCGCGAGCCGGTCGAGCGCCTGCAATCGGTCGACGCGGTGCTGTACAACGGCGCCAGCGCCGACCGCGAAGACGGTTTCGCCTTCGAGTTGCGTCCCACCGTACTGGTGAACCTGGCCAGCGGCGAACGGCGCTCCCTTGAGCATTTTCCACCCGGCCAGGCCCTGCATGCCGTGGCCGGCATCGGCAATCCCCAGCGTTTCTTCAAGACCCTCGAAACGCTACACTGGCGGCCAATACCGCATGGGTTTGCCGACCACGCCGAATACAGCGCCCAGGCCCTGAGTTTCACGCCATCGCTGCCGGTGGTCATGACGGAAAAGGACGCAGTCAAATGCCGTGCCTTCGCCGGCCCCGACTGGTGGTACCTGGCGGTAGACGCCGCGCCGTCACCGGCCTTCGCGGCCTGGTTCGATACGCAGTTGATGCGCCTGTTGCCGGATCGGCTTTTGCCTTAAAACCTTTTATCCAGGGGAATTCCATGGACACCAAACTGCTCGATATTCTGGCCTGCCCGGTCTGCAAAGGCCCGCTCAAGCTCAGCGCCGACAAGACCGAACTGATCAGCAAGGGCGCCGGCCTGGCCTACCCGATTCGCGACGGCATCCCGGTGATGCTCGAAAGCGAAGCCCGCACCCTGACCACCGACGAGCGCCTGGATAAATGACCGCAGCCTTTACCGTTGTCATTCCGTCGCGCTTCGCCTCGACGCGCCTGCCCGGCAAACCGTTGCTGTCGATTGCCGGCAAGCCGATGATCCAGCATGTCTGGGAGCAGGCCTGCAAAAGCAGCGCCCAGCGTGTGGTGGTGGCGACTGACGATGCGCGCATCGTGGAGGCCTGCAAAGGCTTTGGCGCCGAAGTCGTCCTGACGCGTGAAGACCATAATTCCGGCACTGATCGCCTGGCGGAGGTCGCGGCGAAACTCGGTCTTGCCGCCGACGCGATCGTCGTCAATGTGCAAGGTGACGAGCCGTTGATCCCGCCGAGCGTGATCGATCAGGTCGCCGCCAACCTTGCGGCCCACACCGAGGCGCGCATGGCCACCCTGGCCGAGCCGATCAAGGATGTGCAGACGCTGTTCAACCCCAACGTGGTCAAGGTGGTCAGTGACCTCAATGGCCTGGCGTTGACCTTCAGCCGCGCGACGTTGCCTTGGGCGCGGGACGCATTCGCCCAAAGCCGTGACGTGATGCCGGAAGGCGTGCCATACCGCCGTCACATCGGTATTTATGCCTACCGCGCAGGCTTTCTCCAGGACTTCGTCGCTTGGGGCCCGTGCTGGCTGGAAAACACTGAAGCCCTGGAACAGTTGCGCGCCCTGTGGCACGGCGTGCGAATCCACGTCGCCGATGCGCTGGTCGCCCCGCCGACCGGCGTCGACACTGCCGAAGACCTCGAGCGCGTTCGTCGCCTGCTGGAGGCCTGATGCGGGTCCTGTTCGTCTGCCTCGGCAACATCTGCCGCTCGCCCACCGCCGAAGGCATCCTGCGCCACAAGTTGCGCGACGCCGGGCTGACCGGGCAGGTGGAAGTCGCTTCCGCCGGCACCGGTGACTGGCACGTCGGCAAAGCGCCGGACAAGCGCAGCCAGGCGGCGGCCCTGAAGCGTGGCTACGACTTGTCGGCCCAGCGCGCGCAACAGGTGACCCGTGCCGACTTCGCCACCTACGACCTGATCCTGGCGATGGACAGCAGCAACCTGCGCCACCTCAAGGCCCTGCAACCGGCCAATGGCAGGGCCGAACTGGACCTGTTCCTGCGTCGCTACGAAGCCGAACTCGACGATGTGCCGGACCCGTACTACGACGGCGAACAGGGCTTCGAGCAAGTGCTGGACCTGATCGAACGCGCTACCGATCGCCTGGTGATCGAATTGAAGGGGCGGTTATGACCTTGCAGGTTCGGGCGGGCGTCAGCCTCAAGCCCTTCAACAGCTTTGGTGTGGACGTCACTGCCCGGTTGTTCGCTGAAGCCCACAGCGATGGCGATGTTCGCCAGGCGCTGGCCTATGGCGCCGAGCATGCCGTGCCGCTGCTGGTAATCGGCGGTGGCAGCAACCTGCTGCTGACCGGTGACATCGACGCCTTGGTGTTGCGCATGGCCAGCCACGGCATTCGTTTGCTCAGCGATGACGGCGAACGGGTGGTGGTCGAGGCCGAAGCCGGGGAACCCTGGCACCCGTTCGTCCAGCATACGCTGGCGCAAGGCTGGTCCGGGTTGGAGAACCTCAGCCTGATCCCCGGCACCGTGGGCGCGGCACCGATGCAAAACATCGGCGCCTACGGTGTGGAGATCAAGGATGTCTTCGCCGGCCTCACCGCGCTGGATCGCCAGACCGGTGAGCTGCGCGAGTTCACCCTGGAGGAGTGCTGTTTCGCCTACCGCGACAGCGTGTTCAAGCAGCAGGTGGGGCGCTGGTTGATACTGCGGGTGCGTTTTGCCCTCAGTCGCGCCGCACACTTGCACCTGGAGTACGGTCCGGTCCGCCAGCGATTGACCGAACAGGGCATCGATCAGCCGACGCCCACGGACGTGAGTCGGGCCATCTGCAGCATCCGCAGCGAAAAACTCCCCGACCCGGCCGTGCTGGGCAATGCCGGCAGCTTCTTCAAGAACCCGCTGGTGCCGGCCACGCACGTGGCGCAACTCAAGCTGCAATTCCCTGACCTTGTGGCTTATCCACAGCCTGGAGGGCAGATGAAAATCGCCGCCGGTTGGTTGATCGAGCGCGCTGGCTGGAAGGGTTTTCGCGAGGGTGACGCCGGGGTGCACAAGTTGCAGGCGTTGGTGCTGGTCAACTACGGCAGCGCCACGGGCCCGCAACTTCTGGACCTGGCCCTGCGCATCCAGAAAGACATTGCCGAACGTTTCCAGGTCGAACTGGAAATGGAGCCCAATCGGTACTGAGCGACTTTTCGCAAGCGCCTGAAAAACGCCCTGCACGCCCTGCACACGAGCATTTGTGCAGGATTGTGCAGGGCGTTTTGCGTGATCCTGGGTTAATTTAGTTTCCTAACGATGCGACCATCGCATCCTAAAGGCCCGATGCAGACGCCTGCGTGCGCCGGCATAAGAGAGCCTGATCAGCCTGAGTCAGTCTGCGACAACCGAACCGTTACCTAAGCGGCAGATTGCTCGACCCCATAACTCGATCACTATGCGGCGTGCCCATGATTACCCTGAAACTCAATGGAAAAGACCATCAACTGGACGTGACCGAGGACATGCCGCTGCTGTGGGCTATCCGGGATGTGGCCGGTTACAACGGCACCAAATTCGGCTGCGGCATGGGCCTGTGTGGCGCCTGCACCATCCACATCGACGGCGCCCCGGCGCGCAGTTGCATCACGCCCATCGGCTCGGTGAAAGGGCAGGACATCAGCACCATCGACGGGCTTCATACTGACCCGGTCGGGCAAATCGTCCAGAAGGCCTGGCTCGACACTGCCGTTGCCCAGTGTGGTTACTGCCAGGGCGGGCAGATCATGTCCGCTACTGCATTACTCAAGACCAACCCCAACCCGAGTGATGAGCAAATCGAAGAGGCCATGGTTGGCAATCTCTGCCGTTGCGGCACCTACAACCGGATCAAGACCGCGATCCGCCAGGCCTCCACTCACCTGAAGGAGGCCAAGGCATGAGCCGCTTGCCCGATGATTTTGTCCTGAGCAACCTCAGCCGTCGTGGCTTCCTCAAAGGCGCGAGTGCCACCGGTGTGCTGGTGCTGGCGGCCACGTGGGGCCTGCCGGAGGCCTTTGCCGAGGAAAAGAAATTCGGTGCCGAGGGCATGCCCCATGGCGCGGTCGACGACCCGAAGGTGTACGTCAGCATTGCCGCTGATGGCAGCGTGACCGTGATCTGTAACCGCTCGGAAATGGGCCAGGGTGTGCGCACCAGCCTGAGCATGGTCGTGGCCGATGAGCTGGAGGCCGACTGGGCGCGTGTGAAGGTGCAACAGGCACCGGCCGATGAGGCGCGTTTCGGCAACCAGGACACCGACGGCTCGCGCAGCATGCGTCATTGGTACGAGCCGATGCGCCGTTGCGGTGCTGCCGCCCGGACCATGCTGGAATTGGCTGCCGCTGCGCAGTGGAAGGTGCCGGTGAGTGAATGCCGTGCGCAACTGCACAAAGTGCTGCACCAGCCTTCGGGGCGTGAGCTGGGCTATGGCGAATTGGCCGCTGCTGCCAGTGCCTTGCCGGTACCGGGGCGTGACAGCCTGCGCCTCAAGCAGCCATCGGAGTTTCGCTACATCGGCAAGGAAGCGAGCCGGGCCATCGATGGTGCGGACATCGTCAACGGCCGTGCCGTGTTCGGTGCCGATGTGCATTTCGACGGCATGCTCTACGCCGTCATCGCGCGCCCGCCGGTCTACGGTGGCAAGGTCAAGAGCGTGGACAGCAGCGCGGCGCTGAAAGTACCGGGCGTGATCAAGGTGGTGCAGATCGAAAGTCGCCCGCTGCCTTCGGAATTCCAGCCATTGGGCGGCGTGGCGGTGGTGGCGAAGAATACCTGGGCGGCGATCAAGGGCCGCGAGGCGCTGAAAATCCAGTGGGACGACGGTCCGAACGCCGGTTATGACTCCATTGCCTATCGCAAGGAGCTGGAAGCGGCCGCCCTCAAGCCCGGAAAAGTCGTGCGCAGCAGCGGCGACCTCGACGACGCACTGGCCAAGGCGGATTCGACGTTGGAGGCCTCGTATTACTTGCCGCACCTGTCCCAGTCACCCATGGAACCGATGGTTGCCGTCGCCAGGTTCAAGGACGGCCAATGCGAGGCCTGGGCACCGAGCCAGGCACCGCAGGTGACCCGTGAGCGTGTCGCCGAACGCCTGGGCATTCCTTTCGAGAAGGTCACGGTGAACATCACGTTGCTGGGCGGCGGTTTCGGACGCAAGTCCAAACCTGACTTTGTCGTTGAAGCGGCCGTGCTCGCCAAGGAGTTTCCAGGCCAGCCGATACGGGTGCAATGGACTCGCGAGGACGACATTCATCACTCGTATTTCCACACTGTATCGGTCGAATACCTCAAGGCCGGCCTGAACCAGGACGGTATGCCGTCCGGCTGGCTGCACCGCACAGTGGCTCCGAGCATCACCGCATTGTTTGCACCGGGCATGACCCACGAGGCGCCGTTCGAAATAGGCATGGGCCTGACCAACATGGCCTACGCCATCCCCAACCTGCGCCTGGAGAATCCCGAAGCGGTGGCCCATGCCCGGGTGGGCTGGTATCGCTCGGTGTCGAACATCCCCCATGGTTTCGCGATCCAGAGTTTCATCGACGAATTGGCCCACAAGGCCGGCCAGGATCCCCTGAAGTACCAGGTCAAATTGCTCGGCCCAGACCGTAAGATCGATCCGCGCACCTTGAGCGAAGAATGGAACTACGGCGAATCCCCCGAGCGTTATCCGATCGATACGGCGCGGATCCGCACGGTGCTGGAAACCGCCGCGAAGGCCGCCGGTTGGGGCCGGGATCTGCCCAAGGGCCGTGGCTTGGGGTTGGCGGTGCATTACAGCTTCGTCACTTACGTGGCCGCGGTGATCGAGGTGGAGGTCAAGGACGATGGCACGGTGATCGTGCACAAGGCGGATATCGCCGTGGATTGCGGTCCGCAGATCAACCCCGAGCGCATCCGCTCCCAGTTCGAGGGCGCCTGCGTCATGGGCCTGGGCAATGCGATGGTGGGTGAAATCAGCTTCAAGGGCGGCAAGGTGCAACAGGACAATTTCCATATGTACGAAGTGGCGCGAATGTCCCTGGCGCCCAAGGAAGTGGCGGTGCATCTGGTCACGCCGCCGGGTGAGGTGCCGTTGGGCGGCGTCGGCGAGCCGGGCGTGCCGCCGATAGCGCCGGCGCTGTGCAACGCGATCTTCGCCGCCACCGGCAAGCGGATTCGCAGCCTGCCTGTGCGCTATCAACTGCAAGGCTGGCAGCAGGCGAAGGCCTGATGGACAGCGTCGATCTGAACGTCCTGCGCAGCGTGCTTGAGTGGCGCCGTGCCGGGCAGCGGGTGGTGCTGTTTACTGTGGTCCAGACCTGGGGTACTGCGCCAAGGCCGCCGGGGGCGATGCTGGCCCTGCGCGAAGATGGTGTGGTGATTGGTTCGGTGTCGGGCGGTTGTGTCGAAGATGACCTGATCGCCCGGCTGCACGACGGTCGCATTCCGGCGGACGGTCCGCCGGTGCAACTGATCACCTATGGCGTCACCCGCGAAGAAGCGGCGCGCTTCGGTCTGCCGTGCGGCGGCACCCTGCGCCTGACCGAAGAGCGAGTGGGCGATCCACACTGGGTCGCGCAGTTGCTGGAACGCTGCGAGGCCCATGAGATTGTCGCCCGTGAGCTGACGGTGGCCAGCGGCAACGTGGTTCTGACCCCGGCCAGCAAGACCGACGTCCTGGTGTTCGATGGGCAGGTCCTGCGGGCCATATACGGTCCACGTTGGCGGCTGCTGCTGATCGGTGCCGGACAACTGTCGCGCTACGTGGCGGAAATGGCCCGGCTGCTGGACTTCGAAGTGCTGATTTGCGATCCGCGCAAGGAGTTTGTCTATGGTTGGGAAGAGCAGCACGGCCGCTTCGTCTCGGGAATGCCCGACGAAGCGGTGTTACGCATCCAGACCGACGAGCGCACGGCCATTGTGGCCTTGACCCATGACCCACGCCTGGACGACATGGCGCTGCTTACGGCCCTGGACTCCAAGGCATTTTATGTCGGCGCCCTGGGCTCGCGGGTCAACAGCCAGAAGCGTCGGGATAACCTGGCTCAGCTAGGCTTGTCAGCAGAGGCCATTGAACGCTTGCATGGGCCGATCGGCTTGCACATCGGCAGCCACACCCCGGCGGAAATCGCCTTGTCGCTGCTGGCCGAAATCGTGGCCATCAAGAATGGCGTTGAACTGCGACAGAAGAAGTCGCTGTAAGCCATGGGCAAGGAGGGCGTATGAGCGAGTCGATTGGTGTGATCATCCTGGCGGCCGGATCGGGCAGCCGTTTCCGCCGTATTGCAGGTCCGGACAAGGATAAATTGCTGGCTGATTGCACCGGGCGTGACGGTGCCGTGCGGTCGGTGATCGAACAGGTGTTGGTGAATCTGCCAGCCGCCCTGGAAAAACGCGTGCTGGTGACCAGCAAGGACCGGCCGCAAGCCGTTCGCATGGCCCAGGCCTATGGCTGCGATTTCGTGGAGCTGGACTCGCCCGGCTTGGGCGACAGTATTGCCGCCGGCGTCCAGGCCTGTCCGGATCGTGATGGCTGGTTGATGGTGCTGGGCGACATGCCCTTTATCCTGCCATCGAGCATTGAGCAGGTGGTGGCGGGGATCCGCGCGGACGGCATCAGCGTGCCAGTCCTTGCAGGTGAGTACGGGCATCCGGTGGGATTCGGTCGTGGGTTTGGGCCGAAACTGATGGCATTGACCGGTGATCGGGGGGCCAAGGCATTGTTTGCCGCGGCGCAAGTGGTCGAAGTGCCGGTGGATGACCCGGGCGTGACATGGGATGTCGATGTACCAGAGGCACTGGCCTTCAAATAACAGACGACGCAGAACCCTGCGGGAGCGAGCTTTACTCGCGAAAGCGGTCTGACATTCAGCATTGATGCAAGCTGACCCGGCGCCATCGCGAGCAAGCTCGGCTCCCATATTGGATCTTTCGGTGGATATAAGCCTTGTGCTCGGCCCCAGTCCCTGTGGATAAGTACGAAGGCATAAAAAAAGCCCCGCCTGGCATGACCAGGCGGGGCTTTTTACTGGGCGGTGGAATCAGGCGTGAGGTTTAGGCTCGTGCTCTTTTTCCAGGGCTTCAGTGTGACGCGGCGCGACTTCTTCAGCGGTGTGCTGAGGTTCGTCGAATGCCGGAGCCGATTCAGCCGGGGTCTCGGCGACCGGGGCAGGGGCTGTCTCGGCGACTTCTTCCACGACTGGAGCAGGCTCGGCAGCAGGCGCTTGAGCGGCAGCAGCGGCAGCTTGTTCGGCTTCCTTCTGCAGACGCTCGGCTTCACGCTTGCGACGACGCACTTCACGCGGATCGTTCGGCGCGCGGCCATTCGCGGTCAGGGCGCTGGCAGGTGCAGGCGCTTCAACCGGGGCAGGTGCTTCGACAACCACGGGGGCTTCGATTACTGGAGCAGGCTCGACCATTTCTGGCTCGACCGCTTTCACTGGCTCTGGTGTCGGTTCTGGCTCGACAACAGGTGCCGGTGCAGATGGCTCGGCGGTCCAGTTGAACGCAGTCTGCTCCTCGCGGGCAGGCTCTGGTGCCTTTTCCTCGGCTGGCGCTTCGAAGGCCGGCTCGGCGGCTACCACTGGCTGCTCGACGACCGGTGCAGGCTCGGCGACCACTTCAGTTTCAGCGGCCTGGGCTTCACGGGCCGGGGCGACTTCCACTTCTGGCGAAGCAGTGGCTTCTACCGGGGTAGTGGCTTCGACCACCGGAGCTTCGGCAACTGGCGCGCTTTCCACCGCAGCGCTAGCGCGTTCGGCTTGTTCGTGAGCCTGGGCTTCGGCCGGGGCGCTGATTGCGCTGCTGGCAACGGCCGCAGTCACGGCCAGGCCGGCGGCCAGGTCGGCAGCGCTTGGTGCTTCGGCGTTCTCGGTGGACTCGGACTCTTCCGAACCTTCGATCACATTGCCGTTGGCGTCGCGCTGACGCTCACGACGGTTGCTGCGACGACGCTGGCCACGGGAGCGGCGGCGTGGACGATCGCCTTCGGCGGTATCCTGGCCATCTTCCTGCAGTTGCTCTTCGGTGTTCAGCACTTCTTCTTCGCTGGCAGCGGCGGCTGCCTGCTCGGCGCGAGGCTGGCGCTCTTCACGTGGAGGACGCGGTGCACGTTCTTCACGAGGCTGGCGGGCCGGACGCTCTTCAGCGGTGGCGGCAGCAGCCGGGGCGGCATCCAGTGGCTCGCGCAGTTCGCGAACACGTTCTTCACGCTCGCCACGTGGCTTGCGATCTTCACGCGGTGCGCGCGGCTGGCGCTCTTCACGCGGCGGACGCGGTGTACGCTCTTCGCGGGCTACGGCTGGCGCTTCCTCACGGGCTTCGCGTGGCTGACGCTCTTCACGCGGCTCACGTGGCGCACGCTCTTCACGCGGAGCACGCTCTTCGCGAGGCTTGCGTTCTTCGTCACGACGACCGTTGCGGTTGCGGGTCTGTTGGCGACCGTTACGACGCTCTTCGTTGCGGGCAGGACGCTCGGTCGCGGCAGGTTTGGCGACGACGGCTGGGGTCGCGGGTTCTTCCTTGGTGGCGAACAGGCTGACCAGCGACTTCACCAGGCCTTTGAACAGGCTGGGTTCTGGTGCAGCGGCCGGGGCGGCAACCGGAGCGGCCACTTCGGTCGGAACCGGCGCATTGGCGCGGGCCGGAGCGGTCTTGACTGCGGCTTCCTGGCGAACCAGGGTGCGAGTGGCAGCGGCCGGCTGGACTTCTTCCACTTCGGCAGCGGCAGCAGCGATTTCGTAGCTGGACTGGTTGGTGTGGGCTTCCGGGCTGTCGTCGCGCAGGCGCTGCACTTCGAAGTGCGGCGTCTCCAGGTGATCGTTCGGCAGGATGACGATGCGGGCACGGGTGCGCAGTTCGATCTTGGTGATCGAGTTGCGTTTTTCGTTGAGCAGGAACGCGGCCACCGGGATCGGCACTTGGGCGCGAACTTCGGCGGTGCGGTCTTTCAGGGCTTCTTCTTCGATCAGGCGCAGGATCGCCAGGGACAGCGACTCGACGTCACGGATGATGCCGGTGCCGTTGCAACGCGGGCAAACGATGCCGCTGCTTTCGCCCAGGGAGGGACGCAGGCGCTGACGGGACATTTCCAGCAGGCCAAAGCGCGAGATACGACCGACCTGTACGCGGGCGCGGTCGGCTTCCAGGCATTCACGGACCTTTTCTTCCACGGCGCGCTGGTTCTTGGCCGGGGTCATGTCGATGAAGTCGATGACGATCAGGCCGCCGATGTCGCGCAGGCGCAACTGACGGGCAATTTCCTCGGCCGCTTCAAGGTTGGTTTGCAGGGCGGTTTCTTCGATGTCGCTGCCTTTGGTGGCGCGGGCCGAGTTGATGTCGATGGACACCAAGGCTTCGGTCGGGTCGATGACGATGGAACCGCCGGACGGCAGTTCGACGACGCGCTGGAAGGCGGTCTCGATCTGGCTTTCGATCTGGAAACGGTTGAACAGCGGAACGCTGTCTTCATAGAGCTTGATCTTGCTGGCGTACTGCGGCATCACCTGGCGAATGAAGGTCAGGGCTTCGTCCTGGGCTTCGACGCTGTCGATCAGCACTTCGCCGATGTCCTGGCGCAGGTAATCGCGGATGGCGCGGATGATCACGTTGCTTTCCTGGTAGATCAGGAACGGCGCGGAGCGATCCAGCGAGGCTTCTTTGATGGCTGTCCACAGTTGCAGCAGGTAGTCGAGGTCCCACTGCATTTCTTCGCTGCTGCGGCCAAGGCCGGCAGTGCGCACGATCAGGCCCATGTCAGCCGGGGCAACCAGGCCGTTCAGGGCTTCACGCAGTTCGTTGCGCTCTTCGCCTTCGATGCGGCGGGAGATGCCACCGGCACGCGGGTTGTTCGGCATCAGGACCAGGTAACGGCCCGCCAGGCTGATGAAGGTGGTCAGGGCGGCGCCCTTGTTGCCACGTTCTTCTTTTTCGACCTGGACGATGACTTCCTGGCCTTCGCTCAGGACGTCCTTGATGTTGACGCGGCCTTCAGGGGCCTTCTTGAAGTATTCGCGGGAGATTTCTTTGAGGGGCAGGAAGCCGTGGCGCTCGGAGCCGAAATCGACAAAGGCAGCCTCAAGGCTTGGTTCGATGCGAGTAATCCGGCCTTTATAGATGTTGGCCTTCTTCTGCTCGCGTGCACCGGATTCGATATCCAGGTCGTAGAGGCGCTGGCCGTCTACCAGTGCAACACGCAACTCTTCGGGTTGAGTTGCGTTAATCAGCATTCTTTTCATGTAGTACCGTCGGTTTCCGGGCTGCCGGAAACGGCGTTCGGCACACACGACTTCTCACGGTCGGTGTCAGGTGCGTCCTGGAGATGGCAAGGCCACTCCAGTGTCCAGCGAGTTCGACCCAATGATGGCGAAGTCGCGACGGACGCGTCCTGCTTGCTGGTACTCAAGCACTCAGTCAGGAGGAGGAATCAACCGGCGTCTGTGGACGAGATGAAGCGTCTAAATATAAGCCTAGTGCTACACAGTCCGACGGTTGTACATCTCCACCCTACACGTATCCCTGATAATTCGGGTGCTGCCGCGCGCAGAATCCGCAGCGGGTTGGCATTTACCGTGAGCTCCGGAAGGGGAGGTCACGCATCATGGCTAATTTAGGCGTTGTTTCCGAAGCATTCGCTCGGGGTCGTCCGCAGCTGACTGCACTTTGTGAACTGGCCGTGAATGTGGCGCGCAAGGCGAGTCAAAACTCTGCTTTGCGGCGTATTTCAGGCCTCATGTCACCTGCGCTCGTTACACCTGAAAACTCTACCGTTACGTAGCGAAAGCCCCGTAGGACGGCCTCTCGTCCTCGTGAATTGCGTTGGTCAGGGCCGGTTTTTGACCGTTAGTCCACTGTCCAGCCACTTTTGGCGGCGTTCGCGACTATAGCAGCAATGATTAAGTGCTTCAATTCCATAAAAAATTGTTATGATCGCCGCCATGACAACTACTGCCCCTTCGACCCCTGGCGTTCAACTGCTCGAGGTCTCGCCGGAATATGCCGGCCAACGAATCGATAACTTCCTGCTGGCCCGGCTCAAAGGCGTGCCCAAGACCTTGATCTACCGTATTTTGCGCAAAGGCGAAGTGCGGGTGAACAAAGGTCGGATCAAGCCCGAGTACAAGCTCCAGGCCGGTGACGTCGTGCGCGTGCCGCCGGTTCGCGTGCCCGAGCGTGATGAGCCGGTACCCCTGGCCCAAGGGCTGCTGCAGCGCCTTGAAGCGTCGATCATCTATGAAGACAAGGCCCTGATCGTGATCAACAAGCCCGCGGGCATTGCGGTTCACGGCGGCAGCGGCCTGAATTTCGGTGTGATCGAAGCCTTTCGTCAGTTGCGTCCGGACACCAAGGAGCTGGAACTGGTCCATCGCCTTGACCGCGACACCTCCGGCCTGCTGATGATCGCCAAGAAGCGCAGCATGTTGCGCCACCTGCACGAGCAGTTGCGCGGCGATGGCGTCGACAAGCGCTACATGGCGCTGGTGCGTGGCCGCTGGGAAACCTCCATCAAGCAAGTCCGTGCGCCGTTGCTCAAGAGCAACCTGCGTTCCGGCGAGCGCATGGTCGAAGTCAACGAGGAGGGCAAGGAGGCGCTGACGGTGTTCAAGGTGCTGCGCCGCTTCGATGACTTCGCCACTCTGGTCGAAGCCAAGCCGGTGACCGGGCGCACGCACCAGATCCGTGTCCACACCTTGCATGCCGGGCATTGCATCGCCGGTGACAGCAAGTACGGCGATGACGATTTCACCAAGGAAATCCGCGACCTGGGCGGCAAGCGCCTGTTCCTCCATGCCTATATGCTCACCGTGCCGCTGCCCGATGGTGGCGAACTGAAATTGCAGGCCCCGGTGGATGACATGTGGGCCAAGACCGTGGAGCGGTTGAGTGCATCCTGACTACAAACTGCTGATCTTCGATTGGGATGGCACTCTGGCGAATTCCATTGGTCGGATCGTGGAGGCGATGCATGTCGCATCGGATCGCTCGGGTTTTGCCCGGTGCGACGATTTTGCGGTCAAGGGCATCATCGGCTTGGGATTGCCGGAGGCGATTCGCAGTTTGTACCCGGAGATCGACGACGATGATCTGGTGGTTTTTCGCCAGCATTATGCTGATCACTACATTGCGCTGGAGGCCGAGCCTTCGCCATTGTTCGAGGGTGTGGTTCATACCCTTGAAACCTTGAAAGGCGAGGGTTATCGCTTGGCGGTCGCGACCGGCAAGGCTCGTCGCGGGTTGGATCGGGTATTGAGGGCCCATGGTTGGGACGATTACTTCGATATCACTCGCGCCGCTGATGAGACAGCGAGCAAGCCGCATCCGCTGATGCTCGAGCAGATACTGGCCCATTGTGGAGTGCGGCCTGCGCAAGCATTGATGGTGGGGGATTCTTCTTTTGACCTGCAAATGGCGCGCAATGCCGGCATGGGTTCGGTGGCTGTGAGCTATGGCGCGCAGTCCATCGAGGCACTCAAGGCGTTCGAGCCGCGACTGGCGATTGACCATTTTCCTGAATTGCACGCCTGGCTGAGCCGGCGCGCCGATTAAAGTCTGTTGAGGATGCATGTATGACCGATGAATGGAAGGCACCGGCCAAGGCGAGCGCTGACAGCAATGATGAAAAAAGCTGGAAGCTGCTGGAAAAGACTTTGCTGGCCGGTGTGGAGGAACAGCGTCGTGCGCGCCGCTGGGGGATCTTCTTCAAGTGCCTGGTCTTTATCTATCTGTTTTTCGGCTTGGCGATGATCTTCCAGGCTTTTGATGGGAAGAAAATTTCGGGAGGTGGTTCGGCCTATACGGCGGTCATCGACATTGAGGGCATAATTGCCGACAAGGAGGCGGCCAGCGCGGATAACATCATTGGCAGCCTGCAGGCTGCGTTCGAGGATTCGAAGGTCAAGGGCGTGGTGCTGCGCATCAACAGCCCGGGTGGTAGCCCGGTGCAATCGGGGTATGTTTACGACGAGATCGTTCGGTTGCGCGCATTGCACCCGGATACCAAGGTGTATGCGGTCATTTCCGATCTCGGTGCTTCCGGTGCCTATTACATTGCCAGTGCGGCGGACCAGATCTATGCCGACAAGGCCAGCCTGGTGGGCTCCATTGGTGTGACAGCGGCCGGCTATGGCTTTGTCGGGACCATGGAGAAACTGGGTGTGGAGCGTCGGGTGTATACCTCTGGCGAGCATAAGTCCTTCCTTGATCCGTTCCAGCCGCAAAAGCCTGAAGAGGCTGCTTTTTGGCAGGGCGTGCTCGACACGACCCACAAGCAGTTCATTGCCAGCGTCAAGAAGGGCAGGGGCGAGCGCCTGAAGGACAAGGAGCATCCGGAGCTGTTTTCCGGGCTGGTCTGGTCGGGAGAGCAGGCATTGCCGCTGGGCCTGATCGACGGCTTGGGCAGTGCCAGTTCGGTGGCGCGGGATGTGATCGGTCAGAAGGACCTGGTGGACTTCACGATCGAAGAGTCGCCGTTCGATCGCTTCTCGAAAAAGCTGGGGGCAAGCATCGCCGAGCATCTGGCGATGTGGATGGGCTTCCAGGGGCCAGCGCTGCGCTAGCTCATCGTTTCGTGCGATCTTCTGTTGCGAGGAAATCCGCTGTGGGGGCAAAGCTTGCTCGTGATGAACGATAACCCGGCTGGCCTGCACCCTCGCGGCGCCTGCATCGCTGGCAAGCCTTGCTCCCACAAATAAATCCCTTCGCCACAGGTTGTATGTGGCTTCAGGGAACCTGCACGCCCTCGGCCAGCAACATATCCACAAGGCGAATCAGCGGCAGGCCGATCAGGCTGGTGGCGTCCGGCCCTTCGGTGCTCTGGAACAGGCTTACGCCAAGTCCCTCGGCCTTGAAGCTGCCGGCGCAGTCGTAAGGTTGCTCGGCCCGCAGGTAGCGTTCGACGCGCTCTGGGTCCAGGGTGCGCATGTTGACGGTAAACGGAATGCAATCGACCTGGCAGGCGCCGGTCTGGTTGTTGAGCAGTGCCAGGCCGGTCAGGAACGTGACCTTGGCGCCGCTGGCGGCCAGCAGTTGTTCGCGAGCCTTCTCGAAGGTGTGAGGCTTGCCCAGAATGCGTTCGCCGAGCACGGCGACCTGGTCTGAACCGATGATCAGGTGCGCCGGGTGGCTGTCGGCCAGTGCCAGGGCTTTTTCCCGGGCCAGGCGCTTGACCAGTTCGAGGGCGAGCTCGCCGGGGCGATGGCTTTCGTCGATGTCGGGTGAGCTGCAGACGAACGGCAGTCCCAGGCGGGCAAGCAATTCCCGGCGATAGACCGAGCTTGAGGCAAGTAATAAAGGCAGCATGGGCGGCTCCAGAAGGCAGGGGTGAATTCTAGCGAGGCGCGCAAGTGACGGACAGGGCTGAATTTCCTTTGACATGGCCGGGGGCATCCCTATAATGCTGCGCCTATGTTGAATGACCCGATTCCACCTCACGTTGACCCGCGCAAATTGGCTGACCGTGGCACCACCCTTCAAGGTGAACTGCTGCTGGCCGATTTGAAGAGACTCTGCGACCCGCTTTCCGACGATGTCGGTACGGTCCAGGCCAAATTCGTTTTTGAACGAGATGAACGTAAATCTGTGGTTATCCACAGCTTTATCGACACTGAAGTCAAAATGGTTTGCCAGCGTTGTCTTGAGCTGGTCACCCTGCCGATCCACAGCGAGTGCAGTTACGCCGTGGTGAAGGAGGGTGCGAATACCCAGTCGTTGCCGAAAGGTTATGACGTGCTGGAACTGGGCGAAGATCCATTGGATCTGCAGTCACTGATCGAGGAGGAGCTTCTGCTCGCCTTGCCCATTGTGCCTGCTCATCATCCGGAAGAATGCCAGCAGCCGGCGGGAGCAGATGAGCCCGAACCGAGCGAGGACGAGGTAACGCGGTCCAACCCGTTCAGTGTATTGGCGCAGTTAAAGCGTGACCCAAACGTTTAGGAGTTAATCAATTATGGCTGTTCAGCAGAACAAAAAATCCCGCTCTGCCCGTGACATGCGCCGTTCGCACGACGCTCTCGAGGCTAGCACCCTGTCTGTAGAAAAAACCACTGGTGAAGTTCACCTGCGTCACCACGTATCGCCAGAAGGCGTATACCGTGGCCGTAAAGTGATCGACAAGGGCGCCGACGAGTAATCACTTGTCCGCTCAAGTCATCGCGATTGACGCAATGGGCGGGGACTTCGGTCCCCGCAGCATTGTTCAGGCCAGTCTTGCTTGTCTGAATGCTACGCCCTCGCTGCACCTGACCCTCGTCGGTCAACCCTCCATCCTGGAAGAAATGCTCAGCGGCCAATCGGCTGTCGATCGCGCGCGCCTGACGATTGCCCCGGCGTCCGAAATCATCGCCATGGACGAAAAGCCGGCTCAGGTCCTGCGCGGCAAGCCTGATGCTTCGATGCGGGTGGCCCTCGAGTTGCTGCGCGATGGCAAGGTCCAGGCATGCGTCAGTGCCGGCAATACCGGTGCGTTGATGGCGCTGTCGCGCTACGTGCTCAAGACCTTGCCGGGTATCGACCGGCCTGCGATGGTGGCAGCGATCCCGACCCAGCGTGGGTTTTGTCAGTTGCTGGACCTGGGGGCCAACGTCGATTGCAGTGCCGAGTATTTGCTGCAGTTCGCGGTGATGGGCTCGGTCGCGGCGGAAACCCTGGGCATCGTGCGCCCTCGTGTGGCGTTGCTGAACATCGGCACCGAAGACATCAAGGGCAACCAGCAGGTCAAGCTGGCGGCCACGCTGCTGCAGGGTGCGCGGGGCATCAACTACATCGGCTTCGTCGAAGGCGATGGCTTGTACCGTGGCGAGGCCGATGTGGTGGTATGCGATGGCTTCGTTGGCAATATCCTGCTCAAGTCCAGCGAGGGGCTGGCGACCATGATCGGCCAGCGTATCGAGACCTTGTTCAAGCAAAGCTTCGTCTCGCGGGTAGTCGGCGCCCTGGCACTGCCGTTGATGCGACGGTTGCAGGCCGACCTGGCGCCGGCGCGGCACAACGGTGCGAGTTTCCTCGGGTTGCAAGGGATCGTGATCAAGAGCCACGGCTCGGCGGGCGTGCAGGGTTTTCAGAGTGCGATCAACCGGGCAGTGATCGAGATCCAGGAAAACCTGCCGAAGCGCCTGCACGGTCGCCTCGAGGATTTGTTAACTTAGGCGTTTTCGTCCGACAATGCTTAAATGTGACCGGTCGGTTCAACCCGCCATCCAACTCTCAGTTTCCTAGCGCCCCCAGGGGCGTCAATTTTTGACGACAAGATCATTAGGGGCTTTGTTTTCATGTCTGCTTCCCTCGCATTCGTCTTTCCAGGACAGGGCTCGCAGTCCCTCGGCATGCTGGCCGAGCTGGGCGCGCAATACCCGCTGATCCTCGAAACATTCAAAGAAGCTTCCGATGCGCTCGGCTATGACCTCTGGGCGCTGACCCAGCAAGGGCCGGAAGATCGCCTCAATCAAACCGATAAAACCCAACCGGCCATCCTGACCGCCTCAATCGCATTGTGGCGTCTGTGGCTGGCTGAAGGCGGCGCGCGCCCGGCGTTCGTCGCCGGTCATAGCCTGGGCGAATACAGCGCCCTCGTAGCCGCTGGCAGCCTGAGCCTGGGCGACGCGGTGAAGCTGGTGGAGCGTCGTGGCCAGTTGATGCAGGAGGCGGTTCCGGCCGGGCAGGGCGGCATGGCCGCGATCCTTGGCCTGGAAGACGCCGATGTGCTGGCCGCCTGTGCCGAAGCGGCGCAAGGCGATGTGGTCAGTGCGGTGAACTTCAACTCCCCGGGCCAGGTGGTCATCGCCGGTGCCAAGGCCGCTGTCGAGCGCGCCATCGAGGGCTGCAAGGCCCGTGGTGCCAAGCGCGCCATGCCGCTGCCGGTCAGCGTGCCGTCGCACTGCGAACTGATGCGTCCGGCTGCCGAGCGCTTTGCCGAATCCATCGCCGCCATCGACTGGCAGGCCCCGCAGATTCCCGTGGTACAGAACGTCAGCGCCAATGTGGCGCCGGATCTCGAGACCCTCAAGCGTGATCTGCTGGAGCAACTCTACAAGCCGGTTCGCTGGGTCGAATCGGTGCAGACCCTGGCGGCCAAGGGCGCGACCGAGCTGGTCGAATGCGGTCCTGGCAAAGTGCTGGCAGGCCTGAACAAACGCTGCGCCGAAGGCGTGTCGACTTCCAACCTCAACACCCCAGACGCCTTCGCTGCCGCCCGTGCAGCGCAGGCCTGAACAGGAGAAGCTTGCATGAGTCTGCAAGGTAAAGTTGCACTGGTGACCGGTGCAAGCCGTGGCATCGGCCAGGCCATCGCCCTGGAACTGGGTCGTCAAGGCGCCATCGTTATTGGCACCGCGACTTCCGCTTCGGGCGCCGAGCGTATCGCCGCGACCCTGAAAGAAAACGGCATCCAAGGCACCGGCCTCGAGCTGAACGTCACCAGCGACGAATCCGTTGCGGCGGTGCTGGCAAGCATTCAGGAGCAGTTCGGTGCGCCGGCGATCCTGGTCAATAATGCCGGTATCACCCGCGATAACCTGATGATGCGCATGAAAGATGACGAGTGGTTCGACGTGGTCGACACCAACCTGAACAGTCTGTACCGGCTGTCCAAGGGCGTTCTGCGTGGCATGACCAAGGCTCGCTGGGGTCGAATTATCAGTATCGGTTCGGTTGTGGGTGCCATGGGCAACGCAGGCCAAGTAAACTATGCTGCGGCGAAGGCCGGTCTGGAAGGTTTCAGTCGTGCGCTGGCGCGTGAAGTGGGTTCGCGCTCGATTACGGTAAACTCGGTTGCACCGGGTTTCATCGATACCGACATGACCCGTGAACTGCCAGAAGCACAGCGTGAAGCCTTGTTGACGCAGATTCCGCTGGGTCGTCTGGGGCAAGCTCAAGAAATCGCGTCCGTGGTCGCTTTTCTTGCGTCGGACGGTGCGGCATACGTGACCGGGGCTACAATCCCGGTAAACGGCGGGATGTACATGAGTTAAATGTGACGGATTGCTTCAAAAAAATGTCATACGAGCTGTCTAAAATCCGTTATAAAGCTGCAATCAATTTATAGACGGCGGGCCGCAGGGTTTGAGGAGTGAAGCTTTCGGTTGAAAAATCGAAAAGTTCTTCTATACACTTACCCACCGGCCAGCTGCCTGAATTTGTCCATTAGGAGTGAAAACAAGGTATGAGCACCATCGAAGAGCGCGTCAAGAAAATCGTTGCCGAGCAACTGGGCGTTAAAGAAGAAGAAGTTGTGAACACCGCTTCCTTCGTTGAAGACCTGGGTGCCGACTCCCTTGACACTGTTGAGCTGGTGATGGCTCTGGAAGAGGAATTCGAGACCGAAATTCCTGACGAAGAAGCTGAGAAGATCACTACTGTACAAGCTGCTATCGACTACGTTACCAGCCACCAGGCGTAATCGTTTTTAGTCGTCGCTAGCTGTCATGGAAAAACCGCACTGCCATCACGGCGTGCGGTTTTTTCTTTAGGCCTGATGCAAAGTCGTCATTAGAAAAAGGAGAGTGCTGTGTCGCGTAGACGCGTCGTAGTCACCGGTATGGGTATGTTGTCGCCACTGGGCACGGATGTGCCGAGCAGTTGGCAGGGCATTCTGGCTGGCCGCAGTGGCATTGGTCTGATCGAACACACCGACCTTTCTGCCTATTCCACCCGTTTTGGCGGCTCGGTAAAGGGCTTCAATGTCGAGGAATACCTGTCGGTCAAGGAAGCTCGCAAGCTTGACCTGTTCATTCAATACGGCCTGGCAGCCGGTTTCCAGGCCGTGCGCAACGCCGGGCTGGAAGTCACCGACGCCAACCGTGAACGCATCGGCGTGGCCATGGGCTCGGGTATTGGCGGCTTGACCAATATCGAAGAAACCAGCCGCACGCTGCACGAGTCGGGGCCGCGACGGATTTCTCCGTTCTTCGTGCCGGGCTCGATCATCAACATGATTTCCGGTTTCCTGTCCATCCACCTGGGTGCCCAGGGACCCAACTACGCCATTGCCACGGCGTGCACCACCGGGACCCACTGCATCGGCATGGCCGCGCGCAACATCATGTATGACGAAGCTGACGTGATGATTGCCGGTGGCGCCGAGATGGCGGCTTGTGGCCTGGGCATGGGTGGCTTTGGTGCTTCCCGCGCGCTGTCGACCCGCAACGACGAGCCCGCTCGCGCGAGCCGGCCATGGGACAAGGGCCGTGATGGCTTCGTGTTGTCCGACGGTGCCGGTGCGCTGGTGCTCGAGGAGCTGGAGCACGCCAAGGCGCGCGGCGCGACCATCTATGCCGAGCTGATCGGCTTTGGTACCAGTGGCGATGCGTACCACATGACGTCGCCACCGGCCGATGGCGCCGGTGCTGCCCGTTGCATCGCCAACGCCTTGCGTGATGCGAAACTCAACGGCGAGCAGGTGCAGTACATCAACGCCCACGGCACTTCGACCCCGGCCGGCGACCTGGCCGAAGCCCGGGCGATCAAGACCGTGTTCGGTGAGCACGCGTACAAGCTGGCGGTCAGCTCGACCAAGTCCATGACCGGTCACCTGCTGGGTGCGGCGGGGGCGGTGGAAGCGATCTTCAGCGTCCTGGCGATCAACAGTCAGACAGCGCCGCCGACCATCAACCTCGATGAACCGGACGAAGGCTGCGACCTGGACTTCGTGCCGCACACCGCCCGCAGCATGGACATCGATGTGGTGCTGTCCAACTCCTTCGGCTTTGGCGGGACCAACGGTTCGCTGGTGTTCCGCCGGTTCGCCGGTTGATGGAAAGCTGGGTCGACGGTCAGCCGGCCGACGTCCTGTCGCTGAAAGATCGCGGCCTGGCTTACGGCGATGGGTTGTTCGAGACCCTCGCCGTGCACGATGGCCGGCCAGTGTTGCTGGACCGCCACCTGCAGCGCCTGGAAGTCGGCTGCCGACGGTTGGCGCTCAACGTCGACATGACCGCGTTGAGCGCTGAGCTCAATGCCTATGCCCGCTGCCTGGGCGACGGCGTGCTGAAGCTGATCGTGACCCGTGGCGACAGTCTGCGCGGTTATGCCGCAGATCCCTCGAGGCCGGCCCGACGCATCCTGCAAGCAAGCCCACCAGCCGCGTATCCCATCGCCCATGCCGAGCAAGGCGTTCTCCTGTTTCCTTGCTCAGTGCGGTTGTCCGAGCAGCCCTTGCTCGCCGGCCTCAAGCATCTCAATCGCCTGGAACAAGTGCTGGCCCGTGCCGAATGGAGCGACGGGCAGTACGCCGAAGGCTTGATGCTGGATGTGACCGGGCGGGTGATCGAAGGTGTGTTCAGCAACCTGTTCCTGGTGCGCGATGGTGTGTTGTTCACGGCGGACCTGAGCCGTTGCGGCGTGGCCGGTGTGATGCGCGCAGAATTATTGTTTCAAGCCAAGTCTCAAGGCATCGCCACGCAAATCACCGACATCAGTCTCGAACAGCTGCACCAGGCTGATGAAGTCTTTGTCTGCAACAGCGTTTATGGCGTGTGGCCGGTACGCGGATGCGGTTCGGCGCGCTGGTCGGTTGGCCCGCTCACCCGTAAACTGCAGACCCTTGCCCGTGCCCTATTGGATGTTTGATTCGTGAGACGTAAATTCTTGCTGCTGCTGGAGACCGGCCTGGTTCTGGCAGGGCTGTTGTTGGGCGCTTCGGCCTGGAAGATTCACTCGGCGCTGCAACAGCCGCTGAACATTACCCAGGAAGAACTGCTGGACGTGCCCAACGGGACCACCCCGACCGGAACCCTCAAGCGCCTCGAAGCCGATGGCTTGATCAAGGATGCCTTCTGGCTTCGGGTCTATTGGCGCTTCAATCTCGCCGGCCAGCCGCTGCACTCCGGTGAATATCGGATGGTGCCGGGCATGACCATGGAAGGCCTGATCGGTGTCTGGAAACGCGGAGACGTGGTGCAGTACAGCGTGACGCTGGTGGAGGGCTGGAATTTCCGTCAGGTGCGCGCCGCGCTGAGCAAGGATGAAAAACTCCAGCAGACCCTCACCGGCCTGAGCGACAGCCAGGTGATGGACCGTCTTGGTCACTCCGGGATATTTCCCGAAGGCCGGTTCTTCCCGGACACCTATCGCTTTGTGCGCGGCACCTCGGATGTCGACCTGCTGAAAAAAGCCTACGATCGCTTGGAAGACGTGCTTGCCAAGGAGTGGGCGCAGCGTGCCGCCGACGTGCCTTACACCCAGCCGTATCAAGCACTGATCATGGCGTCCCTGGTGGAGAAGGAAACCGGCGTGCCCCGGGAGCGCGCGCAAATTGCCGGCGTTTTTGTGCGACGCATGCGCCTGGGCATGTTGCTGCAGACCGATCCTACGGTGATCTATGGTCTGGGTGAGCGCTACACCGGCAAACTCACCCGCGCCCATTTGAGAGAAGAAAACCCCTATAACACTTACCTGATCCCAGGCTTGCCGCCGACGCCGATTGCGATGGTGGGGCGCGAAGCGATTCATGCGGCATTGAACCCGGCGTCGGGCAATAGCCTTTACTTCGTCGCGCGCGGCGACGGCAGCCACGTGTTTTCCGATAACCTGGAGTCGCACAACAACGCGGTGCGCGAATTCCAGCTCAAGCGCCGTGCCGATTACCGCTCCAGCCCGGCCCCGGCAACGCCGGACGAGCCGGCGCCGACCCCGGCGGCATCACCCGATACGGCACCTGAAGACGTCCCCCAGGTGCCGCCCCAGCAACCTGCCCCTGAACCGGATGCCAGCGAGCCGCCGAGCCCGCAATGACTTTGATTAAGGATCGCCTGTGACTGGCTTGTTTATAACGCTGGAAGGCCCGGAAGGCGCCGGCAAGAGCACCAACCGCGAATACCTGGCCGAATGCCTGCGGGCCGCCGGCATCGAGGTGGTGTTGACCCGCGAGCCGGGCGGTACGCCGCTGGCCGAGCGAATTCGCGAGGTGCTGCTGGCGCCCATTGACGAAGTCATGAACCCCGACACCGAGCTGTTGCTGGTGTTCGCGGCCAGGGCACAGCATCTGGCCGAGGTGATTCGCCCGGCGCTGGCCCGTGGCGCGGTGGTGCTCTGCGATCGTTTTACCGATTCGACCTATGCCTACCAGGGCGGCGGCCGGGGCCTGTCCGTGGAGCGCATCGCCGCGTTGGAAACCTTTGTCCAGGGTGACCTGCGGCCAGACCTGACCCTGGTGTTCGACCTGCCGGTGGAAATTGGCCTGGCCCGCGCCAGTGCCCGTGGGCGACTGGATCGTTTCGAGCTTGAGGGCCAGGCTTTCTTCAACGCCGTGCGCAATGCCTTCCTGAGTCGCGCCAAGGCCGATCCGGCGCGTTACGTGCTGATCGATGCCGCGCAACCGCTGATCCAGGTCCAGCAGTCCCTGGACGGCTTGCTGCCGCGTTTGCTGGAGCGTGTCCGTGGCTGAAGCCTATCCGTGGCAAGACGGTCTCTGGCAGCAACTGGCTGGTCGTGCCCAGCATGCCCATGCCTATCTGTTGCATGGCCCGGCCGGCATCGGCAAGCGGGCACTGGCCGAGCGCCTGATGGCCAGCCTGCTGTGCCAGCGTCCGGGTATCTCCAATGCCTGCGGCGAGTGCAAGTCCTGCCTGCTGCTCAAGGCGGGCAGCCATCCCGACAATTATGTGCTGGAGCCGGAAGAGGCGGACAAGGCGATCAAGGTCGACCAGGTTCGGGACTTGGTCAGCTTCGTGGTCCAGACCTCACAGATGGGCGGGCGCAAGGTGGTGCTGATCGAGCCGGTCGAGTCGATGAACATCAACGCCGCCAACGCCTTGCTCAAGAGTCTCGAAGAACCTTCCGGCGATACCGTGCTGTTGCTGGTCAGCCATCAGCCGAGTCGCTTGCTGCCGACCATCAAGAGTCGCTGCGTGCAACAGGCCTGCCCGCTGCCGAGCGAGGCGATGAGCTTGCAATGGCTGGCCCAGGCCTTGCCCGACAGCAGCGACGAAGAGCGTGTCGAACTGCTGACCCTGGCGGCCGGCTCGCCCCTGGCGGCTGTCAGCCTTCAGGCTCAGGGCGTGCGGGAGCAGCGGGCCTTGGTGGTGGACGGGGTCAAGAAACTGCTCAAGCAGCAGCAATCCCCCACGCAACTGGCCGAGGGCTGGAACGCGATCCCGTTGCTCTTGCTGTTTGACTGGTTCTGCGACTGGTCGAGCCTGATCCTGCGCTACCAACTGACCGAGGACGAGGCCGGCCTGGGGTTGGCGGACATGCGCAAGGTGATCCAGTACCTGGCGCAAAAAAGCAGCCAGGGTAAAATCTTGAACATTCAGGACTGGATTCTTGCCCAACGTCAGAAGGTGCTGGGCAAAGCGAACCTCAATCGGGTGCTGTTGCTTGAAGCGCTGTTGGTGCAGTGGGCGAGTTTGCCTGGTCGAAACTGACAGACACGGCCTAGTGTGATACGGGACACTAGACTCAGCTCAATCGCAGCGGAGATCAGCATGAACGAACCTGTCAGCCCCGGGCCACGCAACGGCATCCTGTCCCTGACTATCAAGGACAAGTCGGTGCTCTACGCCGCCTACATGCCCTTCATCAAGAACGGCGGCCTGTTCATTCCCACCAACAAGAATTATCGCCTGGGCGATGAAGTGTTCATGCTCTTGAGCCTGATGGATGAATCGGAAAAGATCCCGGTCGCCGGCAAGGTGATCTGGATGACCCCCAAAGGCGCCCAGGGCAACCGGGCCGCCGGCGTCGGCGTGCAATTCAGCGACGGCGACAATTCAGCCCGCAATCAGATCGAAACCCACTTGGCCGGTTCGCTGAAGTCCGACCGTCCCACTCATACGATGTAGCCTGGCCTTTTATGCTTGTAGATTCCCATTGTCACCTTGACCGTCTCGACCTCGCTGCCCATGGCGGTTCCCTGGATGCTGCGCTGGACGCGGCCCGTGAACGGGGTGTCGGTCACTTCCTGTGCATCGGCGTAAGCGCCGACAACGCCGCCGACGTCAAGGCTCTGGCCGAACGTTATGCCGATGTCGATTGCTCGGTCGGTATCCACCCGCTGGATGTCCAGCCCGACGCCGCGCCGGCGCTCGATTGGCTGTTGCGTGAGCTTGATCACCCACGGGTGGTCGCCATCGGCGAAACCGGCCTGGATTATCACTACGAACCGGAAGCCGCCGACGTGCAGCAGGCGTCGTTTCGGCTGCACCTGGAGGCTGCCCGGCAAACCGGCAAGCCGGTGATCATCCACACCCGTGGCGCCCGGGCCGACACCCTGGCCTTGCTGCGTGACGCCGCGCTGCCCCAGGCCGGGGTGCTGCATTGCTTCACCGAGGACTGGGACATGGCCAAGGCCGCCCTGGACATGGGCTATTACATTTCCTTGTCCGGGATTGTCACGTTCCGCAATGCCGATGCGTTGCGCGACGTTGCCGGCAAAGTGCCGGCTGATCGGCTCTTGGTGGAAACCGACTCGCCTTACCTGGCGCCTATTCCCTATCGCGGCAAGCCGAACCTTCCGCAATACGTACGGGAAGTGGCAGAGTTTCTGGCGATGCTGCGCGGCGAGTCCTACGAGCGGTTTGCCGAACAGACCACGGAGAATTTTAAGCGGTTGTTTGCGCTGGCTCACGTGCGTCCTGCGCAGGCCTGAATTGCATGCAAAAAAAACCCGGGTTCTGGGGGGTGAATCCGGGTTAAGACCATTAGGAGTAAAACAAAGGCACGCGGTCCGTTGGTACCTTTATCAGCGCGTCACTTGGGGGAGATGTCGCGCCGACAGTTCAAGTATTGATCAGTATGCCCACCCGTCCAGTCTGGCCGGGGCGGTTTTTAAACAAATTTGGAATACGCTCGCTTCGGATAAGTTCTCACTGTCGCCAAAGCTCGCAGGTGCGGCGCATTGGCACGGGAAACGGCGAGCCGGGTGTGTACGGTTTTGTGAAGAACACTGGCCGAGAACGGATGATCCGTGCATTTTTGCGTAAG
This sequence comes from Pseudomonas sp. PF05, assembly GCF_056521845.1. Taxonomy (NCBI): domain Bacteria; kingdom Pseudomonadati; phylum Pseudomonadota; class Gammaproteobacteria; order Pseudomonadales; family Pseudomonadaceae; genus Pseudomonas; species Pseudomonas sp. PF05. Next base: position 107,202 of record NZ_JBWLPW010000008.1, on the reverse strand, counting down.
TTAGGCATAATACCCGGCTTCGAATTTTGACCCTTCAGACCTTTTTCTTATGCACAAAGAACCCCGTAAGGTCCGTGAGTTTCGCCGCCGCGAGCAGGAAATTCTCGACACCGCGCTCAAGTTGTTCCTCGACCAGGGTGAAGACAGTGTCACCGTCGAGATGATTGCGGATGCCGTGGGTATCGGCAAAGGCACGATTTATAAACATTTCAAATCCAAGGCGGAGATTTACCTGCGCCTGATGCTCGACTACGAGCGCGATTTGAACGAGCTGCTGCATTCGGCCGATGTAGACAAGGACAAGGAGGCGCTGTCCCGGGCCTACTTCGAGTTCCGCATGCGTGACCCGCAGCGCTACCGCTTGTTCGATCGCTTGGAAGAGAAGGTGGTCAAGGGCAACCAGGTGCCGGAGATGGTCGAGGAGTTGCACAAGATCCGCGCCTCGAACTTCGAACGCCTGACCCTGCTGATCAAGGGTCGGATCAGCGAAGGCAAGCTCGAAGACGTGCCGCCTTATTTCCATTACTGCGCTGCCTGGGCGCTGGTGCACGGCGCGGTGGCGCTGTATCACTCGCCGTTCTGGAGCAATGTGCTGGAAGACCAGGAGGGTTTCTTCCAGTTCCTGATGGACATTGGCGTGCGCATGGGCAACAAGCGCAAGCGCGATACCGACGTCCCGAGCAGCTAAGGCCGCACAGGCCAAGACATTCAGCTGTCTTATTGCGCCATGTCCGCTTACATGGCGCAGTGTCCCAGTAATATACTCAGGCTTGGGTCTTGCGAAATCTTGATTTCTAGGTCAACTTTCGCAAGTCCGATTTTTCTCGTGCCGGAGTGATCCATGATCGTTGACCGTCAAGGCAGGCGTTTCCGTAATCTGCGGATCAGCCTGACCTCCGCCTGCAATTACGCCTGTACCTACTGCGTGCCTGACGGCAAGCGGCTGGTGGCTGCGCAGGATGAACTGTCGGCCGAGGCCATGGCGCGCGGCGTGGCCTATTTGATCGAGGCCGCCGGTATCGAGCGGCTGCGCATCACTGGCGGCGAACCGTTGGTCAGCCCCAAGCTCGAGCGTTTCATGATGGCGGTGGGGCAGATGGGCCTGGAGGACATCAGCCTGACCACCAATGGTCAGTTGCTGGCGAAAAAACTGCCCTTGCTGGTGGATGCCGGTATCCGTCGCATCAACGTTTCCCTCGACACCCTGGACCCCGCCGCGTTTCGCAGTATCGCCCGTGGCGGCGACCTGGCGACCGTGCTCGACGGCATGGAGCAGGCCCGGGCCACCGGAATGAAGATCAAGGTCAATATGGTGCCGTTGCGCGGGCAGAACCTGGACCAGGTGATGCCTTTGCTCGAATACTGCCTGGAACGTGGCTATGAGTTGCGTTTCATCGAGTTGATGCGCATGGGACACCTGGCCAGCGACTCCAACGCCTTCCTGCAACAGTTCGTCAGCCTCCAGCAATTGCTCAGCCTGATTGGCGATCAGTACGAATACCTGCAAGCCGATGCGCCAGTGGATGCCACGGCGGTGCGCTATGAGATACCAGGGCTGGGGCACTTTGGCGTGATCGCCAACGAAAGCGTGCCTTTTTGCCGTACCTGTTCGCGCCTGCGGTTGTCTTCCACCGGCTGGCTGCACGGCTGCCTGTCGTCGAGTAACCGTCACTTCGTCGGCGACCTGTTGGACAAGCCACGCCACCAGGCCTTGCCGGCGCTTCAGCGCTTGTTGGTCAAGGCGCTGGGGGACAAACAGGAAGTGGCATTCTCCGGCGGGGCAACCATTATGAAAATCATCGGCGGCTGACCGGCTCAACCAGGTGCACTCTGCGGTAGGAGCTGCGGTAGGAGCTGTCGAGTGCAACGAGGCTGCGATCTTTACCCAAGCCATTGAATCATGAGCGAACCCCCGGTGGATCAAGATCAAAAGATCGCAGCCTTCGGCAGCTCCTACGGGTTACTGCGCACCTTCATCCTGTAAGCTGGCGCAAAAGCTGCATCCCACGACCATTCGCCGGTTTTCCGACACCGGTTTTTTGGAGGGTAGGATGCGTAGCCTGGTTTTGCTGCTGGCCGTTTTGGCGCTTGGTGGCTGCATGAATGTCAGCGACATGGGAGAGGGTGTTCGTTATCACATGAGCGACGCCGGCCTGCTGGACCATAGCGACAGCCGTCGTGTGAACAACCTGCGTATTCAGCCCGACTCGTTCATCTACATCGCCCAGGGGGCTTTCGCTCCGCCAGGCAGTGCTTATCCGCGTCCCAACATCGTGGCCGAAGAAGCCTTCAATGGCTTCATCGAATATTTTCCCATGGTCCGTCGCGCCCGCGTTCCCGAAGGCCTCGACCAGGCCATGGGCGAAGCCCGTTCCGCCGGTGCCCATTATTTGCTGTACACCCGCTTCGCCAAGGCCGACAACCGCATTGGCAACTCCGACGAATGGCTGGATGAAGAAGCCGTGGATCGCCTGGGTGTGGATACCAGCGTGATTCAAATCATGTTGATCGAGACCAGCACCCAGTATTTGATTGATACTGCACGTATCAAGAGTCGTGGCGGTTTACTGACGTGGCACGACAAGCAGCCCCAAGACCTCATCGCCACGCCTTTGCGTGAGTATGCCCGCAGCCTGCTGGGGATGAGCGACGAATAAATAATCAGGAGTCACCATGAGCGGACCGCAAAAAGCCAATGATTTGCTGGGGCAGATTCCCAAGACCAAAGGCCTTCCGCCGGTCCACTTGTGGAACCCCGACTTCTGCGGCGACATCGACATGCGCATTGCCCGGGATGGCACCTGGTACTACTTGGGCACGCCCATCGGGCGAAAGCCGATGGTCAAGCTGTTCTCCACCATCATCCGCCGCGACGGCGATGATTACTTCCTGATTACCCCCGTGGAAAAAGTCGGCATCAAGGTCGATGACGCGCCGTTCGTGGCCGTGACCCTTGAGGTCCAAGGGCAGGGGGAGGGGCAGTTGTTGCGCTTCACCACCAATGTCGAGGAAACCACTGAGGCTGGCGCCGAGCATCCGCTGCGGGTGGTGATCGATCCCCAGACCCAAGAGCCAGCGCCCTACGTGCATGTGCGCAGCAATCTCGAAGCGCTGATTCATCGCAATGTGTTCTACCAACTGGTGGAGCTGGCGGTCAGCCGCGAGATCGACGGGCAGCGCTGGTTGGGCGTATGGAGCAGCGGCGAGTTTTTCCCCATCGGCCTGGAACCGTAAACCCTGTGGGAGCGGGCTCGCTCGCGAAGACGCCGACCCATCCAACATCTTCACCACTGACCCACCGCTATCGCGAGCAAACTCGCTCCCACACTGGGCGAGTAAAATTCAAATTGACACCCAATCGTATGATGATTAGCGTGGGTCTCCAATAAGAGTGGCCCGCGGGGTTTTCATGTCCAGCAGTTTTCATGCATCGACCGTCGATTGGCTGGGGGGCTGGATAGCCGCCGGCCAGGTCAAGCCTGGGCAGACCATCAAGGTCGAAGCGGACTTGGGCGAGCAACTGGGGGTCAGTCGTACGGTGATTCGCGAGGCGATCAAGACCCTGGTGGCCAAAGGCATGCTGGAAGTCGGGCCGAAAGTCGGCACGCGGGTGTTGCCGGTGCGACGCTGGAACCTGTTCGACCCCCAAGTGGTTGGCTGGCTGTCACGCAGCGGCCTGCCGGAAAATTTTGTCGATGACTTGCTGGATCTGCGTCGCACCATCGAGCCGATGGCGGTGCGCTGGGCGTGCGAGCGGGCCACGGCCGATCAGGTGCAGGCGATCCGCCTGGCCTACCATGCGCTGGAGCGGGCGGTGGACAGCGGCGCCGATTACAACCGTGCCGACCAGTTTTTCCATGAGTGCATCCTCGCTGCCAGCCATAATCAGTTCATCGAGCAAATGGTCCCGGCCCTTGGTGCGTTGCTGGCGGTGTCGTTCGAAGTATCGGCGGCCGACCCGGATGAGCTGCGCCGCACCTTGCCCATCCACAAGGACATCGCCGACGCCATCGCCGCCCGTGACGCGGCGCGGGGCGTCTGGGCCTGCATGACCCTGATCGATAACGCTGACCTGGCCATCAAACGCTTTTACCCCAATGTCATGGCCGGTCGAACAGACGCCGCCGGGCAAGCCGGGAACGGGAGGTTTCAATGAAGTGGACGGCTGTGACGGAACACCGGGCGAAGTTGGGCGAGGGGCCCTTCTGGGACGAGCCGACCCAGGCGTTGTATTGGGTCGATATCGCCGGCAAGCAGGCGCTGCGGTTGATCGGCGCCAACGTACAGATCTGGCAGATGCCCGAGCATGTGTCCGCTTTCATTCCGACCCAAAGTGGCGACGCGTTGGTGACCCTGAGCAGTGGCGTCTACCGCCTCGATCTTGATTCTCCGGGCCTGGAACCGCGCCTGACGCTGCTGTGCATGGCCGACCCCCAGCCAGGCAATCGCGCCAATGAGGCCCGTTGCGACGTCCTGGGTCAGCTCTGGCTCGGCACCATGCAGAACAATATCGGTGACGAAGGTGAGGACTTGCCGGTCGAGCGGCGCTCCGGTGGGCTGTTTCGCGTCACCGGTGATGGCCGGGTCATGCCCTTGCTACGCGCGCGAGGCATTCCGAACACCTTGCTCTGGAGCCCCGATGGCACCACGGTGTATTTCGGCGAGAGCCTGGACGGCACGTTGTATCGGCACTTTATCTACCCTGATGGCACCCTGGCGCCCGCCGAGGTCTGGTTCGGCCCGCACTCGCGTGGCGGCCCGGATGGCTCGGCGATGGATGCCCGGGGCTATATCTGGAATGCCCGCTGGGACGGCAGTTGCCTGTTGCGGCTGGACCCGGACGGGCAGGTCGATCGGGTGATCGAACTGCCCATCAGCCGCCCGACCAGTTGTGTGTTCGGCGGCGAAGACCTCAAGACGTTGTACATCACCAGCGCGGCGAGCACATTGGGTCATCCGCTGGACGGTGCCGTGCTGTCGATGCGTGTCGATGTGCCTGGCGTGGCGTGTACAAGGTTTGCGGGGTGAATCCCAAAATATGGGATGTAAATATATATATTGAGATTATTTGGCGACCGGGTTTATAGTCGGCTCCATCGGCAATACGCACTCACACTAAAAAAACAAAACAGGTGAAGTGATGCAACGATCTTTCCCCGTACGCTCCGACGGCGTACGCCGGCCACTGTTCCTTCAAGCGCCTCGCCGGTCATCCGTGGATGCCCGGTTTTTGTCGTGCCCGCGCACAGGAGGCTCGAACCATGGCTGAGCCCTTGGTCTTGCCACCCGTGCCGGAGCCACCGAAGGGTGAGCGCCTGAAAGACAAGGTCGTGCTGTTGACCGGTGCCGCCCAAGGCATTGGCGAGGCCATCGTCGCGGCGTTCGCGTCGCAACGGGCCCGGCTGGTCATCAGTGATATCCAGGCGCAGAAGGTCGAGGCGGTGGCCGCCCACTGGCGTGAACGCGGGGCCGATGTGCAAGCGCTGCAGGCCGATGTGTCGAAGCCGCAGGACTTGCAGGCCATGGCCCGTCGCGCCGTCGAGCTGCACGGTCGCATCGATGTGTTGGTCAACTGTGCTGGCGTCAATGTCTTCCGTGACCCGCTGGAAATGACCGAAGAGGACTGGCGTCGCTGCTTCGCCATCGATCTGGATGGCGCCTGGTACGGCTGCAAGGCGGTGTTGCCACAAATGATCGAGCAGGGCGTGGGCAGCATCATCAATATTGCCTCGGTCCATTCGTCCCACATCATTCCCGGCTGTTTCCCTTACCCGGTGGCCAAGCATGGCCTGCTCGGCCTGACCCGCGCCCTGGGCATCGAATACGCACCCAAAGGGGTACGCGTCAACGCCATCGCGCCGGGTTACATCGAAACCCAACTGAACGTCGACTACTGGAACGGCTTTGCCGATCCACATGCCGAACGCCAGCGTGCGCTGGATTTGCACCCGCCACGGCGCGTCGGGCAACCGATCGAAGTGGCAATGACGGCCGTGTTCCTGGCCAGTGACGAAGCACCGTTTATCAATGCCTCATGCATCACCATCGATGGGGGACGTTCGGTCATGTACCACGACTGAATATTCTCGGATTGCGGTGGGAAACTTCGCCTGTAATCCAATCATCATACGATATGACTATTCAGGCCTATGCTGTGTAGCAACTTGATGTAACCGTCCAGCCTGCGCATTTCCACCGACGGTGGAGCAGAACCCTGGACGTTTGGCTTTCAATAAAAAAAACAAGGAGTCAACTATGAATCATCGTCGTGGGATCCGTTCCCTGTGTCGCGCCGCCCTGGCGGTTACCGCGGTCAGCCTCAGCACCAGCTTGCTGGCGGCCGATCCCGTAAAAATCGGTTTCCTGGTCAAGCAGGCCGAGGAGCCCTGGTTCCAGACCGAGTGGGCGTTCGCCGAGAAGGCGAGCAAGGACAAGGGCTTCGAGTTGATCAAGATCGCCGTGCCCGACGGCGAAAAGACCCTTTCCGCTATCGACAGCCTTGCCGCCAACGGTGCCAAGGGCTTCGTCATCTGCCCGCCGGACGTATCCCTCGGCCCGGCCATCGTGGCCAAGGCCAAGCTCAATGACATGAAAGTGATCGCCGTCGACGACCGTTTCGTCGGTTCCGATGGCAAGTTCATGGAGGACGTACCGTACCTGGGCATGGCAGCGTTCGAAGTGGGCCAGAAGCAGGGCGGCGCCATGGCGGCTGAGGCGAAAAAACGCGGCTGGGACTGGAAAGACACCTATGCCGTCATCAACACCTATAACGAACTGGACACTGGCAAGAAGCGCACCGACGGTTCGGTCGATGCCCTGAAGAAGGCTGGCATGCCGGCAGACCATATTCTCTATGCGGCGCTGAAGACCCTCGACGTACCCGGCAGCATGGACTCCACCAACTCGGCCTTGGTAAAGCTGCCAAGCGCCGCGAAGAACCTGATCATCGGTGGCATGAATGACAACACCGTGCTGGGCGGCGTGCGCGCCACCGAAGCCGCCGGGTTCAAGGCCGCCAATGTGATCGGCATCGGCATCAACGGCACCGACGCCATCGGTGAATTGAAGAAACCTGACAGCGGCTTCTTCGGTTCGATGCTGCCAAGCCCGCACATTGAAGGCTACAAGACCGCCGAAATGATGTACGAGTGGATCACCACCGGCAAGGAACCGCCGAAGTACACCGCCATGGACGAGGTGACCCTGATCACCCGGGAGAACTTCAAGCAAGAGCTGGAAAAGATCGGCCTGTGGAACTGACGGCCGGTTGATTCAAAAGCGGCCCCGGTCACTTGAGTGGCGGGGTCGCTTGATCTCTGTAAGTTCGAGGTGGTTATGCAAGCGCAAACAGCGACACGGCAACACAACATCGGCGGCAGCTTGCGATTCAACGGGATCGGCAAGTCCTTTCCCGGCGTGCAGGCCCTGGCCAATATCAGTTTCGTTGCCCATCCGGGGCAAGTCCATGCCTTGATGGGTGAAAACGGCGCTGGCAAGTCCACGCTGCTCAAGATCCTGGGCGGCGCCTACATCCCGAGCAACGGCGACTTGCAGATTGGCGAGCAGACGATGGCGTTCAAAGGCACCGCCGACAGCATCGCCAGCGGTGTGGCGGTGATTCACCAGGAGCTGCACCTGGTGCCGGAAATGACCGTCGCGGAAAACCTGTTTCTCGGCCATTTGCCGGCGCGGTTCGGCCTGGTCAATCGTGGGCTGCTGCGCAAGCAGGCGTTGACGCTGCTAAAAGGCCTGGCCGATGAAATCGACCCGCAGGAAAAAGTCGGTCGCCTGTCCCTCGGCCAGCGCCAGCTGGTGGAAATCGCCAAGGCCTTGTCCCGTGGCGCCCACGTCATAGCCTTCGACGAACCCACCAGCAGCCTGTCGGCCCGGGAAATCGACCGCTTGATGGCGATCATCAGCCAGCTGCGGGACGAGGGCAAAGTGGTGCTCTACGTCAGCCACCGCATGGAAGAGGTGTTCCGTATCTGTAATGCGGTGACGGTGTTCAAGGACGGTCGTTATGTGCGGACCTTCGAGAACATGAGCGAGTTGACCCATGATCAACTCGTCACGTGCATGGTCGGTCGCGATATCCAGGACATCTATGACTACCGTCCTCGGGAGCGCGGCGATGTGGCGCTGCAAGTAAATAGCCTGCTGGGGCCGGGCTTGCGCGAGGCGGTGAGTTTCCAGGTGCACAAGGGCGAGATCCTCGGCTTGTTCGGGCTGGTCGGCGCCGGTCGTACCGAGCTGCTGCGCTTGCTCAGTGGCTTGGAGCGTCACCGCGAGGGCAGCCTCGTGCTGCACGGCAAGGAACTGAAGCTGCGTTCACCAAGGGATGCCATCGCCGCTGGCGTGCTGCTCTGCCCGGAAGACCGCAAGAAGGAAGGCATCATCCCGTTGAGCAGCGTGGGCGAGAACATCAACATCAGTGCACGCCCGTCTCATTCCGCGTTGGGCTGCCTGTTGCGTGGCGACTGGGAGCGGGGCAACGCCGACAAGCAGATCAAGTCGCTGAAAGTGAAGACCCCGACGGCGGGACAGAAAATCATGTACCTGTCCGGCGGCAACCAGCAAAAGGCGATTCTTGGTCGCTGGCTGTCGATGCCAATGAAAGTCCTGCTGCTGGACGAGCCCACTCGTGGCATCGACATCGGCGCCAAGGCGGAGATCTATCAGATTATCCACAACCTGGCGGCCGAGGGCATTGCGGTGATTGTGGTGTCCAGCGACTTGATGGAAGTGATGGGCATTTCCGACCGGATCCTGGTGCTCTGCGAAGGGGCCATGCGCGGCGAGCTGCCGCGTGACGAGGCCAACGAATCCAACCTGCTGCAACTGGCGCTGCCGCGCCAACGCGTTGCCGACGCGGCGAACTGAGAGGTAAATCATGACCATTCAAAACAATGCACTGCCAACGGCACGCAAACCCCTGGACCTGCGCCGTTTCCTGGATGACTGGGTCATGCTGCTGGCGGCCGCCGGCATCTTCGTGCTCTGTACCCTGATGATCGACAACTTCCTGTCACCCTTGAACATGCGCGGCCTGGGCCTGGCGATCTCTACCACCGGCATCGCGGCCTGCACGATGTTGTATTGCCTGGCGTCCGGGCACTTCGACTTGTCGGTCGGTTCGGTGATTGCCTGTGCCGGCGTGGTCGCGGCGGTGGTGATGCGCGACACCAACAGCGTGTTCCTCGGCATCAGCGCGGCGCTGGTGATGGGGCTGATCGTTGGCCTGATCAATGGCATCGTCATCGCCAAGCTGCGGGTCAATGCGTTGATCACCACGCTGGCAACGATGCAGATCGTCCGTGGCCTGGCCTACATCTTCGCCAACGGCAAAGCGGTGGGTGTGTCCCAGGAGTCGTTCTTCGTGTTCGGCAACGGTCAATTGTTCGGCGTACCAGTGCCGATCCTGATTACCATCGTCTGCTTCCTGTTTTTCGGCTGGCTGCTGAACTACACCACCTATGGGCGCAACACCATGGCCATTGGTGGCAACCAGGAAGCGGCGTTGTTGGCCGGGGTGAACGTTGATCGCACCAAGATCATCATCTTCGCCGTGCATGGCGTGATCGGTGCCCTGGCTGGGGTGATCCTGGCATCGCGCATGACCTCGGGCCAACCGATGATCGGCCAAGGCTTCGAGCTGACGGTGATCTCGGCTTGCGTGTTGGGTGGGGTGTCGTTGAGCGGTGGTATCGGCATGATTCGCCACGTCATCGCAGGCGTGCTGATTTTGGCGATCATCGAAAACGCGATGAATCTGAAGAACATCGACACCTTCTACCAATACGTCATCCGTGGCTCGATCCTGCTGCTGGCGGTGGTGATCGACCGGTTGAAACAACGCTGAACAACGGCGAACACTGGCGACTGACCTACCGCCATCGCGAGCAAGCTCCCACACAGGATTTTGTGCCAGGGCGCAGAACCCCGGCACAGCGCAGATCCAATATGGGAGCGAGCTTGCTCGCGAAGGCGTCCTCCCTGACGCCGACAATCACCCCGCCTTGCGCAACGCCTCGACCAGCTCTTGCTTGCGCATTTTCGAGCGCCCGGGAATGTTTTTCGCCCGGGCTTCTTTCATCAGACTATCCACGGTCTGGGCCCCGTGGGAGGCCTTGCTGGTGCGCGGATGACCTTCGCGGGTCTTGGCGGCGCGTCGGGCGGATTCCTTGCGGTCGGATTGCTTGGCCTCGGCCGGTTTTTTCTTACCGGAGCCACCTGAGCGCTCGCCGCCACCCGACTGCTTGTTGACCGTGGCCCAGGCTCGTGCCTCGGCTTTGCCCTCCGGCACACCTTTTTTCTCGTAGCTCTCTTCGATGTGCTCAGCCTTGCGCTTTTGCTTGTCGGTGTATTTGTCTTTGCTTCCACGAGGCATGGGATGTTCCTCCTCAAATGTCTGAGCAGAGGCTATTGGCTGGCGGCGCCACCTTCGGAGCCCGAACCACCGGTCGTGGTTTTCGAGCCCACTCCAGTCTCGGCATTATCAGGTGCAGTCGAGTCCGGTGTATTCATGCCACCCTGGCGCCCTGTGTCATTACCCTGCACGCGCGGATCGGTGCCAGTGGCGGGTGGCTGGCCATTGTTCAGGCCGCCGCCGGTGCCGTCGGTGTTCAACTTGGGCAGGCCTTGCGTGGCGGGGGAGTTGGGCGCTTGCACGGGATCGGTCGGCCCGGTGCCGGAGGTGGAAGCTGCGAAGGCCACAGAGGACAGCAGCGCAGCGAAGGTGATTGCAGTCAGCCTTGAAGTGATCATGGGTGTCGCCTCCATTTTTCAGAATGCTTACCTGATCTTGGGCCTCGCTGGATTTGGGTTGGTGCCTGGGGCGCGACGAATGGCGCTTCTGAAAGAGGCGTGCGTCGCGATCAAATAGTTGGATCGATATGTGACGAGCGGCACGCAGCGGCTTAGTATGGCGCTTTCAATTGGCTACAAGGCCTGTTCATGTCGATCGAGATCCGTCCTGCGCAACCCAGCGATGCGCCTCAAATCCTTGTCTTCATCACCGAGTTGGCCGATTACGAAAAGGCCCGCCACGAAGTCATCGCCAGTGTGGCCGACATCGAGCGCAGCCTGTTCAGCGAAGGTGCAACGGCCCACGGGTTGATCTGCCTGCGTGATGGCGTGCCGATTGGCTTCGCGGTGTTTTTCTTCAGTTATTCCACCTGGCTGGGCAGCAACTGCCTGTACCTCGAAGACCTGTACATCACGCCTGACCAGCGCGGTGGCGGGGCGGGCAAGACGTTGCTGCGCCACCTGGCGAAGATCGCCTGTGACAACGATTGCGGGCGCTTCGAATGGAGTGTGCTGGACTGGAACACGCCGGCCATCGAGTTCTACAAGTCCCTCGGCGCGCAACCCCAGGAAGAGTGGGTGCGCTACCGGATGGATGGCAAGGTGCTACGGGATTTTGCCCACGGTAATTGACATTCATGAGTATGCGCTGGATGCGTACTCGGCAAATCCGGGACGCTGTTCGAGCCGCTTGCAATAGGCGGCCACCGCTGGATAGTCCGGACGCTCCATGGGTGTCTGGCGCCAACGATGTGCGGACAGGCCGATGAGCACGTCTGCAAGGGAAAACGCCGTACCGGCCACATAGGCGCCGGTGCGGTTCAATTGCTGCTCCAGCAACCCCATCTTCTCGTTCCAGCCTTTGACGCCGGCGGCGATGCGCTGCGGGTCCTGGAAGTCCGGATTCTTGCGTACCAGGGCGTGGAATGCGTAGCCCCATGACGGGTTGAGTTCTGTGGCTTGCCAGTCCATCCACTGCTCGACACGCGCCCGTGCGGCAGGCTCGACAGGCAGCAGGTCGTTGGGCCCATGCTTGCCCACCAGATAGCGGCAAATGGTGTTCGACTCCCAGAGCACACCGTTCTCATCAATGATCACCGGCACCTGGGCGTTGGGATTCAAGGCCAGGAAATCCGGGTCTTGGGTCGAAGAAAAACCAATCCCCCAGTCTTCGCGTTCGTAGGCGATTTCCAATTCCTGGCAGGTCCACAACACTTTTCTGACGTTGATAGAGGAAGTGCGGCCGAGGATTTTCAGCTGTTGTCCCATCACTTTTTCCCTGAGTTGTTTGGCGTCCGATCAGAAACGTAGCAGGGTCTTGGGCAGATGGCGATTGGCTTTATGGTTGGTTGATTAAATCCCAATATATGGGAGTGATATTTATATATTGAGATGTTGTCACGCCCAGGTTTATAGTCCGTTGCACTCACTGCCAAAAAACAGAACAGGTGAAGCGGATGCAGGCGCAATTGATCGCGCTCGATTGGGGGACCACCTCATTACGGGCTTACAAACTGGCAGCCGGTGGCGAGGTGCTCGAGCAGCGCTCGCTGTCATCGGGGATCATGCAGTTGCCTTCCGGGCCGCGAACCGTGGCCGGCCGGGTGTGCATCGACGGTTTCGAACTGGCCTTCGACGAGGCCTGCGGCGACTGGCTCGGTGCACAGCCAGGCTTGCCTGTGATTGCCTGCGGCATGGTCGGCAGTGCTCAGGGCTGGCGTGAAGCGCCTTACTGCGACACACCGGCCAACGTCGCCAACCTCGGACATTCCCTACAAACCGTTCGCAGCCTTCGCGGTGTCGATGTGCACATCGTGCCCGGCGTGATCCAGCGTTCACATTTGCCCAATGTCATGCGCGGTGAAGAAACCCAGGTGCTCGGTGCCTTGCACAGCCTGCCGGACGAAGCGGTGCTGATCGGCCTGCCCGGCAGTCATTCGAAATGGGTGGAAGTGGCCGATGGCTGCATCGTGCATTTCGACACCTTCATGACCGGCGAGATCTTCGCCGTGCTCAGTGACCACAGCATTCTCGGCCGCACCCAGCAACGGAGTGCGACCTTCGATGGCGTGGCCTTTGATCGTGGCGTGCAGGTGGCGTTGTCGGTAGATGGTCAGATCGGACCGTTGTCCACGGTGTTCAGCGCCCGAAGCCTGGGCTTGACCGGCGAACTGCAGGCCAGCGCCCAGGCCGATTACCTCTCGGGCCTGCTGATCGGCCATGAGCTGGCGGCGCTGGCCGAGGTGCAGCGTCGGCGACGTGACAGCCTCCATCTGCCGACAGTGGTGCTGATCGGCAACTCTCAACTCTGTGTCCGTTATCAACGGGCCCTCGACGCCTGCGGCTTCGCCCGGGTGATCCTGGCCGAACAGGCCACCGAACGCGGTTTGTGGCAACTGGCCGTGGCGGCCGGGTTGCTCGATTCCACCGCCCCCTGAACCTGACTGGAGGTCTGACATGCTCACACACGCACTGGCGCACAACGGGCTGATCGCGATCCTGCGTGGTCTGCGTCCCGAAGAGGCGGCGGCCATCGGCGAAGTCCTGTACGGCGCCGGATTTCGCGTCATCGAAGTGCCGCTCAATTCCCCCGAGCCGTACGAAAGCATTCGCATCCTGCGCAGTACCTTGCCCGCCGATTGCCTGATCGGTGCCGGTACCGTGCTCACGCCGGAACAGGTCGAGCAGGTGAAAGCCGCAGGCGGCCAAGTGATCGTCATGCCTCACAGTGATCCGAAGGTGCTGCGGGCGGCGAAAGCGGCGGGCTTGTACCTGTCGCCAGGCGTCGCCACGCCCACCGAAGCCTTTGCCGCGCTGGCCGAAGGCGCCCATGTACTGAAGATGTTCCCCGCCGAGCAAATGGGCCCGGCGGTGGTCAAGGCCTGGCTTGCGGTGCTGCCGGCCGGGACCGTGTTGGTGCCGGTGGGCGGGATTACGCCAGAGAACATGGCGGTGTTCGTCGAAGCCGGCGTCAAGGGTTTCGGCCTCGGTTCCGGGCTGTTCAAGCCGGGCCTGACAGCGGATGAAGTGGCGGTGCGCGCCAAGGCCTACGTGGCCGCATGGAATGCCTTGATCTGAAGACTTTTCCAGCGCCCCGTGCGCTGCATCTGACAAGAGAGACAACAAGATGAAAATCACCAAACTGACCACGTTTATCGTTCCGCCGCGCTGGTGCTTCCTCAAGGTCGAGACCGACGAGGGCGTGACCGGTTGGGGCGAGCCCGTGGTCGAGGGCCGTGCCCACACGGTGGCGGCGGCTGTCGAGGAATTGTCCGACTACCTGATCGGCAAAGACCCACGCAATATCGAGGACATCTGGACCGTGCTCTATCGCGGCGGCTTCTACCGCGGCGGGGCCATTCACATGAGTGCCCTGGCCGGTATCGACCAGGCGTTGTGGGACATCAAGGGCAAGGCCCTGGGTGTGTCGGTCAGCGACCTGCTGGGCGGCCAGGTGCGCGACAAGATTCGAGTGTATTCGTGGATCGGCGGCGACCGGCCGGCAGACACCGCTCGCGCGGCGAAAGAAGCCGTGGCGCGGGGCTTCACGGCGGTGAAGATGAACGGCACCGAAGAGCTGCAGTTTCTCGACACCTATGAAAAAGTCGACCTGGCCCTGGCCAACGTCGCGGCGGTGCGCGACGCAGTGGGGCCAAACGTCGGCATTGGCGTGGACTTCCACGGCCGGGTGCACAAGCCGATGGCCAAGGTCCTGATGAAGGAACTCGACCCCTACAAGCTGATGTTCATCGAAGAGCCGGTGCTCAGCGAAAACTACGAAGCCCTCAAGGAATTGGCGCCGCTGACCAGCACCCCGATTGCCCTGGGCGAGCGGTTGTTCTCGCGCTGGGACTTCAAGCGTGTACTCAGCGAAGGCTACGTGGACATCATCCAGCCGGATGCGTCCCACGCCGGCGGTATCACCGAAACCCGCAAGATCGCCAACATGGCCGAGGCCTACGACGTGGCGCTGGCGCTGCACTGCCCGCTGGGCCCCATCGCCCTGGCAGCGTGCCTGCAACTGGATGCGGTCTGCTACAACGCGTTCATCCAGGAGCAGAGCCTGGGGATCCACTACAACGAGAGCAACGATTTGCTGGATTACATCAAGGATCCGCAGGTGTTCGACTACGACAAGGGCTTTGTGAAGATCCCGAATGGCCCGGGCCTGGGCATCGAGATCAACGAAGAGTACGTCATCGAACGCGCGGCCATCGGCCACCGCTGGCGCAACCCGATCTGGCGCCATGCCGATGGCAGTTTTGCCGAGTGGTGATTTGCGCCTGATCACTCTGATAGGAATCCTTTCAGGAGCAAAAGACTCCTGTGGAGCAAGGGGCTCTGTGGGAGCAAGGCTTGCCCGCGATGCAGGTGATGCGTTTTCCAGGCAGACCGGGTCATCGTTTATCGCGGGCAAGCCTTGCTCCCACGGGTCTTGCTCCCACAGGGTCTTGCTCCCACAGGGTCTTGCTCCCACAGGGTCTTGCTCAATCCTTGCCGTATTCGACAAATATAAAAAGAGGCACCTCACATGCAAGCGCACACCCTGAGCGCGCAGGCGTCGTTGGTGACGCCCAGCCGCAAGCGTTTTTTCATCATGGTCCTGCTGTTCATCACCGTGGTGATCAATTACCTGGACCGCAGCAACCTCTCGATCGCCGCCCCGGCATTGACCAGCGACCTGGGCATCGATCCGATCCACGTCGGGCTGATTTTCTCGGCATTCGGCTGGACCTACGCCGCCATGCAGATCCCCGGTGGCTGGCTGGTGGACCGGGTGCCGCCGCGCATTCTGTACAGCGTGGCACTGCTGTTGTGGTCGGTGGCCACGGTGATGCTGGGTTTTGCCGCCAGTTTCATCGCGTTGTTCGTGCTGCGCATGGCGGTCGGTGCCCTGGAAGCACCGGCTTATCCGATCAACAGCCGCGTGGTCACCACCTGGTTTCCTGAGCGCGAGCGGGCCACGGCCATCGGTTTCTACACCTCCGGGCAGTTTGTCGGGCTGGCTTTCCTGACCCCGGTATTGGCCTGGCTGCAACACACCTTCGGTTGGCACATGGTGTTTGTCGCCACGGGCGCGGTGGGCATTCTCTGGGCGGCGATCTGGTACGCGGTGTATCGCGAGCCACGGGATTTCAAAGGCGCCAACGCCGCCGAAATCGAACTGATCCGCGAAGGCGGCGGGTTGGTGGATATCCAGGCCGATACCGCCAAGGCCAAGGCGAAATTCAGCTGGACCGACCTGGGGACTGTCCTGACCCAGCGCAAGTTATGGGGCATTTACCTGGGGCAGTTCTGCCTCAACTCCACGCTGTGGTTTTTCCTGACGTGGTTCCCGACCTACCTGGTGAAATATCGCGGCATGGACTTCATCAAGTCCGGCCTGCTGGCTTCGTTGCCGTTCCTCGCGGCGTTTGTCGGCGTGCTGTGCTCCGGGTTCTTCTCCGACTGGTTGATTCGGCGCGGCGCCACCGTGGGGTTTGCGCGCAAGCTGCCGATCATTGGCGGGTTGCTGATCTCGACCTCGATCATCGGCGCCAACTTTGTCGAGTCGACGCCGCTGGTGATCGCCTTCCTGGCCCTGGCGTTCTTCGGCAATGGCCTGGCGTCGATCACCTGGTCGCTGGTCTCCACCTTGGCGCCGGCGCGGTTGCTCGGGCTGACGGGAGGGGTGTTCAACCTCATCGGCAACCTGGCGGCCATCGCCACGCCGATCGTCATAGGCTTTCTCGCCAGCGGCGATTCGTTTGCCCCGGCCATCACCTATATCGCTGTTCTGGCACTGGCTGGCGCGCTGTCCTACATTCTGCTGGTCGGGAAGGTCGAGCGCATCGAGTTGTAGTCCGACGGGGCGGGCGACCATAATGCCGCCCGTTCCCCGCTCACTGTTGAAGGCCGGCTATGCAGCAAGACGATCCAAAAATCACCAAGGACGCCGCGCCCACAGGCACGCAGACATTGTTGCGTGGTCTGGGTGTGGTCCAGGCGGTCGCCAGCGGCGCCCGCGACTTGAAGGAAATCGCCCGGCTGATCGGCACCACCCGCAGCACCACCCATCGCCTGGCCAGTTGCCTGGTGGACGAACGTTATCTGCGCGTGGTGCCGCAAGTGGGCTACCTGCTGGGGCCGAAATTGATCGAGCTGGGCTTTCAGGCCCGGGAAGAGTTGCCATTGGTGAGCCTGGCGGGGCCGTATCTGGACGAGCTGTCGGCGCTCACCGGGGACACCGTTCACCTGGCGATTCGCGAAGGTGACGAAGTCTTGTACCTGTTGAAGAACCCTGGGCGCAACGGCCCGGAAATGCGCTCGCGCGTAGGCCATCGCATGCCGTTGGCGCGCACCGGGATCGGCAAGGCGCTGATGCTCGATGACACTCAGGAACAATGGAAGCGGCTGTATGAAATCAGCCTGCCAGCCGGTGGGAAGAATCAGTTCTGGCCCCAGCATCAAGAGCAATCCTGGGAGCAGTTCCAGCAACGGATGGTTGAATATGTGGCGGGGGGTTATGCCTTCGACCTGGAGGACAACGAGCCGTCGATTCGCTGTGTAGCGGCGCCGATCCGTGACGCCGGCAAGCGCATCGTCGCCGGTATCAGTATCGCCAGCACCGTGCCGTACATGCCGCTGGAAAAGATGGCCGAGCTGATTCCCCTGGTCAAAGGGGTCACAGCCCGGCTGTCGGCGGAACTGGGCGCCAAGGTTTGACGAACGTCAGGCCTTGAGCGTGGCCATGTCGATGACGAAGCGGTACTTCACATCCCCGGCGATCATGCGGCTGTAGGCCTCGTTGATCTGGCGGATGTCGAGCATTTCAATGTCGCAGCTGATGTGGTGTTCGGCGCAGAAATCCAGCACCTCTTGGGTTTCCGCGACACCGCCGATCAGCGAGCCGGCCAGGACGCGGCGACCCATGATCAGTTTTGCCGCATGTACAGGCGGTTCGACCGGTTCGACCAGGCCTACGATGATGTGTACGCCGTCGAAGCGCAGCGTGTCGAGGTAGGGATTGAGGTCGTGCTGCACCGGAATGGTGTCCAGCAGGAAGTGGAATCGTCCGGCTGCGGCGGCCATCTGTTCGGCGTCGGTGGACACGATCACATGGTCCGCACCCTGGCGACGGGCTTCTTCGGCCTTGCTCGCCGAGCGGGTGAACAACGTCACTTCTGCGCCCATGGCCTTGGCGAACTTGATGCCCATGTGGCCCAGGCCGCCCATGCCCAGCACGCCAACCTTGTCGCCAGCCTTCACGCCGTAGTGCTTGAGGGGCGAGTAGGTGGTGATGCCGGCGCAGAGAAGTGGCGCGGCGCTGGCCGGGTCGAGTGCTGCCGGAATGCGCAGCACAAAGTGCTCGCTGACTACTATGCTGTTGGAGTAACCGCCCATGGTGTGGCCGCCACTCACGCGGTCCGGGCTGGCGTAGGTCTGGGTCATGCCTTCGAAACAGTATTGTTCCAAGTCAGCGCGGCAGGCTTCGCACTCGCGGCAGGAGTCGACCATGCAGCCCACACCGACCAGGTCGCCTGCTTTATAGCGGGTGACATTCGCACCGACGGCGGTGACTTTGCCGATGATTTCATGGCCGGGCATCAGCGGGTAAACGGCGATGCCCCATTCATTGCGGGCCTGGTGGATGTCGGAATGGCAGACGCCGCAGTAGAGAATGTCGATCGCCACATCGTCGGCTCGCGGGCTGCGACGCTCGAACTTCATGGGGGCGAGGGGAGTGGTGGCCGATTGAGCGGCATATCCGATGGCTGTGTACATGATGGACCTCGCTAAGCTGTGAACGGTGAGGGGTTCATTCTGGGAGTCCTGGCGGCCGGCGGCGATGGCGATTCCTCCGCCTGTCATGCCTAATCCTCCGGTCTTGGCCAGGATTTGATCCTCTGTGGCGTCAGAGCTGCGATGATGGTTTCATCCCTTTTTTCGTGAAGTTTTCGCCCATGTTGTTGACCCGTCATCTCGATGCCAACGCCACGCTGGTTTCACTGATAGAACCCCTGGCGACCCGCGACGGTTTCGTCCCTACGCGACTGCCCGGCGTGCAAGCGCTTCGCGCCAGCCAGGACGTCGCCCGTGGTCCGCAGCTCTACGAGCCGAGTCTTGTGATCATCGCCCAGGGCAGCAAGTTGGCGTACCTGGGGCCGCGCACTATGGAATATGGTGCCGGGCACTATCTGATCCAGGCCTTGCCGGTGCCGTTCGAATGCGAAACCTACGCCATGCCCAATGCTCCGCTGCTTGGAGTTTCCGTTGCGATCGATCGGGCGATGTTGGGGGAACTGGTGCTGGCCATGGGGCTGGTGCCGGGGCGGAGCCTGGCGCCCCAGACACCGGAATCGATGACCTGCGCCGTGCTCGATGACGCCATGCGTGGGTGTGTCGAACGCTTGCTGCGCTGCCTGCACGATCCACTGGAATGCCAGGTCATGGGCCAGGCGCGGCTGCGGGAGTTGCTGTTCGTCGCGTTGCGCGGGCCCCAGGCCGATGTGCTGCGGGCGCTGGTGGAGCAGCAAGGCCAGTTCGCCCGGATTGCCGCGGCCCTGAGCCATTTGCATGCGCACTTCACCGAGCCGCTGAACGTCGAGACCTTGGCCAGTTGCGCGAACATGAGCGCTTCGACCTTCCACGAGCATTTCAAGCGCAGCACCTTGCTGTCGCCCGTGCAGTACCTCAAGCGCTTGCGCTTGCTCAAGGCCCAACGGCTGCTGCTCATCGAGGGCATGGGCGTGGCCCAGGTCGCCCACCAGGTGGGGTATCAGAGCTCGTCGCAGTTCAGTCGGGAGTACAAGCGCTACTTCGAGCGCAACCCCGGGGAAGAGCGCGCGGCCTGAGTCTCTGAAATTTCTTGTGGGAGCGGGCTTGCTCGCTCCCACATCGGGCAGCGGTGTTTCTTCGATGGCAGGCAACAAAAAGGCCCCCATTGCGGGAGCCTTGATGTTCAGCTCAACGGCTTACATGTTCGGGTAAGTCGGTCCGCCAGCGCCTTCCGGTGACACCCAAGTGATGTTCTGCGAAGGGTCCTTGATGTCACAGGTCTTGCAGTGCACGCAGTTCTGGGCGTTGATCTGGAAGCGTTTCTCACCGTCTTCCTTGGTCACCACTTCGTACACGCCGGCCGGGCAGTAGCGCTGGGCCGGTTCGTCGTACAGCGGCAGGTTCTTGCTGATCGGGATGCTCGGGTCGGTCAGCTTCAGGTGGCAGGGCTGTTCTTCTTCGTGGTTGGTACCGGAGATGAACACAGAGCTGAGTTTGTCGAAGCTGATCTTGCCGTCCGGTTTCGGGTAGTCGATTTTCTTGCAATCGGCTGCCAGCTTGAGGCAGGCGTAGTCGGGCTTGGTGTCGTGCAGGGTGAGCGGTATTTTGCCGCCAAAGATGTTCTGGTCGATCCAGTTGAAACCGCCGCCGATGATGGCGCCGTATTTGTGGATCGCCGGGCCGAAGTTGCGGCTGGCGAACAATTCTTCATAGAGCCAGCTGGCTTTGAAGCGGTCGACGTAGCTGGTCAATTCATCCCCGCCTTCGCCGCCGGATAGCAACGCTTCAGCCACCGACTCGGCGGCGAGCATGCCGGATTTCATCGCGGTATGGCTGCCCTTGATCTTGGCAACGTTCATGGTTCCCAGATCGCAGCCGATCAATGCGCCACCCTTGAAGACCATTTTCGGCAGCGAATTGATACCACCCTTGGCCAATGCTCGGGCGCCATAGCTGACACGCTTGCCACCTTCCAGGTACTGCTTGAGCACTGGGTGATGCTTGAGGCGCTGGAACTCGTCGAACGGCGACAGGAACGTGTTGCTGTAGGACAGGTCGACGATCAGGCCGACCACCACCTGGTTGTTTTCCAGGTGATAGAGGAAGGAACCGCCGGTGTTCTCGGTGCCCATGATGTCCAGCGGCCAGCCGGCGGTGTGCACCACCAGGCCGGGTTGATGCTTGGCCGGGTCGATTTCCCAGATTTCCTTCAGGCCGATGCCGTAGTGCTGGGCGTCGGCCTCGCTGTCCAGGTTAAAGCGCTTGATCAGTTGCTTGCCGATGTGGCCACGGCAGCCTTCGGCGAACAGCGTGTATTTGCCACGCAGTTCCATGCCAGGGGTATAGAGGCCTTCCTTCGGGTTGCCTTCGCGGTCGACACCCAGGTCGCCGGTGATGATCCCGCGCACCACGCCGTTCTCGTCGAACAACGCTTCCTGGGCGGCGAAACCCGGGTAGATTTCCACGCCCAGGTTCTCGGCCTGCTGGGCCAGCCAGCGGCACAGGTTGCCCAGGGAAATAATATAGTTGCCTTCGTTGTGCATGGTCTTGGGCACGAAGAAGTCAGGGATTTTGCTCGCGGCCTCGGCGTTTCTCAGGACATAAATGTCATCGCGCACTACAGGCGTGTTCAACGGGGCGCCGAGTTCTTTCCAGTCCGGGAACAATTCGTTCAGGGCGCGGGGCTCGAACACCGCACCGGAGAGGATGTGTGCACCGACCTCGGAGCCTTTTTCGACCACGCAGACGCTGATTTCCTTACCGGCTTCGGCGGCCTTCTGTTTCAGTCGGCAAGCGGCAGACAGGCCAGCGGGGCCGGCGCCGACGATGACCACGTCGAATTCCATGTATTCGCGTTCCACAGGGGCTCTCTCCTACTCAAGGCTCACGGTTTTTTCTAATTGGAGGTTTGGCGTTGCATCCGTTGTTTCCTTCGCGAAAAGCGACGAAAGCGACAATGGATGAGACGCGGGTCTCTCTTAAGCGGCGCATTATATCTACACCACTCTCAGGGTCCAATACAAACGTTTGTTTGAAATTGCCGCAGCCCAGATAAATCACTGACGTACGGCTTATGACTGACCATTTTGCCGTATTGACCGGAATAGGCGTTCCGGTCAAGATACGGGCGGTTTTGCGCTCGCCGTAGGCTGACTGTTGGTTTCAAGAGCACCTCTAAAGACAGGGCGAAGGCAGCACAAAGTGACGCATTGCGTGGTTCTGACGCGCAGTTTACACGCCGCGATAATGAATGACTCATCGGTCATCACTGACGAATGGTCTTCACTCCCGTGAGCTGGGTCATGTGTGGTTCATGCCGGCGTTTTTAGAGGTGCCCTTGCGCCCATGAGCATCAACCGCCAGGTTCGCCTAGGCGACTTTTTTTCACCGGAGAGTAACGAGGAATCCATGAAGGTTCTTGTAGCTGTCAAACGAGTGGTCGACTATAACGTCAAGGTTCGCGTCAAGGCGGACAACTCCGGCGTCGACCTCGCCAACGTCAAGATGTCGATGAACCCTTTCTGCGAAATCGCCGTAGAAGAAGCCGTGCGCCTGAAGGAAAAAGGCGTGGCGACTGAGATCGTCGTCGTCTCCATCGGCCCGACCACCGCCCAGGAACAACTGCGCACCGCGCTGGCACTGGGTGCCGATCGCGCCATCCTCGTCGAATCCGCCGAAGACCTGACCTCCCTGGCCGTGGCCAAGCTGCTCAAGGCCGTAGTCGACAAGGAACAGCCATCGCTGGTGATCCTCGGCAAGCAGGCCATCGACAGCGACAACAACCAGACCGGCCAGATGCTCGCGGCATTGAGCGGCTACGGTCAGGGCACCTTCGCGTCCAAGGTCGAAGTGTCCGGCGACAGCGTTGCCGTGACCCGCGAGATCGACGGCGGCGCGCAGACCGTTTCCCTGAAACTGCCAGCGATCGTCACCACCGACCTGCGTTTGAACGAGCCGCGTTATGCGTCGCTGCCAAACATCATGAAAGCCAAGAAGAAGCCGCTTGAAGTGCTGACGCCTGACGCTTTGGGCGTTTCCACCGCCTCCACCAACAAGACCCTCAAGGTCGAAGCGCCGGCTGCACGCAGCGCGGGCATCAAGGTCAAGTCGGTGGCTGAACTGGTCGAGAAACTGAAAAACGAAGCGAAGGTAATCTGATATGACTATCTTGGTAATCGCCGAACACGATAACAAGGCGCTGGCTCCGGCTACGCTGAACACCGTTGCTGCTGCCGCTAAAATCGGTGGCGATATTCACGTGCTGGTGGCTGGCCAGGGCGCTGGCGCCGTGGCTGAAGCCGCTGCGAAAATCGCTGGCGTGGCCAAAGTGCTGTCGGCTGACAACGCCGCCTACGCTCACCAACTGCCGGAAAACGTCGCGCCACTGGTAGCCGAGCTGGGCAAGGGCTACAGCCACATCCTGGCTGCAGCCACCTCCAACGGCAAGAACATCCTGCCGCGCGTGGCCGCTGCACTGGACGTCGACCAGATCTCCGAAATTATCTCGGTAGAAAGCGCCGATACCTTCAAGCGTCCGATCTACGCCGGCAACGCCATTGCCACCGTGCAATCGAGCGCTGCGGTCAAGGTCATCACCGTCCGCGCCACCGGTTTCGACCCGGTTGCCGCAGAAGGTGGTTCGGCTGCTGTTGAAGCGGTAGGCGCTACCCACGACGCCGGCATCTCCAGCTTCGTCAACGAAGAACTGGCCAAGTCCGATCGTCCTGAACTGACCGCCGCCAAGATCGTCGTTTCCGGCGGCCGTGGCATGCAGAACGGTGACAACTTCAAGCACCTGTACGCCCTTGCCGACAAGCTGGGTGCCGCCGTCGGCGCCTCCCGCGCCGCGGTCGACGCTGGTTTCGTACCCAACGACATGCAGGTCGGCCAGACCGGCAAGATCGTTGCGCCACAGCTGTACATCGCCGTCGGTATCTCCGGCGCGATCCAGCACCTGGCCGGCATGAAAGACTCCAAGGTGATCGTTGCGATCAACAAGGATGAAGAAGCGCCGATCTTCCAGGTGGCCGACTACGGCCTGGTCGCGGACTTGTTCGAAGCCATCCCTGAGCTGGAGAAGCTGGTCTAATCCCGCGTCTTCACTTATAAAGAGCCCGGCCCTTTGGCCGGGCTTTTTATTTGCGCATCAGAGGAGCGTATTGCCATGGATCTGAGCCGTTTGGCTGGCTGGTCGTTGCTGTGGACGTTGGCGCTCGTGCCAGGCCTGTCTGTCGCCGCCGGCAAATGTGAACGACTGATCGCCACCGGCAGCCCGGATGCGCCGCCCTATCTCTGGCAGGACCCTCAGGACCCCAAGCACTTGATTGGCGCCGGTGCCGACCTGCTGGCGCACGTCGCGCAAGAACTGGGGATCAAGATCGAACTGCTGTATGCCGGCAAGCGCGCTCAGGCGTTGGACGAAGTGCGCAGTGGTCGCATGGACCTGCTCACCGACGCTCCGTTGACGACCAGCGGGCTTGAAGTGATGGATTACGTTCATCCGCCCTTGCTCGAAAACGATCACCTGGTCTGGACCCGCAAGGACTCGACGCTGGTCATCAACCAGCCCGCAGACCTTCACGGTCATCCCGGGGCCTTGTCGGAAAAGGCCCGAATGACCCAGGGATTCGGCGTCTTTGCCGAGCAGCAATTGTCCCTGGTGCGCACGCCCAACCTGACCCAGGCCTTTCAGAAACTGCTGCTGGGCGAGGTGGAATATGTCCTGGCGGGGCGCTACTCGGGCCTGGCAATGGCGCAGACACTGGGGATGGCCAACGACCTGCAAGCCGCACCGCAACCGGTGGACAAACCCGGGCTGTTTCTCGCGATTTCCCATAACTCCGCCTGCAATGACCCATGGTTACGCGGACAGCTGGCGCAAAAGATGACAGAATTGGCCGCGTCCGGCCTGGTGGAGGCTGTGTTGCAACGCAATCTCGAGCGTTGGAATACACAGTTGCAGCCATCTGTCAGCGCCCCAAAACAGTAGGGAACATTAGTGACTATTCGACCTCTTTTCGCTGCCCTGGCCGTTCTGGCTCTGGCGGGTTGCGCAGCCGATCCAGCGCCGAATGAACAGATCCGCCTGACCGAACAGGCACTGGAGCAAGCCCGGGCCGTTGGCGCCACTGCCGACGAAGTGCCCGAATTGAAACTGGCTGAAGAAAAATTCGCCCGCGCCAAATCCAACATGGCCGACGAATCCTACAAGAAGGCGCGCATGCGGGCCGAACAGGCCGAACTGGACGCCCGCCTGGCCGAAGCGAAGGTGCTGACCCTCAAGAGCCAGGAGCAACTGAACGTGCTCGACACCCGCATCAAGCGCTTGCGCAAACAGTTGCGGGAGGATGCCCAATGAAGCACTCCCACGTATTGGGCGGCCTGGTCCTCGCTGGCCTGGCCAGCTTGTATGGCTGCGCCGGCCAGCGCAGTGAAGCGGCGCTGGAGCAGGCCAGCACCGACTTCCAGAAGGTCAAGGAAGACGCCAACGTCTTGCGTGCCGCGCCCCGGGACGTGATCCGCGCTGGCGAATCCCTGGCCCGTGCCGATCGTTTGTCCAGCTATTGGGGCAGCGGCGAAGATGTGCAGCATTACGCCTACCTGAGCCAGCGCTACAGTGCGATCGCCCGGGAGCACAGCAACCAGGTGCTCAACGAAGAACGCGCGGCGAAACTCGAACTGGAACGCCAGCGACTGCAACTGGCCCTGCGTGAATCCAAATTGCTGAGCGTGCAGCAGCAGGGCAAATGGCTTGAAGAACAGATCATGGCGATGGCGACCACACAAACCGATCGCGGTTTGGTGATGACCTTGGGTGACGTGCTGTTCGACACCGGCGAAGCGGAACTGAAGAGTTCGGCCAACCGGGTCGTGCTCAAGATCGTGCAGTTCCTGCAGCTCAACCCCAAGCGCGTGGTCCGTATCGAGGGGTACACCGATAGCACCGGCGGCAAGCAGGAAAACCTCAAGCTGTCTCGCGACCGCGCGCAAGCGGTGGCGGATGTGCTGGTGGACCTGGGGATAGACGAAAAACGTATCCAGGTCGAAGGCTACGGTGATCAATACCCGGTAGACGTCAACGCCTCCGAGCGTGGCCGGGCACAGAACCGTCGCGTTGAAATTGTGTTCTCCGACGAAAAAGGCCAGCTCGGCGCCGCCCGCTGAGGGCTGCGTCACTGGAAAACCCGGCCCCTGTAAAAGGCGCCGGGTTTTTTTGGCCCTGCAATCGATGCATGACGAGTACAGTTAGAGCTGTCACTCCACTGTACTGTCGAGTAATCTGGCAACTGTCCCAGTACACTTCTAAACTGTTCCGGTATCGTTTCCGACAAGAATAAAATGCCCGTGAAATCGAGTGCTGCGTCATGACCAACCTTCTGCTCTATCAACGTATTGCTCAACAGCTGGCTGAAGACATCCGGCGCGGTGTGTATCAGCCCGGTGAACGCGTGCCTTCGGTGCGCAAGATGAGCTCGCAGCTCAATGTCAGCCATGCCACGGTGTTGCAGGCCTACGCCAACCTTGAAGACCAGGGGCTGATTCGCGCACGGCCGCAGTCGGGCTATTACGTGCACCAGACGCCCGCCCTGACGGCGCCGACGCCAGACATTGCCCGGGTAGAGCGTCCAGGGCTGGTGACGCGCAGCAGCATCATCCAGCAAGTTTTGGTCGAGTCGCGCCGCGAAGGGGTGTTTCCCTTGGGCGCGGCGGTGCCGAGCGTCGACTATCTGCCTGTCCGGGCCCTGCATCAGCAGTTGGCCAAGGTCACGCGTTTCCACAGCCCGCGGGCGTTCAGCTACATGTTCAGCCCGGGCTTCGAGCCGTTGCGCCGCCAAGTGGCGATTCGCATGCGCGATGCCGGTGTCGTGGTGGACCCTTCCGAGGTGGTGATCACCCACGGCTGTGTCGATGCGCTGCAAATGTCCTTGCGAGTGCTGACGCGACCGGGGGACTTGATCGCCGCCGAATCGCCGACCTATTACGGCTTGCTGCAACTGGCGGATCTGTTGGGCCTCAAGGTCATCGAGATCCCCAGCGACCCGGTCACCGGCATGAGCCTGGAGGCCTTGCAGCTGGCGGCCAACCAGTGGTCGATCAAAGCGCTGGTGCTGACCACGCGCCTGAGCAATCCTCTGGGCG
The DNA here is from genome assembly GCF_056521845.1 of Pseudomonas sp. PF05. Taxonomy (NCBI): domain Bacteria; kingdom Pseudomonadati; phylum Pseudomonadota; class Gammaproteobacteria; order Pseudomonadales; family Pseudomonadaceae; genus Pseudomonas; species Pseudomonas sp. PF05. The sequence continues at coordinate 80,502 of NZ_JBWLPW010000008.1, read as the reverse complement.
GAACCATGCCCGAAGAGCGGCAAAAGCAACTGCTGCGCCTGGCGTCGGACTTCGATATCCAGATCGTCGAGGACGATATCTATGGCGAGTTGATGTTCGAACAGGGGCGCACCAAGGCCCTCAAGGCCTACGACCGACTGGACAGGGTCATCTACTGTTCGAGTTTTTCCAAGACGTTGTCGCCAGGTGTGCGCATCGGCTGGATGATCGCGGGCAAATTCCAGCAGGAAATCCAGCGGCTCCAGACCTTCAGCACGCACTCGGCCTGCAGCGTCACGCAGATGGGCATTGCCGCGTATCTGGAAAATGGCGGCTATGACCGGCACTTGCGCTATATCCGCCAGGAGTACCGCAAGAACCTCAGCGCCTTCCAGCTGGCGGTGCAACAGTACTTCCCCGAAGGCACGCAGATGAGCCGTCCCACCGGAGGTTTCATCCTGTGGGTCAGCCTGCCGGGGCGGGTCAATACCCAGGAGTTGCATGTGCGGGCGTTGCAACAAGGCATCAGTATCGCGCCAGGGCTGATTTTCAGTAACACCGAGCAGTTCAACCACTGCATTCGCTTGAACTGCGGCACACCCTGGAACCGTGAGGCGGAGCGGGCCTTGATGACGCTGGGGCTGTTGGCCACTCAATTGTGCCAAGAGACGGCCAACGGATTTCTTTAGACGTCAGCGGCTTGGCTCGATGTGCTTGTCAGCGTCTCATTATCAGGCGAGCATGGGGGTCCCTGTCGTCAGTGCCGTTGTGTCTATGAAAGCCATTGTTCCTGCTGCCTGGGTTTTGATCGGCCTGTTGAGCGCCTTCCACATGGGAGGCGTGGTCGCGGCAACGCCAGCGCAGGAAAAACCGGCTGCCAGTGCCACGAAAGATACGTCGAAAAAAACGGCAGTGGCCAAGAAGCCTTCCACTAAAAAGGCAGCTCCCGCGAAGAAAAAGCGCGCGCCCATCGCTTCCAAGAGCAAATCCGCCCGCGAGGTCGCCAAGACCCCATTGCCGCCGGCCAAGCTGGACCTGAGCCTGCCCCGTGAGATGGTCGAGAAACTGCAGCCACCGGGTAAGGTGGTGCAGTCCAAGCGTGAGCCCCTCTTGCCGTCGATGTTCGGCGAGAAACCCGGGCCGTTTCAGCTCAATGGCCGTTTGTTGAGCAATGAAATGCAACTGCCGCTGCGCAACCAGGAGCGCTATGAGGTGGAAGGCGCGGCGCTGGATTTCGAATTCAAGCAATAAACCTTCGACAGGCCTGTCGCTCGTCGCTGACCCTTCGGTCATCTCGCCGTGGGCAAAAAAACACGCAGACGGTAATTTAAAACGAGTGTTTTAGCCGTTACTCTGTGTTCTGTTACCAACCATTACCTGTCGTGAGGATGTTGTCGTCATGAAATGCCGTGAAGGCTGTGGCGCCTGTTGCATCGCGCCTTCCATCAGCTCACCTATCCCTGGCATGCCCCAAGGCAAGCCGGCGGGAGAACGTTGCGCGCAATTGTCGGTCGATAACCTGTGCCGGATCTTCGGCCAGCCGGAACGTCCGGCAGTGTGCTCGGCGTTCGAAGCCGACATCGAGGTGTGCGGTAGCAGCAGTGAAGAGGCCATCCGGCTGATCGGTTGGTGGGAACAAATCACGGCAGCGTAATGAGTCAATGAACGGATCTAACCGAACGAACTTGGACAATAAGGAAAAGAACTATGGGTTCGCTGCATCGTATGGCTGTGTTGTGTGGGTTGACCGTGTTGCTGGCAACGGCCACCGCTCAGGCAGAGGACTGGCAGGTTGCCAAGGAGAAGGACGGTATCAAGGTCTCCCTCAGTGAAGTGGCGGGCTCCAAATACAAGGCCTACCGCGGCGTGACGGTGATGAAGACCACCATGGCCAAGCTGCGGGCCCTGCAGGAAGACGTTCCCGGTGCCTGCGCCTGGATTCATGAATGCAAGAGCCAGAAACTGCTCAAGCACGAGGGCAATCAGAGCTGGACCTACACTCAATTCAACACACCATGGCCGGTGACGTCCCGGGACTCGGTGCTGGAAGTCACCACCGAGGAGGGCGCCGACGGCAGCCTGACCCGCAAGCTCAAGGGCGTGCCGAAATACCTCCCCGAGGAGAAAGGTTTCGTGCGGGTGACCCAGGTCGACGGTTTCTGGAAGTTCACGCCAAAGGGCGCCGACCAGGTCGAGGTGATCTATCAGGTCCACACCGAACCAGGGGGTGACGTACCGTCCTGGCTGGCGAACAAGTTCGTGGTGGATGCGCCGTTCAACACCTTGAAAGCCTTGAGGGAACGCGCCGAAAAGTGATCGGCCACGGCTGCACTGCAAGAGACCGCCCCAGAGGCGGTCTTTTCATGTCTGCCGTCCAGACACCCGGCGGAACGATCGACCGGCCACCAATGTCGAGATAAAGGTAAGCCAGCCCCTGAATTGATCAAGGAGACACTGATGCAAAAGTGGGAAATCACTTTCATCGACGATCACGGTGAAACCACCGTCGAGCAGTTCGACCATGACCGGGAGCCCACCATGGAGCAGGCCGCCCAATTGATTCGCGAAAGATTGCTTCCAGTGCTCAAGCGACTGGATCTCAACGACTTGGAAAATCGCACCGAGGACCCGACTGTCAAGAATCTCAAGTCCCAAAACAGCATTGAAATTCTCAGCATTACACCGATTTCATGAAACGCTGCCTGGTCTCGCTTGGCAGTGGCTGCCACTTGCGGCTACTCTGCAATTGAGATCAGCGAAAGGATCGCCAAGGTCCGGTCTTGTCAGCTACATGCTTGTGTCCCGACGGTTATTTGATGCCGTACCGCTTGCAGCCTGAGGGCTTCATGCACGGGAAGACGGAAAGTCTATCCATTGGTTTCAGGAGGACGTTTCATGAGCACAGCCTATCAAGAAGACATCAGCACCAGCGTATTGCGCCGCATGAAAGAAGGCGGTTTCGATTTTTCCCGATTCCATCCCATTGAGTTCTACGCCATTTTCCCGGACGAGGAGCGGGCGCGCAGGGCGGCAGGTCATTTTCGGGGAGAATCGTTGAACGCGCAGATCAGTGCACGGGACGACGGCGCTTGGTCATTGGAACTGAGCCGGGTGATGTACGCCACTTACGACGACATTGGTGACTTCGAGCAAGACTTCGAGGCAGTCGTTGAACCCCTGGGTGGTGTGATCGAGGGCTGGGGTGTCAAGCAAGAGATCCGGCGCCTGCAGGCCTGACAGTCACTCACCGCCACCACAGCAACGGCTGACCTTTGTGTCGGCCGTTTTCATGTGCGAGCCACACCACCATTGGCAATCCTGTGTGGGAGCGGGCTTGCTTGCGAAGATGGCGGTGCGCGAAGCCGACCTGCTGTTTCCGAGCGCCTGCTGCATTTCTTTGCCCGGGAAGCGGCCAACCCGGTCAGTATCTACAGCTGCCTCGGCGCCGCGCGAGCCAGTGCCCACGCGGTACGTGGGTGAATTACCGACGGGGGCCTGATAACCCTTCAACGGGGGAGCTTTTGTGGCGAGGGGATTTATCCCCGCTGGGCTGCAAAGCAGCCCCAAAACAGACAACTCAATCCGTCTGGCACACTGCTGAGTCTGGGTTCAGGGCCGCTTCGCGCCCCAGCGGGGATAAATCCCCTCGCCACAAAAAAAGCAATCTCACGGGGCCAATGGCTGCTTGCGTCCCGCCATATGCTTCAAATAACCCACCAGCAAATCCAGCTCCGAGTCCGGCAGCACCGCAGCCGAGAACCCGGGCATCTTGCCCTGGGGCCAGCGACGCAGCGCTTGCGGGTCGCGAATGTAGCGCTTGAGGAAATCCCCGGAGAAGTATTCGGTCGGGTTGAAGGGGATGTTCAAGTCTGGGCCGAACTGCGCGTCGCCTGCGCCATTGAGCCGGTGGCACGCCAGGCAGTTTTTCTGGAACAGCTCGAAACCTTTATTGATCGGGTCGTCCTTGGCCAGGTTGGACGCCGGCAGCAGGGCCGGAAAGCGCTCGGCCACGGCTGACAGGCGCTTGATGGTCGCCACGGCGTAGGGCCATTGCTCCGGGCTGATGTGGCCAGCCTGCGGATCGGTCCACACCAGGTAGAAAGGCCCGGCACTGTGCTTGCCTTCCCCCAGCGGCGGCCAGGGCTTGGCCGGGTCCTCGATCGCCAGCCAGGCCCGGGCCCCATTCTTGTTGAGTAACGGCGCTGCAGGCATTTCGGCAGCGAAGCCGTCCAGGGCAACGGCTTGCAGATGGTCGTCCGCTTGGACGCCCGTCAATAGTGCCGCCAGCGGCACGGCTCGATAGCTCATCGGTTTCTTGTAGGAAACGTCATCAGCGATCTGGACCGTTTGAGCGTCCGGGTGTTTGAGCAGTTCTTCGGTTTGCCAGGTGCGCGTGCCCACGCCCAACTCCAGCACCAGTTGGGCGGCGTAGAGGGGCGTGCTGAGCAGCAACGCCCCGAACACAATAAGAGCTTTCAAGTCGTTCGCCTTCCATGTCGAGAGGTGCCGCAAAGGTTGGCACAGCCATCGCGGCTCGAACAGAGAACCCGTCACATTTTTTGGCGACACAACTAACGAATGATGCAGATGCCCTCGCGCAGGATTCAGCCAATCACCTTGGTGATATTCGGCAAAATCAACAGCAGCGTCGTGGCAAAGAGAATGAGTCCGGCTTGGCGAACTTTCGAATGTTTGAACATGGCTGACCCGCCTTTATTGTTATTTCCTAAAAGCCAGCCTGCATATCCATGGCGGCTGGCGTTGCACTTCCTGTTTGACAAGCGCCTCGGCAAAACCCGACGACTTTCTTGTACAAGGATTACATTAGGGGCCGCGGCCGCCTTGGCTTAGATCCAATTCATATCAGCTCGGTGAGGGCGGCTCTAAAAAAGGTATGAGGCCTATTGCCACCTTCCTGCCGGCCCTTTTGCTAGACAGCTTGCCCTCCTGAATCGGTTAACCCGATAGCTCGCTACCGTTCGTCTGAGCGTGGCCGTCAACGCCATTGAGCGCTGTGGTCATTGAATCCAGCGCCGCTGGGCTTATGGTTGGAGGCATCGCATTACCCCCGTGGTTTCGAGGACGTCATGACCCAAGCTTTGATTTTCGACGCATTACGCACGCCCCGTGGCAAGGGCAAGGCCGATGGCGCCTTGCACAGCGTCAAGCCGGTGAACCTGATGGGTGGCCTGCTCAGCGCCTTGCAGCAGCGCATGGATCTGGACACCAGCCAGGTCGATGACATCGTGCTCGGTTGCGTGACCCCGGTGGGCGAGCAGGGGGCTGATATCGCCAAGACCGCGGCGCTGGTAGCCAATTGGGATGTCAGCGTGGCGGGCGTGCAACTCAATCGGTTTTGCGCCTCGGGCCTGGAAGCGGTGAACCTGGCGGCCATGAAAGTGCGTTCCGGGTTCGAAGACCTGGTGGTGGCCGGCGGCGTCGAGTCCATGTCCCGGGTGCCCATGGGCAGCGATGGCGGCGCGTGGGCGCTGGACCCGCAATCCAACCTGCACGGTCACTTCGTTCCCCAGGGCATCGGCGCCGATCTGATCGCCACCCTGGAAGGCTTCAGCCGCGAAGACGTCGACGGCTACGCTTTGCACTCCCAACAAAAAGCGGCACGCGCCCGGGCCGACGGTGCGTTCAATAAATCTCTGGTCGCCGTGCGGGACCAGAATGGCATCGTGCTGCTGGACCACGACGAATTCATCCGTGCCGACTCCACGCTCGAAGGCCTGGGCAAGCTCAAGCCGAGTTTCGAAGCCATGGGCCAGATGGGCTTCGATGGCACGGCGCTGCGCGTCTACAGCCATGTCGAACGAATCCATCATGTGCACACGCCGGGCAACAGTTCCGGCATCGTCGACGGTGCGGCGTTGATGTTGATCGGTTCCGAAGCCAAGGGGCGCGCCATGGGCCTGCAACCCCGGGCCCGGATCGTCGCCACCGCCGTCACCAGCACCGACCCGACCATCATGCTCACCGGCCCGGCGCCGGCCACCCGCAAGGCCCTGGCCAAGGCCGGGCTGCGGGTGGAGGACATCGACCTGTTCGAAGTCAACGAAGCCTTCGCCTCGGTGGTGCTCAAGTTCATCAAGGACATGGCCATCGACCCCGCCAAGGTCAACGTCAACGGTGGCTCCATCGCCATGGGCCATCCCTTGGGCGCCACGGGGTGCGCAATCCTTGGCACGTTGCTCGACGAATTGGAGGTGCGGCGCCTGCGTTATGGCCTGGCGACCCTCTGTGTCGGCGGCGGCATGGGCATTGCCACCGTCATTGAACGCCTCTGAGCCCCGACTTCAAGGAACACTTTTTCATGACCGATGCCATTCGTTACGAAACCGGCCAGGACCGGATCGTCGTCCTGACCCTGGACCTGCCGGGCCAGAGCGCCAATACCATGAACGCGGTGTACCGTGAGGCCATGGCCGCCTGCGTCGCCCGTTTGCAGGCTGAAAAGGACTCGATTGCCGGTGTGATCATCACCTCGGCCAAGCACACCTTCTTCGCCGGCGGTGACCTCAATGAATTGATCAAGGTCGGCAAGCCCGAGGCCAAGGCTTTCTACGACAGGGTCCTGCTGCTTAAAGCGCAACTGCGAGCCTTGGAGACCCTGGGCAAGCCCGTGGTGGCGGCCATCAACGGCGCGGCCCTCGGCGGTGGTTGGGAGATCTGCCTGGCCTGCCATCATCGCGTGGCCTTGGATCTGCCATCGGTGCAACTCGGCTTGCCTGAAGTCACGCTCGGCCTGTTGCCGGGCGGTGGCGGGGTGGTGCGGATGGTGCGTCTGCTCGGGTTGGAAAAGGCCTTGCCGTATATGCTCGAGGGCAAGAAGATCAACGCGCAACAAGCGCTGCAGGCCGGTTTAATCGATGAGCTGGCGAAGGATCGTGACGAGATGCTGGCCAAATCCCGGGCCTGGATTCTTGCCAACCCCAGCGTCATCCAGCCCTGGGATGCAAAGGGTTATCGACTGCCGGGCGGCACGCCGTCTGACCCGAAAGTTGCGCAAATGCTGGCCATCGCCCCTTCGATCCTGTGCAACAAGACCCAGGGTTGCCTACCGGCGCCGGAGAAAATCCTCTGCGCAGCGGTGGAGGGCGCCCAGGTTGATTTCGACACCGCGCACTTGATCGAAACCCGCTACTTCACCGAACTGACCACCGGCCAGGTGGCGAAGAACCTGATCGGCACCTTCTGGTTCCAGCTCAACGAGATCAAGGCCGGTGGTTCTCGCCCACAGGGTTTTACGCCTTATCTGACGAAAAAAGTCGGCGTTCTCGGCGCGGGCATGATGGGGGCGGGTATCGCCTATGTCAGCGCCATGGCCGGCATCGCAGTGGTACTCAAGGATGTCGATCTGGCGGCAGCCGAGAAGGGCAAGGCCCGTTCGGCGGCGTTGCTGGATAAAAAGGTCGCCCGCGGTCAACTCACCGCCGAGCAGCGCGAAGCCACGCTGGCGCGGATTCACCCCACCGACAGCAACGCAGACCTGGCCGGTTGCGACCTGATCATCGAAGCGGTGTTTGAAGATCGCGCCCTGAAAGCCAGCGTATCGGCTGCCGCCCAGGCCGTGGTGGGCGATGATGCGGTGATCGCTTCCAACACCTCGACCTTGCCCATCACCGGCCTGGCCATGGCTGTGCCGGACCCGACGAAGTTCATCGGCCTGCACTTCTTCAGCCCGGTGGAGAAAATGCCCCTGGTGGAGATCATCAAGGGCGCGCGTACCAGTGACGCGACCCTGGCTCGGGGTTTCGACTTTGTCCTGCAGATCAACAAGACGCCGATTGTGGTCAACGACAGTCGCGGCTTCTTTACGTCCCGGGTGTTCGGCACCTTTACCAATGAAGGCATCGCCATGCTCGGCGAGGGCGTGAGTGCGCCGATGATCGAGACCGAAGCGCGCAAGGCCGGGATGCCGGTCGGGCCTCTGGCGATCGCTGACGAAGTTTCCCTCAGCCTGATGAGCCATATCCGCGCGCAAACCGCCAAGGACCTGCGCGCAGAAGGGAAAACGCCGATTGAGCATCCGGCGTTTGCTGTGATCGACTTGCTGCTCAACGAATACAAGCGACCGGGCAAGGCCGCTGGCGCCGGTTTTTATGAATACCCAGCCAATGGGCAAAAATACCTGTGGCCGCCGCTCAAAAGCCGCTTCGAGAAAGCCGACGGGCAGATCTCCCCGCAGGATATCCGTGATCGCCTGCTGTTCATCCAGGCCCTGGAAACCGTGCGCTGCATGGAGGAGGAGGTGCTGACCTCGACGGCCGACGCCAACGTCGGTTCGATCTTCGGCATCGGCTTTGCCGTCTGGACTGGCGGTGCACTGCAGTTCATCAATCAATATGGCCTGCAGGACTTTGTCGGTCGTGCCCAGTATCTGGCCGAGCAATACGGCGAGCGCTTCTCACCGCCGGCCTTGTTGTTGGAGAAAGCCGCCCGCCACGAACTGTTCTGACAGACCCGGGAAGGGGCTTGCCTTGGGACCGTGTTTCAGGGCAGGCTCTGGGGTGTGCAATATTCCCATCATCGTGTCAGGTATTTTTTATGTCGCTACGCATCTGCATTCTGGAAACCGATATCCTGCGTCCAGAACTGGTCGACCAATATCAGGGTTACGGGCAGATGTTCCAGCGCCTGTTTTCACAGCAGCCCATCGCGGCCGAATTCGTTGTGTACAACGTGATGGAGGGGCATTACCCCAGCGATGACGAGCAGTTCGACGCTTATCTGGTGACCGGCAGCAAGGCTGATTCCTTCGGCACCGACCCTTGGATTCAAACCCTCAAGACCTACCTGCTGGAGCGCTACCAGCGCGGCGATAAATTGCTCGGTGTGTGCTTTGGTCACCAGTTGTTGGCGTTGTTGCTGGGCGGCAAGACCGAGCGCGCCAGCCAAGGCTGGGGCGTCGGTACCCATCGCTACAAACTCGCCGCCAAGGCGCCTTGGATGAGCCCTGTGATGGAAGAACTGACCTTGCTGATCAGTCATCAGGACCAGGTCACTGAATTGCCCGAAAGCGCAACCGTCATCGCCTCCAGCGACTTCTGTCCGTTCGCCGCCTACCACATCAATGACCAGGTGCTGTGCTTCCAGGGCCACCCGGAATTCATCCACGATTATTCCCGGGCCTTGCTGGAGATTCGCCAGCAACACCTCGGCGAGCAGATCTATAGCCAGGGCGTGGCGAGCCTTGCCCACGAGCACCACGGCACCACGGTGGCGGAGTGGATGATGCGTTTTGTCGCTCACAAGCCGCAGGCCGAAGCCACCCAGGGCTAAAGATCACGACTCTCTAATGTGGGAGCGAGCTTGCTCGCGATCGCGGCGGATCAGTTGGCGTTGATGTTGGATGTGCCGCCGTCTTCGTCGGAACGCCGCACCAATCCCAGCGAAAAACGCTGGCCTACAACCACCCTGATCGCTTGAAGCTCCACCACAGCGACGAGCAGCCCACCGCAATAACCCCCAGCACCGCGAAATACCCGTACTGCCAACTCAACTCCGGCATGTCCTGGAAGTTCATCCCATAGATCCCGGCCACGGCCGTGGGAAACGCCAGGATCGCCGCCCAGGCCGCGAACTTGCGCTGCACCACGCTCTGGCGCGACGCTTCGAGCAGCACGCCGACTTCGATGGTCTGGCTGGCGATGTCGGCCAGGGTGGCCAAGTCTTCCATTTGCCGTGTGACATGAATCTGCACATCACGGAAGTATGGGCTCATGTTCTTGTCGATGAAGGGGAAGTCGAGCCGCTGCAACTCTTCACTGATCTCCACCATCGGCGCCGCGTATCGACGCAGGCGCAACACGTCGCGGCGCAAGCTGTGCAGGTTCTGGATATCCCGCTCGTTCAGGGAGCTGCACATGACGTTGCGCTCCAGCTCATCGATTTCGGCGTGAATGGCCTCACCCATGGGCTGATAGTTTTCAATCACGAAATCAAGGATGGCGTAGAGGACGAAATCTTCCCCGTGTTTCAGCAAAAGTGGACGTGCCTCACAGCGCTGCCGGACGTGGGCGTAGGACGCTGAGTGGCCATTGCGAGCGGTGATGATATAGCCCTTGCCGGCAAAGATATGGGTTTCAATGAATTCCAGCTTGCCGTCCTTGCGTATCGGCGAATACGTGACGATGAACAGCGCATCGCCAAAGGTCTCCAGCTTGGGACGACTGTGTTTCTCCATGGCGTCTTCGATCGCCAATTCGTGCAGGTTGAATTGACGCTGCAGGTTGGTCAGTTCCACGGCGCTGGGCTCTTCGAGACCGATCCATACAAAATGACCAGGTTTGGCAGCCCAGGCGCTGCCTTCGTCGAGGGTGATATTGGTGATTTTCTTACCGGCGCTGTAGACCGCAGCAGCAACGACTCTACCCATAATGGTGGTTCACTTCTTATTGGAAATGGCAGTGGCAGGCAGCTTCAAGCTTAACGCGCCCTGTAGCTTGAGAGTCAGCAAAATCTGCGGAGTTCGGCGGCAAAAGAAAACCCGCCACGAGGCGGGTTTTCCATTCAGGCGGCTTGCAACTGCCGATCCATTGTCGCGATGCATTCGCGCATCTGTTCACGGCATTGGGCAATGAGCCCGGGCATGTCATCCATGCTCAACCCGGCCGTAGGAATCGCCGGCAATGAACGTATGAGGATGTCACCGCTGCGCCAGCGATTGAGGCGCATGTGCTTGATGTAGCTGCTGACGCACACCGGAACAATCGGCACACCGGCGGCTATTGCCATCTGGAAGGCGCCTTTCTTGAACGGCAACAGGTCCTTACCCAGATTGCGCGTGCCCTCCGGAAAAACCCAGATCGAGGTGTCCTCGTGCTGCAACGTATGGGTGGTGGTCAACATTGACTGTCGCGCCTTGATCGCGTTGCCGCGGTCGATCAACACGTTGCCCGCCAGCCAGAACAATTGCCCGAACAGCGGCACCCATTTCAGGCTCTTCTTGCCAATGCACACGGTACGGCGCGGCACCACGTTGCCGAACATGAACAGGTCATAGTTGGATTGGTGGTTGGCGATGATGACGCAGCCGTTGGGCTTATTCACCAGCGAGTCGACTTGTGCCTGGACCCGCAGGCGCAAAATGCACATCGCCGGCAACGCATACAACCTTGCGCATAAACGGCTGTTGTCCGGGTTGAATGGCCGGCACAGACCCAGAAGCACCCCGAGCACGCCAGCCAGTACAAAATGCAGGCCCATCAACAACATACGCAATACAAACAGCATCTACAGGCCCCATCGGGACAAAAGGTGGCGCAGTGTACGGATGTGCACTGTTTTCGGCAATTGCCGCTATAGAGGTAGGAAATGGACGATGTTTAAGCGCATGTTTCCACATGGCGTGACAGAAGCGACCTAGAGCGGTTGCGGACTTTTAAACGTTTTATGTAGGAAAAAACCGAACTCTAAGGAAGGACTGAACCTGTGGCGAGGCAGCTTGCTCCCGCTGGGCCCGTAGGAGCTGACGAGCGGAGCGAGGCTGCGATCTTTAGATATTTCGCTTCGAACTCAATTGGTAGTGAAAAGATCGCAGCCTCGCTCCGCTCGTCAGCTCCTACAAGCGTCAGCCCAGGTGCTCCTGATCCAGCAGAATCGCACTGTCCAGCGTTTCCAGCAGGGCCTTGCGAACTTTCAGCTTGGTGTTCTTGTGGGCGGTCATGTTGATCTTTTTCAACTGACGCGCCGCTTCCAGGGCCGCGCCCTGCAGTTCTTCGGCCGACACCACCTTATCGAGGAAACCGGCATCCACAGCGCCCTGCGGATTGAACATCTCGGCATTGATTACCGAGCGATGAAACGCCGACTTGCGCAGTCGATCACGGGCCAGCTCGATACCGGCGTGGTGCATGGTCATGCCGATCTGCACTTCGTTCAGGCCGATGCTGAACGGTCCTTCCACACCAATGCGATAGTCCGCCGAGAGCAGCAGGAACGCACCCTTGGCCACCGCATGCCCCGGGCAAGCGACAACGACAGGGAAGGGGTGCGACAACAGGCGACGCGCCAGGGTCGAACCGGCCGTGACCAGGCTCACCGCTTCCTTGGGACCGGCGGTCATCACCTTCAGATCGTAGCCACCCGACAAAATCCCCGGTTGCCCGGTAATGATCACCACCGCCCGATCCGCCGTCGCCTGATCCAGCGCAGCGTTGAACGCGGCAATCACATCCGGCGAGATGGCATTGACCTTGCCGTTGTTCAAGGTCAGGGTCGCGATACCGTCTTCGAGATGGTAGGCAATCAAGTCGCTCATGACGCTATTCCTTGTAAGAGAAGTGACGCAGACGTTACCCACCGCCGCAGGCCAGGTAAAGCGCCGTGACTGACTCACCGGTCAGCCCCAAGCCCCGCAAACAGCCTGGCCCGCCCATCCCGCTTCGCCTTCATCTATAGAGCAGCGCCTGCATAGCCCCGAAGATTGGCCGGTTTGCCATGCCCAGGCGCGTTTGAAATGCCCGACCAAGCTTAACCGCATGAAAATTCTGAAAAAAACCTTTGCCATCGGAAAAGCTTTCGACTACATTAGCGCGCCTCGACAGACTGAACAGTTTGCCGAGATACGGTGAAGTGTCCGAGTGGCTTAAGGAGCACGCCTGGAAAGTGTGTATACAGGAAACTGTATCGAGAGTTCGAATCTCTCCTTCACCGCCACATTCTACAAACACAAACCCCTGATTTTCCTAGAGAAAGTCGGGGGTTTGTGGTTTTTGGCGTCTGGAAATACACAAGACACATGGAAGATCCAGGAATAAGCACGCCCCCCCTGTAGGAGCGAGCTTGCTCGCGATGACGGCCATACATCCAACATCAAAGTGACTGACCCACCGCTATTGCGAGCAAGCACGCTTCCACAGTGGCCTTATTACCAAACAGCATCAGGCAACCTCACAGCAGCATCGGGCAAAAGCTTCTTAGCACAGGTCGTTAAGGTTCTCTTGGAAGAGCATCTTATCCATTGCACTGCCGTGAGAGAACATCATGACCACATGGATGAATTTGGCTTGGCGCGTCCAGGCTCTTGCACTGTCTTTAGTGTTTTTAACCAGCAACGTCTGGGCTTCGGAAAACGCTCAACATGCCAATACGGATCGGGTCCGCCAGGCGTTCACGAATTGGCAGCAAGGCAAAGGCACAGCGTTCGATCTGCTGGCGCCCAACGCCGTATGGACCGTGACCGGATCAAGCCCCGTATCGGGTGTGTATGACAGCAAGGAAGATTTACTGGAGCAGGCCGTACGGCCTATCACGGCTCGGCTGGCGACTGCGGTTTCCCCCACTGTCCAAAGCATTATCGCCGAGGGCGACGTTGTGGTCGTTCTGTGGAGTGGAGAAGCCACGGCCCTGGATCGCAAACCCTACAACAACACCTACCTGTGGCACATGACATTCAGGGATGGCCAGGTCATCGCGGTAAAAGCCTTTCTGGACACCTACGTGCTGAACGATCTTATGCGTCGCGTACAACCTGTGCAGTAATAAGTAGGCGCTATGTGTTCGACATTCCAGGCACGTCCATGTTGATCTTGCGCCAGGCCGCTTCGGAAAAGCTGTAGACCGAAAACGCGATCAGCCCCAATGCCATCACCATTAAAACCACACCACCGGCCGGCAGGTTTTGCAGTGCATCGAGGGCGTCTTTCATGCCGGGTGGGTCCATGGCTTTATAGGTCGAGCCACTGATGATCAGCAGCAGGGCGATTTCAATGAAGACGACGCCCCGGGCGATAAGACCGAACCGCGATATCGGACGCACGTACCGCATGACGTCCTCGTCTGCGTCAAAGTACTTCTCGAACGACGCCTTCCAGCCCTTGATGATATGAGCAATGCCCACGCCAAGCGGTATCAGTGCGATGAGGTAAATCAGCACGTTCGAATGGTCCCAGGACAATAGGCGTGCAAGTAGATCCTGGGCATCTCCCCCTCCGGAATTACCCGAGCTTTTAAGACCGCTGATGAGCAACCCCAACGCAAAAAAAGCCAGGGCACCGTTGATCAAGCCTCCAGCCAACAGTCCCCCCCGAATCACCAAGCCTTTGAACTCTTTACCGTGATGGTCGACATCACGCGTTGCCTGCAACAGGCGCCATCCGGCGAAAGCCAGTAAACCCATCACCACCAGGCCGACTAAAACATGGCCGAATGGCTGACTTAACAATGCTTCCAGGCTGCTGTGGCTATCCTTCGATTTGCTCGAGTCTTGAGCCGCCAGCAAAGCGAAGATACCAATGATCAGATAAATAACGCCCCGAGCGGCGTAGCCGCCTCGTGCCAGTAAAACGAGGCTTTGGTGTGGGGACATAGGAGCAGATTCCGAAGAGGTCATACAGGAGCAGACCCAAGGTATTGCGAGGGGTTCGATTGGTGTTCGAGTGTCCACGGCTGTGTTTTTTTGCGAAGCCGTTCGTTTTTTCGCATAGAGCTATCAAAGGCTAAGCTTGACCGCGAGCAAAAGCCGCACATAAGCAGTCTTTTGAAACGCCGAAATTCCAACCTCCCTGACGTCGCACAATGAGTCTGTCGATTGCCCTGAATGCGCTTCGCGAATCTCCGATAAGGCCTGCGCCTGCCCACATTGCGGCAATCCTTTCCGGGAGCCGAGTTTCCGCCTGACCGAGAAGAATGTGGGACAGATTGCCGGGGTGACCGGCGTCTGGCTCACCGCGCCCTGGATCGCGCGGATGGTCTTTGGCGTGGTGGCCGTGATTGCGGTGGTCGCGGTATTGATTCTGCGGTGACTGTATTGATTGGCTAACTAGCCGGGCCCGTCGTGCCGCTCTGCCGAACATAATAATTGTCGAACTCGCTGCTTTCGACGAATTGGAAGCCATGGCGGATGTAAAAGCGATTCGAGGCGCTTTCCTTAAGGGCACCCACCCTGAGCGGGAGCGCGGCCGCATCCGCTTCCTTGAAAATATGATCGAGAACAGCCGCGCCTATTCCTGATCCTTGCGCGCAGGGCCTTATATACAAGTGGTCAAGCAAGAGTTCATGGCTGAAAGGCTTGACCACAACGAACCCGACCCTCTTTCCCGACACCTCGATGTGGCGTGTATGGCAGGGTTGGAAACCACCAAGAAACCGCTCGCGCGCCCGCACCGGATCAAATCGCCCCACACGCTCGAGGCTTTCGCGCATGGCCTCGATTCGAATGCCTGCCAGATCCTCCGAGTCGCTTTGTCGAGTGGGGACCAGAATGACTGGAGGGTTTTGATTGGGGGTGAGGGCCATTGTTCACGCTCTGATTTTCATTCGGGAAGCCAGTATAGATAACCTGACGATGCCGGCTCATGGCGTCGGATGTATCTAGCCATTGTTCAACGGCAACTGCGGACTGTCCGGATTCAACTGCTGTCGCCTGAACTGCCCCGGCGGCTGTCCATGTATCTGGCGAAAACGTCTGGAAAAATAGGCCTCGTCGGCGAACCCGCACAACCTCGCCACTTCGCCCACGGGGCGGGTGCCATTGAGCAAGTAATTGCGCGCCGCGTGCATCCGGCGTTCGAGCACCAGTTCGGTGAAGGTCTTGCCGATTTCCTTGCGCAGCCAGTGGGTCAGGTACGTCGGCGACAGGTAAGTCGCCGCGGCCACTTTGATCAGGTTGAGGTCGGGGTCGGCGATGTTCTTGCGCAGGTACTCGGACATCCGGCCCAGCGCATCGCGTCGGCTGACTTCGGCGGCGTTCTCTTCGGCCAAGCGCTTGAGCGGCTCGGCATACAAGGCGCAGACGCTGCCGATCAGTTGCAGCAACAAGCCCTTGAGCATCTCGCGGGTGCCGAACTGACGATTCTGGTCCAGGCCACGCATCTGCTCGATCAAGGCGCAGATTTTGGCGAAATCCTCATCCCCCAGAATGAAGTCCAGGTGTTCCTGGAAACGGAACGGCGACAGCTCCGGCGCCAGCAGAATCGAGACCTCTTCCAGGTCCATCGGGTCGCATTGCAGATGCGGCAGCAGGAACGTCTGGGAAAAATTGATCACCATGAAGTTGCTCTCGGCCGGGTGCGGAATCACGTGCACACGGTGAGGCAGGATGAAGGCCAGGGTGTTACGCGGAAACGGACGTTCGACGTTGCCAATGTGTTGCACGGTGTCGCCGCCGAGGTTGATCTGGATCTGGAAGTACTCGTGGCGATGCGGGCCGGTTTCGGCGCGCCGGCCCTTTTTGTCGCGGATATAGAAATCCGTCAATTCGCTGCGTTGCTGCATGACATAGGTGGGGACTCGGCTCGGTGATGACATCTCCAGGGAATCCTTTGCGGTGCATGGCGGTGATGACGATTGTGACGGTGCATCTGGATAATTTTCAAGAAGTCATACGATGACAAGGTCGGTGGCGTGAATTTTCTGTCTCTCGAAAATGGAGGGCGCTTGTCCAAAAACGATAAATTCGTATTATTAAATTAATTGTTTAAAAACAAATAGTTAAGATTGTATTAAAAAACATATGAAAAAAATCGCCGATAGGATTTTTTTGGACAGGTTCCTTTGGCGCGGTTTTAAACGGGAAAAATGATCTAACAGCTCAGTTGATTTTGAATGGTTGTACGACCACTGTTGGGCCACGCAACCCGACCCTCCATCCAAAAACAATCAAAAGGTGCGCACATCATGAACCTGTTCCTGCTTTTCCCTGACCCGCTTGACTGCTCCCCCGACAGATCCTGTTGCAAGGCCTCTTCGAACACCTGACACCGGCTGTTCGCACCTCTCATTCCAGTAGCGATTGTTCTGCCCCGACATCGAGGGCACTGATTTCGGCTGCTCGTAAACATTTCGACGTTTCTAACAATAACGAGGTCTACTCATGTCGAATTCCCACACCTCCCAGACCGCCGCAGCGCCGGTGATTACCGGCGCCCGGGACGCCGCAGTGCCAGAGCGTCTGCCGTCGCGTCGGCGCTGGTTCATGCTGTCGTTGCTGTTGATCGCGACGATCATCAACTACATCGACCGGGTGAATATTTCGATTGCCGCGCCGTTTCTCGCCAAGGACCTGGGCCTGGACAAGATCGAGATGGGCCTGATTTTTTCCGCGTTTGCCTGGACTTACGCGATCGCACTGGTGCCCGCCGGCTTCATTGCCGATCGCTTCGGTTCCCGGTTCACCTACGGGGTGTCGCTGATCAGTTGGTCGACCGTCACCGTGTGCCAGGGCTTGGCCACGGGCTTCGCTTCGCTGTTCGGTCTGCGCCTGGCCGTCGGCGCGATGGAAGCGCCGGCGTTTCCGGCCAACAGCCGGGCGGTCACGGTGTGGTTTCCGGCGCGTGAACGGGGCCTGGCCAGCAGCATTTACGTGTGCGGCCAATACTTGGGCACGGCGCTGTTTACCGGTGCGCTGCTGTGGCTGGCGACCACCTATGACTGGCGCCATGTGTTCTACAGCACCGGCGCACTCGGGATTGTCTTCGGTGTGGCCTGGCTGTTTCTGTATCGCGACCCGATGAACTGCAAGAAGGTCAGCCAGGAAGAACTCAAGTACATCGAAGCCGGGGGAGGGCTGGTCAAGAGCAGTCAGGAGCGCACCCGCTTCAACTGGCGGCAGATCGCCGAGCTGTTCAGCTATCGGCAGGTCTGGGCGATTTGCATCGGCAAGTTCGCCAGCACGTCGGCGCTGTACTTCTTTCTCACCTGGTTCCCCACGTACCTGATCGAAGAGCGTCAACTGACCATGATCAAGGCCGGGATCTTCGCCGTGTTGCCGTTCGTGGGCGCGACGGTGGGCATCCTGCTCGCCGGGATCGTGTCCGACCTGCTGATCCGTCGCGGCTACTCGCTGTCCTTTGCCCGCAAGTTGCCGTTGGTGGTCGGGTCGATGTTGGGCATGTCCATCGTGCTGGTGAATTTCACCGACTCGAACGTGATCTGCATCGCCGTGCTGACGATTGCCTTCTTCGCCCAAGGCATCGCTTCGTCGTCATGGGCGGCGGTGTCGGAAGTGGCGCCCAAGGAACTGATCGGACTGACCGGCGGGATCACCAGCCTGGCGGCCAACATCGGCGGGATTGTCACCCCCATCGTGATTGGCGCAATCGTCTACAAGACCGGTTCATTCGCCTTGGCCTTCTGGTTCATCGGCGGCGTGGCGCTGATCGGCACCTTGTCCTATTCGTTGCTGCTCGGCCGTTTGTACCGCATTGAACTCAAGGCGCGCTGAGCCCGGAAAAAACCGTTTTTCTCCAACACGAGGCGGCATTCCTCCAACTTCGCCAGGGATTGCCGCCGTACGCTGACGCTTCCAACAGGACTTTTACCAGGATGAACATGCCCGAGTATGTCTTTACCCCGGACCTGCCAGTGACCTTGCCGGTTGTCGGCACCCCGCAGCGTTTTCCCGTCGGCCGGGTCTTTTGCGTCGGTCGCAACTACCCTTGGCCCGATACCCAGGGTGAGTCCCGCGTGCCACCGGTGTTTTTCATGAAGCCTGCCAGTTGCGTGGTGGAGGCGGTCGGCGACGTGACGTTTCCCCCGGTAACCGAGGAGTTCGCCCACGAAATCGAATTGGTCGTGGCCATCGGGGAGGGCGGCGCCAACATCCCTGAGAGCCAGGCGCTGGCCTATGTGTGGGGCTACGCGGCGGGTCTGGATCTGACCCGACGTGATGTCCAGCGCATGGCCAAGCGCAACGGCCTGCCGTGGGAGGGCGCCAAGGTGTTCGACGGTGCCGCGCCGATGACGGCCATCGTGCCGGTTTCCCGGGCGGGGCACCCCGATGGCGAGTTGTGGCTGAACGTGAACGGTGAAGAACGCCAGCGCGACAGCCTCGACAGCCAGATCTGGTCGGTCAGTGAAGTGATCGCCCGCATCTCGCAATCGGTGGCGCTGCGGGCCGGCGATCTGATCATGACCGGCAGTCCGGCAGGCGTCGATGTGTTGCAGCCGGGTGATGTCATCGCGGCCGGCATCGATGGCATCGGCCAACTGGAAATGCGCGTCGGTCCGCGACCTTGAGTCCGCGTTTGTCTTACTGATTTCGAGAAGGGAGAACCCGCATGTCCTACACCTTGAAAGTGGCTTTGGTGACTGGCGCCGGCAGTGGGATTGGCCGAGCGGTGGCCCTGGGCCTGATGGCAGACGGCTACACGCTGGTGTTGGCCGGGCGCCGCCCCGAGCCCTTGCAGACATTGGTCGAGTTGGCAGCCTGCGAGGGGCGCGAAGCCTTGGCGGTGCCCACCGATGTGCGCGATCCGGCCAGTGTCGATGCGCTGTTTGCCGCCATCGCCGAAGCCTACGGCCGCCTGGACGTCGTGTTCAACAACGCCGGGGTCAACGCGCCCGCCGTGCCGTTGGATGAGCTGACGTTCGAGCAGTGGCGAAACGTGATCGACACCAATCTCAACGGCGTTTTCCTCTGCGCCCGTGGCGCCTTCGGCCTGATGCGCCGGCAAGAGCCCCAGGGCGGACGGATCATCAACAACGGATCGATCTCGGCTCACACCCCACGACCGTTCAGCAGCGCCTACACCGCCAGTAAACACGCGGTGCTGGGGCTGACCAAATCCCTGGCCCTGGACGGACGCGAATACAACATCGCCTGCAGCCAGATCGACATCGGCAACGCCCTCACTGAAATGTCCGTGCGCATGACCCAGGGCGTACGCCAGGCCAACGGCAGCATCGCGGTGGAGCCGATGGTGGACGTCAAGCACGTCGCCGATGCGGTGCGCTACATCGCCGGCCTGCCGTTGTCGGCCAACGTTCTGAACATGACCGTCATGGCCACGGCCATGCCGTTTGCCGGTCGTGGTTGAGCCTGCGTGCTCGGCTGCGCTGTAGGAGCTGCCGAAGGCTCGGGCCGCGTTCGGACGATCTTTTGATCTTCCACCTGAGACTCAAGTGTCTGGGGAAAGATCGCAGCCTCGCTTCGCTCGTCAGCTCCTACAGGCCCAGCGGGAGCAAGCTCCCTCACCACATCGGTTCAAGCAAGCCTTGATTGCGCTTGAACCGGTCTTTCCTTTTCTGTTACGAGGTCTACATGAAGCCAGAAGTCTTGCAACTCAGCCCGATCCTGATCCCTGAAATCAACGCCCGGCTCAACGAGCTGTTCACAGTGCGGCGCTATTTTGAACAGGTCGACAAACAAGCCTATCTGCAAGAACACGGTGCGAACATTCGAGGTGTCATTACTGGCGGGCATACCGGCATCAGCCAGGCGCTCATGGCCCAATTGCCCAAGCTGCAAGTGGTGGCAGTCAATGGCGTAGGCACCGATGCCGTCGACCTGGCCTACGCCCGGGATCGCGGGATCAGCGTCACGGCCACCGTCGGCGCGCTGACCGAAGATGTCGCCGACCTGGCGATTGGTTTATTGATCGCCGTGTGCCGCGGCCTGTGCACCGGTGACCGCTATGTGCGCTCAGGCCAATGGCCCCACAGCCCAACGCCATTGTCCCCGCTGCCCTTGGCCCGGCAGGTGTCCGGCATGCGCATCGGCATCGTCGGCATGGGCCGGGTCGGTCGCGCCGTGGCAACCCGCGCCGCCGCGTTCGGGTGCCCGATCAGCTACACCGACCTGCAGCCCATGATCGACGTGAACCACACCTTCGTCGCCGACCTCAAGCAACTGGCCCGCGACAGCGACGCCTTGATCCTCGCGGCGGCCGCCGACAAGGCTGAAGCCATCATCGATGCCGAGGTGCTGCGCGCCTTGGGCGAGGGCGGGTATCTGATCAATGTGGCCCGGGGCAAACTGGTCAACGAGGTCGACCTGGTGGCGGCGCTCACCGCCGGGGAAATCGCCGGCGCGGCGCTGGATGTGTTTGTCGATGAGCCGCATGTGCCTGAAGCCTTGTTTGGCAACGAGCAGGTGGTGCTGCAACCCCACCGAGCGAGCGCGACGTTGCAGACCCGCACGCGGATGGGGGAGATGGTGGTGGCGAGTCTGGTGGACAGTTTTGCTGGGAAAGTGCCGCAGGGGTGTGTGACGGGGTGAAGGTTGGCCACTTCAGGGAAGCTTGAGGTGGCGATGCAATTGCATCCGTCGTATCCGGGTGGGAGCCGCGTCGTGACCTGGCTCCAACACTTGGCAATCTCCCAGGTTTTCAGGCGGTTCGAGTCGACAGGGTTCATGTTTTTGTCTCGGGATGTGTAGGTGAAAACCCATTTGGCCCAATGCTGCCGGCCAAATCGCCTGCTTGCCACAGTATGAGTCCCGCTGCCGCCAATAAACCGGAGTTGTGAAAAAACACAACAAGAGTACCATCGGCTCAAAGACAAGGAAGCCCATGGATATACTCACGCCATCACGTTTTGACGACGCCGCGATTTTGTACCCGAACGACAAGGCCGGGCTTGAGCGTTGCCTGCGCATTTTGAGGATGGCTCGCCCCAAGGCGTTCGCAGACCTGCAAAAGCTTTTCGGTACGCACGGTGTCGACTTGTTCAAGCCTAGGGCCACAATGAATTGGGTGGTTATCGACGTAGGCGGCAATAATCTCAGGGTGATAGGCGGCGTCAACTATGCCCGGCAGAAGTTCTACGTCAAACACATCTACTCGCATGCCGATTACGACGTTGCCAACAGCTGGTATGCAAGAAACAAAGGGGTAAGACGATGAGCGCAGCCCGGAACGACTTTCAAACCGTGATCGCGACGCTTGGCGAGCTACACGCGGTACTGGATCGCCTGCGCGGTGAGTTTGTGCATGGCATCAAGACCCCTGCCGACTATGAGCGTGCGACCGACCTGCTCGATGCGCTCACCGACGGGCGCGAACTGAGCAAGACCGAGGAGAAAATTCTCGTTGAGCTCGAGGATGAAATCCTGGCCTACCAGCGCAACTGCGACCAGTTTCGCGAATCGAATGCCGCTTTTGAGGCGACCTGCACGCCTGTGCAATTGATCAAGGACCTGATGGAAACGCTCGGGCTCACCGGTTCGGACCTCCCTGAAATCGGGGATAAAACGGCGGTGTCCAAGGTACTCAATGGCGACCGGCCTATCAGTCACAAGATGGCGTATGCCCTGGCAGAGCGGTTTGCGATGGAGCCGGGTGCTTTCTTGAACGCGGGCCCGGCAGAGCCGGCTCATATCGAAACTGTTCGTCTTCCTGTCAGGAAAACCTCACCCTATGACCGTTTTCGCAGCGACTCTATGATCGCACATTCAGTGAAAGAGGCTGGTGCCGGTGAATACAACGTGGTGGCTTCGAAGGGCCGCAGAAAGACAGTCAGAGGCCCGGACAAGGAGTAGGGCAATCGTCTGCTGATCAAGGGGTAGAGGCGCTTGTCGATCCACGGGAATTGAGGATGATCCGCACCGCCATGATCACCCCAACAAGCACAGCAGCAAGACCTGACGTCTCCAAAAGTGTCGGCAGCCGACCATGAAACCACAAGCCAAGCAGCGTCGCGAACAGCGACTCCAGGGCGATCAATTGTCCGGAAAGCACCATGGGCAATCGCCGGGACGCGGCGTTCCAGGCCCAGGCCCCGACAACGGATGACATCAGTGCAATCACGAACCCCCAGAGATACAAAGGCCCCGCTACGGAAACACTGAAACCCAGGCTCGGCAGCTTGAGCAGGTCGAGCGCTTGTACCGCCGGTAACAAGCACAAGGTGCCGATGCCGGCGCCAGCCATCATGAGGCCGGTCCAGGCGCCAGACGCGTGGGGTGGCAGCCTTAGCAAGGCGCGCTGGTTCAACCAACTGAATGCGAGCCACAACACCACAGCACCGATTGAAAACAACAAACCCATCAGCCACGAGCCTTCGCTTGCAACGGGTTGATGGACAGCGCCGAGATTCGACAACAGAAGCCCAATCGTCAAAAAAGCCAGTGGGATCGCCAGTTTGCGCCACTGGAGGGTTTTGGTCGTGGCGTTGCCCAGCAGTGCCAGCAAGACCGGCACCATGCCAATAAAGGCCGGGGTCAGCACCGGCCCGCCGAAGATGATGCCGGCGGCGATGCAGGCGCTATAGCCGAGGTAGCCGATCACGCCCAAGCCGGCGGCCAGAAACACCTGAGCGCGGCGCAAGAGCCGCAGCTGGTCCCGATAGAGCAGCACAACACCCAAACCCAGGGTACCGGCGATTAAGAACCTTACGATCATCAAGTCATAGATCGTGTAGTCGCCGGTGACGTAGGGCGCAATGAAGTTCAACGCCCAGCTCAGCGTCGCGACGACTGCGAGGGTCAAACCGACGATAAGATCTGAGCGCGTCTTCACGGTCAGGCAGGTTCCCCGATACACCACCAATGAACGTCGACTTCATCATCGCTCTGGGTTACATCATGCCCATGCTCGATGAACGATTCGGGCACATCCAAGGCAAGCCTGTCGCTCAAACGCAGCGGTGCAAGGGCATTACGCTGTCCCAGGAAGCCCAAGTAGTAATCACGGTCGTAGAATATCGTGACTTCACTTTGGTGCACCCAAGGCCAAGTCAGCAGGCAGGCGATGCGGTAGTAGCCTTGGCTGCGATCTGCCGCACGGGAAAGATGGGCGGCTGCTTCGAGCAACTGTTGGATACAGAGGGCCTGCACCTCGATGTGTGCTTGTGGACCTTGAACGAGTGAATCGATGACTGGGATTTTCCAATGCGCGTAGCGCTCGCTTTCGTGGCACTGAGGGTAGAAATGGCTGTTGAATTTCGCGGCCCAGCGCTCCAGCGCTCGGAGACGGCGGGGGATACCTCGGAGTTTTCTGTCGCTGAGGGCAATTTGTCGCAAGGCGATGTCCTTATGCGGTTCAATGGTACTGAGCGCATCCAGTGTAGGCCGCGAAACGATGTGATTGAAGGTCGCCGTGGTTGAGTGTGCAACTTGGTTTTTCCGACATCCGTGCTGCAGGCCGACGAATAGTTCCTAATAGGCACGTTTCCCTGGACGTCGTAAGGATTGAAAAAGGAGTTTCATCATGAGCCCCATCCCCACTTTCCAAACTCGCCGTCTCATCCTCACCCCTCTGGAGCTGACGGATGCACCAGCGATCCAACGATTATTCCCACACTGGGAAGTGGTCCGTTACCTGGACAGTCGCGTGCCCTGGCCTTATCCGGATGACGGCGCGCTGACGTACGTGCGCGACCATGCGCTCCCCGCTGTGGCAGCCGGACGCGAGTGGCACTGGATGATCCGCATTGCCGAAGAGCCGACACAGAGTATCGGCAGCATCAGCCTCTACGACCAGCCCGGTAACCACCGAGGGTTCTGGCTGGCGCCGCCATGGCAGGGAAAGGGTTACATGCGCGAGGCTTGCGAGGCGATCAACGCCTATTGGTTTGAAACGCTAGAACGCCCCGTCATGCAAGTGCCCAAGGCGGTGGGCAACCTTGCTTCGCGCAGGGTATCGGAGCATGAAGGCATGCGCCTGATCGGGACGCAGGAAGGGGATTTTGTCTGTGGGGTGTTGCTTAAGGAAATCTGGGAAATGACGCGTGGGAATTGGCTTGAGAAAAAAGCCGCGTTGGGATCGAATTGAGCACAGTCACATGGGACAAGTCGCCTGTGAACGACAATTCACCACGTTCGTCGCCAGGATCTATCTGTCAGGTTAACGGGTAAAGGAGTGTGAAATGGATATTCCACAGGATTTCAGGCCGTTATCTCGTAGCAGCCCTTTCCTTGACTTACTAGGTCCCTTTTATTATCGGGAAAACTGCGAAGGTTTTACCGTTGGGATTCGGGTGGAGGAGAAACACACCAATGCTCGTGGACTCGCTCACGGAGGGTTGTTCATGGCGCTGGCTGATATCGCGCTGGGCTACAGCGCTGCTTTCTCGAAAGATCCGCCTCTTAAGCTCGTGACGACCACGATGACTACTGATTTCGCTGGCTCCGCTAAGATCGGTGATTGGTTGGAGGCTGCCGTAGATATTCAAAAAACCGGTAGTCGATTGGTGTTTGCCAATACCTATATCAGCGCTGGAGAGGAGCGCGTGGTTCGAGCCAGTGCATCTTTTCTGGTGCTCAGCTAGGTGGGTGCTGAACTGGACCCGATGCGCCAGGGAGATCCGAAAGCGGTGCTCGTAGATTGGCCTTGAGCTGTAATCGTCCCCTGCGGTGCGTTGCTTAAGGAGGTGGGTAATCATGAGTACCTGTCACCGGCGATTGTTCTGGGGGCTCAATGGGACATCCTTGCAGCCAACACCAGCGCGGGTGTTCTGTTCGATCTGGTGGGTCTTGCCAGGGATGCGGCGGATGGGCTCAATCTCTTGGTGACATTGCTGCAACCCGGTGGCTTGGGCGATCATTTGAGTAACGCCGAGGAAATAAGATTAGTGGCCTGGCAACGGGCATCTCGGGAAGCCTTGAGTAATCCCGCGTTGGTTGAGATTCTGAAGAGCCTGCCGGCCCCACACAGCTCTGAAGCGCTGGTTAACGAGTTGCCTCCGTTGTTGCTGACGCGAGTCGACTCCCCCCATGGCGAGCTGAAGTTCATGTCAACGTTCACAACCTTCGGCATGCCGCTCGACATCACGATGAGCTCATTGCGTATCGAGCATTTGATTCCTGCCGACGCGAAGACCTGGGAGGTGATGACTAAGGCATATGAGCAGGCGCAACACTCACAATGATCAAGGAAGAACACATGCAACCGTCACTCAATCGAATCATGTTGTATGTCCGGGACGTTCAAGCGACCTGCGATTTTTATGAGCGTCATTTCAGTTTTACCAGTGAAAGAAAAGTCGATGACCGCGTCACTGAACTGAGCCCTGCAAACGGTGGCGCGATCCTGATGGTTCACCCAGCAGGGAAGGCCGTTAAAACAGGACAAGTCACCGTAAAACTGGTCTTTGATCTCCAGGACGTCGAGGGTTTCAAGGCAAAGTGCCTGGCTCAAGGCCTGAAGTTTGGCGCTACGCACAGGGCGGACGGTTATTCTTTTTCCAACGCCAAAGACCCCGACGGTAATTCCATTTCCATCTCCAGCAGAGCGTTTGCATGCAGCTGAACTTTCATAAGATGCATGCCAATGGCGATGACTTCTTTATCGTCGACTCGCGAGATTCAGCCAGCCCCATCACAAGTGCCATGGTTCGGCGAATGGGGAATCGGAACCGGGGCGTGGGTTTCAACCAACTCGCGGTGTTGCTCGCTTGCGACGATGCCGATGCGCGCGTGATGTTCTGGAACGCAGACGGCTCCGCGCTGGATGTTTGTGGCAGTGCGACGCGGGGTGCGGCGGATATGTTGATGCGCGAAGCAGATGTGACTTCGGTAGCGCTGCGCACTAACCGTGGTCTGCTGACGTGCGAGCGTACTCCGACCGGCGACATTTCCGTCGATATGGGAATGCCGCTTTTTGGCTGGTCGGACATTCCTTTGGCGCAAGCACTGGACACCGCCGCCTTGCCACTGGCCGGCAGTCCAGCCGCGTGCAGCATGGGAAATCCGCACTGCACCTATTTTGTCGATGATCTGGCTAGCGTTGATATCGCGACGATAGGGCCGGCCATCGAAACCAATGCGCTATTCCCACTCAAGACCAACGTTCATTTTGTCCAGATCATTGATCGCACGCATATTCGATTGCGCATCTGGGAACGTGGTGCTGGGATCGCGCTGGGTTCAGGTTCTTGCTCGTGTGGCGCGGTTGTTAATGGGATTCGTCGCGGTTTGTTGGACAGCGTCGTTGAGGTTGAATGTGATGGCGGAAGCGTGACGGTGCAATGGGATGGTGTGGGCGCGGTCTTTCTTATCGGACGGGTGGAAACCGTATTTTCGGGAACAGTTGCGGATGGCTTATTGGACGTTGACAGATGTTAAACTAAGAGTAGTAGCAAACAATCGAAATTTTGTGGAAAAGTTCTGAAGTAGGTTCAGGTTCTCGTATTTCTGATTTTTTTATAGATTTTTTTGATCTTGATTTTTTTGTGCTTATATCTAAAAAGGTGCGATGCTAAGCTATTAGTGATAATAAAAATAATGAATTCAAGCGCTTAAGCTGATGAGTTGCTCGGAGCGGCTCAGCATGAAAGGTAAAAATATAGAAGTGTCGTATTTGAACTTTTTGGAGTTGTGAACTTGAGTGATGGCAAATAGCCCTTTCGTCATTTCCCAACTAGAGACAAGGAGGTCAGGATGAATGCATTCAACGTACTGATTATGTCGGTCCTCGCTGTTGCGCTCACCGGTTGTGGAAATTGGAATAGCGTCTATCGCTCACATAAATTTGAGGATGGCAACTCAGCATTTATTGATATAAAACAACGAGCAATAATCACGGGTGGTGTCACAAAAAAAGCGGACGGTTCTGTGAATAGTGTCGTCACTTGCGCGGAACCCAGCCCTGACGCACTTTCTGCTTATGCCGGGGAGCTGGCAGCAAAGGGGGATGTCGCAGGGAAGGGGGGAGCGGAGTTGGCTGGGGCCTATCAGGAGGCTGCGTCCTTTGTTGGAATGCGAAGCCAATCCATACAAATATTGCGGGACCAGCTGTATAGATTATGCGAAGCAAGGATGAATAATGTTATTTCAGCGCCGCAGTACCAAATGCTCTTGGTTAGAAATCAGAAGTACACGTTGCTGCTCATGGCGATCGAGCAACTGACAGGCGCGTCGCGTGTACCTGTGGTGACCCTTACAAGTACTTCAAGTGCAGAGCTGATTGGGAATGTTGAGGTGGATCGCAAGCAACTTGCTGAGTCCGAAGCCAAGAAAAAGGATATTGAAGCGAAGGCAAAGGGTAACCCGACAGAGGATCAGAAGAAGGAGGTTGCTGCTATCGATGAAAACATAAAGGCATTAAAAAATCGTATTGAGATGGGCCGTCGCGCAATCGCATCAGGTTCTACAACTCAATATGTTGGAAGCTACACGGGAACATCTCCCATGACGGGGGCTTCTTCTGCCGATGTAAAAGAGATGGTGCTCAAGGCCTTCGAGTCAAAAGATTCCGAATATTTGTGTTTTACTAAGCTTGCGGAGTTGGCAGACCCAAATGCTTCCGGTGGGTATGAAGGAGCAAAAGCACTACTTGTGAAGTATTGCGAAGGTATATTGGTTAAAGAACAAAGTCTTGGCTCTGCGGGGAATGGCGCTTTGAAAGGCTTTAATGTTGTAGAGTTCGCGTCAAAGATAGAAAAAAATCCAGCTAAATACAAAGAGTTCATCGAGTTTATGAAGCAGGATGCGGGTAAACCGCTTGCGCCAGACTGAACCAGCTGGGTGTCAGAATTAGAAGTACTTCTGTCGCATATTTAGTGGCTGAATCGAACGGCGTCGGTATCGTTTACGGCGTCTTGACCTCACTCCTCAGCTCATCAATATCCCCAAAGAAAAACTGAAACTCAATCTCCCTCCAACCCAGTTGATCTACAATGCCGCTCCTTCGACAGAGACCGGCATTTCGTGGATGCGTTTTCCCTTGTCTATCAACACCTGAGCGCATGGGTAATCGCACCCGTCACCCAGCAGTTCCTCGGCATTTTCAACCTGAACGGCCGTCTCGGAATTCTGTTTCTCTGCGCTTCCTACGGTGTCGCCTATGGCCTGTTCCGTTTCAGAAAACACCAGGGCCTGACTGACGCCCATTCATTCTGGCAATTCATTGGCGGCAGCCGAGTGCATCTGCACCGTTCGGCGTTGCTGGACTATCGCTACTACTTCGTCCGAGCCATTCTCAAGGTTGCCTTGGTGTTGCCCATTGTCCATCTGGTCGATCCGTACATCCTGCGCTCCGGGGACTACCTGGCTTTTTTCAGCAATCTCTGGGGCGCGCGTCCGCGTCTGGGGGAGAATTTTTCGCTCGCCTTGCTCTATGGGCTGGGGGTGTTCCTGGTGAGGGATTTCGTCCACTACTGGGCGCACCGGGCGTTTCATTCGCGCTGGCTCTGGGCGTTTCACAAGGTGCATCACTCGGCGCCCGTGCTGGTGCCGGCCACCGCGAGTCGGGTGCACTTTGTGGAGAAGATCGTCGAGAAGCTCGGCATCACCGCCTGCCTGGGCCTCTTCGCGGGTGGCTTCTGGTATGTCTGTGGCGGTGAAATCAGCCGCTACACGTTGTTCGGCGTGACGTACCTGGTGTTCATCTTCAATAGCCTGGCGGCCAACTTGCGTCACACCCATGTCTGGCTGTCCTTTGGCCCGGTGCTGGAACATGTGCTGAACAGTCCGGCCCAGCACCAGATCCACCACAGCGATGCACCGCGTCATTTCAACCGCAATTTCGGCGTCAACCTGTCGCTGTGGGACTGGATGTTCGGCACGCTCTATGTCACCAGTTCGCAGCCTGAGCACTTGCGTTTCGGCACCGGAGAACAGGACCACCAGCGTTACCTGACGGTGTATAGCCTGATTGTCACGCCTTTCGTCGAAACTGCTCGCAAGTACCTGCCCGCGTTTTCATATCAACGCCAACACGCCACAATGCGCCGAACGCCTGCCATTGGATCAGCGAGCGCTGTCACGGGTGAGGCTGAGCGAACATCCAGCAAGGAACGCCCATGAATTTCTTCAAGAAGCTCTTCGGTTCATCGAAAGCCCCTGAAACCCAAGACACCCGGTCCGCGCCGCAATCCCACGAGCTTGGCGACCTGACCGAGGCTGAAGCCGCCAACCTGGCCGTCCGGGAAGCTGGCGCAGCGTGCCTGGATCGTCATTGGAGCGCTGTCGGCACGGTCGAGCGGGATGTCCTTGCCTACCTGATCAGCCCGACCTTTTCCGGCGGCCCGTACTGGCCTTCGACCCGTCAGGCCTACCGCTTGGTCCGTCGTGGCGACACGATCATTCTCGCCACTGAAGGCCTGTCCGATCCATTCGATGATACGGAAGGCATGGGCAACGGCTTCGAGATGGAATTGTTCGTCGAAACCGCGGATATCCCCGAGCACGCCTATGGCCCCGTGGGGGAGGTCGATCCATTCAAGCGCAGCTGGGCCTTCGAGCTGCTGGAGCACGTCGCTAAAACGGTGGCCGACGCTGGCGGCATCACCCACCAACTCGACCAATACGGGACGCTATCCCTTGAACTTCCCGGGCTCAGCCAATCGCACCACATGAGCGATCAACTGCCCAAGCTCTTCGTGACCGATGACGATTCCACCGGCGTTCTGCTCGGCGCGCCGAAACCGGATTTTCCTACCCAGCTGGATGACATGCCTTTGTCCCCGGTCAGATTGGTACCGGTGGTATTGATTACGGCGGCGGAGCTGGAGTACGTGCGTTCGGGAGGGCGAGCGGCGCGGGAGGATCTGGTGAGTCGTTTGCAGGCGGCGGGCGCTGGGCATATGAGCAGCCTGCATCGGGCGAGTGTGGTGTGATACATAGCAGCTATTGCTCAGAAACGGATGCTCAAGCGTGTCATTGCTCGCTCTAGTGGTAATCGTCGCATTGGGCATTCAAGGAGAGTGAAGCACCCATGGAATTGATTAAAGAAACTGAAAGAGCTGCCAAAAACGCCCCGATATGAAGCTTTCTTCGTGCTTTAGCAAGCTTTCGGACTTGAGTCACGACGCTATCTGTAGCTGTTTGGGTCATTGGAAAGTTCTCTACCTACAGCTCTGTAATGCGTACTTAAGAAACGATGAATGCGTGGCGAGGGAGCTTGCTCCCGCTTGAGCGCGAAGCGCTCCCAAAAAGGGCCGCTACGCAGCCCAGCGGGAGCAAGCTCCCTCGCCACAGGTTATCGGCTAGAGGCTTATAGAGTGGAACCTGTCGGTGCCGCATCCAAGCGTCGTGCAATCACATCCATCACGTCGCACCCATCACGCAATGGAATGCAGCAAAGCTGTGCCAGATCTTGCAGGGTCGCGGGGTCGATGGTCTGTTCATCGCGCATCGCCAAATTTTCCAGGAACTGGGTAGCGGCACGGATTCGGTAGGCTGCTGAGTCGAGCAGGATGTGTAGCGGGGCGGTGGTATCGACGTAGAGGGGTTGGTCGTCGGCGTTGCTGGTAAGGCCCATGTATTGGTTCGTGACAATTCCCTGTGTTGTTGGAATTGTGTCAGTCGAGTCGCCAAACCCGGCCGCCATTTGGGCGACGCCAAGACTATAGTCGCCACCGCAAAAAATACGCAAGGGATTGATAGGGAAGGGGATTCCCAATCATATGTAGGACGTTGCCATAATCGTAAGCATCCGAACTGTACTTCTTACAAATCAGCAGGGCCTCCACCTACATCTTCCGCGGGCAAGAACATCATCCCGTGCTGTGCGAATACTGGGGGCGGATGGCGGCGTTCACAGCGTTTAAGGAATGACGAATGATTCAAGCCATGCAAACCAGAGAAGTAAGATTGATACCACGTCCCACCCAGTACCCTATCGAGACATCAGTGATTGATTACCGTGGACTGATCCTTGAAGACACCCGTGAAGGCGCCACCGACGGTGCCATCGCGCAACTGGAAGCCAGCCTGGGTGCCCGCCTGCCGGACGACTATCGCCAGTTCCTCAAGACCTGCAACGGCGCCTACGTGGAATACGATGTGCTGGCGACCCTGGCCAATGGCGATGAGGAATTGCTCAGTTTTTCACTGTACGGGCTGGACCCGGACAAAACGTATGAATCCAACCCCTTCGAACTGGAGCAACTGCGGGCCCAGCCCGGCTTCCCCGCAACGGGATTGCTGCCGATCGGTCGCGACGGCGGTGCGAGTATCTTGCTGCTGGATTTACGGGAAGGGCGCCAGGATGTGGCGGCGATGGTCGCGGGCTTGCCCGCCTGGACTGGGCGTCGTCAGCAGGGCGATGAGTACGTGGTGCTGGCGGATTCTTTCAATGGCTATCTGGATTCGCTGCATTTATCGCAAGAGCGGATCGAGGAGCATATCAATCACTTCATGATCAACCCTGAGAGTATCGAGGCGACGTTGGAGTGGTTGGATAAGGGGAGTCCGGGGTGGCGGGAGCGGTATCGGGAATTGTGGAATGCGAGGGTTGTGGATCGGTTGATTTGAAGACTGATTGGGTGGGTGAATTCCGGTCTTGTCCCCTGGAGGCTGTTTACCTCTACTTCCCAAGTCGTCACCAATCGGCAGCTTTACGGGCGTTCGTAGCTTTTTTAAAGACTGCGGATCTTGGCGATGCTTTCAGATAAAGCCGGCTTTCATCTGGAAGTAGAGAAATAGGTAAAGACGACCTGTTGATTCGAGCAGAATTATCTTGGCTGTCTTGCCTAAAGCTTCAGGCAACAACGTTAACTTTCGATAGGCTATGAGCGATGCAAGTGGGAGCTATAGACACGAAGCGGCCTTGGTCAGCACAGTAGCTGTAACTTCGATAGCTGTAACTTCGATCTTCAGTCAGCAAGGATATCTCATTGAACGACTCTGAACATGTGAAAGAACTGTGCGCCCGTTTCAACTCTGGAGAACATCTGAAATTTACGTTTTTCTGGGGGCACCAGCGCAGCAAAATTGCCGTTACGGCTTCGTGCTTCAGCCAATGGTTCGAGGCCGGGTTCATTGTCGAGGGGCAACATTACCCGACAGCCGAACACTTCATGATGGCCGAGAAAGCGGCCTTGTTCGACGATCAGGAAATTCGTGCGCAGGTACTTCACGCCCCGACACCTAATGCCGCCAAGGCACTTGGCCGCAACGTGCGCGGATTCGATGATCAGGTTTGGCTGCAACACCGATACGACATCGTCGTTCGAGCGAACCAGGCCAAGTTCTCTCAGAATCCGCAGTTGAACGAATATCTTCTACAAACCGGTTCGAGCGTTATTGTCGAAGCCAGCCCGGTTGATAACATCTGGGGTATAGGGCTCGCACAGGACAACGCGGATGCGAACAATCCGAATCTGTGGAAAGGCTTGAATCTGTTGGGATTTGCGCTGATGCAGGTGCGGGACGGGGAGTAAGTTATCCCTTCGCCGCTTGAATCCAGTCCTCAATCGAGACGCTCGATGGCGCGTGCAAGATTTGCGCGTGCCTGCTGCTCGAATGCGTCGAAGTACGCTGCGGTCGTATAGATGCGCCCGCGCGCCAGGAATCCCTCCAGGACCTGGCGCCGCTTTTGGCGGTACACAGGCAGAGGCACAAACTGGTACTCGTGGCGAATTTGTTGGTCGTATTCCTCGAACCGTTCGAACGACGCTCCAAGGATCGCCAGATCCGTGTCCATCAACACCGCTTCGTCTGCCGACTTCGGGGCGCCGTCGTGTCGTGTCACCATGATCAGGTCGTAAAGCCTGCGTCGCGTTTCATCGCCCAGGCCGCTATCACGTGCCACGTCGTCCAACCATTGCGCACTGCGCAGTTCGTTGTCGCTGCGAAGGGGGTCGTAGATCACGTCATGGAACCACAGCGCGAGGTCGATTTCGGCGCAGACCTGGCAGGCCGCGTTGACGAATCGGCGCACTTGAAGGCATTCCTTCAGGTGCTGGAGGTTGTGGTAGGCGCGGTGCGGCTCGCAGTAGTGTCGAATGAGTTCCTCATACGTCTCTCGTGACGCGCATACGACGCCAAGCTCCGCCCAGACGCGAGCCCAGGCGGCGAAACCTGCGCCGTCAGCCACGTCGAGGTCGCCCTGTGTGCTGGCCGGGGATAGACCGTTCTCTTCTGGCGAACCCGTCATCGTTTCTCCTGCGCTTCAAAAATGAAAAAGGCGACACTCATTTTGAGTTATTGGGCATCACCCGCCGGCATGTTCCGCTGCCAACATCGACCTGAACTGAGCAATGATCTCTGAAGATAACCCGGCACCTTCGAACACTGCGCAGGTGAAGCTCACGGGGGCAGGGCCTGGAGCAGTGATGATGCGGTCCGCAACCACAGCTACTGGGCTGCTTCGATAAAACTCATTTCCTTCATAACCCACGGCATTCTTTTGCAAGAAGTCGGCGCTGTTCGAGGTATGAGGAACGGTGTCGAGAAGCCCCGCCCTGGCAAGTGCCAGGGTTCCTGCGCAGATACCGGCAATTGTCGCGCCACTTGATCGACTAGCCTGAAGAAAGTCGCGAATATCGGGTGCTTCTGCACGTTCCCAGACCATTCCACCAATGACGACGACAACATCCGGTTTCCAGTCCAGGCATTCTTGCAAACTGCTATCAACCGTTACGGCCAATCCACCCTGGGAGTGGAACTGCCCCATAGCAGGAGCGAAAAACCTGACGTCGATCCCGTAAAAAGGGGACGCGGTTCCAGCGATGAAAGCATATTCCCAGTCCGCAAAACCGGGTGTCAGTATCAAACCCACGCGTGCCATCGATCAGAATCCTCCATGAATGCCAAATGCCTACCACGGCATTTTCGTTAAGCCGCAGCGAGTCAGTACCACCCGTTACAAACTGCCTTTTTTGTCTGTAGGTGGCTGCGCCAGAAACTCCGCTATCAGCGATGCAACCTGCTGCTGAATCACCCCACGAGCACGCCCGCCATCCGCATCCTGACAAATAATGCCATCCCCCGGCACGTGCTCTTCGAGGATCTTCTGCGCACCAGGTTTGCACATCGACATAAAGCTGAAATGGCTCGCGTCTTTGATTTCAACGTAACGGCTTGATGCTTGGGGTAGACGTTTTGCCAGGTTGGCAGATTCCAACTCGGCGGGAAGCTCTCGCGACGGTACGCCAGCCGCGATCACCAGGGCGGGGACAGGCAGTGCGGACAAGCTTTTATCGGTCATGCCCCGTGAAAGGCCGAGGTCCAATGTCACCACCGCAGTAACACGTTTATCGCGCCAATCGGCGGCCAGTTCGGCCTTTGATTCAGTGGTGCTGGCAGGGTTCATCAGTTCGTAAACGGTGCAGCTGGCTAGCTGCGGGTGGGTTTTACAGTCTTGGGCGAAGCGCCCTGGGTCGAAGCGAGCGCCGGCGATTTCCAGGACAGTCCAGCCGCCGAGTGAATGGCCCACGGCTGCAATTCGGCCATTGGCGATGCGGCCAAATTTTTCAGGTTGAGTCGTGACTGCATCGATGGCTCGGCGCAGGTCAACGGGCCGCTGCCATAGCTGCGCCGCTGCTTGGGGGCTGCGGTCATGGGTGGTGCTGCCGGGGTGGTTGATGGCGGCGACGATGTAACCCTTCTGGGCCAAGGAACTGGCCAGCCAGATCTGGTTGCTCCAGTTGCCCCTGTAGCCGTGGGAGAGCACCACCAATGGATGTTCGCCGGCAGTGGGTGGCGCGTTACGCACGGCAGCGGCGCCGACAAACACTGCGTTATCGGCGATCAGTTGCGGGGTTTCGGTGGTTGCGCTGGGGTACCAAACGACCATCTCCAGTGCGCGGCCATTGTGCGGGTCCGGCAGGGTGGAGGATTGGAAACCGACGGGGTTTTCGCTAGCAAATGCAGTGGTCGTCAGGCAAGCCAACAACAGGGCGCCGAAAGCTGTTTTCAATGTCGTTTCTTCCTTGATTAGACGAATGGGGTTGTCGACAAGCTCGGGCATTAAAGCTCAGATTCGAACCGCTGCGCATAACTTTCATCAATCCGAGAAACTAGTCCCCGAAAGCAAACTCCGACGGCGCGAATCGGTCGCTGGTGTCCATACGAATATTGCGCAGCGCCACGGTTTCCAGGTGTGACGCGTAGAGTGACTCCGAGAAATAGCTGATTAGGATTGAGTGTCACCGGCAGAGCCTGAAAGCTGTACGGCGCGTGACTCGTCATTGAAGTCGAAAGGTGGGGCGCCCGGCTCAGGTCGATGGCTGCCGGGGACGATCCGTGTCGCGCCGTTCTCGGGGCCGTAATCGTCGAAAAAAGCCAGGGCGATGGCGATGTCGCCTGGCCGTTGGGCCGACAAGTCGCGGTGCAATTGTTGGTGGCCGCCTCCGGCAAGGGGCTCGCGTCCTTCCACTTGGGAGAGGAAGAATCGTTCGCCGATCAATTCACCTGCTACCGACAGTAGTTGGGGTAGACGACTTCCAATACCCATTAATGCGCCCCACCCACCGGATGGATCTCGAGGTAGCTGTCGACGGCATCGTCTATGGTTGGGAAGAACGCCGTTTCGCCAAGTCGGGCGAACAACCCGAAGCGCTTCAGTTTATCCTTGACCGGATCCTTCATCTCGGCCACGCACAACTTAATACCCGCTGCATGCAAGGTTTCGTCCAGCTCTGCCAACATATCGGCAGAAGTCACATCGACACTGGTGACTGGTTCTGCCGCGACGACCAACCAGAGCACGGGCGTGGGCGATGCCGCCACGGCGTCCAGCACGCGCTCGCTGAACAGTTCGGCGTTGGCAAAAAACAATGGCGCATCCCAGCGAAACAGGACCAGGCCGGGGATCAAGCTCGCGTGCGGATAACGCTGGATATCGTGGTAGCCCTTGACCCCCGCGGCTTGCCCCAGCACTGCGGAATACGGCCTCCAGCCATCCCACAGGAACTCGATGACGGCGATCACGATGGCCAGACCGATACCCTCGATTGCACCGAACACGGCGACGCCAATGGTGCAGGTGATCGACAGCCAGAACTCCCAGCGCTGGATACGATAAATGCGTCGCAGGTCGGCCACTTCGATCAAGCCAATGGCCGACGCAATCACCACGGCTGCCAGTGCGCTGGTGGGCAAGTTCTGCAACAGGTTCGGTGCCACCATCAGCAACAGGGCCACCGCCAGTGCGCCGACCACCCCGGTAAGCTGGGTCTTGGCGCCGGCGGCTTCGGCCACGGGCGTCCGTGAAGAACTGCTGCTGATAGGAAAACCCTGGAAAAAACCCGCCGCCAGATTGGCGAAACCGAGTCCCGCCATCTCCTGATTCGGGTCGACATAGGTCCGGGCTCGCGCCGCGTAGACTCGCGAAAGCACGCTGGTGTCGGTGAACGAGACAAGGGCGACGGCGAAACCGCCGATGATGACCGGGACAATGTCGGCGCGGGTGATCCAAGGAATGGCGAACGCCGGTAAACCTTGTGGAAGGGAACCGATGACCGACACGCTCGCGCGCGTGGCGAGGTCCAGCACGCCCACGGCGACGGTCGCACCTGTCACTGCGATGAGGATGCTCGGGATACGTTTGTTGCCTCTGAGTAGCAGGATCAGCACCAGGGTGGCGGTGCCCACGATGAAGGTGGTCCAGTTGGTTTTGCCTTCCATCACCCCAGTGGCGATGGCCCACAGGTTTCTTCCCGGACCATCGGATTCGATCGAGAAACCGAAGATTTTCGGCAACTGACTGATTAATACCGTTAAGGCAATCCCATTCATGTAGCCGTAGCGGATCGGTTTGGAAAGCAGCTCCGTGATGAAGCCCAGGCGTGCGATGCCCGCCAGGATGCACACGGTTCCCGACACGATCGCCATCATGCCCGCCAGAGCAACGGCGCGCTGGGGGTCGCCACCCGACAGCGGCACAACGACTGCGAGGATCACGGCGGTCAGCGAGGAATCCGGACCCAGCACCAGAATCCGGCTGGGTCCGAACAGTGCATAGGCGAGTAGCGGAACGATGGACGCGTACAGGCCATAGATGCCGGGTAAGCCCGATGCCACGGCATAGGCGATGCCAACGGGCACCAACATCGTGGTGAGCACCAAGCCGGCCATGATGTCGTGGCGCAACCAGGCTATCTGGTACTCGCGCAGCGTGCGAAACCCGGGAAGCCACCGGCCCCAACCGGTTTCACCGCCGATATTGCGGCGTGCAATTCGGCCCGGTTCCGGGACTGGAGGGGAAGCATCCGAATCGCTCATGGAGCTGAGGCCTATAGGTGTACAGCGCAAACTCGCTAAAACGTGCCCGTCAGAATTTTTCGGCGACTCGTCGATACGGATAATCCGGGTCGCGATAGCTGCCTGGCTTTTGCCGCTTGGGCAATACCACCTTCTCGCGTGCGACATCTTTGTAGGGGATGCGGCTGAGCAAATCGGTGATGATGTTCAGACGCGCCCGTCGCTTGTCGTTCGAGTTGGCCACCAGCCATGGGGCATGATCAGTGTCGGTTGCGTTGAACATATCGTCACGTGCACGCGAATAGTCATACCAGCGGCTGTATGACTTGAGATCCATGGGGGTCAGTTTCCAGATTTTGCGTCCATCCTTGATCCGCGCCACTAGCCGTCGGGTCTGCTCCCCTTCGCTGACTTCAAGCCAGTATTTGAGCAGGATCACGCCCGAGTCGACGATTGCACGCTCCACCAGAGGCGTTGTCTTCAGGAAAGTGGCAACCTGCTCTGGGGTACAGAACCCCATCACACGCTCGACGCCTGCCCGGTTGTACCAACTGCGATCAAAGATCACCACTTCGCCGGCCGCCGGCAGATGCGGCAGGTAACGCTGGACATACATCTGGCTTTTCTCTCGCTCGCTCGGCGCCGTTAGCGCCACTACCCGAAAGACCCGCGGGTTCACGCGTTCGGTGATCGCCTTGATCGTCCCGCCCTTGCCAGCGCCATCGCGTCCCTCGAAGACGATGCAGAGCTTGATGCCCTTGGCTTTTACCCACTCCTGTAATTTGACCAGTTCGACGTGCAAGCCACGCAGTTGCTCAAGATAGTCCTTGTTCTTCAGCTTCGGGGTTGGAGCAGCATTACCCTTGGGGACTTTTTTCTTGTCCTTTGCCATGACCAAGACCTCACAAATGGCAGTTGCTGCATCGATAGATAGACCTGCCAGCGCAGCTATCGGCTCGTAGATTTCGCATGACTTCGAGCAAACCGTAGCGCTGCTCTGCTTTTACATTTGGCTGCGAGACTAGCCACGTGAGATTAGTCCATGACCCAAGCGTTTACATTTGCGGCTAAAGACTCTTCGAGCATGAGGGGCATTGTTGATATCGCGTTGAAGCCTAAGTTGCATCAACAAGCGACAGGCTATGCTTTGGGTCTGCGCGGGCATATGAAGCTGAACGCACCGCTTCACCGTAGCTATTGAGCGTTACTTTGGCCTCAGGACAACCGGTATGACAAATCCGCAAGATAAAGCCGAGTCCGACGCGGATTTAGCTCAGATGGTTATAGGGCTAGGGCCCTGCACTTATCTGTTGCTGCTCTTACTTGGGTTGATCCTCCTGTTTCCCTTCCTTGAGGAGGGTTTAATGGCTCGCACGTCGCTCGGCATTCTGTTTTCAACGGTGCTGCTCGTGGGCGCTTTCGCCATCAGGCAGACTCGGCGAGGGTTCATCCTCAAACTATGCCTGGCGCTGCTTGGAATTGGCCTTCAATGGGGGGGGTTGTGGGCTGGGAGTATCGAGATTCTTGAGCTTGCCGGGATTTTCTATGTGGCGTCCCTTGCAGTTTCGTTTAGCGGAGTGCTTCGCTATATCCTCCAGCGCGGGCCAATTACAGCCGACAAGCTGCATGGCGCGCTTGCCGGTTACATCATGCTGGCCTTCGTCTGGTCCTTTATCTATGCCCTGGTCGAGATATCCGCCGCTGGCTCGTTTGGCCCTGACCAACTCGACTTCAGGCAGCCCGGCACTTTCTTCAAACTGATCTATTTCAGCTTCACGACGCTCACAACCACCGGCTACGGTGATGTGATTCCGTTGACTAACCACGCCCGCTCACTGGTGATGGTCGAAGAATTTTCAGGCGTCTTTTATGTTGGTGTTGTGATCGCGCGGCTTGCGGGTCTTTATCCGTCGAATCAGGCCAGGTGATGCTCGATTTGCCTGAGTTGAGTTGTAGCGCATCTGCCAATGTTTGGCTCTTTCATCGACCAAAAAAACTAGCCCCCGAAAGCAAACTCCGACGGTGCGAATCGGTCGCTGGTGTCCATACGAATATTGCGCAGCGCCACGGTTTCCAGGTGTGACGCGTAGAGCGACGCAGAGAAATAGCTGATCAGAATGGAGCGACGGCGTGCGCCGAGCACGTTCAGGCTGCCCGCGTGTACCAGATCGACATCGAACACCAGAATGTCACCGGCAGAGCCTGAAAGCTGTACGGTGCGTGACTCGTCATTGAAGTCGAAGGGTGGGGCGCCCGGCTCAGGTCGATGGCTGCCGGGGACGATCCGTGTCGCGCCGTTCTCGGGGCCGTAATCGTCGAAAAAAGCCAGGGCGATGGCGATGTCGCCTGGCCGTTGGGCTGACAAGTCGCGGTGCAGTTGTTGGTGGCCGCCACCGGCAAGAGGCTCGCGGCCTTCCACTTGGGAGAGAAAGAATCGTTCGCCGATCAACTCACCTGCCACCGACAGTAGCTGGGGCAGACGGCACACGGCCTGAATCTTTGAATCATCGTCCAGCATCGAATAACGCCAGCCCGTGCCGCGGGGCACTGGCCATTGGTCTGACGGTCGCACACCTGCATCGAACACGGCACGAAGGTCGGCCAGCCACTCGGTCGGGATTGCTTGACGGAGCAGGGCGTAGCCGTCTTGGTGGAGTTGTTTGCGGTCAGGCATGGTTTTTTCGACTTCCTTGTGCGGACCTTTGGAAGGCTAGTCTGCAAACCAAAGTGGGACCACCAGCCCTTGATGAGTCAGGGGCTCTGTAGGAGCTGTGTAGGAGCTGTCGAGTGCAACGAGGCTGCGATCCTTTGATCTTTCGCTCCGAACTCAATTGGCAGTGAAAAGATCGCAGCCTCGTTGCACTCGACAGCTCCTACAACGCAGTTCAAGCGGGAGCAAGCTCCCTCGCCACAGGTTGTTGGCTGGCAGGCTTTATAGAGTGGAGCCTGCCGGTGCCGCATCCAATCGTCGTGCAATCACATCCATCACGTCACACCCATCACGCAGTGGGATGCAGCAAAGTTGCGCCAGATCTTGCAAGGTCGCGGGATCGATGGTCAGTTCATCGCGCATCGCCAAGTTCTCCAGGAACTGGGTGGCGGCACGGATTCGGTAGGCTGCTGAGTCGAGCAGGATGTGTAGCGGGGCGGTGGTATCGACGTAGAGGGGTTGGTCGTCGGCGTTGCTGGTAAGGCCCATGTATTGATTCATAAGTAAGCTCCACTGGATAGTTTTGCCCACTGCGGGTCGCCAAACCCGGTCGCCATCTGGGCGACGGCAAAACTATAGACGCCCCTACAAAAACGATGCAATAGATGGATAGGCAGGCCAATTCCCAACGATATGTAGGACCTTTCTGTAGCCCCACCCCCCATTTTCGCCTTTCATCCCCCATTTGCCCCTCGACGCATCCCACAATCCAATCGCGCATTCCCACTCGGCGCGGGATAATACGGGCCTGCTTGGGGTCACAAGCTTTTCTCCCTCGTTGGTATTGGCGGCTCAGAAGGATCGAACGCAATGACAGATTGGCTCCAGAACTATGGAGAAATGGCTGAGCGGGTTCGCCGCCATCCTTGGGAGGACACGCCGCTCGGGCCGCCTGCGCAGTGGCCTGATGTATTGAAGACCACCGTGGCGTTGAGCCTCGCTTCGCATTTTCCCCAGGCCATCGTATGGGGGCCGGACCTGATCACGTTGTACAACGATGCGTTCCTGCCGATCCTCGGCAGCAAGCCCGAGGCGTTGGGTCGGGGGTTCGATGAGGTGTGGCAAGAGGTCTGGCGCGATATCGGGCCGATCGTGCGCGCGGCCTTCGAGGGGCAAGCGACCTTTATAGAGAATTTTCCCTTGGTCATCGAGCGCGGCGGCGGTCCTGAGCAGGCTTATTTCACGTTCTGCTACAGTCCCATCCGTGACCAGTTCGGCAAGGTCGTGGGCATGCTGGATACGGTCACCGAAACCACCTCGACGGTGTTCATGACCCAGCGGCTGGCGGTGCTCGATGCCATCGGCAATGCCGTGGCGAACGCCACCGACCCGCAGAGCATCATGGCGACCACCACGCGGATCGTGGCGGCGCACCTGAACTTGTCCAATTGTGCCTATGCGGACATGGATGAGGACGAGGACGGCTTCACCATTCGTGGCGATTGGGCCAGGGCTGGCTCACCGCATATCCTTGGGCATTATCAGCTGGCCGATTTCGGGCGGCTGGCCGTCGCCAACCTGCGGGCGGGCAAGCCGCTGGTGATCAACGATAACCTCAAGGAACTGGCGCCGGAGGAAGCGGCGGCGTTTCAGGCCCTTGGCATCGCGGCCACCATTTGCGTGCCGTTGATCAAGGGCGGGCGATTGACCGCGTTGATGGCGATCCACGATAAAACGCCGCGGGTCTGGTCATCCTACGACCTGGCGCTGCTGATGGAAGTCACGGAGCGATCCTGGGCCCACATCGAGCGCGCCCGTGCCGACGCTGCCGTGCGCGAAGGCCTGGCGGCCCTGGCCGAATTGAACGCGACGCTGGAAGAACGGGTCGAGGAGCGCACCACGCGCTTGAAACAGACCGAAGCGGCGCTGCGTCAATCGCAAAAGCTCGAAGCCATCGGCCAGCTCACCGGCGGCGTGGCCCATGACTTCAACAACCTGCTGACTATCATTCGTTCTTCGGTCGACTTCCTGCGCATGCCCAGCCTGTCCGAAGAGCGCCGACAACGCTACATGACGGCGGTGTCCGAAACCGTGGAGCGCGCCTCCAAGTTGACCAGCCAGTTACTCGCGTTTGCCCGGCGCCAGCCGTTGAAGCCGCAAGTCATCGATGTGGGCAAGCAAGTGCAGAGCCTGGGGGACATGCTGCAAACCGTCACCGGGGCACGGATCCAGGTCCACGTCGAGTTGTGCGATCGGCCCTGCTACATCCGGGCAGATCTGAGCCAGTTCGAGACCGCACTGATCAACATGGCCCTCAATGCCCGGGATGCCATGAATGGCCAGGGCACGCTGTGGCTTCGGCTCAGTTGTGGCGCTGGCATGCCGCCGATCCGTGGTCATTCCGGGGCCGGGCAATCCTTTGCTGCCATTGCCTTGGCGGACACCGGTACCGGTATTGACTCGCCAGTGCTCGAGCACATCTTCGAACCTTTCTTCACCACCAAGGAAGTGGGCAAGGGCACGGGGCTGGGCTTGTCCCAGGTGTTTGGCTTTGCCAAGCAATCTGGCGGCAACGTCGATGTTTCGACTGTGGTGGGCCAGGGCACGGTGTTCACCTTGTACCTTCCGGAAGTGGCGCCCGAGAAAAATCAAGAGCCGGCCAAGGAAGAACTCACGCACCTGCTGCCGGAAAAGGGCAAGCGTCGGGTGTTGATTGTTGAAGACAACCTGGAGGTGGGGCGTTTTGCCAACCAGATCCTCCAGGACCTGGGCTACGAAACCGCCTGGGCGACCAACGCCGAAGAAGCGTTGGAAATGGTCGGCCCGGGTGCGATGGCATTCGACGCGATATTTTCTGACGTGGTGATGCCGGGGATCAGCGGCATTGCCCTGGCCAGGGAACTGCGCCAGCGTCGCCCGGATTTGCCGGTGGTGCTGACGTCGGGTTACAGCGAAGAGCTGGCCCACAGCGGTCATGAGGGCTTTGAGTTCTTGTCCAAACCCTATTCGGCCGATCAGGTTTCCCGGGTTTTAAACCGCACGATACTGGGGGTTGAATGAGTGTTTCCTTTGAGTTCCATTCGTCGGCCAAGGGCTTTGTTGAATCAACAGTCTGTTGATGACCTACTAGTCTCACTTTCGTGAAGGTCGATATTGTCAGGCAACCGGTTGTTGCCGATATGGGCCTCGATGAAAGGGGAAAGGCAATGGGAGCAGTACCGTACAGCGAAGAGAACACAGCCGCGTATCCGATCAATGAAGGGTTGCAGTGTGGCCAGTCGACCTATCACGCGGACTTCGGTGATGAGCCGATCAAGTCCATCAGGACGAAGGTGGCCAAGGTGCAGCGAGGGGAGAAGGCCAAGTTCCTGCCCCGGGTCCCGGTCAGAAAGTGACGGCGAATCATGGTAGGGGAGCTTGCTCCCGCCGGGCTGCGTAGGAGCTGTCGAGTGCAACGAGGCTGCGATCTTTCCCCAGACAAATTGAGTTTCAAGCGAAAGATCAAAAGATCGTCCGAACGCGGCCCGAGCCTTCGGCAGCTCCTACAGGGCGATTTCGGTTTTTGCGTAAATATTTTTCATCTTTTCTCAGCGGGCGTTTTCTTTCACGTTTCTTTCACAAGCAGGTACGTACTCTCAGCTCATCCGTTAGAAAGCAGTACCTGCCCGTTTCCCCAGCGGGCTTTTTTTTGCCTGTCATAAAATAAACCGCCGTTTCGTTGTCCAACCGTCATGGCTGACGTTGTCTGGCGTAGACTCGCGCCCGCGCGCACCGGCCATTTCTCCCCGATGCGGCATTCTTGAGGTTTCTATCATGCGTTTGACTTTGTCCACCTTGGTACTGGGATTGGTGGTTGCCCAGGGCGCGATGGCTGCCGGCGACGGTACCGCCGCGGTCGGCGGTGGTCTGGGCGGTGTGTTGGGCAACGTAGTCGGCCAGCAGATGGGCGGCAGCACCGGCGCCGCGATTGGCGCGGGCGTTGGCGGCGCAGCCGGTAGTGCCGTGGGCGCGCGCAAGGGCAGCCGCACCGAAGCGGCCATTGGCGGTGGCTTGGGTTCGGCCGGCGGTTCGGTTGTCGGTAATCGTCTGGGCGGCTCCACCGGTTCCACCATCGGTGCAGGCATCGGCGGCGCGGCGGGCGGCGCATTGGGCAGCAACCTGTCCAATGACAACGATGGTCATTCCGGTGGCAAGAAGCACAAGCACAAGAGAAAGCATCGTTAAGCGGATGCTTGGATGAATAGACCCCGGCCTTGCCGTGATGCTGTTCATTTGGAAAAAACGGCGCTTCTTTCAGAAATGGGAAGCGCCGTTTTTTTTGAGAAGGCTCGGTATTTACTTGCTTTGGTGTGTATATCCATTACCGAAAAAACGGATATACACTCCAACCTGACCCCCCCAAAAAAACGGCAAATCAAAATCTCCGGAACGATTGCCATCCCCCCGCTTCGAACTCATACATCCATCAACAATTGCGAGGTGTACCATGACGCCGCAAACGCAAGACAAGGACGAGAACGACTCCTCGGGCACGCCTGTCGTCAATGACCCGGGCAATGAAGACCCCGGTTCCCTGATGGATGACGCCCAGGTTCCCTTGATCGAGGAGGATGAAACCCCGGAATACCCGCTGCCTTCGCCCACCAATTCCCTGAGCCGCGACCAACGTCCACCCGATGACGATGCCGGCGTGGAGCAGGTCCCCAGCGACGATGAGGATGTCGAGGCGACCCCGGATGATCCGGACATTGCCGGTGAGGATGCCTCCGGCAAACCGAGCTGACACCAGGCCCGCCTGTCGATTCAGCGGCACCATCGTCCCGCCACG
The DNA here is from genome assembly GCF_056521845.1 of Pseudomonas sp. PF05. Lineage (NCBI taxonomy): Bacteria > Pseudomonadati > Pseudomonadota > Gammaproteobacteria > Pseudomonadales > Pseudomonadaceae > Pseudomonas > Pseudomonas sp. PF05. The sequence continues at coordinate 35,508 of NZ_JBWLPW010000008.1, read as the reverse complement.
CGTGCCACACATCAGGTAAGTATCTTGAAAAGGAGACTCACCATGATGAAGTCCAACATGACCGCGCTGACACTCGCCGGGATTCTTTCGCTCGGCTCGCTGGCTGCCTTGGCAGATTCTTCGGGTGGTACGCCCCCCGTGGACAAGGGCGGGATGCCACCTTCCACAGAAATGGAGGCCGGCTCTAGTTCCGGTGCCAACGGTAACGCCTTGCCCCCAGGCTCCGTGAGCGGCGGGAACGGCGGCGATGCCAGCGGCAGCAGCACCAGCCCCGGTACGGGCAGCGGTTCGATGAGTGGTGGCAGCACGATGGGCGGTGCCGACGCCGGCGGAGGGACCAACGGAGGAACCGGTACCAGCGACAGCGGTGGCAGTGGTTCGGGCTCTGGCAGCTCGGGCCAATAGCCGTCCCACCATCATCCGGCACCGATCTGCTTTTGTGACGAGGGCGCTTGCTCCCGCTCGGTTGCGCTCTGTAGGAGCTGCCGGAGGCTGCGATCTTTTGATCTTTCGCTTGAGATTCAAGTGTCTGGGGAAAGATCGCAGCCTCGTTGCACTCGACAGCTCCTACGACGCAACCGAGCGGGAACAAGCTCCCTCGCCACGGACCCCGTCCATAGATTTCCCATTGCCGCCTCCAAGCCCCCTTGGTTATCCTGCTGAATCCTTTAAGGCGAACAGGCCGCCCTGGCCGCACCTGAGCCATCCCTGGAATGTTGTGTTGATAACGGATCAGATGCGATGAATGCACCGCTGAAAGAGTTTGGCCCGATCAAGGCTGTGATTTTCGACATGGATGGGCTGTTGCTGGACACCGAGGGGATCTACACCGAGGTTACCTCCATCATCGCCGAACGCTACGGGCGCACCTTCGATTGGAGCGTCAAGCAGAACATCATCGGGCGCGGGGCCACGGACCTGGCCAATTATGTCGTCCAGGCACTGGAGTTGCCGATCACCCCCGAAGAGTTCCTGGTCATCCGCGAGCCCTTGATGCGTGAGCGCTTTCCTCACGCCTTGGGGATGCCCGGTGCCGAGGAACTGGTGCGGCATTTGAAAGCCCACAACGTTCCGATTGCGGTGGGCACCAGTTCGTCGAGCCCTACGTTTGCACTGAAAACCACCTTGCACCGGGACTGGTTCGCACTGTTCGACTTCATCGTGACGGCGGATGACCCTGAGGTCGGCGCGGCAAAACCGGCGCCGGATATTTTCCTCACGGCTGCCCGGCGCCTGGGTATCGATCCGCGCGATTGCCTGGTGTTCGAGGATTCGCCGTTCGGCGTGACGGCCGCCAAAGCCGCCGGCATGACCGCCATTGCCATTCCGGATTCGGCCATGGCGGATGAAAAATATGCCCACGCCGACGGAATCATCCGTTCCTTGAAAATGTTCCAGCCCAGCCTTTGCGGTCTGCCGGAGTTGGAGTGGGCCTGACACTGTCGCGCTACACAGCAAAACGCCGGTCATGGTTAATGCCATGACCGGCGTTTTTTCATGCTCGGATCAGGCGCCGAAACCACCGTCGATGGTCAGGCTGGCACCAGTGATGTAACCGGCTTCCGGCCCTGCCAGGTAAGCGACGAAGCTGGCGATTTCATCGACGTTGCCGTAGCGCCCGACAGCCATCAGCGACAGCAGGCTGGAGGCGAAGTCGCTGTCGGCCGGGTTCATGTCGGTGTCCACCGGGCCGGGCTGCACGTTGTTGACGGTGATCCCGCGTGGCCCGAGGTCACGGGCCAGGCCTTTGGTCAGGCCCACCAGCGCGGATTTGCTCATGGCGTATGTGGCGCCGCCGGCGAAGGGCATGCGGTCGGCGTTGGTGCTGCCGATGTTGATGATCCGGCCCCCTTCGCCCATGTGCCGCGCAGCGGCCTGGGTGGCGATGAACACGCTGCGCACGTTGATGGCCAGGGTCTGGTCGAAATCTTCGAGTTTGAATTCATCCAGCGGCCCCATCGCCAGCACGCCAGCATTGTTGACCAGGATGTCCAGCCGGCCAAAGGCCTCGACGGTGGCCGCGACGGCGTTACGGATGGCCTCGGCGTCGGCGCTGTCCGCCTTGATCGCCAGGGCCTTGCCGCCTGCAGCGGTGATGCTGTTCTGCAGTTCTTCGGATTTTGCGCCAGAGCTGACGTAGGTGAAGGCCACGGCGGCGCCTTCTGCTGCAAGGCGTTTGACGATGGCGGCGCCAATGCCGCGAGAACCGCCCTGGATCAAGGCGACTTTACCGCTCAGTGCTTGGTTACTCATGATGATCTCCAAAAAGTGCCGGGGCGAGATGCCGCGGTGATGGAGCGAGTATCAAGAAGGTGCGGTGGGCTGTGTAGACCGCCATTGCTATAGTCTGTCTAAACCAAAAGTTTAGAGTGAGGCTCATGGAGACCTTCAACAGTATCGAATGCTTCGTGCGCAGCGCCGAAGTCGGCAGCTTTGCCGAGGCGGCGCGACGTTTGAGCGTAACCCCGGCCGCGGTGGGAAAAAGCGTCGCCAAGCTGGAGGCGCGAATGGGCGTACGCCTGTTCCAGCGTAGCACCCGCAGCCTGAGGCTGACCGAAGCCGGCCAGTTGTTCCTGGGGGAAGTCGGCAGCAGTTTCAACACCATCCAGAATGCCGTCGCCAACCTGGCCAGCGCCGGTGGGCAACCGGCAGGGACGCTGAAGGTGAGCATGGGCACGGCGTTCGGTCGATTGTTTGTCGTGCCGTTGCTGGGGGAGTTTCTGCGACGCTACCCGGCGATCAACCCGGACTGGCATTTTGATAATCGCCAGGTGGACCTGATTGGCCAGGGCTTCGATGCCGCCATCGGCGGCGGTTTCGAGTTGCCCCAGGGGGTGGTGGCGCGCAAATTGACGGTGGCTCATCGGGTGCTGGTTGCCTCAACCGACTACCTGCGAACCCATGCCGCGGTGACAGAGCCGGAAGATCTGGCACAGCACCAAGGCATCCTGATTCGTTCACCACAAACCGGGCGGGTCCGTTCCTGGCAACTGACCAGCCGCAATCGGGAACACAGCCCGCTGACGCTCAAGACGCGCATGACCATGAGCGATTCGGAAGCCGACTGCGCGGCCGCCGCCCAAGGGCTTGGCATCGGCCTGGTGAGCATGCCGATCGCCGTGCCCTTCCTGGAATCCGGAGCACTGCAGCGGGTGCTGCCGGACTGGTATGTCGACGATGGCAACATCTCCATCTACTACGCCGAACATAAACTGTTGCCGGGCAAGACCCGGGCGTTTGTGGATTTCATCATCGAGCAGTTTGCCGAGCAGGGGTTGGCGCGGCGGTTCAGTGCGGTTTGAGCTGGGCTTCGGACCGAGGCGAGCCCTTCGCGAGCAAGCCCGCTCCCACAGTAGATCGGTGTCGTACACAAACCTCGTGACTAGCACTATTCAATGTGGGAGCGGGCTTGCTCGCGAAGGGCGCGCTGCGGTCTAAAGCCGTGAACTCACCGCCCAAACCGCCCCGGCCAGCCAATGATGGTCTTGGGCCGGGGCGTCGCGTAGGTGCGTACTTTCGACGTCGACAGCCCCAGTCGCACCAGCGCTTCGGCAATGGTTACCGCCGCCGTCACCCCATCGACCACCGGCACCCCGGTGCGCTGGCGGATCTGCTCGTCGAGCCCGGCCATGCCGCCGCAGCCCAGGCAGATCACCTCGGCCTTGTCCTGGCTCACTGCCAGTTCGGCCTGCTGCACAATGGCTTCCAGCGCCCGTTGCGGATCTTGCTCCAACTCCAGCACCGCCAGGCCGCTGGCCCGTACCGAGGCGCAGCGCTCGAACAGGCCGGACAGCTTGAGCCGGTCTTCGATCAGCGGCACGGTGCGGTCCAGGGTCGTGACCACCGAGTAAGCGTGGCCGAGGAACATGGCGGTGCTGGCGCCGGCGTCGGTGATGTCCACCACCGGCACGTTGAGCAGTTCCTGCAGGCCTTCACGGCCATGCTCGCCATAGCCGGCCTGGATCACCGCGTCGAACGGCTGGTCGTAGGACATCACCCGGTCCATCACCGCGATGGCCGCCAGGTAGCTTTCAAAATTGCCCTCGATAGAGTCGGCACCGAAATGCGGCGTGAGCCCGACGATCTCGGTGCCCGGCGCGGCGACGGCCTGGGCCTGTCGGGCGATAGCCTGGGTGATGGATTCAGTGGTGTTGACGTTGACCACGAGAATTCGCATGAACTGTCCTCCTTAACACACAAAAGTAAGCGGCCCGAACCTGGCGGGCCGCCTTGAGCGATCAATGACTGACGTTATCCACCGCGATGGATTCGCCGCTGACGTCCTCGTAGTACGGCTGGCGTTTGGCGATGATCAGGTACAGCAGCCCTGCAATTGAAGCGCCAATCAGCCAGGAGAACGGTGAAACACTGTCAAAACCAGGCACCAGCGCCAGGACAATCGCGATCAGCGCTGCCGGAATGAACGCCGCCACCGCGCGCAGGTTGACCCCACTGCTGTAGAAATACGCACCGTTTGGGTCCTCGCTATACAGTTGCGGCACGTTGATGCGGCCTTTTCGCAGCAGCCAGTAGTCGACCATGATCACCCCGTACAGCGGCCCGAGCAGGGCGCCGAGGCCGGACAGGAAATACACGATCACCAGGGGGCTGTTGTAGAGGTTCCACGGCAGGATCAGCACGGCAATGGCGGCGCTGATCAACCCGGCGCGGCGGAAGGTCAGGTACTTGGGCGCCAGGTTGCTGAGCACAAAGGCCGGGGCGACGAAGTTGGCCATGATGTTCACCGCCACGGTGACGATCAGGAAGGCCAGGCAGCCCAATACGAGGAAGAAGGTGTTGGGGATCGAGGCAATCACCTGGGTCGGGCTTTCAATGATTTGCCCATTGATCTGGAACTGCGCACCGCAGAGCAGGATGGTGATCCCGGCAAACACCAGGATGTTCACCGGCAGGCCCCAGAAATTGCCGACGACGATGGTCCGGCGGCACGGCGAGGAGCGGGCGAAGTCGCAGAAATTGAGGATCAGCGTGCCGTAGATCGACAGCCACAGCGCGCCACCGGCAAAGATATTGCGCCACATCTCGCCACCGGTCAGCGGTTTGCGGATCGACCAGGCAATGGTGGCGTCGGCCTGGGTGTACATCCAACCGGCCAGGGCCGCGACAGTCACCAGGATCACCGGCCCGGCAAAGCCTTCATAGCGGCGCACCATCTCCATGCCGTAGGCCAGGATCACCAGTTGCACGAACCAGATCGCCACGAAGCACACCCAGCCCAGGCTCGACAGGCCGAGGATCGAGTCGTGGTCGTAATCGGCAAAACCCGGGTGGATCGCCACCAGCAACACGCGCAACACCACCGAGGCCAGGTAGGTCTGGATACCGAACCAGGCAATGGCGATGACCGCCCTGATCAAGGCCGGAATCTGCGCGCCATGAATCCCGAAGCTGATCCGGCTGATCACCGGGAACGGCACCCCGGTTTTCTGGCCCATGTAGCCGGACAGGTTCATGAAGCCATACACCAGCGCCGCGCCAATCCCCAGGGACAGCAAGATCTGCCAGCCACCCAGGCCTAGCGCATACAGGCCGATGGCGAAGGAGTAGTTGGCGATGTTGTGCACGTCGTTGGTCCACAGGGCAAAGATGCTGTAGCGACCCCAGCGTCGACCTTCGGCCTTGGTCGGTGCCAGGTCTTTATTGTGCAGCCTCGGGCTCAGGGCCAGGGGCGCGGCGGTGTTGTCGTCGAGGGCCGTGGTGGTGGAGGGCAGATCCAGCGCGATGTTATTGGAGAGACTTGTACGCATTCCGGCAGGCTCCTGATTCTCGGCGCAGCGATGACTGTGCATGAGCGCGGGGCTCGACAAATCTTCGTCGCGGCGGGCGAGCATCACTAATTACGGGGCATCTGCAGCCTGTACGGGATAGGGCGCTTCAGGCTTGCGGATCTAAAGTGTGTGTATGTTTTATATAAGTTGTATACAAAACACGTGTCGACTCAAGCCAGATTTATGCCACTTACGAATCTATCCGAAGAAGTGCTAATTTCGTTTCGTTATGATGTTTGAATAAGTAACTGAAATACCGTGATTTAAAACTGACCGTTTAAACAGGTATTTATTTTTTGGCGAACGCCAACAGGGTTGGGAGGGCAGGCGAGGCGGGAGGTGTGTGTAACCTTTGGGGGCGGTAATGTAATAAGTGCACACAAAAATGCCACTTGTAGTGACATTTTTGTGTACAGGGTGCGGCGAGCGCTTAGACGGTCTTGGATTTGGCGATGATGTTCCCGGCGTGCAGCCCGCATTCTTTCTGCGTGGCTTCTTCCCACCACCAACGGCCTTCACGCTCGTGCTGGTTTGGCAGCACCGGGCGGGTGCAGGGCTCGCAGCCGATGCTGATGAACCCACGCTCATGCAGGCTGTTGTAAGGCAGTTCCAGCATGCGGATATAGCCCCAGACTTCTTCGCTGGTCATCTGCGACAGCGGGTTGAACTTGTACAAGGTGCGCTCCGGGGTGGAAAACGCCGTGTCGATTTCCAACACCGCCACCTGGCTGCGGGTGCCGGGGCTCTGGTCTCGGCGCTGGCCGGTGGCCCAGGCGCGGACATCGGTCAGTTTGCGCCGCAACGGTTCGATCTTGCGGATGCCGCAGCACTCGCCGTGTCCGTCCTTGTAGAAGCTGAACAGGCCTTTTTCCTTCACGAAGGGTTCAAGTTTCGTGTAGTCCGGCGACACCAGTTCGATGTCGATCTTGTAGTGCTCGCGCACCTGGTCGATGAAACGATAGGTTTCCGGGTGCAAGCGGCCAGTGTCGAGGCTGAACACCTTGACGTTCTTGTTCAGTTTCCAGGCCATGTCCACCAGCACCACGTCTTCGGCGCCGCTGAAAGATATCCACAGCTCGTCGCCGAATTCGGCGAAGGCCAGTTTGAGGATGTCCTGCGGGGACTTGTTGGCATAGGTCGTGGCGAGTTCCACGACGTCAAACGATGGGCTCATCAGGGCGGTTTCCTACAGGTCGGTGGCGCTGGGCGCTCTATATGGGGCTGATGGTAGCAAAAGCTGTCGGGGCTGGCGCGTTCCTGTGCGTTGCGCAGGCTTCGACGAATGGCTAGAGTCGGCAAGCCTTTTGTTCGCTCAACCAATAAACATCAAAGAAAATGGGAGTGTCTTGTGGAAATTGCCTGTCTCGACCTGGAAGGTGTACTGGTCCCGGAGATCTGGATCGCCTTCGCTGAAAAAACCGGGATTGACGCCCTCAGGGCAACCACTCGGGACATTCCCGACTACGACGTGCTGATGAAGCAACGGTTGCGCATTCTCGACGAGCACGGCCTCAAGCTCTCCGACATCCAGGAAGTCATCGCCACCCTCAAGCCGCTGGACGGCGCCATCGACTTCGTCGACTGGCTGCGCGAACGCTTCCAGGTGGTGATTCTTTCCGACACGTTCTACGAATTTTCCCAGCCGTTAATGCGCCAGTTGGGCTTCCCGACGTTGCTCTGCCATCGACTGATTACCGATGACAGCGGGCGGGTGACCGGCTACCAGTTGCGTCAGAAAGATCCCAAGCGCCAGTCGGTCCTGTCTTTCAAGAGCCTTTACTACCGGGTGATTGCCGCGGGAGATTCCTACAACGACACCACGATGCTGGGCGAAGCCGATGCCGGGATTCTGTTCCATGCGCCTGAAAACGTGATCAGCGAATTCCCGCAATTCCCGGCAGTGCACAGCTTTGCCGAGTTGAAGCAGGAATTCCTCAAGGCTTCGAACCGCAGCCTCAACCTGTAAACCCAATCCTTGATGTGGGAGCGAGCCTGCTCGCGATAGCGGTGCTTCAGCCGGCATTGGTGTCGACTGACACACTGTCATCGCGGGCAAGCCTTGCTCCCACAGGGGTATGAAGCAATCCTGTGTGCGAGGCTGCTCAGCCTTGTTCCCACAGGGGGATGGCACGCAGCCTGTGGGAGCAAGGCTTGCCCGCGATGCTTTAAAGGTTCTGCAAGGTTTCGAGCAACACCTTCACCTTGGTAATCGACTCCTGGTACTCGGCCTCCCAGTCCGAGTCCGCGACAATCCCGCCGCCGCCCCAGCAGCACACTTGCCCATCCTTGACCAGCAGGCTACGGATGGCGATGGAGCTGTCCATTTCCCCGCGCACGTCCAGGTACAGCAACGAGCCGCAATACAGGCCGCGTCGGGTCGGTTCGAGTTCGTCGATGATCTGCATGGCGCGGATTTTCGGGGCGCCGGTGATCGAGCCACCGGGGAAGCTGCCGGCGATCAGGTCCAAGGCGTCCTTGTCGTCGGCCAACTCGCCGGTCACGCTGCTGACCAGGTGATGCACGTTCGGGTAGCTTTCCAGGCTGAACAACTCCGGCACCCGCACCGAGCCAATGCGGCAGGTGCGGCCCAGGTCGTTGCGCAGCAGGTCGACAATCATCAGGTTTTCCGCCCGGTCCTTGGGGCTGGCCAGCAGCTCGGCGGCGTGGGCTGCGTCTTCGCTGGGCGTTGCTCCGCGGGGCCGGGTGCCCTTGATCGGCCGGGTTTCCACATGCCCTTCGCTGACCTTGACGAAGCGTTCGGGCGACAGGCTCAGCACCGCGCCGCCATCGGGCAGGCTCTGGAAACCGGAAAACGGCGTCGGGCACGCCGCCCGCAGCGCCTGGTAAGCGGCCCAGGCATCGCCCTGGCAGGGCGCGCGAAAGCGCTGGGCAAAATTGACCTGGTAGCAGTCACCCGCCTGGATATACGCCTGGATACGCTCGAAGGCCTGTCGATAGGTTTCGGCGCTGAGGTCGGGGATCATCGCTCCTTCGAGGCTGAAGGCGCCAACGGAGGCCGCAGTCGGCTGGCTGAACAGGGCGATCAGGCGCTGGCGTTCGCCTTCGCCGCAATGGGGGTGGAAGACCAATTGGCTGGTGCCGGCCTGGTGATCGCTGAGCAGCGCCCAGTCGTACACGCCAAAACGCGCGTCGGGCAGTTGCAGGTCGTCCTTGGCGTGGGATGGCAAGGTTTCGAGGTGTCGGCCGAAGTCATAGCTCAAGTAGCCGATCAGGCCGCCGGCAAAGGGCAATTGCACCGTGGTAGGCAGTACGGCGTGCCCCAGCCGTGTCAGTTGGATGCGCAGGCGTCGCAGGAAATCTGCACCGCTCTCGTCCGGCAGCACCGCCAGTTGCGCCAGCGGCCAGGCGCTGAGCAGATCATAACGCCCACGTTCGGCACTCGGCCGGCCACTGTCGAGCAGCACGCTGCCGGGGGCATGACGGATCGCCGCGAAATACTCGGCAGGGTTGGCGCGGTAGGGTAGCGGGTGTACGGAGCAGGTTGGCATGGGCGGGGCAGGTCAGCCGTTCAGGCGGGGGAGCGATTGTAATCCTTCTGTAGGATTTGCTCCTAGAGGGATGTCGGAGATGGGCATGTCTGGAAGGATCGACGATATCTGTGGCAAGGGAGCTTGCTCCCGCAGGGTTGCGCCCGTAGGAGCTGTCGAGCGAAGCGAGGCTGCGATCTTGTCCCTGGCAGTTGAGTCGCAAGCCAAAGATCAAGATCAAAAGATCGCAGGCTTCGCCAGCTCCTACAGAACCCGGCGGGAGCAAAGTTCAATTTTCAACCCTCAACCGGCGCAATATGCCCGAACAACGCCTGGGCAAACGCCACGCGCTCTTCCACGGTTTCGGTAACGCCGCGGGCCTTGAGTTCTTCCAGGTGGGCTTCCACCGCGTGGGTGCGCAGGGTCAGGCCGCAGTCGTTGGCGATCTGGATGTTCAGCCCTGGCCGGGCGTTCAGCTCCAGGATCAATGGGCCTTTTTCCTGGTCCAGCACCATGTCGACGCCGATGTAGCCCAGCCCGCACAGTTCATGGCAACCGGCGGCCAGTTTCATGAAGCCGTCCCAGTAGGGCAGTTGCACGCCGTCCACCGCGTTGGTGGTGTCGGGGTGTTTGGCGATGATGTTGTTCAGCCAGGTGCCGCGCAGGGTCAGGCCGGTGGCGAGGTCGACGCCCACGCCGATGGCGCCTTGGTGCAGGTTGGCCTTGCCGCCGGACTGACGGGTCGGCAACCGCAGCATGGCCATCACCGGATAGCCCATCAGCACGATGATGCGGATGTCCGGTACGCCTTCGTAACTGATGCTCTTGAAGATCTGGTCCGGCGTCACGCGGTACTCGATCAGCGCCCGGTCACGGTGCCCACCCAAGGAGTACAGGCCGGTGAGGATGCTGGAGACATGGTGCTCGATTTCCTCATGGCTGATGATCTTGCCGGACACCGTGCGATAGCGACCCTCGAAACGGTCGGCGATGACAATGATGCCGTCGCCGCCTGCGCCCTGGGCCGGTTTGATCACGAAGTCGCTGCGCCCGCCGATGATCTCGTCGAGCTTGTCGATTTCCTTTTCGGTGGAGATCACCCCGTACAACTCCGGCACATGAATGCCGGCGGCGATGGCCCGTTCCTTGGTGAGGATCTTGTCATCGACGATGGGGTACAGGCTGCGCTTGTTGTACTTGAGCACGTAGTCGGCATTACGCCGATTGATGCCCATGATGCCCCGGGCTTCCAGGGCCTTCCAAGTCTTCCAGAAGCCGAACATCAGGAGTCTGCCTTGAGGAAGGCCTTGAACCGCACCAGCTCGGTCAGGCGGTAGCCGCGATAACGCCCCATGGCCAGCATGAAGCCCACCAGGATCAGCAGGATCGCCGGGAATGTGAACACGAAGTACACCAACTCCGGCACGCTCATGATCAGGTGCGCCAGGGACGCGGCGAACAAGGTGCCGATGGCGACTTTCATCGCATGGCCGGCACCGCGCTCTTCCCAGGTGATGGACAGGCGTTCGATGGTCATGGTCAGGATCACCATCGGGAACAGCGCCACCGACAGGCCGCGTTCCAGGCCCAGCTTATGGCTGAACAGGCTGATGGCGGCGATCAGCACCACCACGAACGTCAGCACCACCGAGAGCCTTGGCAGCATCTGCAGCTTGAGGTGCTCCAGGTACGAACGCAGCGACAGGCCCAGCGTGGTGATCACCGTGAACAGGATGATGCCGAAGCCCAGTTGGGTCTCGCGAAAGGCCAGGGCGATCAGCACCGGGGTGAAGGTCCCCAGGGTTTGCAGGCCGATCAGGTTGCGCAGTATCAGGATGACCAGCACGCCGATCGGGATCATCACCATGATCATGAAGGTTTGCTGGGTCTGCAGCGGCAGGCCGTAGAGCGAGTATTCGAGGAAGTTGGCGTCGGTGTTCTCGTCTGTCAGCTTGGCCAGGCGAATGGCGTTCATTTCGCTGTTGTTCAGGGTGAAGGTGACGGTGGCTTTCTTGCCACCATCGACGGTGACCAGGTTTTCATCGCCGGTCCACCACAGCAGGCGGTCGGAAGATAGGCCCTGCTCGCCGGTGTCCGGGTTGAAATACAGCCAGTCGGTGCCGTTGAAGCTGCGCAACCACAGTTCAGGTGTCTGCGGTAGATCAGCCACCAGGCGGATGGTGTGGACCTTTTCCACTGGCACGTGGGCGATGGACAGCACCAGTTCGACGATTCGCGCCTTGTTGGCCGAGGAAGGGTCGCCGGCCAGCAACAGCTTGACGTTGTCGTCGTTGAGGTTGTTGACCCGCTTGATCGTTTCGCTGATGAACGTCTCGACGTCGGCCGAATGCTGGCGGATCGGCGCGAGCAGGGCTTCGGCGGCCAGCTTCTCCGGACCTTCGACGGCGATGCTGTCGCGGAAGGTCGGGCCCTTGAGCTTGGTTTTTTCGGCGCTGTAGCGCTTGGTCAGCACCAGGCGGTAATAAAGGGTCTGGTTGCCCTTGGCGCGACGAGCCGACCACGTCACCTTGCGGTTACCGTCGACTCGGTTCACTGCCACGCCGTAGTTATTGGAAATGAAACTCTCATTGAGGCTCACGTAGTCGCGGCTCAAGGGCGGCACGAACATCTGGATCTTCACCGGATCCTTGGCGTTGGCGACGAACTCGACCTTGGCGTCGATGTTCCACAAGTCGTCGGTGGCATCTTCGGTCACCGGAATGCCGAGCACGAAAATCTGATAGGCCGTCACCGACAGGCCCAACGCCACCAGGATGGCGATCAGTATTTTCAGATGGAGGGTAAGAGAGCGCATTGGGATTACTCTGCGGTATGAGCGGCATTGGCGCAGGCAGGTTTGCCGGCGGCGTATTTAAGGCTGGGGTCGACCAGTGCGTCGAAGCGCTTGAGCGCCTCGGAACCGATCAGTAACGGGTATTGGAAGGCGCTGCGGTCGGTCAGGTTCACTTCGATGCTGCGCAAGGCCGAGCCCATGCAGATATCCAGTTCGATGACCGGTCGGGCCGTGTATTTCTTGCCTTCTTCCGGGTCGTAGTCACCGGCACGGCGTTTGATCTTGCTGACCCGGGCCAGCGGACGTTCGATGGGGTGCGAGTGGGCCGCGTCGATGGCCAGGTAAAAGCGCACCCAGGACTCGCCATTGCGCTTGAAGCGCTTGATGTCCCGGGCACTCAGCGAGGCGGTCTTGGCACCGGTGTCCAGCTTGGCGGCGACCTCCAGGTCGATGCCCTGCAGGGCGGCGTATTCGTTGAGGCCGTACACGGTTTTTTCACCCGCCGCGGCAAGCCCCGGCAGGCACATGAAGTAAAGAACAGCAGTTAAGGGCTTGAGTGTCATAGATCCTGGTGCGCAGCGTTCCGTTTATCGGTTCAGGCCCTGGCATTACTGCACAAGCTCCCTGGGCAGCCTTCCCTATAAAAGGAGAGCGGCAAATCGCGCGGCATTCTAGCACGGTGGTTTTCTGACGCCACCGCTGGCCGGACGCTACGACGCATTCAAACGAGCGGTTATGGCAATGGGGCTTATTAGACGATTGTCGACAATGTCGATTTATGTTTTGACGTTAACGGCTCTTTTGGTTAGTTTTTGCCGTATTGATTTTAAAGGTGTCGACAATATGCTCGATCAGCTCGAAACCCCGGTGATGGCCCAAGACGATTCGGAGACCCTTTCCGAGAACGTCTTCCGACGTATCCAGGCCGCCATCGTCAAAGGCGAGATCGCCCCGGGCAGCAAGATCTCCGAGCCCGAGCTGGCGCGCACCTACGGCATCAGCCGCGGACCGCTGCGCGAGGCGATCCATCGCCTGGAAGGCCAGCGCCTGCTGGTGCGGGTGCCTCACGTCGGTGCCCGGGTGGTGTCGCTGAGCCACGCCGAGCTGCTGGAACTCTACGAAATCCGTGAGTCCCTCGAAGGCATGGCCTGCCGCCTGGCGGCCGAACGCATGACCCTGGAAGAAATCGACGAGCTGCGCCGGGTGCTGGAGACCCACGAACGCGATGCGGCGTTCCAGGCCGGTGTCGGTTATTACCAGCAGGAAGGCGATTTCGACTTTCATTACCGGATCATCCAGGGCAGCGGCAACCGCACCCTGACGCAGATGCTGTGCGGCGAGCTGTACCAACTGGTGCGCATGTACCGCATCCAGTTTTCCACTACGCCGAACCGTCCGCGCCAGGCCTTTGCCGAGCACCATCGGATTCTAGACGCCATCGCCGACCGTGACGGCGAACTGGCTGAATTATTGATGCGCCGGCACATCGGTGCGTCCAAACGCAACATTGCGCGTCATTTCCAGGACAGCGCCGCCACTGAACGAGGTGAGTCATGAGTTCCAGCAAGAGCACGCCAGGCCAGCGTTTCCGCGAGGCGGTCGCCACCGAGCATCCGCTGCAAGTGGTGGGCACGATCAACGCCAACCACGCGCTGCTGGCCAAACGCGCCGGTTTCAAGGCGATCTACCTGTCGGGCGGCGGCGTGGCCGCCGGCTCCCTCGGCGTGCCGGACCTGGGCATTACCGGCCTGGATGACGTGCTGACCGATGTGCGCCGTATCACCGACGTGTGCGATCTGCCGCTGTTGGTGGACGTGGACACCGGCTTCGGTTCCTCGGCGTTCAACGTGGCGCGTACGGTCAAGTCGATGATCAAGTTCGGCGCGGCGGCCATCCACATCGAGGACCAGGTCGGCGCCAAGCGTTGCGGCCATCGTCCGAACAAGGAGATTGTCTCGCAGCAAGAAATGGTCGACCGCATCAAGGCCGCCGTCGATGCTCGCACCGATGACAGTTTCGTGATCATGGCCCGTACCGATGCCCTAGCGGTGGAAGGCTTGGAGTCGGCCCTGGATCGCGCCGCCGCCTGCATCGAGGCCGGTGCCGACATGATTTTCCCGGAGGCCATCACCGAGCTTGAAATGTACAAGCTGTTCGCCAGCCGCGTGAAAGCGCCGATCCTGGCCAACATCACCGAATTCGGCGCGACCCCGCTGTACACCACCGAACAGTTGGCCGGTGCCGACGTGTCCCTGGTGCTGTACCCGCTGTCGGCGTTCCGCGCCATGAACAAAGCCGCCGAGAACGTCTACACCGCGATCCGCCGCGACGGCACGCAACAGAATGTCATCGACACCATGCAGACCCGCATGGAGCTTTACGATCGCATCGACTACCACACCTTCGAGCAGAAGCTCGATGCGTTGTTCGCGGCGAAAAAATGAACAGGTCGCAGCCTCGCTGTTCCGTAGGAGCTGTCGAGTGCAACGAGGCTGCGATCTCTTCCCTCCATTCTCTACAAATCTAAAAACGGGAGACAGCAAATGGCCGAAGCAAAAGTACTCAGTGGCGCCGGGCTCCGTGGCCAGGTAGCCGGGCAAACCGCATTGTCCACCGTAGGCCAGTCGGGCGCCGGCCTGACCTATCGCGGCTATGACGTTCGCGACCTGGCGGCAGATGCGCAATTTGAAGAAGTGGCCTACCTGCTGCTGTACGGCGAGCTGCCGACCCAGGCACAGCTGGACGCCTACATCAGTAAATTGCGCGGTTTGCGGGACTTGCCCCAGGCTTTGAAAGAAGTGCTGGAGCGCATTCCCGCCGAAGCCCACCCGATGGACGTCATGCGCACCGGCTGCTCGTTCCTGGGCAACCTGGAACCGGAGAACGACTTCTCCGAGCAGCACGACAAGACCGATCGCCTGCTGGCCGCGTTCCCGGCAATCATGTGTTACTGGTATCGCTTCAGCCACCAAGGCCAGCGCATCGAATGCGTGACGGACGAAACCTCCATCGGCGGCCACTTCCTGCATCTGTTGCACGGCAAGAAGCCGAGCGAGCTGCATGTCAAGGTGATGAATGTTTCGCTGATCCTCTACGCCGAGCACGAATTCAACGCCTCGACCTTCACCGCCCGGGTTTGCGCCTCCACGCTGTCGGACCTGTTTTCCTGCATCACGGCCGCCATCGGCTCGTTGCGCGGCCCGCTGCACGGCGGCGCCAACGAAGCGGCGATGGAAATGATCGAGCGCTTCAGCTCGCCCCAGGACGCCATCGAAGGCACCCTCGGCATGCTGGCGCGCAAGGACAAGATCATGGGCTTCGGCCACGCGATCTATAAGGACAACGACCCGCGCAACGAGGTGATCAAGGGCTGGTCGAAAAAACTCGCCGATGAAGTGGGCGACACGGTGCTGTTCCCGGTCTCCGAAGCCATCGACAAGACCATGTGGGAGCAGAAGAAACTGTTCCCCAACGCCGATTTCTACCATGCCTCGGCGTACCACTTCATGGGCATCCCGACCAAGCTGTTCACGCCGATCTTCGTTTGCTCGCGCCTGACCGGCTGGGCCGCCCACGTGTTCGAACAACGCGCCAACAACCGCATCATCCGACCGAGCGCCGAATACACCGGCGTCGAACAGCGCAAGTTCGTGCCAATCGAACAACGCTGAGCTGGAGGGTTCTAGCCGCAGGAACTGGATACCCCCGAAACCCTGTGGGAGCGAGCAAGCTCGCTCCCACAGTGGCCGGGGTCGCTTCAAGTCCGGCGCCACCCTTCTGAAACCACCGTGACCCGAGTCCTGACGATGAACACAGAATTTCGCAAACCGCTGCCCGGCACTTCGCTGGATTATTTCGACGTTCGTGAGGCCGTGGACGCCATTCGCCCCGGCGCCTACGACGGCCTGCCATACACCTCTCGCGTGCTGGCGGAAAACCTGGTGCGGCGCTGCGACCCGGCCACGCTGGGCGAGTCGCTGCTGCAACTGATCGAGCGCAAGCGCGACCTGGACTTCCCGTGGTTCCCGGCCCGCGTGGTGTGCCATGACATTCTTGGCCAGACCGCGCTGGTGGACCTGGCAGGCCTGCGCGACGCCATCGCCTTGCAGGGCGGTGACCCGGCGCAGGTCAACCCGGTGGTGCCGACCCAACTGATCGTCGACCACTCGCTGGCGGTGGAAAGCGCCGGTTTCGACCCTCAGGCCTTCGCCAAGAACCGCGCCATCGAAGACCGGCGCAACGAAGACCGTTTCCACTTCATCAACTGGACCAAGAAAGCCTTCAAGAACGTCGACGTGATTCCGCCGGGCAACGGGATCATGCACCAGATCAACCTGGAAAAAATGTCCCCGGTGATCCAGCAGCGTGACGGCGTGGCGTTCCCCGACACCTGCGTGGGCACCGACAGCCACACGCCCCACGTCGATGCCCTGGGCGTGATCGCCATCGGCGTCGGTGGCCTGGAGGCCGAAAGCGTCATGCTTGGCCGCGCCTCGTGGATGCGCCTGCCGGAAATCATCGGCGTCGAGCTGACCGGCAAGCTGCAACCGGGCATCACCGCCACTGACATGGTGCTGGCGTTGACCGAATTCCTGCGCCAGCAAAAAGTCGTCGGTGCCTGGCTGGAGTTTTTCGGCGAAGGCGCCAGTGCCCTGACCTTGGGCGACCGCGCGACCATTTCCAACATGGCCCCGGAATACGGCGCCACGGCGGCGATGTTCTATATCGACCAGCAAACCATCGATTACTTGAAACTCACCGGTCGTGAAGACGAGCAGGTGCGGTTGGTCGAGACCTACGCCAAACAGGCCGGCTTGTGGGCTGACAATCTCAAAGGCGCGCAATATGAGCGTGGCCTGACCTTCAACCTGTCGTCGGTGGTGCGCAACATGGCAGGTCCGAGCAACCCGCACGCCCGGGTTGCGGTGTCGGACCTGGCTGCCAAAGGCATTTCCGGACAGTGGGACGATGTGCCGGGGCAAATGCCCGACGGTGCGGTGATCATCGCCGCCATCACCAGTTGCACCAATACCAGCAACCCGCGCAACGTGATCGCCGCCGGCCTGCTGGCGCGCAACGCCAACCGCCTGGGCCTGGTCCGCAAACCGTGGGTCAAGTCGTCCCTGGCGCCGGGTTCGAAAACCGTGGCGCTGTACCTGGATGAAGCCGGCCTGACGTCCGAACTCGAGAAGCTGGGCTTCGGCGTGGTGGCGTTCGCCTGCACCACCTGCAACGGTATGTCTGGCGCGTTGGACCCGGTGATCCAACAGGAAATCATCGACCGCGACCTGTATGCCACCGCGGTGTTGTCGGGCAACCGCAACTTCGACGGGCGTATCCATCCGTACGCCAAGCAGGCGTTCCTTGCCTCGCCACCGCTGGTGGTCGCTTATGCCATCGCCGGGACCATCCGCTTCGACATCGAGAAGGATGTACTGGGTGTGGTGGACGGTCGGGAAATCCGCCTCAAGGACATCTGGCCGAGCGACGAAGAAATCAATGCGGTGGTCAAGGCCTCGGTGAAACCCGAGCAGTTCCGCCAGGTGTACATCCCGATGTTCGCCATCCAGGAAGACACCGGGCCGAAAGTGACGCCGCTGTACGATTGGCGCCCACAAAGCACCTACATCCGTCGTCCGCCGTATTGGGAAGGCGCGCTGGCCGGTGCGCGGCCGCTCAAGGGCATGCGCCCGCTGGCGGTGCTGCCGGACAACATCACCACCGATCACCTGTCGCCGTCCAACGCCATCATGCTGGACAGCGCCGCCGGCGAATACCTGGCGAAAATGGGCCTGCCGGAGGAAGACTTCAACTCCTACGCGACCCACCGCGGCGACCACCTGACCGCGCAGCGCGCCACCTTCGCCAACCCGAAACTGTTCAACGAAATGGTCCAGGAAAACGGCAAGGTCAAGCAGGGCTCCCTGGCCCGGGTCGAGCCGGAAGGCAAGGTCATGCGCATGTGGGAAGCCATCGAGACCTACATGGAGCGCAAGCAGCCGCTGATCATCATTGCCGGAGCCGACTACGGCCAGGGTTCGTCCCGGGACTGGGCGGCCAAGGGCGTGCGACTGGCCGGTGTCGAGGCGATCGCCGCCGAAGGCTTCGAGCGCATCCACCGCACCAACCTGGTGGGCATGGGCGTGTTGCCGCTGGAGTTCAAGCCCGGCACTGATCGCAAGACCCTGGGCATCGACGGCAGCGAAGTCTATGACGTGATCGGCGAACGCACGCCGCGTGCGACGCTGACCCTGGTCATCACTCGCAAGAACGGCGAGCGCGTCGAGGTGCCGGTGACCTGCCGCCTCGATACCGCTGAGGAAGTGTCGATCTACGAGGCCGGTGGCGTATTGCAGCGTTTTGCCCAGGACTTCCTTGAATCGGCGAATGCCGTCTAAATCACAGTTGCGGACACCCCCTTGGGTGTCCGCTTGAGGAGCATCATGGCTCACGCACCGCAAATCAGAATACCCGCCACCTACATGCGTGGCGGCACCAGCAAAGGCGTGTTCTTCAGCTTGCAAGACTTGCCCGAAGCAGCCCGCGTTCCAGGCACCGCCCGGGATACGCTGCTGCTACGGGTGATCGGCAGCCCCGACCCGTACGAGAAGCAGATCGATGGCATGGGCGGCGCGACGTCCAGCACCAGCAAGACCGTGATCCTGTCCAAGAGCACCCGGGCCGACCACGATGTCGATTACCTGTTCGGCCAGGTGTCCATCGACAAACCGTTCGTGGACTGGAGTGGCAACTGCGGCAACCTGTCGGCGGCGGTCGGTTCATTCGCGATCAGCAGTGGTTTGGTGGACGCCGGCCGCATCCCGCAGAACGGCGTGGCCGTGGTGCGGATCTGGCAAGCCAACATCGGCAAGACCATCATCGCCCATGTGCCGATCACCGACGGCGCGGTGCAGGAAACCGGTGACTTCGAACTCGACGGCGTGACCTTTCCGGCGGCTGAAGTGCAATTGGAATTCATGGACCCGGCGGCAGAAGAGGAGGGGGGTGGTGGCTCGATGTTTCCCACCGGCAACCTGGTGGACGACTTGGAAGTGCCCGGCGTTGGCACCTTCAAGGCGACGCTGATCAACGCCGGGATCCCGACGATTTTCATCAATGCACGGGACGTCGGCTACACCGGCACCGAATTGCAGGGTGCCATCAACGGCGATCCCAAGGCCTTGGCCATGTTCGAGACCATCCGCGCCCACGGGGCCTTGCGCATGGGCTTGATCAAGCACCTGAACGAAGCCGCCCAGCGCCAGCACACACCGAAAGTGGCGTTCGTTGCACCGCCAGCGGACTACCTTTCATCCAGCGGCAAAGCCGTGGCGGCTGGCGACGTTGACCTGCTGGTACGGGCGCTGTCCATGGGCAAGCTGCATCACGCCATGATGGGCACCGCAGCGGTGGCCATCGGCACGGCCGCGGCGATTTCCGGCACCTTGGTCAACCTCGCGGCCGGTGGCATCGAGCGCAATGCCGTGCGTTTCGGCCACCCGTCCGGCACCTTGCGCGTCGGCGCCGAGGCCAGCCAGGTCAACGGCGAGTGGACCGTGAAAAAAGCCATCATGAGCCGCAGCGCGCGGGTGTTGATGGAAGGGTTTGTGCGGGTGCCAGGGCAAGCCCTGAGCTGAGTTGAGCCCTGTGGGAGCGAGCTTGCTCGCGAAGGCGGTGTGTCAGTCGACAAAAATGTGATGGCCCCACGGCGGATGACTGTCAGCCTCCCGTCAGCGCCGTGACGACCAGCTCCACATTGCTTTCCAGCTCCGCCACCGGGTCGGCGCCATCGGTGCTCAACACCAGTAATTGGCTACCTCCTTCGGTAATGGCTGCTTTCAGCGCATCCGAGGGCTGGCGATGGTGCAGCACCAGCGCCACGTCATTGTCTTTCAACGTCGCGCTCAACTGCTTGAGGGCTTCGGTTGTCCAGTCGGCGTCGGGCCGGGCGTCGGTGCTGATTGCGTCCAGGTTGAGCCCGCTGATCAGGTAGCCAAAATGCTCGCTCAGGCTGATCACGCTCAGGTTATCGGCGCTGGCGAGGCGTTTTTCGCTGTCGGCGCTGAGTTTGAGCAGGCGCTGCTTGAGGGCCGCCAGGTTGGCGTCGATCTTCGGTTTGTCCGCCGGGGCCAGGCGCACCAGGTCGGCGGCGATCACGTCGGCCATGCGTCCCAGGTTATGGCTGGCCATCCACGGCTGGCTCGCCAGGCCGTCGGCGATGCCCGGTTGCACGGCGATACCAGGCAGGGCACCGTCCACGGGGCGGGCGGCATCGACTTCAACGATGCGGATATTGCTGCGTCGCGCCATGGGGTACAGCGGATCGTCCGGCCAGAGCGAGCGCAGGCCGATCACCCCGTCAGCATCGCCGGCCAGTTTGCTCAAGGCCGGCGCGCCACGGCCGCTGAAGTAGGCACTCTGTCGGGTACCGGGCAGAGTGGCGGGTGCGGCCCGCTCCAGGCTGACCTCGGTGCCCTTGAGCAAGGCCTCGCCCAATCCGTAGGTGACCGGCAACGATGCCAGCAGACGGACCTTTTCGGTGGCAGATGACGAGGTGACGGCCACGGCGCATAACGCGACGGCCAGGGTCAGTTGTCGCAATGAAAAAACCATTTATCCAAGATTCCCTTTGAGGCTGGGGACGACACCGCGGGCGATGGCGCTCAGGGCGAAGGCGATGCCGGCCACCAGAATGATTGCGGCGCCGGACGGGATGGGCAGGTCGAACACAATGGGCGCGAGAATCCCGCACAAGGTGCTGGCGGTGGCAATCAGCACTGAACACCAGAAAAAACCTTTCAATGATTGGCTGAGCAGGCGCGCCGCGGCAGCCGGGATCACCAGCAACGCGCCCACCAGAATCGCGCCGATGACTTTCACTGCTGCCACGGTGATCAGCGTCACCAGGATCACGAACAGGTAGTCCAGGGTCTTGACTGCCACCCCGCGCACCGCCGCCAGTTGTGGGTTGAAGCTGGCGAGCATGATGCGGTTGTATAGCGGCAAGGCCAGGGCCATCACCAGCGAGCCGACCACCGCCAGCACCAGCAGGTCATTGCCATTGACCGTCAGCACCGAACCAAACAGTACGTTCTCCAGGATGTGCACGTTGATCTTGCCCGCCAGGATCAGCAGCAGGCTGGCGCCCAGGGCCAGGGACACCGACAGGAAGACGCCGATCAACGTGTCGGGCGCCAGGCCGGTGCGGTTGCGCAGGTAATTGAGCAGGATGCCGAACAGCAGGCAGTAGCCGAACAGGCTGCCGTAAGGCCCGGTGTAGGGTTCGCCGAGCAGGATACCGACCGCCACGCCGGTCAGCGCCGCATGGCCCACCGCCTCGGAGAAAAACGCGAAGCGCTTGACCACCACCAGCGTGCCCAGGCCGCCCAGCACCGGGCCGATCAACAATCCGGCCAGCAACGCGTTGACCACGAACCCATAGGCCAGCGCTTCGGGCAAGTAACCGGACGAGGCCCAGCCCTGGACCATCAGACGAAAGGCTTCATAGCTCATCAGGCAGCGCTCCCGTTCGTGCGCGGATGGGTGGAAAACAGCGTCAGCAGGCGTTCTGGCGTCAGGGTCTGGCGGGGCGGACCGTCGAACAGTACCCGGCGGTTCAGGCCGGTGACACGGTCGGCCAGGCGCCCGACGGCTTCCAGGTCATGTTCGATCCACAGCACGGTGATCCCGGCTTGGCGCCAGTCCTGCAGCAACCGTTCGAACACCTGGATGCCGGCCTCGTCCAGGGCTGACATCGGTTCATCCAGCACCAGCAATTGCGGCGAGGGAATCAGCCCCTGGGCCAGCAACACGCGCTGACGCTCACCGCCGGACAGCGCGCCCATGCGCCGTTTGCGCTTGTCCTGCATGCCGACCCGCTCCAGGGCCTGTTCTATGGCACCGGCATAGTGCTTGCTCAAGCCGAGAAATGCCGGCCGCCGCTGACACATCGCCGCCATGAAATCCTCCACCGTCATGGGCAGGCCCCGGTCGAACTCCAGCGCCTGGGGCACGTAGCCGATCACCCCGGGCTCGCCTGGCCATTGCAGGCTCAAGCGTCCCTGGTGCGGCATCTGTCCGAGCAAGGTCTTGATCAGCGAACTCTTGCCACCACCATTGGGGCCCACCAAGGCATGGATGCTGCCGGGCTCCACCTGAAATGCCACGCTGTCGAGAATGGTGGTGCGGCCCAGGTTCAGGCTGACGTCGGCGAACGCAATCAAGGGGCCGACGCGGTGCAGGGTGAGGGTTTCCTGGACGGTCATGCGCCAGACTCCTGGATCGCCCGGACCACGGTGTCGAGGTTGCCGGCCATTTCCTTTTCGTACTTCTCGGGGCTGTAGTCGCCGTAGGAAATGTGCGAGAGCGGGTACAGCTTCACGCCCGATTCACGCTGGATGGTGTCGACGTAGGTGGACGGGAAGTCCATCTCCGAGAAGATCACCTTCACGTCCAGCTCGCGCAGTTGGTCGATGGTTTTCTTCAACTGGCTGGGGCTCGGTTCGATGCCGTGGGCCGGCTCGACCACGGCGGTCACTTCCAGGCCGAATTCGCGCAACAGGTAGTCGTAGGCGGCATGCACCGTGGCGACCCGCAACTCGGCATTGGGGGCCTGGGTCAGCTTCGCCAGGGCGGCGGCGCGCATCTGCCGCAGGCGCTTGCCGTAGGCGCGGGCGTTCTGGGTGTAGGCCTTGGCGTTGTCCGGGTCGAGCTTGCCCAACTCCCGGGCAATGTTATTGACCTGGGCAATGGAAGCGCTGATGGACAGGAACGTGTGCGGGTTCACGACTTTGCCCGCGCCCCGGGCTGCCGTGCCGGTGGCGGCCAGCAGGGGCACGTTTTCATTGGCCTCGATCACTTTCATGTTCGGGGTTTCGCTGGCGGCGATCATGCGGTCGGCGAAATCGTCGTGGCCCACGCCGTTGAGCACGATCACGTCGAGACTGCTGATACGCTTGATGTCTTCGGCCCGTGGCTCATAGGCATGGGGATTGAAACCGGCCGGGATCAGCGGCACGACCTCGGCCTTGTCGCCGACGATATTGGCCACGTAGCTGTAATAAGGGTGCAGGGTGATGCCGATGCGCAGGCGCTTGGCTGTTTCGGCGTACGCCTGCGAGGTGAACAGGCAGGCCAGCAGGCCGATCAGCAGCAGGTGCAACAAGGGACGGCGTGGGGATGCAATGGGCATGGGCAAACGGTCTTCTCTTGAATGAAGGCGTGGGGTCAGTGCCGGTGCTGGCGGGTTACGCCGGCATCGAATTGCGCGACGATCTGTTGCCAGCCGGCGGCGGACAAAGCGGCGTCGTCCAGCGCGCCGGGCATCGCAAGGCCATTGCTGCGGTTGAGCCAGATGTCCGGGGCGGCGTCGGACGCTTCGCCGATGCGCATCAGAAAGGAACCGGCGACGGACGAATTGGCACTGGCGCCGAAGTAGGCCTGGTCCTGCAGCTGTTGCCAGGCGTGGCCACCGCGACTGACAGCACTCGCGTCCTGGGCGAACGGCGCGAAGCCTTCTTCGGCCAGGGTCTGCGGGCTGGGCAGGGTGGGTTGGTCTTCGCGCAGCAAGCGGATTTCATCCAGGGTCACCCGCAAATCGGCGTAGATGCCTTGCTCGGCGGCACTGAGGTCGCGGCGGGCGTCGAGTTGGTTCGAGGCCAGGCGCGTGATGTCTTCGGCTTTGCCATGCCAGGCCACCACAGACCCGGCGACCAGCACGATGACCAGGCACAGCAGCAACACATACAGGGTTTCATGGCCCGCACCAGCGGGGCGTATGACTTGAGTCGTGGCGTTGGTCATGGGGCCTCGATGTCGGCTTGGTCGATTTCTACAACGTGGCCGGGGCCGGCGTCGAAGAGCACGTAGAACTCAGCTTCCGGCTTCTTGAAGGTCAGCTTCGAGTCGGCACCGAGCTTGCCCGGGACGAGGATGGTCTCGTCATAGCCGATCACATCCAGGGTCACTCCGGGCGCGCCGCTGCCGTCGGAAAAGCCGCCGGTGCATTGGATTTGTTCGGCATCGATGGCCTTGCATTCGCATATCGGGTTGTGGGCCAGGGCGCTGGTGCTTGCACCTGCACAGAACAGCAACGCCAGGCCGTTGGATAAGACGCGCAGGGTCATGGTTTGGGTCCTTGGTTCTTCAGCCAGGCGACGGTGGCCGGGGAGGCCTGGCTCAGTGGAATGGAGGCCTGGTGCATCGAACCGTCCCAACCCTCGAGGGTTATCCACAGTTCGGCATTGGGCTGGGTCTTTGGCGGAACCGGCAACAAGGCGCCCATGCGATAGGGCGAGCCGAAGAAAATCACCCCGGCGGCCCTTAGGCTGCGGGGTTTGCCGATGCGCAGGTAGGTGGCCTTGACCTGGTCGATACAGCGTTCGCACAGGGCCGCGTTGAAATGCTTCATGGGCCCGGCAGGTCCCTGGACGCGTGGGGCTTCGTTGCGAAATTCCGCCAGGCGCAGGCTCCAGGGGCCGACCTGGACTTCGCCGACGTCCCGCTCGCCAAGCCCTGCGTCACCGCGAAACAGTGCGGCTTCGGACAAATACTTGGGCATGAACCCCAGGGGGATCAGCAACAACAGCACGTTGAGGTGGAAGCGCCATTTATGCCAGAACAGGCTCAGGCGTGACGGTGATGAAGCAGTATTGGACGGATTCACAGGCTGCCCTCCGACGATTCACGCTGGATCGACGGCTGCAACGCCTGCGCGATGCGGGTTTCACGGGAGGGTTTGTGGCTACGCTTGAGGGCATTGGCGGTGGCCAGGGCTGTGCGTTTGGTCCAGATCAGCAGCCCGCTGAGGACCATCATGCTCAGGATCAAGCCGAAGAAAAACCAGATCAGCTTGATCCAGAGGCCGCCGAAGTCGCCGGTGTGCAACGGGCGCATGGATTCGGTGACGAACTCCAGTGTCGTGCGGTCCGACAGCAGCCGTGAGGCAGCGACATCGCCGTTGTAGGGATTGATGGTGGCGGTCTGAAACATCAGCGGATACCAACCGCGACCGCCAATTTCCAGATGGCTGTAGGCATTGCCGGGCAGGCTGATGAAACTTGCTTCCAGGCCTGGGATGCGTTGCCGGGCGATTTCAATGGCCCGGTCCAGGTCCAGTTGCGGCGGTGCAAGACCATCGGCCGACAGCGGAACGCTTTCACGCGCCACCACCGGAATGACTGGCGCGCTGGAAATGGAAATCTGATTGTCCGACAGCAGGGCCTCGATCAGGAACCAGATGCCGGTAATGGAAATCACCGCGACGAACCAGATCGACCAGATGCCGCTGAGCCGGTGGAAATCCCCCCAGAAAATCCGCGCGCCGTGGCGGATCCGCAGCGTCGGACGGAAAAAGCCTTTCCAGAAGCGCTTGTAGACCACCAGCCCGGTCACCAACGAGGCCAGCAACGGCAGCCCCAACAATGACACCAGGTACCAGCCCCAGCTGTAGCCATTGGTGAACGGCACCAGCCACCAGCCATGCAGGGCACGGGTAAACCCCCTGAAGTTGAACGTCGGCGCCGAGCCTTGGATGACGCCGCTGTAAGGGTTGACGTAGACCTTGTCGGGACGTCCGTCGGGATAGGTCACGCCGACCTCCAGCGCGAAATGCGACTCGTCCGGGCGGACGATGCTTTGCACCTGGGTTTGCGGCTGGGCGTGCTTGATCGCGGCGACCACCTGGTCATAGCTGAGCAGTTGGGCATCGTCCGAGGGTTTGCTGGCGCGCATCTCGGGGTTGACCAGCCAGACAATCTCCTGGCTGACCACTGCGAGGGTGCCCGTGACGCAAACGATGAGCACGAAAAACCAGATGGGCAATGCCAGCCAGCTATGGACCAGGAACCAGAGTTTGGAGCGGGACTTCTTCGACATGATTGAACGTCTTGATTCGATGAAAGGTTCGGTATTACGGGCTTCGCAACACCGTGAACCCAAAAAGGCAGACCGTGGCTTTTGCCGACGCGGACTGCTGCATCTAATTAAGACGAACGAGCGATCGAAATCCCGAAGAGGAAGATGAAAGAAAATGTTTCGCGAGGTAGGAGCTGCCGAAGGCTGCGATCTTTTGATCTTTTGATCTTTCGCTTGAGACTCAAGTGTCAGGGGAAAGATCGCAGCCTCGTTGCACTCGACAGCTCCGGGGCTAACCCCGCGGGAGCAAGGGCAAGTCAGCCTTGCTGTTGAAACATCTCCCTGGCCCGTTGCTCGATCTGTTCCTGGCTCAGATCTTCCTTGTGCGTCGCCAGGAACCACAGATGCCCATAGGGATCTTTCAAAGTGCCGGTACGATCGCCGTAAAACTGATCCTTGACCTCGGAAATCACTGTGCCACCGGCCGCAATGGCCTGGGCGAATGCGCTGTCCACGTCCTCGACATATAAATGCAGGCCGACCGATGGCGAACGGTCCGGGCTGCTCAGCGGGCCTTGATCGCAAGGCGTGCCGAGCATGATCGGAAAACCGTTGATCCGCAGTTCGGCATGCCCGATGCCGCCGTCGGGCATGGCCAGGCGCATGACCTCGGTGGCATTGAAGGCTTTTTTGTAGAAGTCGATGGCTTCGGCAGCTTTTTGAATGCCCAGGTAGGGCGTGATGTTATGGAAACCTTCGGGAATGGCTTTGACGCCCATGACGTTTCTCCTTGTTGTTATGGGAGGCGAAGAGAGTCTTCGTCGGTTTGCGCCCATCCACTATAGGTCAGCCACTGTGGATGGGCCCATGTCCCGACGAACGCTTCACGGCTGTTCCAACAGGTGAGCCCCAGGCCCGTGTTTGCCCAGCACGTCGCCCTGATTGCGCAGCGGGCAGGCGTCCATCGACAGGCATCCGCAGCCGATGCAACCGTTGAGTCGATCACGCAGCGCCATCAACTGGTTGATGCGCTCGTCCAGGTCCCGGCTCCACTGCGCCGACAAGGTCTGCCAGTCGGCGGCCGTTGGCGCACGGTTGTCCGGCAGGTTTTTCAACGCCTCGCCGATTTCCGCCAACGGAATGCCCAGGCGCTGGGCAACCTTGATCAGCGCCACGCGGCGCAATACTGCCCGTGAGTAACGACGTTGGTTACCTTGGTTGCGTGTGCTTTTGATCAGCCCCTTGGATTCATAGAAGTGCAGGGCCGTGACCGCCACGCCGCTGCGGGCGGCCACTTGGCCGACGGTGAGTTCCTTGTGGACATCGATCTGCGTCATCGCTTCAATTCACTGCTTGACCTCAAGTTAACTTGAGGTTTTACCCTGCACGCGTTCGGATCGCAAGATCCGCCTTACGTGCAGAGGGGACCGTTCATGCAATCACCAAGGAACAATCGCAGTTTCACCCAGTTGATGGAATTCGATATCGAGCCGCAATGGCAGCAGGCGCTGGTCACGGCCTTGTCGGAACAGACCGAGCGCCTGGCTCGGGACCACCGGGGGTTTCTGAGTGCCAGTATCCAGGCCAGCGAGGATGGTCGGCGCGTGCTCAATTATTTGCAGTGGCAAACCCGCGAAGCAGGCGAGGCGGCCCTTCGAAGCTTCGAAAGTGGCGAACAGGATTTCTGGCGGCTGATCCAGGCTCACCGAGCCAAAGCCGTGACGTTCGGCTCGTTCCAGGTGCTGCGCAACATCGAGCGCAGCCTGGACAACGCGCTGCATTGCCAGTTGGTCGACTGAGTGCTGCGGCTGATCCGCAAAGGCAATAGCCACTATCGAGAGGGTTGATTTCTGCCGCGCAGGGCTGGCGGGTAGCCTTTGTTCATCGCCCAACTCCAGAACACCGGACACTCGCCATGAACCGTACCTTTGCTGTTTTGCTGCTGTTGACCGCTACCCTCTTGGGCGGTTGCGCCAGTTCCTCCCCGGAGCTGCGCCCCTACACCGCCGACGAGACCCGCGAACTGGCCCTGGAAGCCTTGAATCGTCGAGGTCTCTCGTTCGATGAGTACCACGCGAAAAAAGCCGAGCTGCTCGGTTCGTCGCAGAAAAACGTGGGTTTCGACGATCAGGGCCAGATGAGCGCCGAGCGGGTCGTGCAACAGCCAGGCCGGTCGAGCTGAGGGACTGTACCGCTTAAAGTTTTGCCCAACTGTCCGTGGGTTTGCGCCAAGGCGTGGGGTAGGGTCATGACTTGACTGACCGCCCCTGATGGACTGACCTGACATGACCCTTTCGCTTGACCTGCTGCTGGGCTTCGCCCTGTTTGCCCTGGTGACCTCGATCACGCCTGGCCCTAACAACACCATGTTGTTGGCCTCGGGAGTCAATTTCGGTTTCAACCGTACCATCCCCCACATGCTGGGTATTACCTGTGGCTTCTTTTTCCTGGTGCTGGCAGTGGGCCTTGGCCTGGGCGCGGTGTTCCAGACTTATCCGTTGCTCTATACCGCGCTGCGCTACATCGGCGCGGCGTACTTGTTGTACCTGGCGTGGAAAATAGCCCACTCCGGTCCGGTTTCGGAAAGCCAGCCGGGAGACAATACGCCGATCAGCTACTGGGGCGCAGCGGCGTTCCAATGGGTCAATCCCAAGGCCTGGATCATGGCCATTGGTGCCATCAGCACGTACACGCCACTCCAGGGTTATTTCTTCAACGTGTTGGTGATTGCGGCAGTATTTGCGCTGATCAACCTGCCAAGCGTGAGTCTGTGGGTAGTGTGCGGGAGCCTGTTGCGCAACCTGTTGCGTGATCGTCGCTGGTTGCGCATGTTCAACTGGGGCATGGCGCTGCTGTTGGTCGCTTCGCTGTATCCGTTGTTGCTCGAAAGCATCAGTTGAGGGCTGAGCTTCGCCGCGATGCCTGCTAAGCTCGCTGTTCAGGAGCGTTCCTACGCACTTTTAAACGAAGTCCGACTTCTTTAAGGTCTTTGATCAGGTATTGCTAGTCTCGAACCCAACGAGGGCGCCTGATCCTGGAACAGGCTCTGCGAGTTTCCTATGAATAAACGTCCTTTGTATTTCGATTACGCCGCCACCACGCCGGTGGATGAGCGGGTCATCCGGGTCATGGTCGAGTGTCTGGGCTTTGACGGCAATTTTGGCAACCCCGCTTCCAGTTCCCATGCCTTCGGCCAGGAGGCCCGGCGCTCGGTGGAGCGCGCCCGCCAGCAGGTAGCGCAATTGGTGGGTGCTCAACCCGAACAGATCGTTTGGACGTCCGGTGCCACCGAATCCAATAACCTGGCCCTCAAAGGGGTGGCCCAGGCGCGTGGTGGTTCCGCCGGCCATGTCATCACCAGCCTGATCGAACACAAGGCGATTCTCGACACGGCGCGCCAGCTCCAAGAGAGCGGCGTCGCGGTGACCTGGCTGGCGCCGGACGCTGAAGGCCTGATCAGCCCGCAAGCGGTTCGCGAGGCGTTGCGCGAAGACACGTTCCTGGTGTCGCTGATGCTGGTAAACAACGAGTTGGGCACCGTCAACGACGTCATAGCCATCGGCGAGAGCGTTCGCGAGCACGGTGCGCTGTTTCATGTGGACGCAGCCCAGGGCGCTGGCAAGGTGCAGATCGATCTGTCTCGCTGGCCGGTGGACCTGATGTCTTTTTCCGCGCATAAGATCTACGGCCCCAAGGGCATCGGGGCGCTCTACGTTGGCGACCATGCCCGGCCACGGCTGTCGGCGCAAATTCACGGCGGCGGGCATGAGGGCGGTTTGCGCTCCGGGACCCTGGCGACTCATCAGATCGCAGCCATGGGCGCCGCATTCGAACTGGCAGCCGGAGCATTCGAAGAAGAACTCGCTAAAATTGCCCGGTTGCGCAATCGTTTGCTCGAACCGCTACTGGCCTTGCCCGGTGTGTGTCTAAACGGTAGTGCGAACCGCCGGATTCCCCACACGCTGAGCCTGACGTTCAACGAAGGTGAGTTCAACCCGGCGACATTGGGTGCATCGATTGCATTTTCCGCGACCTCGGCCTGCAACTCGGCGCAGAACACCCCGTCCCACGTGCTGCTGGCCTTGGGGCACGATGCGCGTGCGGCGGGGCGGACCATTCGCTTGAGCCTGGGCCGCTTTACCACCGAGCAGGATGTCGACGAGGCGGTGCGGCTGATCCAGGCGGCGTGCGCGACTGCGCCGGCGTTCTGGGCCACGACCCCATAAGCCGCCTTCGGCATCGAACAACAATATCAATGAGCAGGAGAAACAATGAGCACCGAGCCTTTGCCCCATGGACTGGTTCCCCAGCGCCTGGCCCAAATCCGCCAACTGATGAGCCGAGAGGGCATTCATGCGCTGCTGGTGCCATCGGCCGACCCGCATCTGTCTGAATACCTGCCGGGTTATTGGCAGGGGCGACAATGGTTGTCGGGCTTCCATGGCTCGGTGGGTACCTTGATCGTGACCGGCAGTTTCGCTGGCGTCTGGGCCGATAGCCGTTACTGGGAGCAGGCCACCAAGGAGCTGGAGGGCAGTGGAATCGAGCTGGTCAAGCTCATTCCCGGCCAGCCTGGCCCCTTGGACTGGCTGGCCGAACAAACGCCTGAAGGCGCAGTGGTTGCGGTCGACGGTGCGGTCATGGCCGTGGCGTCGGGCCGCACCCTGGGTGGCAAGCTTGCGGAACGCGGCGCGCGGTTGCGCACCGACATCGACCTGCTCAGGGACATCTGGGCTGATCGCCCAAGCTTGCCGGATCAGCCGGTCTATGCCCATTTGCCTCCCCAGGCGACCGTCAGCCGGGTCGAAAAGCTCGCCAAGCTGCGCGAATCCCTCAAGGAGCGTAGTGCCGATTGGCATTTCATCGCCACGCTGGATGACATCGCCTGGTTGTTCAACCTGCGCGGCGCGGATGTGTCGTTCAACCCCGTGTTCGTCTCCTTTGCCTTGATCAGCCAGCAACAGGCAATGCTGTTCGTGGCCCTGGACAAGGTTGACGCATCGCTGCGTGCCGCGCTTGAACAGGACGGCGTGACCCTGCGCGATTACAGCGAAGCCGCCGCCGCGTTGCGTGAAGTGCCGGACGGCGCGAGCCTGCAGATCGATCCGGCGCGGGTGACGGTCGGCTTGCTGGATAATCTGGGCAGCGGCGTGAAACTGGTCGAAGGTCTCAATCCAACGACGCTGGCCAAGTCCCGCAAAAGCCTGGCGGACGCCGAGCACATCCGTCGGGCCATGGAGCAGGACGGCGCGGCGCTCTGTGAGTTCTTCGCCTGGCTGGAAGGGGCCTGGGGGCGCGAGCGCATCACCGAGTTGACCATCGACGAACACCTGACCGTCGCTCGCACGCGACGGCCGGACTTCGTCTCCCTGAGTTTCAACACCATCGCCGCTTTTAACGCCAATGGCGCGATGCCTCATTACCACGCCACGGAAGAAGCCCATGCGGTCATCGAAGGTGATGGTCTGTTGCTGATCGATTCCGGCGGCCAGTACTTGGGGGGCACCACTGACATCACTCGCATGGTGCCAGTCGGCACACCCACCGCTGAGCAGAAACGTGATTGCACACGCGTACTCAAGGGCGTGATTGCCCTGTCCCGGGCCAAATTCCCGCGGGGGATTCTTTCGCCGTTGCTGGATGCCATCGCCCGCGCACCGATCTGGGCGGAGCAGGTGGATTACGGCCACGGCACCGGCCATGGCGTCGGCTATTTCCTCAATGTCCATGAAGGCCCGCAGGTGATTGCCTATCAAGCTGCTGCCGCGCCACAAACGGCGATGCAGGCTGGCATGATCACCTCCATCGAACCGGGCACTTATCGTCCCGGTCGCTGGGGTGTGCGCATCGAGAACCTGGTGTTGAACCGCGAAGCCGGAAGCAGCGAGTTCGGCGAGTTCCTTGAGTTCGAAACCCTGACCCTGTGCCCGATCGACACCCGCTGCCTGGAACCTTCGCTGCTGACCCAGGACGAAAAAGACTGGTTCAACGCCTATCACGCCGAGGTTCAGCGTCGCTTGAGCCCGTTGCTGGACGGCGATGCGCTGCAATGGCTCAACACGCGAACGATGGCCATTTGAAGTAGAGGATCAGGCGAGGGCTTCACGGACGAAGTCCAGCCGATCCTGGCCGAAGAACAGCTCATTGCCGACAAACATGCTCGGGGCGCCGAACACGCCCCGTCCGATGGCTTCTTCAGTGGCGGCCTTGAGTGCTTGCTTGACCTGCTCGTCGTTCGTCAGGGCCAGCGCGTAGTCGGCATCGAAACCGCCTTCGTTCAGGACCGCTGCGACAGTCGCGGGGTCATTGAGATTGCGGGCGTCCACCCAAAAGGCGCGGAACAGGCAATCGATGAAGGCCTCGAAGCGTTCGGGTTGGCGCAACTGCATGCCAGTCACCGCGCGCATCAGTTGCAGTGTATTGATGGGGAAGTGTGGATTGAACTGGAAGGCCACGCCGTAACGTTTGGCGAAGCGATTCAGATCCTTGAACAGGTAAGGGTTCTTGGCCGGCACTGTTGCCGGTGATGCATTGCCGGTGGCCTTGAAGACGCCGCCCAATAACATCGGGCGATAGATCAGCTGGCTATTTGTTTGCGCGCACAGCGTCGGCAACTGGGTGTAGGCCAGGTACGTGGTCGGGCTGCCGAGATCGAAGTAAAACTCCACCGATTTGCTCATGGGATCTGCTCTCTTGTTGTTGTGAGGGGAGGGTTTACCAGCGTTCGTTCCAAGGGCGCAGGTCCAGCTCGAAGGTCCAGGCGTCGCGGGGTTGGCTGTGCAGGTACCAGTAATTGTCGGCGATGTGTTCAGGGTTCAGGATGCCGTCCTCATCCTTGGTGGCATATTTCTCCGGGAAATTATCGCGGATGAAGTCGGTGTCGATGGCGCCGTCCACCACCACATGGGCCACGTGAATATTCATCGGTCCCAGCTCACGGGCCATGCTCTGGGCCAGTGCCCGGATGCCATGTTTGGCGCCCGCGAATGCAGCGAACCCCGAAGCGCCGCGCAATCCCGCCGTTGCCCCGGTAAACAGGATCGTCCCGCGCTGGCGCTTGACCATGCGCTTGGCCACTTCCCGTGCATTGAGAAAGCCTGAGAAACAGGCCATTTCCCAGATCTTGAAATACTTGCGTGCGGTTTCTTCGAGGATGCTGCAGGGGACGTTGGCGCCGATGTTGAACACAAAGGCTTCGATCGGGCCGATCTGGTTCTCGATTTGCTCGATGAGTGCGATCACGTCATCTTCTTTACGCGCATCACAGGAAAACCCGTGGGCTTCGCCGCCTTGGGCGCGGATTGCAGCCACCAGAGGCTCGAGTTTGTCGGCGCTGCGACGGGTAACACAGGCAATAAAACCTTCCTGTGCAAAGCGTTTGGCAATCGCTCCGCCCGTGGCATCGCCTGCGCCGACAACCAGTACGACCTTCTTGTTATTCATGGTCAGCCTCATTGGTAAACGATCGTTAACTAAACGGACGTTATGCTAAGATCCGGCAAGCGTCAAGGTGAGCAATCAGGGGCAGGACCATGCGATATTCAGCCAATCACAAAATGGAAACCCGCGAGAAACTGCTCGCCAGCAGCGCCGTCTCTGCCAAAAAGTCGGGTTTCTCCACGGTCGGTGTCGATGGTCTGATGAAGGCGATCGGGTTGAGCGGCGGTGCGTTCTATAGCCACTTCTCATCCAAGGATGAGCTTTTCAAGGCCATTGTTGAGCGGGAGTTGGCCCAAAGCCTGGATCGTCTGAGTGGAGACGGTGCCATGGACTCAATGAAGCTGGAGCGCTGCCTCAAGCAGTACTTGAGCATGAGCCACGTTGAGCAACCCGAAGCAGGGTGTGCGTTGCCGGTGCTGGGTGCCGAGATCGCGCGATCGGATGTCCAGGTGAGGGAGGCGGCGCAAACGTGGATTTGTCGT
Organism: Pseudomonas sp. PF05; assembly: GCF_056521845.1. NCBI lineage: Bacteria > Pseudomonadati > Pseudomonadota > Gammaproteobacteria > Pseudomonadales > Pseudomonadaceae > Pseudomonas > Pseudomonas sp. PF05. The sequence goes on along the minus strand of NZ_JBWLPW010000008.1, from coordinate 1,661 downwards.
TTGCACGAAGCCTGGGCGCGGATATTGGGGAGCGACAGTCTGGCCTGGGCCATCCTGTCTCAGTGCGTGGGAGCGTTGGTTGTTGCGCGGATGCTGGTCACGCCGCAGGTCCAGCGTGACGTCCTCAAGTCCAGTCACGAGGAAATAAGGCGCCGAATGGCCGAGCAAGGGCTCGACTGACGTGGCCTATTTACAGATGACGATCATGCTGCGGCTGGTATAACCAGCGGGGTTGAGCCCGAAGAGATAATCCCCGGGTTCCTCGACGACGTCGCCAGACTTGGCAATGACCTTGTAACCCTTGGGCGCACATGAGTTGGCGGCGCTGGCGGCGCACTGGTCCCAGGATGAGGACAGGCCGGAGCAGTTGATGTGCAGACCTTTTTTACCGCGCTTGACTTCAGTTTTCGATGTCGCCGCACAGCCCGCTACTGCAAGTACGGCGATCAGTATCAAAATTCGTTTCATTCCCGTCCTTATAATCGTCGTGGATCTTGTGTCCACGTACGATTGTGTTCGCTCTTGCTTGAAGCGTTCATGACGTCCTGTATGAAAAAATCCATGTCTGACACTGGGTTACTGGTCTAAACATGGCCTAAATGCGTGGCAAATACCAGACCTTCGTTAAATCCTGCTTCAATCTGCCGCGACGGCAGGCTTCGCGGTGTTAGCCATGGTCAGCGTTGCGCCGACCGACGCGAGGATGATGCAGGTAATGGCTAACCACTGGGCCAAGGACAAGTACTCCTGCAGAAAGACCAGCCCTGACAGGGCCGCGACTGCCGGTTCGACGCTCATCAGAGTGCCGAAAGTGCGGGCTGGCATTCGGGTCAGAGAAATCATTTCCAGGGTGTAGGGCAGGGCCGTAGACAGGATGGCGACGCCGATGGCAATTGGAATCAGGCTTGGTGTGAGCAGTGCGGCGCCCGCGTGCACAATGCCAATCGGTGCGACGAACAGGGCTGCGATCATCACCCCCAGTGCGGCGGTTTGCACACCATTGTCCGCGCCGGCCTTCTGGCCAAACAGGATGTACAACGCCCAGCAAACACCTGCGCCCAGCGCATAGCCGGCTCCAAGCAGGTCGATACCGGCATTGGTCGCTCCGGTCGGTATAAGCAGAAGCAGGCCAGCGACTGCCAGGGCGATCCACAGAAAATCGATTGCCCGGCGCGAGGCGTAAATGGCGACTGCCAGAGGCCCGGTAAATTCCAGCGCCACGGCAATACCCAGTGGAACGGTACGAACCGACATATAGAAAAGAAAGTTCATACCGCCCAAGGCCATCCCATAGACGATCACGGTGCGCAGGGATTGGGCGGTGAGCTTGGCGCGCCAGGGGCGTAGCAATAACACCATGATGAGGCTGGCAAAAATGAGTCGTAGCGTTGTTGTGCCCTGTGCGCCCACTACCGGGAACATGCTTTTGGCGAGGGAAGCTCCTGATTGGATGGAGGCCATGGCTATTAATAGCAGGGCAACCGGGTACAGGGTGGAGGCCAGGCTGCGATGTGGAGGGGGCGTCATTACGAAGTGTCGTCCAGAATAAAGGCGGGGGAGGCTGTATTGAGCAGTATATTGCGCATATGTGGCGATTCCGTCTATATATCGGGCAGATTTAAGTGTCTTGTCGGGCTATAGATAGAAAAATCAAATTAGGG
>NZ_JBWLPW010000079.1:0-583 GCF_056521845.1 Pseudomonas sp. PF05 | reverse complement strand
CTCGCCCAACCCGCCCGATTCCAACAACGCCTTGAGGGCCGACGGTACGGTGTTGATCAAGGTGATGTCGTGCTCGCCCTGTTGCAGTTCCAGCACATTAGTGACCACGTCGATGCTGCCGCCGGAGGTCAACGGCGCGAAGCACTCGTAGACGGCCAAGTCGAAGTTCAGCGAAGTCGAGAACAGGGTTTTCGACAACGTGGCGTCATCGAAGGAGCGATGGGCCCAGGTCAGGAAGTTCACTGTGTTGCGGTGTTCGATCATCACGCCTTTAGGCAGACCCGTCGAACCCGAGGTGTAAATGACATAGGCCAGGTGCGATGAAGTCAGCCCGCTGATCTCCGGATTGGAGACGGACTCGTCCTGCCACAAACCGCTGTCGAGATTGATCACGGCCATCGAGGCATCGCGCAACAAGCCGACGGTAACGTCCTGCACCAACACTGCCGCTGGCGCACTGTCTTCCAACATGTAGGCAATGCGGTCCAACGGATACGCCGGATCCAGCGGCACATAACCACCGCCGGCCTTGAGAATTGCCAGCAAGCCAACAACCATGTCGATGCCGCGCTCGACGCAGATA
>NZ_JBWLPW010000078.1:0-591 GCF_056521845.1 Pseudomonas sp. PF05 | reverse complement strand
GTCGCCCGTTGGGGCCAACATTTGCTGCACCTGCTCGATGCCATGCTCGACGATGCGACACAACCGTTGGCGACATTGTCGTTGCTGGATGACGCGCAGCGCCGGCAACTGCTGGAAACCTTCAACCCGACCAGTGGCGCGCTGGACGAAAGCCCGAGTCGCTTCCCTCACGTCGTGTTCGAGGCCCAGGCGAGCCTCACCCCGGATGCCGTGGCGCTGGTCTGCGCCGGCAAGACCCTGAGCTACTCCGAACTCAACGCCCAGGCCAACCGCGTCGCCAACAGCTTGATCGCACTGGGTGTGCAGCCCGACGACACCGTCGGCCTGTCCGCTCGCCGCAGCCCGCACATGCTGATCGGCCTGTTGGGCATCCTCAAAGCTGGCGCGGCCTATGTGCCGCTCGACCCACAGTACCCCGCGCAACGCCTGGCCCACATGCTGACCGACAGCAAGCCGCGGGCCCTGGTCCACCAATCCGGCCTGGACGAATTACCGGTGCCCCAAGGCCTGGCGACACTGGAACTGGGCAGCGCGGCGCTGGCCCAAGCCCCGACCCACAACCCTCAAGTGAAAGCGCTGAATTTCAGTCAC
>NZ_JBWLPW010000077.1:0-593 GCF_056521845.1 Pseudomonas sp. PF05 | reverse complement strand
CCACCCAATCGAAAAACCCCAGCGGCGACAGCGCCGACACCGCGGCCCAGACCCGCACCCACGGCTGCCCGGTGTCGATGGTCACCGGCGAAGAACTGCTGACCCTCGACGACGGCACCCTCGATGGCCGCTTGCCGTTCGTCTTCACCCGTTTGTACCGCACCAGCGCCGCCGACCTGGACATCGGCCTCGGGCGCGGCTGGAGCCATGCCCTGGCCCATCGCCTTTTGATCGAAGGCGAGGCGGTCATCTGGATCGACCAGGAAAACCGCCGCACCACCTTTCCCCGCCCCAGCCTGCAACGTCCGGCGATCCACAACAGCCTGGCCCGCGCGGCGATCTACCTGGGGACCGAGGCGGACGAACTGATCGTCGCTCAACCCGGTGACGGCGCAGCATTCCTACACTTTCGTGACGGCCATCTGATTGCCCTGAGCGATCGGTATGACAACCGCTTGACCCTCCAGCGCAACATCTACGGCGATATCAGCCGCCTGGACAACGGCGCCCGGCGCAGCCTGCGCCTGCGTTACGAGCATCGTCACCTGGTCGCCATCGACTACCAGAGCTTTCACCCTGAACTGCTGCCAGAC
>NZ_JBWLPW010000076.1:0-646 GCF_056521845.1 Pseudomonas sp. PF05 | reverse complement strand
CACTGGTGAGCCAGCGGCGTTGGTCAGGGTCGCGGTGTAAACGATGGAGCCGCCTTCAGCGACAGTGTCGGTTGCACTCAAGGTCAGGCCGGTAGTGTCCTGCACATCGGTAACGGTGGTGTCCGCTGGAGTAGCGTCGATGTCCAGTTTTTCGTAGTTGCCGCCCTGGGCGTCGTCGATTTTGACGCTCAGGTTGTCGCCGCCTGCGAGGGCGTCGTTCTGGGTCACGAAGTTGACCGAGCCACTGCTGGCGCCAACCGGAATGGTAATGGTCTGGCCGTTGCTCAACGTTACGACGAGCGGGGCGTCAGTGACCGGAGCATTGACCGAAGCGGTGTAAACCACGGTGCCACCTTCAGCAACGGTGGACGTTGCGGTCAGGCTGACAGTCGAAGTGTCGATGGTGTCGGTGACGTCAGTCACCGCAGGCGTGGTGCTCGGAACCAGGTTCTCGAAGTTACCGCCCGTGGCGTTGTCGATGCTGACTTCGACTTTGCCAGCGTCTTTGTAGACGTCGTCTGTTGGGGCATCGACCGTGACGGTGCCAGTGGTGGCACCGGCAGCGATGTTGATCACTGCGCCGTTGCTCAGGGTGACTGTCACTGGCGAGCCGGCCGCGTTGGTCAGGGTAGCGGTGTAAACGATG
>NZ_JBWLPW010000075.1:0-657 GCF_056521845.1 Pseudomonas sp. PF05 | reverse complement strand
ACCCGTGCCTCCCCGGAGCGCCTCGTGGGAGCAGCTCAGCTCCCACAGAAGATTTGTGGTGAGCACCGGACCCCATGTCCCCCCGGGAACGCGCCCGTGGGAGCAAAGCTTGCTCGCGATAGCGTCAGCACATCCAACATCACGGCAGACTGACCCACCGCCATCGCGAGCAAGCTTTGCTCCCACAGGGATCTGTGGTGAGCATCGGACCCATGCCTCCCGGAGCGCCTCGTGGGAGCAAGCTCAGCTCCCACAGAAGATTTGTGGTGAGCATCGGACCCCATGCCCCCCCGGGAACGCGCCTGTGGGAGCAAGGCTTGCTCGCGATAGCGTCAGCACATCCAACATCACGGCAGACTGACCCACCGCCATCGCGAGCAAGCTTTGCTCCCACAGGGGATCTGTGGTGAGCATCGGACCCGTGCCTCCCCGGAGCGCCCTGTGGGAGCAGCTCAGCTCCCACAGAAGATTTGTGGTGAGCACCGGACCCCATGCCCCCCCGGGAACGCGCCTGTGGGAGCAAAGCTTGCTCGCTATAGCGTCAGCACATCCAACATCACGGCAGACTGACCCACCGCCATCGCGAGCAAGCTTTGCTCCCACAGGGATCGGTGGTGAGCATCGGACCCATGCCTCCCCGGAGCGCCTCGTGGGAGC
>NZ_JBWLPW010000074.1:0-707 GCF_056521845.1 Pseudomonas sp. PF05 | reverse complement strand
GGCGTCGATACGGTGAACGTCGCCGGTGAAGCCTTGAAGCGCAGTTTGGTGGAAGCGTTGTTCGAACAGACCCAGGTCAAGCGCCTGTGCAACCTCTACGGCCCTTCGGAAACCACGACGTATTCGAGTTGGGTGTCGATGGCCCGTGAAGACGGCTTTGCCGCGCATATCGGTAAACCGGTGGCGAACACCCAGTTCTATCTGCTGGATGAACACGGGCAGCCGGTGCCACTGGGCGTTCCGGGCGAAATCTACATCGGTGGTGCTGGGGTGGCGCGGGGTTATTTGAACCGCGAGGACCTGACGGCCGAGCGCTTCCTGAAAGACCCGTTCAGCACGACTGCGAACGCCCGCATGTATCGCACCGGCGACCTGGGCCGCTACCTGCCAGACGGCAACATCGAATACCTGGGCCGCAACGACGACCAGGTGAAGATCCGTGGTTTCCGCATCGAGCTGGGCGAGATCGAAGCCAAGCTCGCCCAGGCGCCAAACATCAAGGAAACCGTAGTCCTGGCCCGCGAAGACATACCAGGCGACAAGCGCCTGGTGGCCTATTTCACCCAACACTCGCCGGACGAAGCCGTAGACATCGAAACCCTGCGCACGCACCTGCAAACGCAGTTGCCAGCGTATATGGTGCCCGCCGCCTACGTGCGCCTCGACGCACTACCGCTGACACCCAACGGCAAGCTCGACCGCAAGGC
>NZ_JBWLPW010000073.1:0-741 GCF_056521845.1 Pseudomonas sp. PF05 | reverse complement strand
ATCGTAGGAAAAACACCGGCGACTGCCGTCGGGCAGGATCTCTTCGGTCAGTTGGCCCAGGCGACTCCAGGTGAACCGATGTTCGCCACCGTCCGAGTCATACGTCGCCAGCAGTTGTCCGTGGGGGTCGTAGGCATATTCCGTGCGCTGGCCGTCCGGGCCAATGAGGACGATCACATCGCCGCGGGCATTGCGCCGGTAGGTCCACACGGCCTTGCCGCGTGAACGGGTGTGCAGGAAACCGTTGCGGTATTCGTAGGACGTCGGCGCCTCGTCCGGTGGAATCAACGCCACCAACCGTCCGACCTCGTCGTAGCGGTATTCGGTCACGGCGCCCAGCGGGTCCTGCTCGGCGATCAGCCGACCTTGTTCGTCGTAGGCCTTGAGGTGCTCGCCGCCGTCGGGTTCGACCTGGCGCACCAGCCGCGCCCGCTCGTCGTGGACGTACACTTCCTGGCTGCCATCGATATTCTGGACAGTGACGCTGCCGTCCTCTCCCCAGGTGTAGCGGCTGTCCATCTGCGCGAACGAAGCCCAGTGCCGCACACAGCGGACCGCCGGGCCGACGCCTTGCCATTCCCAATAAAAACTCGCCCCGCCGGCCAGTTGCCTCTGGAGGATGACGTGCTGGTCGTCGTAGTCGTAGCGTTCGCTTTCACCGGCGGCGTTGGTCGCTTCGATCAGTCGGAAACGTCCGTCGTAGCGGTAGGACACCAGCGTCTGTTCGGTCCGCCAGGCTTC
>NZ_JBWLPW010000072.1:0-741 GCF_056521845.1 Pseudomonas sp. PF05 | reverse complement strand
AAAGCCTGGCGGACCGAACAGACGCTGGTGTCCTACCGCTACGACGGACGTTTCCGACTCATCGAAGCGACCAACGCCGCCGGTGAAAGCGAACGCTACGACTACGACGACCAGCACGTCATCCTCCAGCGACAACTGGCCGGTGGCGCGAGTTTTTATTGGGAATGGCAAGGCGTCGGCCCGGCGGTCCGCTGTGTGCGGCACTGGGCTTCGTTCGCGCAGATGGACAGCCGCTACACCTGGGGCGAGGACGGCAGCGTCACTGTCCAGAATATCGATGGCAGCCAGGAAGTGTACGTCCACGACGAGCGGGCGCGGCTGGTGCACCAGGTCGAGCCCGATGGCGGCGAGCACCTCAAGGCCTACGACGAACAGGGCCGGTTGATCGCCGAGCAGGACCCGCTGGGCGCCGTGACCGAATACCGCTACGACGAGGTCGGACGGTTGGTGGCATTGATTCCACCGGACGAGGCGCCGACGTCCTACGAATACCGCAACGGTTTCCTGCACACCCGTTCACGCGGCAAGGCCGTGTGGACCTACCGGCGCAATGCCCGCGGCGATGTGATCGTCCTCATCGGCCCGGACGGCCAGCGCACGGAATATGCCTACGACGCTCACGGGCAACTGCTGGCGACGTATGACCCGGACGGTAGCGAGCATCGGTTCACCTGGAGTCGCCTGGGCCAACTGACCGAAGAGATCCTGCCCGACGGCAGTCGCCGGTGTTTTTCCTACGAC
>NZ_JBWLPW010000071.1:0-741 GCF_056521845.1 Pseudomonas sp. PF05 | reverse complement strand
TTGCTGGACTTCCTCGAACAGCACCAGGTGCACGCCTTCGACTCCACGCCGTCGCAGCTCGACACCCTGCTCGCCGCCGGCCTGCTGGAGCGAAGCCGCTACCAACCGGTGAGCGTGCTGCTCGGCGGCGAGGCGATCAATGCCGCGACCTGGACGAAGCTACGCAACTGCCCGAGCATCCGTTTCTACAACATGTACGGCCCGACCGAATGCACGGTGGACGCCACCATCGACCTGATCCGCGACCTGGGCGAGCGGCCGAGCATTGGCCGGCCGATTGCCAACGTCCAGGTGCACGTGCTCGATGCCCGCGGCGAACCGACGCCGTTGGGCGTGGCCGGTGAACTGCACATCGGTGGCGCCGGCGTGGCCCGGGGTTACCTGAACCGACCGGAGCTGAGCGCCGAGCGTTTCGTCGTCGATCCGTTCAGCACTGAGCCGAACGCACGCCTGTACAAGACCGGCGACCTCGGCCGCTGGCTGGCCGACGGCACACTGGAATACCTGGGCCGCAATGACTTCCAGGTGAAGATCCGTGGTTTCCGCATCGAGCTGGGGGAAATCGAGAACGTCTTGCTGGGTTGTGCCGGTGTCACCGACGCCGTGGTGATCGCTCGCGAGGACAATCGCCTGGTGGCGTACCTCTGCGGTGAACCGGCCAACGCCGAACACCTGCGCAGCGCCCTGCTCGAGCATCTGCCCGAATACATGGTGCCCAGCGCCTTCGTCCACCTCGATGCC
>NZ_JBWLPW010000070.1:0-751 GCF_056521845.1 Pseudomonas sp. PF05 | reverse complement strand
TACGCGTTCGACCTTGAGCAAATCTTGCCAGAGCCGCGCCAGGGTGGTTTCGACCTCGCCTTGCGGGGCTTCGTAGCCACGGGTGATCAGCGCGTCGAGGTCCGGTGCCGGCAAGGCCTTGCGGTCGAGCTTGCCGTTCGGCGTCAGCGGCAAGGCATCCAGCCGCACGTAGGCAACGGGCACCATATAGGCCGGCAACTGCGCCTGCAGGTGCGTGCGCAGGGCTTCGATGTCGACGACTTCGTCCGGTGAGTGTTGGGTGAAATAGGCGACCAGGCGTTTGTCGCCCGGCACGTCTTCACGGGCCAGGACCACGGTTTCCTTGATGTTTGGCGCCTGGGCGAGCTTGGCTTCGATCTCGCCCAGTTCGATGCGGAAACCGCGGATCTTCACCTGGTCGTCGTTGCGGCCCAGGTATTCGATGTTGCCGTCCGGCAGGTAGCGGCCCAGGTCGCCAGTGCGATACATGCGGGCATTTGGATCACTGCTGAACGGGTCTTTCAGGAAGCGTTCAACCGTCAGGTCATCACGATTGAGATAACCGCGAGCGACCCCAGCGCCACCGATGTAAATTTCGCCCGGAACGCCCAGTGGCACCGGTTGTTTGTACTCATCCAACAGATAGAACTGGGTGTTCGCCACCGGTTTACCAATGTGCGCGGCAAACCCATCCTCGCGGGCCATCGACACCCAACTCGAATACGTCGTGGTTTCCGAAGGGCCATAGAGGTTGCACAGGCGCTTGACCTGA